>NZ_JANIAH010000012.1:0-197848 GCF_028682105.1 Pseudomonas sp. 8209
TGTGCAATCAGCGCATGGGCGAGCTGGTTGGCACGGCTGTTGAGTTCGGCATAGCTCAGGTGCTGCCCGGCGAACACCAGGGCCGGGGAGCCGGGGGTCCGCTCGACCTGGTCTTCGATCAGCTGGTGCACGCAGCGTTCGAGCGGGTATTCGGTGCTGGTGGCGTTCCACGCCTGGACGACCTGTTGGCGTTCGGTCGGCGCGAGCATCTCCAGCTCGCCCAGGTGCTGGCGGGGGTTGTCGCGCATGCGTTCGAGCAGGTTGAGCAGGTGCTCGCCGATGGCCTGCACGCCCGCGTCGCTGAAATGCTGTCGCGAATAGCTGGCATGCAGCAGCAGCGAGTCACCAGCACTGATGGCCAGGGTCAGCGGGTAGTTGGTCTGTTCGTGATAGTCGACTGCACCGAATGTCAGCCCGGCGGGCGCCTCCTGTTCCAGGGCTTCGGCCACCGGGTAGTTCTCGAACACCAGGATGTTGTCGAACAGTGCCTCGCCCTGTTGACCGGACCAGCGCTGGATATCGCTCAGCGCGGTGTGTTCGTGCTCACGCAGGCCAAGGTTGATTTCCTGCACCTGCTGCAGCCAGCTGGCCACGCTGACGTCGGGGCGCGGGCTGGCGATGACCGGCAGGGTGTTGATGAACAGGCCGATCTGCTGTTCCACGCCCGCGATATCAGCCGGGCGCCCGGCCACGGTGGCCCCGAAACATACGCAGCGCTGGCCGCTGTACTGTTGCAGCACTACCAGCCAAGCGGCTTGCACGAGGGTGTTGAGGGTGACTTTCTGCTGGCGTGCGAAGTCGTTGAGGCGTTGAGTGCGTGGCGCATCCAGGCTCAGGTAGCAGGCGCCATGGCCCTGCGCCGGCGTGCTGTTGACGACCGAATGCGCGAGCCGGGTGGGCTCCTCCAGGTCGGCCAGTTGAGTGTGCCAGTAGGCCTGGTCAAGTACGGCGTCCTGACGGCCGAGCCAGTCGATGTAGTCGCGGTAGCGGCCTGGCGGGGTAGCGAGGGCCTGGCCGCTGTAGCGTTGCAACACTTCGCCGAGCAACTGCGAGGTGCTCCAGCCATCCATCAGGATGTGGTGGCTGGTATGGATCAGGTGATAGTGCCCAGGTGCGGTGCACACCAGCACAAGCCTGAACAGCGCAGCCTTGTCCAGCGCCAGGTCCTGTTGCAGCTGCTCGGCGGCCAGTGCGTCGAGCGCGCCCGGCAGGTCAGTGCGTTGCTGCCAGTCGAGCAGGCTGAACGGCACGCGCATCTGCCTGTACACCGCCTGCAGTGGCTGCGCCATTTCGCCTTGCCAGAGGAACACCGTGCGCAGGCTGTCGTGTCGGTCGACGGCGGCCTGCCAGGCTTCGGCGAATGCCTGGGGGTCCAGGCCGCTGATGTCCAGGCGCATCTGGTTGATGTAGCTGCGACCGTCCAGGTCGTGGGCTTCCTGCTCGTAGAGGGTATGGAACAGCATGCCTTGCTGCAGCGGCGACAGCGGATAGAGGTCGTCAATCAATGCCAGGTCGATCGGCAGGGCATCCAGTTGCGCCTGGTCGAGCCCGGCCAGCGGGAAGTCCGACGGGGTAGCGCCCTGATTCAGGCTGTCACAGCAGTGGTCGATCAGTGCACCGAGCTCTGCGACATAGTCCTTTGCCAGACGCTCTATCACCTGCGGGGCGAAGCGGTTCTGGTCATAGGTCCAGCTCAGGCTCAACTCGCCGGCGTACACCTGGCCATTGATGCTCAGCCAGTTGCTCAGCGGGGCATCGGCGTGTTTCTCGGCACCGGCTGCTTCGCTGGCCGGTATCAGCAGCGGTTGCTGGGTGTCATCGAAGCTGGTGTCGAACTGGCCGAGGTAGTTGAAGGTGATACGTGCATCTGGCAGCGCCTGCAACACGTCGCGCACGGCTTGTTCGCCCAGGTAGCGCAGGGCACCGAAACCGATGCCTTTGTCGGGTATGCCACGCAGTTGCTCCTTGACCTGCTTGATGGTGGCCTGCAGGTCATGTCCCGCCGACAGCCGGAGCGGGAAGGCACTGGTGAACCACCCCACGGTACGGGTGAGGTCCAGCCCTTCACTCAGCTCTTCGCGGCCATGCCCTTCGAGCTGGATGAGGTTGTCGGCCTGTCCGGTCCAGCGTGCGAGTACTCGGGCCAGCGCGCTGAGCAGCAGGTCGTTGACCTGGGTGCGGTAGGCCGCAGGCGCCTGTTGCAGCAGGCGACGCGTGCGTTCGCTGTCCAGGTGCGAATCGAGCAGCGCGACCTGTGCCGGTGCGCCCATGGCGCTCCGGGCATCGGGCAGGTCGGCTGCGATGGCCTGGTGCTGGTCCAGCCAGTAGTCCAGCTCGCCGATGGCCTGGCCCCTGGCATGCTCGCGCAGCGCCTGGGCGAAGGCCTGCAGCGAACTGGTACGGGCCGGCAATTGGGGGGCTGGCCAGCCAGGCACTGCTGGTAGGCGCTTTGCAGGTCATCAAACAGGATGCGCCAGGAAACCCCGTCGATCACCAGGTGGTGGGCTACCAGTAACAGGCGTTGACGCCCATCGGCCAGGCTCACCAGCAGCGCGCGCAGCAACGGGCCGTGTTCGAGGTCCAGGCTGCGCTGGGCGCGTTCGCACAACTGCTCCAGTTCGCGATCATCGCACGCCACCGCTTGCAGCAGGGCGTTGTGGGCGTCGGCAGGCGCGCGGTAGACGCTGTTCCAGCCCTGTGCCTGCTGGGTGAAACTCAGGCGCAATGCGTCGTGGTGGTTGATCAGGGTGTTCACTGCCTGTTCCAGCACAGCGGCATCGAGTGGCTGCCCGGCCGGCTTGAGCAGGACCGACTGGTTCCAGTGATGACGTGATGGCACCGGCGTATCGAGGAATGCCTGCTGAATCGGCAGCAGCGCGACCGTGCCGCTGGCCGGCCCCTGGTCGATGTGTGCAACCGGGTCGTCGAACTGTGCGACCTGGGCCAGCCCCTGCACGGTCTGGTGCTGGAACAGCTGTTTGGGAGTAAAGCGAATGCCAGCCTGACGGGCGCGGCTGACCACCTGGATGGAGACGATCGAGTCGCCACCCAGTTCGAAGAAGTTGTCGTTCAAGCCGATGTTCGGCTGCTTGAGCACTTCCTGCCAGAGCATCGCGATCTGGCGTTCCATGGCGCTTTGCGGGGCCGCGTACCGGTAGCCGGTGGGCGCGGTGTCGGGCATAGGCAAGGCCTTGCGGTCGAGCTTGCCGTTGCGTGTCAGGGGCAGGCCGTCGAGCAGCAGCAAGTGGGCCGGTACCATGTAGGCCGGCAGTTGCTGTTTGAGCCCGGCAATCAGGGCCTGGCGCAACTGGTCCTGCGCCTGAGCATCGGGCAAAGGCCGGGTGGCCACCACATAGGCCACCAGGCGCTGGCTGCCCAGGTAGTCCGGGGCCAGTACGACGGCTTCGGCCACCTGGGGCTGTTGCAGCAGGCGTGCCTCGATCTCGCCCAGTTCGATGCGCAGGCCGTGCAGCTTGATCTGGTGGTCGATGCGGCCGACATAGTCGATCACGCCGTCGTCGCGATAGCGGGTCAGGTCGCCACTGCGGTACAGGCGCTCGCCGTGTCCGGCGAAGGGGTCTGGCACGAAGCGTTCGGCGGTCAGCCCGGGCCGGGCGTGGTAGCCGCGGGCCAGGGCCACGCCACCGATCAGCAGCTCGCCACTGACGCCGATGGCGCAGGGGTTCAGCTCGTGGTCGAGCACGTGGGTGCGCAGGTTGCTGATTGGCTGGCCGATGGGCACGATGGCGCCGTCGGGCGTGGTCGGCACGCTGTAGCAGCACGTGTCGATGGTGGCTTCGCTGGGCCCGTAGAGGTTGTAGATACGTGCGTCGCTGACGCTGCGCAGTTGCTGCACCAACGCCGGGCTCAGCGCTTCGCCGCCCAGCAGGATTGCCCGCAGGCTGGCCAGTGATGTGCGCTCGGCCTGGCCCATCAGGGCTTGCAGCAGCGAGGGCGCGGCTTGCAGCACGGTGATGCGCTGGGCCTGCACTTCGGGCCACAGCAGCGACATGTCGTCGTTCAGTTCAGGGCCAGCCAGCACCAGTTGCGCGCCGTTGAGCAACGGCAGCCAGAACTCCCAGACCGAGGCATCGAAGCTGAACGCGGTTTTTTGCAGCACCCGGTCCTGGGCCTGCAATTGCAGGGTCTGCTGCATCCACAGCATGTGGTTGGTGAGTGCGCCATGACGAACCTGCACACCCTTGGGGCGACCGGTGGAGCCGGAGGTGTAGATGATGTAGGCCAGGTTGTCCGCGTCGACCACTGGCGTCGGGTTGCTGTCGGCATACCCCTGCAGTTCGTTGTCGGCCTGCTCCAGCAGCATGACCGGCAGGGCCTCGGGCAGCAGCAGGCCAGGGTGCACCGATGCCTGGGTCAACAGCAGTGCAATGTCGCTGTGCTCGATCATGTAGGCCAGGCGATCCTGCGGGTAGCCGGTGTCCAGCGGCACATAGGCGCCCCCGGCCTTGAGCACGCCCAGCAGCCCGATCACCATCTCCAGGCTGCGCTCGCACGCAATGCCCACGCCGACCTCTGCACCTACGCCCAGCTCCAGGAGCTTGTGCGCCAGGCGGTTGGCGCGCTGGTTGAGTTGACGATAGGTGAGAGCGGCACTGCCCAGGCGTACGGCGACGGCATCCGGGGTGGCGTGCGCCTGACGTTCGAACAGGGTCTGCAGGTTGGCATGCGCGCCGAAGTCCGTGGCTGTGGCGTTCCAGGTGTGGAGGGCCATCTGCTGTTCGGCACGCTCGAGCATTGGCAGCTCGCCCAGGCGCAGTTGAGGCGTTTCGACAAGCCCCTGAAGCAGGTGCTGCCAGTGGCCGGCCAGACGCTCGATGGTCTGTGGCAGGAACAGTGCGGTGCTGTAGCTGAACGTGGCGTCGATCTGCTGCTGGCTGTAGTCGATCTCCAGCGACAGGTCGAACTTGGCCTGCTGCTGCTCGACACCGAGAAATTCCACCTCCAGGCCATCCAGGCGCAGTTGTGCTGCGTCCTGGTTGGCCACGCGCCAGTTGAACAGCGTCTGGAACAGCGGGTTGGCCTGGGTGCTGCGTTGCAGTTGCAGGTCTTCCAGAATCAGCTCGATGGGGTAGTCGGCGTGCTCCAGTGCGGCCAGCGACTGTTCGCGCAGGCGTTGAAGGAATTCGGCGACGGGTTGCGCGCCGTCGAGTCGGGCACGGTACACCTGGCTGCTGACGAAGAAGCCGACCAGCGCCTGTGTCTGGCCCTGGCTGCGGGTTGCATTGGGCACGCCGACGGTGAAGTCGTGCTGGCCGGTATAGCGACCCAGCAGCAGTTGCCAGGCACCCAGCAGCACGATGAAGGGGGTCAGCCCCTGTTGCTGGCAGAACCGCTGCAGGGCGCTGCCCAGCGAGGCCGGCAGGGTAAGGCAATGGTTGCCGACGAGGTGTAGCTGGTCTGGTGCATGCGGCCTGTCGAAGGGCAGGTCCAGGCTCGGCAGCTCGCCGTCGAGCACTTGCTTCCAATGGGCGGTCGCGCGTTCGTGGGCGGCGCTGAGCGGGTACTGCTGGCGCTGCCAGTGCGCGTAGTCGGCGTATTGGATCGACGGCCGCTGCAGGCCACCGGGCAGGCCTGCCTGCGCTTGCGCAAAGGCTTGGGCCAGGTCCTGCAGCAGGATCGCATTGGACCAGGCATCGGACACGATGTGGTGCATGTTCAGTAGCAGCACGTGCTCGCTGGCACCGGTACGCAACAGCGTGCCGCGAATCAGAGGTGCCTGGCTCAGGTCGAACGGTTGGGCCAGGTCGGCGTCATGGTGCCGGCGTATGGCTGCGTCGCGCTCGGTGGCGGGCAGTTCGCCCAGGTTGTGCCGTGCAAGTATCAGTCGCGCCTGGCGGTCGACCTGCTGCTGCGCCAGGTTGTCGATTTCGACGAAGCGGGTGCGCAGGATATCGTGCTTGTCGATCACTGCATTCAACGCCTGCTCCAGCGCGTCGGCGTTCAGCGGACCGTTCAGGCGCAGTGCGCGAGGCAGGTTGTAGGCACAGCTCTGCGGGTCGAACTGCTGCAGGAACCAGAGGCGCTGCTGAGCGAAGGACAAGGCGCCATGCGTGGGTGCGCAACCGGCCTTGATCACGTGTTCGGAGCCGGCTTCGTCGGCCAGCAGCAGGGCCAGCAGGTCGTCGTCGGAGGGGTGATTCATCTGGTTCATGTCGATCTCGTCGCCGTCGGCAGAAATTGAGCGTTGTCAGGAAGACGAAGGGCGACGAATGCGATTTAGTTGCAAAGGCGGGCAGCGGCGAGCGGCGGTGCGCTCGCCGGTTCAAGGCGTTCAGGCGAAGACTTTTTCGCTGACCACACGACCGCCGTGCATGCGCACCAGTTGGTCGGCCACGTCGAAATAGCGGTCGTCGTGGGAGATCACGATGATGGTCTTGCCCAGGCGTTTGAGATCGGGCAGCAGCTCGGTGTAGAAGATCCGGCGGAAGGTCGGATCCTGGTCGGCGGCCCATTCGTCGAACACCAGCACCGGGCGCCCGTCGAGCCATGCATTGACCAGGGCCAGGCGCTTGCGCTGGCCGGTGGACAGGTCGGTGGTGGTGAAGGCGCCGTCGCGCACGCTGACCTTGTGCGCGATCTCCAGGCGCTCCAGGTACTGCGCGGCATCGTCGGGCAAGGCGCCTTCGCGCTGCACCAGTTCGTCGAACAGGAAGTAGTCGGCAAAGATGGTGGTGAACAGCTGGCGGTAATCGTCCAGGCCAGGCGCATCAACAGCCTTGCCGTTGAGCAGCACCATGCCCTGTTGCGGCGTGTACAGGCCCAGCAGCAGCTTGATCAGGGTGGTCTTGCCGCAGCCGTTCTCGCCGACGATGAACAGGATCTCGCCGGGCTCGATGTTCAGGTTGACCGGCCCCAGGCGGAAGGGCGCGGCGCCGGGTGCCGCCGGGAAGCTGTATTGAACGTCGCGCATTTCCAGGCCCTCGAAGGCGTCTGCGGGCTTTTCTGCAGCGCTGAGCAGCAGGTGTGGCTCGGGCGAGGAGAAGCGCTCGGCCAGGTCGGCGATGCGGCGGAAGGCGATTTGCGCCCGGCTGATGATCGGGATGTTGCCGATCAGGTTCTCCAGTGGGCCTTTCATGTACAGCAGTACCAGCACGAAGCCGCTCAGCGCGGTGGGGTTGCTGGCCGGCCAGAACGCCTGCAGGGCCAGGGCCAGGCCGATGACCACGAAGAACAGCATCGAACCCAGGCTCTTGGCGATCACGAAGATGTTGATGGCGCGTACATGGGTATCGCAGATGAAGTCGGCGGTGCCCTGGATGTTGCGGGTGAACATGGCGTGGCGGCGTGGGCGGTGGATGCGCAGTTCCTTGGCGCCCTCGGCGATTGCCTGGTAGTGCTTCTGCAGGTTGTCCTCGGCGTCGCGCGCGGCATGGAAACCCTTGACGCCGCGGCGCTGGGCAAAGAACTGCACCGCCGAACCGATGCCGATGGCGATCAGGGTCATCAGGCAGATCGGCCAGGACAGCATCGCCAGGTAGCCCAGGCAGCCGATCACCACGGTCAGCGAGATGGCCAGTGGCGCGAACGAAAAGGCGAAATCGCTGATGGTGTCGACGTCGTGGGTCAGCACCGGGATCAGGCGGTGGGTACGGTAGCGCTCGATCTGCTCGATCGGTGCGGCGAGCACCTTGGCGCCCAGGTCCTTGCGCAGCTTGGCGATGATTTTCTGGCCGACGTAGTTGCTGCCGATATCGGCCACGATGGTGCTGAGCAGGGCCAGAACGCATAGCCCGGTAAACGCCAGGACCACGCCCTTGCCCATGCCGCCGGCATCGTGCAGGCCCTGGTTGACGGTGGCCAGCAGGGCGGTGACGCTCAGGCCTCCGACGATACCCAGCGCGATCGAGGCGATCACGATGGCGCGGTAAGGCCTGAGCAGGCTGAAGAGTTCGCGAATGGCGCTACGCGGTGCTGCGGTCATGAAACTACCTCGGTCGCGACGTGGCTACGTGCTAAGGGCGAGTGGACCCGCGCACGGCGGGCTGTCTGAAACTGGACGAGTGGATGCGCGGGGGATTTAGTGAGGGCGCCGGCGCGGCACCGGCGCCCTGGCCGGTCGGCTACAGGTCGCGCATCACACGAAAGCCCAGCCAGTCGCCGGCGTTGTCCGAACAGCGGTCGTTGCGGTTGCCTGAGCGCGAGAAGATCGGCGCTTCGGTCCAGTCGTTGCCGCGGATGTGCCGGTAGTCGCAGGTGGGGTCGCTCGGCTTGGGGTCGATCCAGGCGCTGCCATCGGTGGGTGCGCCGACGTAATCGTCATGCACGCTGTCGGCGACCCATTCGTAGACGTTGCCGTGCATGTCGTACATGCCGAAGGCGTTGGGGGGGAAGCTGCCCACCGGGGCGGTGAAGCTGAAGCCGTCTTCAGGCCCGTAGGTGTTGGCATGCCTGGCGATGCTGTATTCCTTGCCTTCGTCGAAGGGGAACGGGAAGGGGCCGGTGCTGCCGGCACGTGCGGCGTACTCGCGTACCGACTCGCTGAGCATGCGGTAGGGCTTGCCGGTCTTGTTCGACAGCCAGTCGATGTAGCGCTGCGCTTCGTGCCAGGTCATGCAGACGGCGGGGTGACGCGCGGTGGTCGGGTAGCTGGGGTTGCCGGCGCTGCATTTGCGGCCGGGGCGGTCATCGGCGTCGGGCATCTTGTAGCCGGTGTCGCGCAGAAATGCCTGCCACTGGCCGATGGTCACGGTGAAGCGGCTGACGGCAAATGGCTTGCTGAAGGTCACCTGGTGCAGCGGGCCTTCGTCGGGCTGGCGGCCGACTTCGTCATCAGGGGTGCCCATGGTAAAGCTGCCGCTGGGCAGCACGACCATTTCAGGGCAGTCCTTGCAGTCCTGGAACACCTCGCCCGGGGGCGGTACGGCGGCGTGTGCGGCGGGCATCAGGCAGGCGAGCAGGGCACCAAGGGCCAGTGCGTTGTGCCAGGGGGTCGGGATCATCTGGGGTCTCCATGAGGGGCGGATCGCTGCACGCAGGCAGGGACGGTACGCGGTGTGCTCCCCAGGAAGAACGAGCGCAGGGCCGATTAATTTATCCGGCACCGGGTGTGGCGCCGACACTAAATTTAACCTTCAAGCCTACGTCCTAGCTTGGATAAAGCCTGCTTCCAGGCTGATACAGGTAGGGCAATGACGATATCTCGACGAGGATTTGTCGCAGGCCTGGCACTGACCGGTGCTGCGGTGCCTGCTGCGTTGTACGCGCACAAGGAACTGACGCGACCCGAGCATCCGGTTACCCCGGGGGAAGCCAGGGTCGAGCTGCCGGATACGGCAGGACGCCAGTTGGCCGATCAGTTGCGCGGGGTGTGGAGCCTGCGCCTGGAAGGGCGCGATGCGGGACTGGACGGCCTGGCCACGCATGACCTGGAGGTGTTCATCGACATTGCACCGCGCGGGCGCGTGGTTCGCGGTTTCATCGACACCGCGCAGGCCCTGCGTGCCCCCGCGGCCCCGCGCTACAGCCTGCTGGGCGACCTGGCCACGCCGGGAGCGGGGGAGCTGACGTGGCGCCTTTTCGATCGGGAGCAGGGGCTGCAGCAACCGGTCTACGAATTGAGCATGGTGCTGGATGAGGTGTGGGGTGAATTTGCCAACGCCGGCAGCGGCACGCTTACCGGGCGCATTGCGCGCCTGGACCGCAGCCTTGCCCTGGTACAGCAGGACAACCGTTTTGTCGCCACCCGCAAGCTGTTCCCGGAAGCACGCGAGCGCATCGGCTTGCAGCCGGCCCTGCTGAACTGGCTGATTTCCGACGAGCACAGGTTGTTTCACCAACTCTGGCACGCTTCGCGTGACCAGTGGCACTCGTTACCCGAAGACAAGCGCAATGCTCTGCGCGGGCTTGGCTGGCAGCCCGGAACGCGCGAGCGCGAGCGCGATGCGCGGGGGCCGACCAAGGACCGCAATGGCTCCGGGGTGGATTTTCTGTTCATGCATCGACATATGCTGCAGACCGCGCGGGGGTTGCAGGACCTGCCTTCCTGGCCGCGCTTTCCGGCGCCACAGCCGGAGCTTGAACGCGACCGCCTGGGCTTTGCGCGCTACTTCGACAACCATGACGGCTGTGCGGTGCCGCCAACCTGGCTGGCGCCGGGGGATGCCGAGTACACCCAGTGGGTCAGTGACATCAAGAGTGCCGAGACCTACCACAGCAATTTCGAGGTATGGGAGTCGCAGTACCGCGACCCGCGCTACCTGTCGCGCCTGACCCTGGGACAGCTGGGCTCGGAGATGGAGCTGGGCCTGCATGACTGGCTGCACATGCGCTGGGCGTCGGTGCCGCGTGACCCGTCCAACGGTGCGCCAGTACCCATGGCGCGTGACCTGGACGACTTCTCGGCGCGTTGGTATGGGCCCGAAAACGACTTTCTCGGCGATCCGTTTTCTTCCCATGTGAACCCTGTGTTCTGGCTGTTCCATGGCTGGATCGATGACCGTATCGAAGACTGGTTCCGCGCCCACGAACGCTTCCACCCCGGCCAGGTGACGCGCAACCGGGTCAATGGCGTGCCGTGGTTCGCCAAAGGGCGCTGGGTCGATATCAGGCAGCCCTGGCTGGGCCCTGTGACCCATGGTTGCAGCACCACGCCAGGCCTGCAGCCGGGCAAGAGTGTGGAGATGGACCCGGAGACCATGAAGCTGGCGCTGCGGGTGATCGTCGCCAATACCAAGGACAAGCAGCGTTTCAAGGGGTTGCTGCGCCGGGTGCCGCAACGGCCCTGGTACGCGCGTCACCTGGTGGTCACGCGTCGCACCTGAGGGCAGGTGCAGTCATTGCACCTGCCACCCCCCTCCCACAGCCTTGTACAGGGCGATGCTGGCCTGCAGTCGCTGCAGATGCAGCAGCACGGCCTCGTCCTGGCTTTCGTACAGGCTGCGTTGCGCGTCCAGTACATTAAGCAGCAATTCGGCGCCTGCCTCGTAGCGTGTGCGTGCAATGTCGAAGGCCTGCTGGGCCTGGTTCAGCTCGACGCGCTGCCATTGGCGCTGGCGATCGAGGCCGTCGATGCTGTTGAGGGCCTTTTCGACATCGGCAAATGCGTTGATCAGTTCGCCGCGGTATTTTTCCAGCAGTTCCTGCTGCACGGCGGTGGCCTTGTCGCGTTCGGCACCGAGCCGCCCATTGTTGAAGATCGGCGCACTGAGGCCGGCCGCCAGGCTGTAGAACGGGTTGCGCAGCACGTCGGCGGCGACGTTGGCGCCGGAGCCCAGGCCGGCAGTCAGGGTCAACTTGGGCAGCATTGCGGCGCGCGCCACCTGCACGTCGGCCTTGGCCGCTGCCAGGCGAGCCTCGGCCGCGGCGATGTCTGGCCGGCGGCTGAGCAGGTCGCTGGGCAACCCGGCATCGATGCCAGGGGCGGCGATGCGGTTGAAATCGCTGGCGTGCAGGGTGAGGGCCTGCACCGGCTTGCCCAGCAATGCGGCCAGGGTGATGCGGGCCTCGGTGGCCTGCTGGCGCAGCAATGGCAGCCGGCGCTGCTGCGCAGCGACCAGTACTTGCTGCTGGGCCAGCTCAAGTGCAGTTGCCGAGCCCGCGTTGTACTTGGCGCGTACCACCTCCAGTACCTGCTGGGCGTTGGCCAGGTTGAGGCTGGCGATACGCTGCTGTTCGTCCAGGGCCAGGGCCTGCAGGTAGAAGCTGGCCACGTTGCTGAACAGGGTCAGGGTGACGGTAGCCTGGTCGAACTCGCTGGCCTTGAGGGTCTGCTCGGCACTGTCGCGTGCCGCCGCATTGCCGCCCCAGAAGTCGACCTCGTAGCTGGCGTTGAAGCTGGCGCTGTAGCTGACCGATTCTCGGTCGTTGGTGCTGCTGGAGGTGCCGTAGCCGTTATGGTGCATCTGTTTTTCGCGATTGCCGGCCAGGGCTGCGCCAACTTCGGGCAGCAGCGTGCCGCCAGCGATGGTGCGCGCCGCACGGGCCTGGCGCACGCGGGCGATGGCAGCGGCAATGTCGTAGCTGCCGCTGTCGGCCTGTGCGATCAGTTGGTCGAGTTCGGGACTGGCAAAGCTGCGCCACCAGGCGCGGTTGCTGTCGCGCACCGCCTGGGTGTTGGCTGACTGCCACTGTTGTGGCGGGGCAAACCCGATGTCCGGCGGGGTGGGTGGAGTGCTGCAGGCACTGAGCAGCAGGGCCAGGCTCAATGCGCTCAAGAGCGGTTTCATCGGAGGTTCATTCACTGGTGAGGGCCTTGACCGGATCGAGACGGGCGGCTTTGCGTGCGGGCATGAAACCGAATACCACGCCGGTGATGACCGCGCAGGTGAATGCGCCAAGCATGGCGCCCAGGGTAAAGGCCACGGCAATGTCGGCCAGTAGCAGGCCGCCGCCGATCAACAGCGCCAGGGCAATGCCGGTGATGCCACCGACCATCGACAGCAGCACCGCTTCGCTGAGGAACTGGCGCAGGATGTCGCGCTGGCGGGCGCCGGTGGCCATGCGGATGCCGATTTCGCGAGTGCGTTCGCGCACGGTCATCAGCATGATGTTCATCACCCCGATGCCACCCACCAGCAGCGAAATGGCTGCGATTGCGCCCAGCATCAGCGACAGGGTGTTCTGGGTGCGGGCCTCGGCCTGGATCAGCGCCGCATCGTTGGTCAGCTCGAAATCATGCTTGCCGTTGTGCAGGCGGCGCATCAGGTGATCGATGGCCTGCTCGGTTTCCTTGACCCGGCCCGAGTCGACGGCGCCGATGGTGACGTACTCCGGATCGCGGCTGCCGAACAGGCGCACGGCAGCGGCGGAGTAGGGCACCACGATGCGGCCATCGCTGTCCTGGTTGCCGGAGCTGGAACCTTTTTCGGCGAGTATGCCGATGACCTGGAAGGGCACGTTGCCGATCAGGATGTACTGGCCAATAGGGTCGCCGGCATCCTTGAGGAGTTTTTCCCTGACCTTGTGACCGATCACCGCGACGGCTGCGGCAGCATGTTCGTCAGCGTCGGTGAAAAAGCTGCCTTCGACCACCGGCCAGTTGAAGATCTCGGGGAAGTGGGTGTTGTTGCCGCCGACGTAGAAGCGCTGGTTGCTGTTGCCGTAACGCACCGTCAGTTCGCTGCCGATGACCGGCATGATCATCTTCACCTGTGGTAACTGCGCCACTGCTGCCACATCGTCGAGGGTCACCACCCCGGCGGGGGCGTTGTGCGTCGGCTCGCTGCCGCTGAGGTAAAGGATGTTGGAGCCGAAGGCGGCCATCTGCGCCATGACCTGGCGCTTGCTGCCTTCGCCGACGGCCAGCATCACCACCACCGAGGCCACGCCGATGACGATGCCGAGCAGGGTCAGGGCGGTGCGGAAGCGGTTGATCCACATCAGGCGCCAGGCGGCCTGCAGGGCTTCGATGAGCTCGCCTTTCCAGGCCCCGCTCTGGGTGGCGCCGCGGTCCAGGCGCTGGCGCAGGTCGTCTGCATTCAGGCTGGCCACCGCTGCGCGCGCTGGCGCCGCCGCGTTGGCCGAGTCGCTTAGGATCAGGCCGTCGCGGATCTCGATGATGCGCTTGGCGCGCGCGGCGACTTCGCGGTCATGGGTGATCAGGATCACGACGTGGCCCTGGCCTGCCAGTTCGTCGAGCAGGCTCATCACTTCGGCGCCGCTCTGGCTGTCGAGGGCGCCGGTGGGTTCGTCGGCCAGGATGATGTGGCCGCCGTTCATCAGCGCGCGGGCAATCGAGACGCGTTGTTGCTGACCGCCGGACAGCTGGTGCGGACGGTTGCCCGTGCGGGTGGCCAGGCCCAGTCGGGCCAGCAGCCCGGCCGCGCGGGCATGGCGCTCGGCGGCAGGGGTACCGGCGTAGATTGCCGGCATCTCGACGTTTTCCTGGGCCGACCCGGAGGCGATCAGGTGGTAGCCCTGGAACACGAAGCCGAAGGCTTCGCGACGGATCCAGGCCAGTTCGTCGCTGTCCAGTTCGGCGACATCCTTGCCGGCAAAGTAGTACTGGCCGCTGGTGGGGCGGTCGAGGCAGCCCAGGATGTTCATCAGGGTCGACTTGCCCGAGCCCGAAGCCCCGACGATGGCAACGAACTCACCGGGCTGGATGGCCAGGCTGATACCGCGTACCACCTCGACCTTGGGCGTGTCGATGCCGCCGTAGGATTTGCGTATGTCGCGCAGTTCGATCAGGGGCGTGGACATTCAGCCTCCACTGGCGGCGGGCGCGCCGATCAGCAGGGTGTCGCCCTCGGCCAGGCCTTCGAGGATCTGCACGCGCAGGCGATCGCTGAGGCCGGCGCGAACCTGGCGTTGCTCGACCTTGCCGTTGGGGTGCAGTACCTGGACCAGGCGCATGTCGTTTTGCCGGGCATCGGGCTCCAGCGCCACGATCGGGGCAGTGAGCACGTTGCTGGCCTGGCCGGCGACGAAGAACACCTGGGCGGTCATTTCCGCCATCAGGGAATTGTCGACGTTGTCCACGTCCAGCAGGACGGTATACAGCACGACCTTGCCCCCACCGCCGGAGGCGCTGGAGCTGGTGGGGCTGCCACCGCCCTGGCTGATCTGGTCGAGCGGCTTGGGCGGTACCGGCAGGATCTGGCGCACGGTGCTGCTCCAGCGGCGCTTGCCGCCGGCCAGGGTGGTGAAGTAGGCCTGCATGCCGGGTTTGACGTTGCCAATGTCGGCCTCCGAGACCTCAGCCCATACGGTCATCGGCGACAGCTTGGCGATGCGCAGGATCAGCGGTGTTTGCTGCTGCGCGTTGAGTGTCTGGCCCTCACGCGCATCCACGGCGACCACCGTGCCGGACATCGGCGCGTAGATACGCGTGTAGCCCAGCTCTGCCTCGTCGCTGCGCAGGCTGGCCTGGGCCTGCAGGATCTGCGCCTGGAACATGCCGATGCGTGCCTGGGTGACTTTCAGTTGTGCCTGTGCGGTCTGCACATCCTCTTCGCGGGTAGCGCCGCTGGCGGCCAGTTGCTGCTGGCGCTTGAGCTGATGCTCGGCCAGGGTGTACTGGGCGCGCTGCTCCTGCAGCTGGGCCTTGAGGTTCTCGATCGAATAGCGGCCTGCATCGAGGCGTGCCTTCTGGGTCGAAGGGTCGATCTCGACCAGCAGTTGGCCTTCCTCGACGTGGTCTCCGGTTTCCACATGCAACTTGCGGATCTGTCCCGAGGCCTGGGCGCCGACATCGACATAGCGGCGTGGCTGCAGGGTGCCGAGTGCTGTCACGCTGCTTTCGATGTCGGCGCGGGTGACCTTGATGGTGTTCGAGGGCTCACCACCCAATGGCAGGGTTTGCCAGGCCGCCAGGCTGCCGGCGGCGAGCAGGCCGAGGCCGCAAAGCAACAGGCGGCGATTTTTCGTAAGACGTGTCATGCGGGCTTCCAGCCAGAAGGGTTGACCCGCGAGTTGCTGGCGTAGACAGCGCAGGCACGGGGGCTCCTCGTTAGACGAGCTATATGCACAGGAATTTACCGGCGCACATTCAGGGTCGCAGGCCGTGCAATCGGGTAATCTGCGAGGCGTGACGGAGGTTGCTGAGAATAATAATAATTTGTATTGTTGCCTACTGGCTTCACCCTGATTCTCCATTCTCGGCGCTTTAGCGCCGAATCCTGGCCAGGTGTCGTTTTGGAAAACTACTATCGCGAACTGGTGAGCTTTCTGTGTGTTCGGCTGGGCAGTCGCCAGGCGGCCGAGGACGTGGCCCACGACGCTTATGTGCGAGTGCTCGAGCGACATGGCGAACAGCAGATCGAGTATCCGCGGGCCTTTCTCTACCGTACCGCGCTGAATCTGGTGATCGACGACCATCGGCGTAGTCAGGTGCGGCACAACGAGCCGCTGGAAGTGCTCGACACCGACGAGGCATTCCGTTCGCCGGCGCCCTGCCAGCGCATGGACATGGATCGCCGACTGGAGCTGATGCAGCAGGCGTTGGGGGAACTAAGTCCTGGGTGCCGGGACAGTTTCCTTCTACGCAAGCTCGAGGGGCTTTCTCACCAGCAAATTGCCGAAAGACTCGGAATTTCTCGCAGTCTGGTGGAAAAAAATATCGTCAATGCCATGAAGCATTGCCGGGCGCGGATGCGCCAAAATTCCGTCTGATGCACTGGTCAGCAACAAACAATTGAGGCTGCGCCTTGATTTCCCGGCATTTCCCTACAACTATCTATCAGATCCGTCACCTGACGTAATGCCTGTCGCAGCCTGAGGTTTATCGTGGCGTAGTAGCGGTCAAGGAATGTCTTCCATGCTCTCTATCCAGGCCCTTCCGATGCCCGACAAGTCCATGCGAATCCTGATTGCCGATGAGCACCCCATCCAACTGCTGCAGTTGGAGAAGATGCTCAACGGCCTGGGGTATTACCGGATTGCCCCTGTCGAGACCTTCGACGACCTGCAGCGCCTGGTGCAGAACGCGCTTTTGCCGTTCAGTCTGCTGGTCGGAAATATCGACCTGGCCAGCCACGTGGGGGTCGATCTGGAGCGGTTCTGTCGCGTGAGTACGCAGATCCAGCATGTGCTGCTGTATGAGTCGCAACACCTTCGCGTACCTGCGGTGCCTGCTGGCCAGCGTCAGGCGGTGAGCGTCAGCCTGCCCAAGGTGCCCGACAACGAGGCCCTGCAGTCCTTCATGGCTATCATCGATGCCCCACTGCTGCTGGGGCAGTTGCCCAACCCCGGGTACAGGCCTGCTGGTAACGCGCCCCCCATGCGCCGCCTGAACATGGGGCATACGGTGTTCCCTCGCGAGGCCTGAGCCGTTCGCCGCTTTTTGGTATGCTCTGCGCCTGTCCTGGCGCGCCTTGCTGCGCGCAGTGAGCCTATCGAAGCGGATGCCTTTATGACTGCCACCAACCCTGCGCGCCCGCTGCGGCTTTCGCGCGACGACCACAAGACCCTGGGCCTGGCGGCGCTGGGCGGTGCGCTGGAGATCTACGATTTCATCATCTTCGTGTTCTTCGCGCTGACCCTGAGCCAGCTGTTCTTCCCGCCCGAGATGCCGGAGTGGCTGCGTCTGCTGCAGAGCTTCGGGATCTTCGTCACCGGGTACCTGGCGCGGCCGCTGGGCGGCATCCTGATGGCGCATTTTGCCGATCACCTGGGGCGCAAGAAGGTCTTCAGCCTGAGCATCCTGATGATGGCGCTGCCGTGCCTGCTGATCGGGGTGATGCCGACCTATGCCGACATCGGCTACGCGGCGCCGCTGATCCTGCTGGGCCTGCGCATTCTGCAGGGCGCGGCGGTGGGCGGCGAGGTGCCAAGTGCCTGGACCTTCGTCGCCGAGCATGCGCCGGCCGGGCGGCGGGGCTATGCGCTGGGTTTTCTGCAGGCCGGGCTGACGTTCGGCTACCTGCTGGGCGCGCTGACCGCCACGGCGCTGGCCCAGGTGTTCACCGCCCAGGAGATTCTGGACTACGCCTGGCGCTATCCATTCTTGCTGGGCGGGGTGTTCGGCGTGATCGGGGTGTGGCTGCGCCGCTGGCTGAGCGAGACGCCGGTGTTCCTGGCGCTGCGCGAGCGGCGTGAACAACCGGTGGCCTTCCCGCTGCGCACGGTGCTGCGCGAGCACCGCCGCGCGCTGGTGCCGGCGGCCCTGCTGACCTGCGTGCTGACCTCGGCGGTGGTGGTGCTGGTGGTGATTACCCCGACGGTGATGCAGCAGCGCTTCGGCATGAGCGCGGCCGACACCTTCGCCCTGAGCGCGCTGGGTATCGTGTTCTTGAACATCGGTTGCGTGCTGGCCGGCTTGCTGGTGGACCGGGTAGGTGCCTGGCGCGCGCTGATGGTCTACAGCCTGTTGCTGCCGTTGGGAGTGGGGGCGCTGTATGCCAGCCTGATCGGCGGCTGGGGCTGGACCGGGGTGGCCTATGCGCTGGCAGGGCTGGCCTGTGGTGTGGTGGGGGTGGTGCCGTCGGTGATGGTCGGGCTGTTTCCGCCGGCCATTCGCGTGTCGGGGATTTCCTTTACCTACAACCTGGCCTATGCGCTGTGGGCCAGCACCACGCCGCTTATGCTGATTGCGCTGATGCCGTGGAGCCCATGGGTGTGTGTGGGGTTCTGCCTGCTGATGGGCACGGTGGGCCTGCTCACGGCGGTGTACTTCAGTGCGCGAGAGGACCTGCGGGCCGGGGATGAACTGGTGTTGGCGAAGGTGTGAGACCGTTTGCTCGAACGCCTTCACGGAAAAGCCCCCAGCGCCGCAAGGCGTGGGGGCTTTTTTTGTGGGCGGTACTTACATGTTCGGGTAAGTCGGGCCGCCAGCACCTTCCGGGGTCACCCAGGTGATGTTCTGCGAAGGGTCCTTGATGTCACAGGTCTTGCAGTGCACGCAGTTCTGGGCGTTGATCTGGAAGCGCTTGCTGCCGTCTTCCTGGCTGATCACCTCGTATACGCCGGCCGGGCAGTAGCGCTGCGCCGGTTCGTCGTACAACGGCAGGTTGGTGCCGATCGGGATGCTCGGGTCGGTCAGCTTCAGGTGGCACGGCTGCTCTTCTTCATGGTTGGTGCTGGAGAGGAACACCGAGCTCAGCTTGTCGAAGCTCAACTTGCCATCGGGCTTGGGGTAATCGATCTTCTTCGAGTCGGCCGCCAGCTTGAGGCAGGCGTAGTCCGGCTTGGTGTCGTGCAGGGTGAACGGCAGCTTGCCGCCGAACCAGTTCTGGTCGACATAGTTGAATGCCGCGCCGAGCATCGGGCCGAACTTGTGCATCGCCGGGCCGAAGTTGCGGCTGGCGAACAGTTCTTCGTACAGCCAGCTGGCCTTGAAGCCGTCGACGTAGGCGGTCAGTTCGTCGCCACCCTCGCTACCGGCCAGCAGCGCATCGGCCACCGCTTCGGCTGCGAGCATGCCGGACTTCATGGCGGTGTGGCTGCCCTTGATCTTGGCCACGTTCATGGTGCCCAGGTCGCAGCCGATCAGCGCGCCGCCCTTGAATACCATTTTCGGCAGCGAGTTCAGGCCGCCCTTGGCCAGGGCACGGGCGCCATAGCTGATGCGCTTGCCACCCTCCAGGTACTGGGCGAGCACCGGGTGGTGCTTGAGGCGCTGGAACTCGTCGAACGGGGAGAGGTAGGCGTTGGCATACGACAGGTCGACGATCAGGCCGACCACCACTTGGTTGTTTTCCAGGTGATACAGGAACGAGCCGCCGGTGTTCTCGGTGCTCATCACGTCCAGCGGCCAGCCGGCGGTGTGGATCACCAGGCCTTGCTGGTGCTTGGCCGGGTCGATTTCCCAGATTTCCTTGAGGCCGATGCCGTAGTGCTGCACGTCGCTGGCGTTGTCCAGGTCGAAGCGCTTGATCAGTTGCTTGCCGATATGCCCACGGCAGCCTTCGGCGAACAGCGTGTACTTGCCGCGCAGTTCCATGCCGGGGGTGTATACGCCTTCCTTGGGGTTGCCTTCGCGGTCGACACCCAGGTCGCCGGTGATGATCCCGCGGACCACGCCGTTTTCATCGAACAGCGCTTCCTGGGCAGCGAAGCCTGGGTAGACTTCCACGCCCAGGTTCTCGGCCTGCTGGGCCAGCCAGCGGCACAGGTTGCCCAGCGAGATGATGTAGTTGCCTTCGTTGTGCATGGTCTTGGGCACGAACAGATCGGGCACCTTGACCGAGCTGCTGGCGTCGCGCAGCACGTAGATGTCGTCGCGCTTGACCTCGGTGTTCAGTGGCGCGCCGAGTTCTTTCCAGTCCGGGAACAGTTCGTTCAGGGCACGCGGCTCGAACACCGCACCGGAGAGAATGTGTGCACCGACCTCGGAGCCTTTCTCGACCACGCAGACGCTGATTTCATTACCGGCTTCGGCGGCCTTCTGCTTCAGTCGGCAGGCGGCGGACAGGCCTGCCGGGCCAGCGCCGACGATGACCACGTCGAATTCCATGTATTCGCGTTCCACAGGTTCTCTCCTACTCAAGGCTCATCGGTTTTTCTTTGTTGGCGGGTGTCAGGCGGTCATTTCGAAGTACCCGGGTGTGTAGCTCGGGTGATGACGGACTACACCGCTTTCTCTTGGCCGCGCATTATATCTACACCACTTGCGAGGTCCAATACAAACGTTTGTTTGAATTTGCCGCAGCCCAGTAAAATCAAAGACGCACGGCTTGAAGCTGGCTGGTTTGCCGTATTGACCGGATTGGGCGTTACGGTCAAGATACGGGCGGTTTTACGCTCGCCGTAGGCTGACCGTCGGATGCAGGAGCACCCCTAAAAACCAGGCAAAAAGCAGGGCAGTTACGCCAGGACCCGCCTTTGTAGTGGAGTTTACACGCCACGACAAACAATGACCCACGGGTTTTGCGCGCAAGCGTCGAGAACAGACTGCACAGTCAGTTGAATTTCACCTGCTCGCGTTCGTTTTTGGAGGTGCCCTTGTACCCACGCGCAATCGCCCGGTTCTGCCCAGGCGACATTCTTTTCACCGGAGAGTAACGAGGAATCCATGAAGGTTCTTGTAGCTGTCAAACGAGTGGTCGACTATAACGTCAAGGTTCGCGTCAAGGCGGACAACTCCGGCGTAGACCTTGCTAACGTCAAGATGTCCATGAACCCCTTCTGCGAAATCGCCGTAGAAGAAGCCGTGCGCCTGAAAGAGAAGGGCGTGGCGAGCGAAATCGTCGTCGTTACCGTCGGCCCGGCCACTGCCCAGGAGCAGCTGCGTACCGCCCTGGCACTGGGTGCCGACCGCGCCGTGCTGGTCGAGTCGGCTGAAGAGCTGACCTCGCTGGCCGTGGCCAAGCTGCTCAAGGCTGTGGTCGACAAGGAGCAGCCGCAACTGGTCATCCTTGGCAAGCAGGCCATCGACAGCGACAACAACCAGACCGGCCAGATGCTGGCTGCGCTGACCGGTTATGCCCAGGGTACTTTCGCCTCCAAGGTGGAAGTGGCCGGCGACAAGGTCAACGTCACCCGTGAAATCGATGGCGGCCTGCAGACCGTTGCTCTGAACCTGCCGGCGATCGTGACCACCGACCTGCGTCTGAACGAGCCGCGCTATGCGTCGCTGCCGAACATCATGAAGGCCAAGAAGAAGCCGCTGGAGACTGTGACTCCGGACGCGCTGGGCGTTTCCACCGCCTCTACCAACAAGACCCTGAAAGTCGAAGCGCCAGCTGCACGCAGCGCTGGTATCAAGGTCAAGTCGGTGGCTGAACTGGTCGAGAAACTGAAGAACGAGGCGAAGGTAATCTAAATGACTATCCTGGTTATCGCTGAACACGAAAACGGCGCCGTTGCCCCGGCGACCCTGAACACCGTTGCTGCCGCCGCGAAAATCGGTGGCGATATCCACGTACTGGTCGCTGGCCAGAACGTGGGTGGCGTTGCCGAAGCTGCCGCGAAAATCGCTGGCGTGGCCAAGGTGCTGGTAGCCGACAACGCTGCCTATGCGCACCAGCTGCCGGAAAACGTCGCGCCGCTGGTGGCCGAGCTTGGCAAGGCCTACAGCCACGTGCTGGCACCAGCCACCTCCAACGGCAAGAACATCCTGCCGCGCGTTGCCGCGCTGCTGGACGTCGACCAGATCTCCGAGATCATCGCGGTCGAGTCGGCGGACACCTTCAAGCGTCCGATCTACGCCGGTAACGCCATTGCCACCGTGCAATCGAGCGCTGCGGTCAAGGTCATCACCGTGCGTGCCACCGGCTTCGACGCCGTTGCCGCCGAAGGTGGTTCGGCTGCTGTCGAAGCGGTTGGCGCTGCCCACGATGCGGGCAAGTCGGCATTTGTCGGCGAAGAGCTGGCCAAGTCCGATCGTCCTGAGCTGACCGCTGCCAAGATCGTCGTTTCCGGCGGTCGCGGCATGCAGAACGGTGACAACTTCAAGCACCTGTACGCGCTGGCCGACAAGCTCGGCGCCGCCGTGGGTGCTTCGCGCGCCGCGGTCGACGCAGGCTTCGTGCCCAACGACATGCAGGTCGGCCAGACCGGCAAGATCGTTGCGCCGCAGCTGTACATCGCCGTCGGTATCTCCGGCGCGATCCAGCACCTGGCCGGCATGAAGGACTCCAAGGTGATCGTTGCGATCAACAAGGACGAAGAGGCGCCGATCTTCCAGGTGGCCGACTACGGCCTGGTCGCCGACCTGTTCGAAGCCGTACCTGAGCTGGAGAAGCTGGTTTAATCCAGCCGCTTCACTTATAAAGAGCCCGGTCTTTTGATCGGGCTTTTTTATTTCGCGACGCAAGGGAGGCATGTGCATGGGGTGGCTTGGCCGAATGGCGATGGCAGGATTGCTGGGGTTTGCCTGCTTGCCCACGGCGGCGCTGGCGGTGGGCAAGTGCGAGCGTCTGGTGGCGACCGGCAGCCCCGATGCGCCGCCCTATGCCTGGCGCGACCCGCAGGACCCCAGGCACCTGATTGGCGCCAACGTCGACCTGCTCAAGCAGGTGGCGACGGAGCTTGGGCTGAAGGTCGAGGTGCTGTACGCAGGCAAGCGCAACGAGGCGCAGGATGAAGTGCGCAGCGGACGCATGGACCTGCTGGTGGATGCGCCGCTGGCCACTGAAGACCTGACCCGTGTCGACTTCATCCACCCGGCGCTGCTGCAGAACGACTACCTGGTGTGGACCCGGCACGACTCCACGCTGGCCTACGACGGCCTGGCCGATCTGCACCAGCACCAGGGCGCGATCTCGGAGAAGGCCAGGCTGACCCCGGCGTTCGCCCAGTTTGCCAAGGACCAGTTGAAGCTGGCGCCGGCGCAGAACCTGACCCAGGCATTCCAGAAGCTTTTGCTTGGCCAGGTCGACTATGTGCTGGCCGGGCGGTACGCCGGCATGGCCATGGCGCAGACCCTTGGCATGGCCAACGACCTGATCGCCCGCGGCCTGCCGCTGGATCGCCCCGGGCTGTACCTGGCGCTGTCGCACAATTCGGCGTGCAATGACGCCTGGTTGCGCGGACAGCTGGCCAAAAAACTGACAGAATTGCCGGCCTCAGGCGTGCCTCAGGCAGTACTGCAACGCAATGTCGAGCGCTGGAAGGCGCAGCTGCAGCAACCGCTCGACGCCCCCAAACAGTAGGAAGATTGTGTGAGAACTCAACCGCTTTTCGCTGCCATGGCGTTACTGGCCCTGGCCGGTTGCGCTGCCGACCCGGCGCCCCACGAGCAGATGCGCCTGTCCGAACAGGCGCTGGAGCAGGCCAAGGCCGTCGGTGCCACCGACGAAGTGGCCGAGCTGAAGCTGGCCGAAGACAAGCTTGCCCGCGCCCGCAGCAACATGGCCAGCGAGTCGTACCGTGATGCGCGGCTGCGCGCCGAGCAGGCCGAGCTTGATGCGCGGCTGGCCGAAGCCCGGGTGCTGACCCTCAAGAGTCAGGAGCAGCTGTCGCTGCTGCAATCGCGGGTCAATCGTCTGCGCAAGCAGTTGGGGGAGCAACAGTGAGTTCGATCAAGCCCTTGGTGGCCGTGTTGTGTGCAGGTGTGCTGGGGTTGCAGGGCTGCGCCAGCGAGCGCAGCGAAACCGCCCTCGACCAGGCTTCCGCCAGTTTCCAGGCAGTGAAGGACGATTCCAATGTGCTGCGCAGTGCGCCGCGTGACGTGATCCGCGCCGGCGAGTCGCTGGCCCGTGCCGAGCGGTTGTCCAGCTACGTGGGCAGTGGTGCGGACGTGCGCCATTACGCCTACCTGAGTCAGCGCTACAGCGAGATTGCCCGCGAGCACAGCAACCTGGTGCTCAATCAGGAGCGCCTGGCCAAGCTCGAACTGGAGCGCCAGCGCCTGCAGCTGGCCCTGCGCGAGGCCAAGCTGGTCAGCGTGCAGCAGCAGGGCAAATGGCTGGAGGCGCAGATCGTCAGCCTGGCCACGACCCAGAGCGACCGTGGCCTGGTGATGACCCTGGGTGACGTGCTGTTCGATACCGGGCAGGCCGAATTGAAGAACTCCGCCAGCCGTACCGTGCTCAAGCTGGTGCAGTTTCTGCAGCTCAACCCCCGGCGCGTTGTGCGCATCGAGGGGTATACCGACAGCACCGGCACTCCCGAGGACAACCTGACGCTGTCGCGTGATCGTGCGCAGGCCGTGGCGGACATGCTGGTCGACCTGGGCGTCGACGAAAAACGCATCCAGGTCGAAGGCTATGGCGACCAGTACCCGATCGAGGCCAATGCCTCGGAGCGGGGCAGGGCGCAGAACCGTCGGGTGGAGATCGTGTTTTCCGACGAGAAAGGCCACCTGGGCGCGCCGCGCTGAGGTCGAGGTAAACAAAAACCGGTGATAGTCACCGGTTTTTTTATGCCGCAAAGCTTGAAAAAGCCGCTGTCACACAACTGTGTAGTCGACTATTCTGGCATCTGTGCCCGTACACTTATGCACTGTTCCGGTATTCTTCGCCGACTGTACAAGAACAATTAGATAGCCCGCGTTTCGAGATCCGTCCCATGACCAATCTGTTGCTCTACCAGCGCATCGCCCAGCAACTGGCGGAAGACATCCGTCGCGGCGTCTATCAGCCCGGTGAGCGCGTACCGTCGGTACGCAAGATGAGCTCGCAGCTCAATGTCAGCCATGCCACCGTGCTGCAGGCCTATGCCAACCTCGAGGACCAGGGGCTGATTCGCGCGCGGCCGCAATCGGGCTACTACGTCCACCAGACCCCGGCCCTGACTGCGCAGACCCCGGACATCGCGCGGGTCGAGCGTCCAGGGCTGGTCACGCGCAGCAGCATCATCCAGCAGGTACTGACCGAAGCCCGGCGTGATGGGGTGTTCCCGCTGGGGGCGGCGGTTCCGCATGTGGACTACCTGCCGGTGCGCGCGCTGCACCAGCAACTGGCCAAGGTCACGCGGTTCCAGAGCCCGCGCGCGTTCAGCTACATGTTCAGCCCGGGTTTCGAGCCGCTGCGCCGGCAGATCGCCATTCGCATGCGCGACGCCGGGGTGGTGGTCGACCCGTCCGAAGTGGTGGTAACCCACGGTTGCGTCGATGCGCTGCAGATGTCGTTGCGGGTGCTGACCCGGCCAGGCGACCTGATCGCCGCCGAGTCGCCCACCTATTACGGGCTGCTGCAACTGGCGGACCTGCTGGGGCTCAAGGTGATCGAGATCCCCAGCGACCCGGCCACCGGCATCAGCCTGGAGGCCCTGCAACTGGCGGCCAACCAGTGGTCGATCAAGGCGCTGGTGCTGACTGCGCGGTTGAGCAACCCGCTGGGCGGCACCATTCCCGAGGAGCGCCAGAAGCAGTTGCTGCGCCTGGCCTCGGATTTCAATATCCAGATCGTCGAGGACGATATCTACGGCGAGCTGATGTTCGAGCAAGGGCGCACCAAGGCGCTCAAGGCCTTCGACCGGCTGGGGCGGGTGATCTATTGCTCGAGCTTTTCCAAGACTCTGTCGCCAGGGGTGCGTATCGGCTGGATGATCGCGGGCAACTATCAGCAGGAAATTCAGCGACTGCAGACCTTTACCACGCACTCGGCGTGCAGCGTGACGCAGATGGGGGTGGCGGCCTACCTTGAAAATGGTGGCTATGACCGCCATCTGCGCTACATTCGCCAGGAATATCGCAAGAACCTCAGTGCCTACCAGCTGGCGGTACAGCAGCACTTTCCGGAAGGCACCCAGATGAGCCGGCCTACCGGGGGCTTCATCCTGTGGGTCAGCCTGCCGGGGCGGGTCAACACCCAGGAGTTGCATGTACGTGCCTTGCAGCAGGGCATCAGCATCGCGCCCGGGCTGATCTTCAGTAACACGGAGCAGTTCAACCACTGCATTCGCCTCAACTGCGGCATTCCGTGGAACCGCGAGGCTGAGCGGGCGCTGCTGACATTGGGGATGCTGGCCCATCAGCTTTGCCAGGAAACCGCCTCGGGCGGATACCTCTAGATCGCGGGCTTGCCAGCGACTGCAGGAACAGGGAGCATGTGCGACTCATGAATACGTCTCGTTGCCTATGAAAGCGTTGAGCTGTGCTGCCGTGATGTTGTGTGCGCTGGGCCTGTGTGCAACGGGCCCGGCACTGGCTGTGCCCGGACCGGGGCCGATACTGCTGGCACAGGCGTCGGCTGCCCCGGCACCGGACCGGAAGCCTTCGGCCCAGGCCCCGGTAAAAGCGAGTGCCAAGCCACAGGCCAAGCCCAAGGCGCAACCCAAGACCAAGGCTGGCGACCCCAGGAAGACGCCGGCCAAGGCGGTAAAGTCGGGCAAGCGCAAGGCCTCCGAGGTGATTGCCGCGCCCTTGCCCAAGGCGCGCCTGGATTTGAGCCTGCCCCCGGAGATGGTCAAGGACCTGCAGCCGAGCAGTCAGGAGGAAGTTCGTGTGCGACGGCCGCTGCTGCCGTCGTTGTTCGAAGAAAAGCCTGCCGCGGACAGCCCGTTCCAGCTCAATGGCCGCTTGATCAGCAACGAAATGCAATTGCAGTTGCGCAATGATGCCCGTCAGGACATTGAGGGTGCAGCCATCGATTTCGAGTTCAAGCAATAAACGCTGCTCGACCTGCCGGTCACATTCTGCGCGGCGATATTTCATCTGAGCGGTAATTTCAAACACCTGTTTTAGCGGTTACTATCCCCATTCACCCATCATTTGTTAGGCCGAGGTCCATGTCGTCATGAACTGCCGTGAAGGCTGTGGCGCTTGCTGCATTGCCCCTTCCATCAGCTCGCCCATTCCTGGCATGCCGCACGGCAAGCCGGCTGGCGAACGCTGTGTGCAACTGTCCGAGCACAACCTCTGCAGCCTGTTCGGCCAGCCTGAACGGCCGGCGGTGTGCTCGGGCTTCCAGGCGGAGGTGGACACCTGCGGCAATGATCGCGACGAGGCGATCAGGATCATCGGTTGGCTGGAGCAAGTGACGGCGGCTTGAGTGAGTGGAACTTCGCAAACAAGGAAAACAACACGATGGGTTCGATGAAGCGGGTAGCGGTGATTTGTGGTCTGAGTGCGATGTTCATGTCGGTGGCGCAGGCTGAAGACTGGAAGGTTGCCAAGCAAGCGGATGGCATCAAGGTATCGCTGAGCGAAGTGAGTGGTTCGAACTACAAGGCCTATCAGGGCGTGACGACCATCAAGGCGCCGCTGGCCAAGGTCCGGGCGCTGCAGGAAGACGTGGCCGGGGCCTGTGCCTGGATTCACGAGTGCAAGAGCCAGAAGCTGCTCAAGCACGAGGGTGACCAGAGCTGGACCTACACCCAGTTCAATACGCCGTGGCCGGTCACCCCGCGCGATTCGATCATCCATGTAACCACCAGCGAAGGTGCCGACGGCAGCCTGACCCGCAAGCTGGAGGGTGTGCCCAAGTACCTGCCGGAAGAAAAAGGCTATGTGCGGGTGGCTGAAGTGCAGGGTTTCTGGAAGCTGGTGCCCAAGGGTGACACTACCGAGGTGACATACCAGGTGCACACCGAGCCAGGCGGCAGTGTGCCAGCGATGGTGGCGAACAAGTTCGTGGTGGATGCGCCGTTCAATACGCTCAAGGCGTTGAAGGAGCGGGCGGAGAAACCGTAACAGTTTGATGGTTGGCTGGAATATGCCTCAACTGTAGGGGTCGCCAAGGCTTGCTCCTCCTGCATGAAGCGTTACGCAACAAAAAAGGCTGCCCGAGGGCAGCCTTTCTTGTTGTTGCAGGCGAGCCGTTTGGCTTACTTGCGGTCTTCCAGTTTGACGATGTCACGCGACTCGTAGCCGGTGTACAGCTGGCGCGGACGGCCAATCTTGTACGGGCTGGAGAGCATTTCCTTCCAGTGCGAGATCCAGCCGACGGTCCGCGCCAGGGCGAAGATCACGGTGAACATGCTGGTAGGGATGCCGATCGCCTTGAGGATGATCCCCGAGTAGAAGTCGACGTTCGGGTACAGCGAGCGCTCGATGAAGTACGGATCGGTCAGGGCGATCTCTTCCAGGCGCATGGCCAGTTCCAGCTGCGGATCGTTGGTGATGCCCAGCTCGCGCAGCACTTCGTCGCAGGTCTGCTTCATCACGGTGGCACGCGGGTCGCGGTTCTTGTAGACGCGGTGACCGAAGCCCATCAGCTTGAACGGGTCGTTCTTGTCCTTGGCCTTGGCGATGAAGGTGTCGATGTTCGAGACATCGCCAATTTCGTCGAGCATGGTCAGCACGGCTTCGTTGGCGCCGCCGTGGGCAGGGCCCCACAGTGCAGCGATGCCGGCAGCGATGCAGGCGAACGGATTGGCGCCCGAGGAGCCCGCCAGGCGTACGGTGGAGGTCGACGCATTCTGTTCGTGGTCGGCGTGGAGGATGAAGATCCGGTCCATTGCCTTGGCCAGCACCGGGCTGATCGGTTTGATCTCGCACGGGGTGTTGAACATCATGTGCAGGAAGTTTTCGGCGTAGGTCAGGTCGTTGCGCGGGTACATCATGGGCTGGCCCATGGAGTACTTGTAGACCATCGCGGCCAGGGTCGGCATCTTGGCGACCAGGCGCACGGCCGAGATTTCCCGGTGCTGCGGGTTATTGATGTCCAGCGAGTCGTGATAGAACGCCGACAGGGCGCCAACCACGCCGCACATGACGGCCATCGGGTGGGCGTCGCGGCGGAAGCCGTTGAAGAACGACTTCAACTGCTCGTGCACCATGGTGTGATTTTTGACGGTGCTGACGAACTGAGCCTTCTGCTCGGCATTCGGCAGTTCGCCGTTGAGCAGCAGGTAGCAGGTTTCCAGGTAGTCGGATTGCTCGGCGAGCTGTTCGATCGGGTAGCCGCGATGCAGCAGGATGCCCTTGTCGCCGTCAATGTAGGTGATCTTGGACTCGCACGATGCGGTCGCCATGAAACCAGGGTCGAAAGTGAAGTGACCCGTGGCCCCCAACCCTCTAACGTCGATAACATCGGGACCAACGGTGCCGGTTAAAATGGGCAGCTCGACGGGGGCTGCGCCCTCGATGACCAACTGCGCTTTTTTGTCAGCCATGTGGCCTCCTATTAATGCTTGAAATCATCAGACAGACCCCCCACGCAGGGCCCGCACCACTATAGTGAGATAAATTCGAATGTCAATTTGCCTAAAGCACGGTTGTAAAGGGCTTTGGGCGCTGTTTTTCCGCGAAATTGCGGCCCGTTTACGCCTTTTGTTCGCCAAAGGCAATGCGCTATTTGGGCTAGGGCTTCACGTTGTCATTAGTAGCCTAACTGTCTATACTCGGCACCCGACCGCCAGGGGCTTTAAAGCCCGCTTTTCTGGGGTCGTCACTCCCTGGGTGGTGGGTACCTGACCAGTACACTTACCAACAACTTTGCCCTGCTTGCTAGGGGCTCTTCAGTGTGAAAAAAGCCGTGAAAAGCCAACGACCTGTAAACCTAGACCTAAGGACCATCAAACTCCCCATTACCGGCGTTACGTCATTTCTTCACCGTGTTTCCGGCATCATCCTCTTTCTGGGCCTGGGCATCATGCTGTACGCATTGAGCCAATCCCTGAGTTCCGAGGAAGGTTTTGCCGAGGTGAAGGCATGCCTGACCAGTCCGCTGGCCAAATTCGTGGCGTGGGGCCTTCTGTCCGCCTTGCTGTATCACCTGGTTGCCGGTGTGCGCCATCTGATTATGGACATGGGCATCGGTGAGACGCTGGAAGGCGGCAAACTGGGCTCGAAAATCGTTATCGCCATTTCCGTGGTGGTGATCGTTCTGGCGGGAGTTTGGATATGGTAACTAATGTCACGAACCTGTCGCGTTCGGGCCTCTATGACTGGATGGCGCAGCGCGTTTCTGCGGTCGTTCTCGCGGCTTACTTCATTTTTCTGATCGGCTACCTGGTGGCGCACCCTGGCATCGACTATGCCCAGTGGCACGCCCTGTTCTCCCATAACGCGATGCGGATCTTCAGTCTGCTGGCCCTCGTTGCCCTGGGCGCTCACGCCTGGGTCGGCATGTGGACCATTGCCACCGACTACCTGACGCCGATGGCGCTGGGCAAGTCGGCGACTGCAGTTCGTTTCCTGTTCCAGGCGGTATGTGGTGTCGCGATGTTCGCGTACTTCGTCTGGGGTGTGCAGATTCTCTGGGGTATCTGATTCATGGCTAACATTCCAACGATTTCCTTCGACGCCATCATCATTGGTGGTGGCGGTGCCGGCATGCGCGCTGCGCTGCAGCTGGCTCAAGGCGGCCACAAGACCGCCGTGATCACCAAGGTGTTCCCGACCCGTTCGCACACCGTATCGGCCCAGGGTGGCATCACCTGCGCCATCGCTTCGGCCGACCCGAACGATGACTGGCGCTGGCACATGTACGATACCGTCAAGGGTTCCGACTACATCGGTGACCAGGACGCTATCGAATACATGTGTCAGGAAGGCCCGGCTGCGGTGTTCGAGCTGGACCACATGGGTCTGCCGTTCTCGCGTACCGAAACCGGCCGTATCTACCAGCGTCCGTTCGGTGGCCAGTCCAAGGACTACGGTAAAGGTGGCCAGGCCGCCCGTACCTGCGCCGCTTCCGACCGTACCGGTCACGCGCTGCTGCACACCCTCTATCAGGGCAACCTGAAAGCCGGCACCACCTTCCTCAACGAGTGGTACGCGGTTGACCTGGTCAAGAACCAGGACGGCGCCTTCGTCGGCGTGATCGCGATCTGCATCGAAACCGGCGAGACCGTCTACATTCGCGCCAAGGCCACCGTACTGGCCACCGGCGGTGCAGGGCGTATCTACGCCTCCACCACCAACGCCCTGATCAATACCGGCGACGGTATCGGCATGGCCCTGCGTGCCGGCGTGCCGGTGCAGGACATCGAGATGTGGCAGTTCCACCCGACCGGCATCGCCGGCGCAGGTGTACTGGTTACCGAAGGCTGCCGTGGTGAAGGTGGTTACCTGATCAACAAGCACGGCGAGCGTTTCATGGAGCGCTACGCGCCAAACGCCAAGGACCTCGCCGGTCGCGACGTTGTGGCCCGTTCCATGGTCAAAGAGATCATCGCCGGCAACGGCTGTGGCCCGAACGGCGACCACGTGATGCTCAAGCTCGACCACCTGGGCGAGGAAGTGCTGCACAGCCGCCTGCCAGGCATCTGCGAGCTGTCCAAGACCTTCGCGCACGTCGACCCGGTCGTTGCACCCGTACCCGTCGTTCCAACCTGCCACTACATGATGGGCGGCGTTGCCACCAACATTCATGGCCAGGCGATCTCGCAGAACGCCGACGGCGAAGACACCATCATCGAAGGGCTGTTCGCGGTCGGTGAAGTGGCTTGCGTATCGGTTCACGGCGCCAACCGCCTGGGCGGCAACTCGCTGCTCGACCTGGTGGTGTTCGGCCGTGCGGCCGGCCTGCACCTGGAAAAGGCCCTGAGCGACGGTATCGAATACCGCGACGCCAGCGACACCGACGTGGAAGTCGCGCTGAACCGTCTGAACAAGCTCAACGAGCGTACCGACGGCGAAGACGTGGCAACCCTGCGTCGCGAGCTGCAAAGCTGCATGCAGAACTACTTCGGCGTATTCCGCACCGGCGAATACATGCAGAAGGGTATCGAACAGCTGGCTGGCCTGCGCGAGCGTATCGCCAACGTCAAGATCAACGACAAGTCCCAGGCCTTCAACACCGCGCGTATCGAAGCGCTGGAGCTGCAGAACCTGCTGGAAGTCGCTGAAGCCACTGCAATCGCTGCTGAAGTGCGCAAAGAGTCCCGCGGTGCCCACGCCCGTGAAGACTTCGAAGACCGTGACGACGAAAACTGGCTGTGCCACACCCTGTACTTCCCGGGTGAAAAGCGGGTTGCCAAGCGTGCAGTCAACTTCTCGCCGAAAACCGTTCCGACGTTCGAGCCTAAAGTCCGGACTTACTAAGGGTGGCCACTATGTTGAAAGTCGAAGTTTATCGCTACAACCCCGACACCGACTCGGCACCTAAGACCCAGGTGTTCGAAGTCGATACCGGCGGCAAGGACCTGATGGTTCTGGATGTGCTGGCACTGATCAAGGAACAGGACGAAGGCTTCTCCTATCGTCGTTCGTGCCGCGAAGGCGTGTGCGGTTCCGATGGCATGAACATCAACGGCAAGAACGGCCTGGCCTGCATCACCCCGCTGTCGGCGGTGGTGAAGAAGAACAAGCTGGTCGTGCGTCCGCTGCCCGGCCTGCCGGTCATCCGTGACCTGGTCGTTGATATGAGCATCTTCTACAAGCAGTACGAGAAGGTGAAGCCGTTCCTGCAGAACGATACCCCGGCGCCGGCGATCGAACGCCTGCAGTCCCCGGAAGAACGCGAGAAGCTGGACGGTCTGTACGAGTGCATCCTGTGCGCTTGCTGCTCGACTTCCTGCCCGTCGTTCTGGTGGAACCCGGACAAGTTCCTGGGCCCGGCCGCTCTGCTTCAAGCTTATCGCTTCCTGGCCGATAGCCGTGACACCAAGACCCAGGAGCGCCTGGCGTCCCTGGATGACCCGTTCAGCGTATTCCGCTGCCGCGGGATCATGAACTGCGTAAACGTTTGCCCCAAAGGTCTGAACCCGACCAAGGCAATCGGCCACGTACGTAACATGCTGCTGCAAAGCGGCACCTGATTCAAAAGTGTTGTACCCGTAGCACACCGAAGTGCGGGCCCTTGCCCGCACCGAGGTGCAACTTGAGCAAAGGCCAAAAGCCCGAGCTTTTACCTATGAAGATATGAGACCAGCAGGGGCGTCCGGGCTGGTACCCGGTAAATCTGCGGAACTCTCGGTGGCTTGGTTCAGTCGCTGCATACGGACTCAACTCAGCTTGCTGTGGTTCTTGCCGATCGAGGCCCCTAACCGAGGGTGACCAAGCATGCAAGAAAGCGTGATGCAGCGCATGTGGAACAGCGCCCACCTTTCAGGTGGTAACGCTGCCTATGTGGAAGAGCTCTACGAGCTCTACCTGCACGACCCTAACGCTGTGCCAGAAGAGTGGCGCACTTACTTTCAGAAGTTGCCCGCCGAAGGCAGCACTGCCACCGATGTATCGCACTCGACGATCCGCGACCATTTCGTACTGCTGGCAAAGAACCAGCGCCGCGCCCAACCGGTTTCCGCCGGTAGCGTGAGCAGTGAACACGAGAAGAAGCAGGTTGAAGTGCTGCGACTGATCCAGGCCTACCGTATGCGCGGCCACCAAGCCGCGAAGCTCGACCCCCTGGGGTTGTGGCAGCGCCCTGCGCCAGTAGACCTGTCGATCAATCATTACGGCTTGACCAATGCCGATCTTGATACGACCTTCCGTGCCGGCGACCTGTTCATCGGCAAAGAGGAAGCGAGCCTACGCGAAATCTTCGAGGCGTTGCAGCAGACATATTGCCGCACCATCGGCGCCGAGTTCACCCACATCGTCGACTCCGAGCAGCGCAGCTGGTTCCAGCAGCGTCTGGAGAGCGTGCGTGGGCGTCCTGAATTTTCCGCAGACATCCAGAGCCACCTGCTCGAGCGCGTTACCGCGGCAGAAGGCCTGGAGAAATACCTGGGTACCAAATACCCGGGCACCAAACGTTTCGGCCTGGAAGGCGGCGAAAGCCTGATTCCGATGCTGGACGAGCTGATCCAGCGCTCCGGTTCCTATGGCACCAAGGAAGTCGTGATCGGCATGGCCCACCGTGGTCGCCTGAACGTACTGGTCAACACCTTCGGCAAGAACCCGCGCGAGCTGTTCGACGAGTTCGAAGGCAAGAAGAAGGTCGAGCTGGGTTCCGGTGACGTGAAGTATCACCAGGGCTTCTCGTCCAACGTGATGACCGCCGGCGGTGAAGTTCACCTGGCCATGGCGTTCAACCCTTCGCACCTGGAAATCGTCTCGCCAGTGGTGGAAGGTTCGGTGCGTGCCCGTCAGGACCGCCGCAACGACAGCGTTGGCGACAAGGTACTGCCGATCTCGATCCACGGCGACGCGGCCTTCGCTGGCCAGGGCGTGGTCATGGAAACCTTCCAGATGTCGCAGACCCGCGGTTTCAAGACCGGCGGCACCGTGCACATCGTGATCAACAACCAGGTTGGTTTCACCATCAGCAACCCGCTGGACTCGCGTTCCACCGAGTACTGCACCGACGTCGCCAAGATGATCCAGGCGCCGATCCTGCACGTCAACGGCGACGATCCGGAAGCGGTGCTGTTCGTGACCCAGCTGGCGGTCGACTACCGCATGCAGTTCAAGCGTGACGTGGTCATCGACCTGGTCTGCTACCGTCGTCGCGGCCACAACGAGGCCGACGAGCCGAACGGCACCCAGCCGCTGATGTACCAGCAGATCAGCAAGCAGCGCACCACCCGTGAGCTGTACGCCGATGCGCTGACCCAGGCCGGTCGTCTGGATGCCGAGCGCGTCCAGGCCAAGGTCGACGAGTACCGCAATGCGCTGGACAACGGCCTGCATGTTGTGAAAAGCCTGGTCAAGGAGCCGAACAAGGAGCTGTTCGTCGACTGGCGTCCATACCTGGGCCACGCCTGGACCGCGCGTCACGACACCCGCTTCGACCTCAAGACCCTGCAGGAGCTCTCGGCCAAGTTGCTGGAGCTGCCGGAAGGCTTCGTGGTTCAGCGCCAGGTGTCGAAGATCTACGAAGATCGCCAGAAGATGCAGGCCGGTGGCTTGCCGATCAACTGGGGTTACGCCGAAACCATGGCGTACGCCACCCTGGCCTTCGAAGGTCACCCGATCCGCATGACGGGTCAGGATATCGGTCGCGGCACCTTCTCTCACCGCCATGCGGTGTTGCACAACCAGAAGGACGCCAGCACCTATATCCCGCTGCAGAACCTGTTCCCGGGCCAGCCACGTTTCGACCTGTACGATTCGTTCCTGTCCGAAGAGGCGGTACTGGCGTTCGAATACGGCTACTCGACCACCCAGCCCAATGCGCTGGTGATCTGGGAAGCCCAGTTCGGCGACTTCGCCAACGGTGCCCAGGTGGTTGTCGACCAGTTCATCACCAGCGGCGAGCACAAGTGGGGCCGTCTGTGCGGTCTGACCATGCTGCTGCCACACGGTTATGAAGGGCAGGGGCCTGAGCACTCCTCGGCGCGTCTGGAGCGTTACCTGCAACTGTGTGCCGAGCACAACGTTCAGGTCTGCGTACCTACCACGCCGGCTCAGATCTACCACCTGCTGCGTCGTCAGGTCATCCGTCCGCTGCGCAAGCCGCTGATCGTGCTGACACCCAAGTCGCTGCTGCGCCACAAGCTGGCCATCTCGACCCTGGAAGAACTGGCCGAAGGCTCGTTCCAGACCGTCATTCCGGAAATCGACAGCCTCGATCCGGCCAAGGTGACGCGCCTGGTGCTGTGCAGCGGCAAGGTCTACTACGATCTGCTGGAAAAACGCCGTGCCGAAGGTCGTGAAGACATCGCTATCGTGCGTATCGAGCAACTGTATCCGTTCCCTGAAGACGATCTGGTTGAAATCCTTGCGCCTTACACCGGTCTGAAGGACGTGGTGTGGTGTCAGGAAGAGCCGATGAACCAGGGCGCGTGGTACAGCAGCCAGCACCACATGCGTCGCATCCTGAGCCGTCACAACAAGGACCTGGTCCTTGAGTACGCCGGTCGTGACGCCTCGGCAGCACCTGCCTGTGGTTACGCTTCGATGCACGCCGAACAGCAGGAAAAACTGCTGCAAGCTGCCTTCACCGTTTAATGCCATCGCGCACCAGAAACCGAATTTAAGGAACCACTGATAATGGCTATCGAGATCAAAGCCCCTACTTTCCCGGAATCGGTTGCCGATGGCACCGTTGCCACCTGGCACAAGAAACCGGGCGAAGCCGTCAAGCGTGACGAGCTGATCGTCGACATCGAGACCGACAAGGTCGTCCTGGAAGTGCTGGCCACCGCCGATGGCGTGCTGGGCGACATCGTCAAGGGCGAAGGCGAGACCGTGCTGTCCGACGAAGTGCTGGGTTCGATCAATGAAGGCGCTGCACCAGCTGCTGCTCCGGCCGCCGCTGCCGCCGCACCTGCCCAGGCTGCTGCTCCGGCCGACGCTGGCGAAGACGACCCGATTGCTGCGCCTGCCGCACGCAAGCTGGCCGAAGAAAACGCCATCGACCTGGCCAGCGTCGCTGGCACCGGTAAAGGCGGTCGCATCACCAAGGAAGACGTCGTCGCTGCCGTCGCCAACAAGAAGGCCGCTCCGGCTGCCGCTGCTGCCAAGCCGGCCGCTGCTGCCGCTGCCCCGGTTGTCGCCACTGGCGACCGTACCGAGAAGCGTGTGCCGATGACCCGCGTGCGTGCCACCGTGGCCAAGCGTCTGGTCGAAGCACAGTCGAACATGGCGATGCTGACCACCTTCAACGAAGTCGACATGACCGAAGTCATGGCACTGCGTTCGAAGTACAAGGACCTGTTCGAGAAGTCCCACAACGGCGTGCGCCTGGGCTTCATGTCGTTCTTCGTCAAGGCTGCCACCGAAGCGCTGAAACGCTTCCCGGCCGTCAACGCCTCGATCGACGGCAGCGACATCGTCTACCACGGCTACGCCGACATCGGTGTTGCCGTGTCCAGCGACCGCGGCCTGGTGGTACCGGTACTGCGTAACGCCGAGCAGATGAGCCTGGCCGAAATCGAAGGCGGCATCGCCACCTTCGGCAAGAAGGCCCGTGACGGCAAACTGTCGATCGACGAGATGACCGGCGGTACCTTCACCATCACCAACGGTGGTACCTTCGGTTCGATGATGTCGACCCCGATCGTCAACCCGCCGCAGGCTGCAATCCTGGGCATGCACAACATCATCCAGCGTCCGATGGCCGTCAACGGCCAGGTCGTGATCCGTCCGATGATGTACCTGGCACTGTCCTACGATCACCGCCTGATCGATGGCAAAGAAGCCGTGACGTTCCTGGTGACCATCAAGAACCTGCTGGAAGACCCGGCTCGTCTGCTGCTGGACATCTGATAAACAGCTGCAGGCTGCAAGCGACAAGCTTCGAGCAGAAGCGTGTTCGCCTTGCCGCCTGCAGCTTGCCGCTTGACGCTAAAAGGAATCTTTTATGACCCAGAAATTCGACGTGGTAGTGATTGGTGCAGGTCCTGGCGGCTATGTAGCCGCGATCAAGGCTGCCCAGCTCGGCCTGAGCACTGCCTGTATCGAGAAGTACGTTGACGGCGAAGGCAAACTGGCCCTCGGCGGTACCTGCCTGAACGTGGGTTGCATTCCGTCCAAGGCGCTGCTGGACAGCTCCTGGAAGTACAAGGAAGCCAAAGAGAGCTTCAACGTGCACGGCATCTCCACTGGCGAAGTGAAGATGGACGTGGCGGCGATGGTTGGCCGCAAGGCTGGCATCGTCAAGAACCTGACCGGCGGCGTTGCCACCCTGTTCAAGGCCAACGGCGTCACTTCGATCCAGGGCCACGGCAAACTGCTGGCCGGCAAGAAAGTCGAAGTCACCAAGCCTGACGGCAGCACCGAAATCATCGAAGCCGAGAACGTGATCCTGGCCTCCGGTTCGCGTCCGATCGACATTCCGCCGGCTCCGGTCGACCAGAAAGTCATCGTCGACTCCACCGGCGCCCTGGAATTCCAGACCGTGCCAAAACGCCTGGGCGTGATCGGCGCCGGCGTCATCGGCCTGGAGCTGGGTTCGGTATGGTCGCGCCTGGGTGCCCAGGTGACCGTGCTCGAAGCCCTGGACACCTTCCTGATGGCAGCCGACACCGCTGTTGCCAAGGAAGGCCTGAAGACCCTGACCAAGCAAGGTCTGGACATCAAGCTGGGCGCTCGCGTGACCGGCTCGAAGGTCAACGGCGACGAAGTCGAAGTGACCTACACCGACGCCAACGGCGAGCAGAAGATCACCTTCGACAGGCTGATCGTTGCAGTCGGCCGTCGCCCTGTGACCACCGACCTGCTGGCTGCCGACAGCGGCGTGACCATCGACGAGCGCGGTTTCGTGTTCGTTGACGACTACTGCGCTACCAGCGTACCGGGCGTCTACGCCATCGGTGACGTGGTACGTGGCATGATGCTGGCGCACAAGGCCTCGGAAGAGGGCATCATGGTCGTCGAGCGCATCAAGGGCCACAAGGCCCAGATGAACTACGACCTGATCCCATCGGTTATCTACACCCACCCGGAAATGGCCTGGGTCGGTAAAACCGAGCAAGCCTTGAAGGCTGAAGGCGTTGAGGTTAACGTGGGCACCTTCCCGTTCGCGGCCAGCGGCCGTGCGATGGCGGCCAACGACACCGGTGGTTTCGTCAAGGTCATCGCCGATGCCAAGACCGACCGCGTTCTGGGTGTACACGTCATTGGCCCAAGCGCTGCCGAACTGGTGCAGCAGGGTGCAATCGCAATGGAATTCGGCTCCAGCGCCGAAGACCTGGGCATGATGGTCTTCTCCCATCCGACCTTGTCTGAAGCGCTGCACGAAGCCGCTCTGGCCGTGAATGGCGGTGCCATCCACGTAGCCAACCGCAAGAAGCGTTAAACAATAAGAAACCACGGCGGACGGCCCGTCGTGAGTCTTGCGTGCATGGCTCACCGCGGAAAGTCCGCCGGACTCGAACTCCCGGAGCATACCGGGGGCAAGCGGTCACAGGTGGCGCGGCACTCCACAGGAGCGCAGCGCCGAAGCGCAGTACCTAACGAAGACGGTAAAAAGCATGAATCTTCACGAGTATCAGGGTAAGCAGCTGTTCGCTGAATACGGCCTGCCAGTTTCCAAGGGTTTCGCAGTCGACACCCCTGAAGCTGCAGCAGAAGCCTGCGACAAGATCGGTGGCACCGAGTGGGTTGTAAAAGCCCAGGTTCACGCCGGTGGTCGCGGTAAAGCGGGCGGCGTAAAGCTGGTTCGCAGCAAAGAAGACGCCAAGGCGTTCGCTGCCCAGTGGTTGGGCAAGCGTCTGGTTACCTACCAGACCGATGCCAATGGTCAGCCAGTCACCAAGATCCTGGTTGAATCGTGCACTGATATCGCTAAAGAGCTGTACCTGGGCGCTGTCGTTGACCGTTCGAGCCGTCGTATCGTGTTCATGGCCTCCACCGAAGGTGGCGTGGACATCGAGAAAGTCGCTCACGACACTCCGGAAAAAATCATCAAGGCCACTATCGATCCACTGGTTGGCGCTCAGCCATTCCAGGGTCGCGAGCTGGCATTCCAGCTGGGTCTGGAAGGCAAGCAGGTTGCTCAGTTCGCCAAGATCTTCGTCGGTCTGGCCAAGCTGTTCAAAGAGCACGACCTGGCACTGCTGGAAGTGAACCCGCTGGTGATCAAGGCCGACGGCGATCTGCACTGCCTCGATGCCAAGATCAACATCGACGCCAACGCCATGTACCGTCAGCCCAAGCTGAAAACCTTCCACGACCCGTCGCAGGACGATCCTCGTGAAGCCCACGCTGCCAGCTTCGAGCTGAACTACGTGGCCCTGGAAGGCAACATCGGCTGCATGGTCAACGGTGCCGGCCTGGCCATGGGTACCATGGACATCGTCAACCTGCACGGCGGCAAGCCAGCCAACTTCCTCGACGTAGGTGGTGGCGCTACCAAAGAGCGCGTGACCGAAGCGTTCAAGATCATCCTGTCCGACAGCAATGTCGCGGCCGTACTGGTCAACATCTTCGGCGGCATCGTTCGTTGCGACATGATTGCCGAAGGCATCATCGGTGCAGTGAAAGAAGTTGGCGTTAAAGTGCCGGTTGTTGTTCGTCTGGAAGGCAACAACGCTGAACTGGGCGCCAAAGTACTGGCAGAAAGCGGTTTGAACATCATTGCGGCAACCAGCCTGACCGACGCTGCTCAACAAGTTGTCAAAGCTGCGGAGGGCAAGTAATGAGCGTCCTGATCAATAAAGACACCAAAGTCATCTGCCAGGGCTTCACCGGCTCGCAGGGTACCTTCCACTCCGAGCAAGCCATCGCCTACGGCACCAAGATGGTTGGCGGCGTGACCCCAGGCAAAGGCGGCACCACTCACCTGGGCCTGCCGGTGTTCAACACCGTGAAAGAAGCAGTAGCTGCTACCGGCGCCGACGCGTCGGTCATCTACGTACCGGCTCCTTTCTGCAAGGACTCGATCCTGGAAGCAGCGTTCGGCGGCATCAAGCTGATCGTGTGCATCACCGAAGGCATTCCTACCCTGGACATGCTCGATGCCAAGGTCAAGTGCGACGAGCTGGGTGTTACCCTGATCGGCCCTAACTGCCCAGGCGTCATCACCCCGGGCGAGTGCAAGATCGGCATCATGCCAGGTCACATCCACTTGCCAGGCAAGGTCGGTATCGTGTCGCGTTCCGGCACCCTGACCTATGAAGCCGTGAAGCAGACCACTGACGCCGGTTTCGGTCAGTCCACCTGCGTCGGTATCGGTGGCGACCCGATCCCGGGTTCGAACTTCATCGACATCCTGAAGCTGTTCCAGGAAGACCCGAAGACCGAGGCGATCGTGATGATCGGCGAGATCGGCGGTTCGGCTGAAGAAGAAGCGGCTGCCTACATCAAGGCAAACGTCACCAAGCCAGTGGTTTCTTACATCGCCGGTGTGACTGCCCCAGCGGGCAAGCGCATGGGCCATGCTGGCGCCATCATTTCGGGCGGCAAGGGTACTGCAGACGAGAAGTTCGCAGCCCTGCAGGACGCCGGTGTAAAAACCGTGCGTTCGCTGGCCGACATCGGCAAGGCCCTGGCCGAGCTGACCGGTTGGGAAGTGAAGAAGTAAGCTGCGGCTGACCTTCCACGCTTCGGCAAAGGCCACCCTCGGGTGGCCTTTGTGCTTTCTGGTGTACAACGCTGCCCCCTGTAGGGGCCGGCCTTGCCGGCGAAGCAGACAGCGCGTTCTTGCATAAAAGTCGGTCATCCACGCGACATGCATATTCGCTCATCGGACAAGCACCCCTCTGGCAGTGCGTTTTGCGGCCAGATTCGTTAACCTGTGCCCTCATTTTGTGCCAGCACCCCAAAAGGGAGCTACACGCTAAACGGGTCTGCTCCATCCGGGCAGGCAGCATTTCCCTCACCCAAGGGGAAGTCCCTCTCTAAATCCCGATTTCAGAAGTGTGGTATTTCCTTAATGAAAGTCTTGAAAGGCCAGGACATCCTGGCGCTTGGTTTTATGACGTTCGCGTTATTCGTGGGCGCAGGCAACATCATTTTCCCGCCTATCGTCGGCCTGCAATCGGGCCCCTACGTCTGGTTGGCCGCCCTGGGCTTTCTGGTCACTGCCGTGGGCCTGCCCGTGATCACCGTGGTGGCACTGGCCAAGGTCGGTGGCGGCATGGACGCGCTGAGCAGCCCGATCGGCAAGGTGGCCGGTGGCCTGCTGGCGGCTGCCGCGTACCTGGCCGTAGGCCCGCTGTTCGCCACCCCGCGTACCGCGACCGTGTCCTTCGAGGTAGGTGTTGCACCGCTGACTGGCGAGAGCCCGACCGCGTTGTTCATCTATAGCCTGGTGTACTTTGCCGTGGTGCTGGCCGTGTCCATGTACCCGGGCAAGCTGCTCGATACTGTCGGGCGCTTCCTGGCCCCGCTGAAGATCATCGCGCTGGCCGCGCTGGGCATCGCCGCGTTCATGCTGCCGGCCGGCACCATGGGGGTGGCGCAACCTGAATATGTCGCCGCGCCGTTCTCCCAGGGCTTCATCAATGGCTACCTGACCATGGATACCCTGGGCGCGCTGGTGTTCGGTATCGTCATCGTCAACGCGATCCGCTCGCGTGGCGTCGACTCGCCGCAACTGATCACCCGCTATGCCATCATCGCCGGCCTGATTGCCGGTGTCGGCCTGGCGCTGGTGTACATCAGCCTGTTCCGCCTGGGTGCGGGCAGCCACGAGATCGCCGCCGGTGCGAGCAATGGCGCGGCGGTGCTGCATGCCTATGTACAGCACACTTTCGGTTCGCTGGGCAGTGGCTTCCTGGCTGTACTGATCGCGCTGGCCTGCCTGGTCACCGCCGTGGGCCTGACCTGCGCCTGCGCCGAGTACTTCAGCCAGGTACTGCCGTTGTCGTACCGTATGCTGGTGGTGCTGCTGGCCGGCTTCTCGCTGGTGGTGTCGAACCTGGGCCTGACCAAGCTGATCGCGTTCTCGATCCCGGTGCTCACGGCAATCTACCCGCCCTGCATCGTGCTGGTGGCGCTGAGTTTCTGCGGCAACCTGTGGAACTCCCAGACCCGCATCATGGCCCCGGTCATGGCGGTGTCGCTGCTGTTCGGCGTGATCGACGCGCTCAAGGGCGCCAACCTCGCTGGCTGGCTGCCGGAGTCGCTGGCGCACCTGCCGCTGAGCGAGCAGGGCCTGGCCTGGCTGGTGCCTTCGGTGGCGATGCTGGCTGTTGCCGTGGTGCTTGACCGCATGCTCGGCAAGCCGCGCGAAGCGGTCGCCTGAGTGCCGGCCGCGGCAGGCGAGGGCCACAAGCCATGATCGCCTGCCGGGCCAGCCTCTGAAGAGCCCCGCATCCATTCGGATGCGGGGCTTTTTCGTCTCGGGGCCACGTGTCTTTTTGCCGCTGGCAGCGTCGAAAGGCGGACAATGCACCATCCTGTGCCATTTCTTCGGGAGCGCCATGAGCTTCATCCAGAACAACCTGATCAACCTGTTTGCCGCCTGCTGGTTCGTTGCCTGCTGGGGTGGCTACACCCGCTACGCCAGCTGGAAGGCCCGTGATACCGCCTGCCTGGCCAGCGTCATGCACCTGTACCGCGAGGACTGGATGCGCCGCATGCTGCTGCGCGACAACCGCATCGCCGACGCCAGCGTGATCGGCAACCTGGAGCGCAACGCATCGTTCTTCGCCTCCAGCACCCTGATCATCCTGGCCGGTATCCTCACCGTGCTGGGCGCCTCGGACCGCGCCTGGTCGCTGCTGGCCGACCTGCCGCTGGTACAGCAGACATCCCAGGGCATGTCCGAAATCAAACTGTTGTGCCTGGCGATGGTGTTCGTGTACGCCTTCTTCACCTTCAGCTGGTGCATGCGCCAATACAATTTCGCCGCCGTGCTGGTGGGCTCGGCACCGATGATCGGCGAGCGTCAGGTCAGCGAGCAGGAGCGCAAGGCCTTCGCTTTGCGCGGGGCGCGGGTGATCTCGCTGGCGGCCAACCAGTTCAACTTCGGGCTGCGCTCGTACTATTTCGGCATGGCCTTGCTCAGCTGGTTCATCAGCCCCTGGCTGCTGGTGCTGATGAGCACCGGGGTAGTACTGGTGCTGTACCGCCGCGAGTTTCATTCCGACGTGCTCGACGTGATGGTCTATACCCCTACAGAGGCGCCATTGCCTGAGCCGAACAAGGAACCGGTCGCATGAGTATTCCGTTCTGGTGTGTGTTGATCAGCGCACTGCTGATCTATGTGGCGCGGGTGCCGGTGGCGCGTGCGATGAAGCAACAGGGCAGCTACGACAACCACCTGCCGCGCAGCCAGCAGGCGCAACTGACCGGCATGGGCGCCCGGGCGGTGGCGGCGCACCAGAACAGTTTCGAAGCATTCATGTTGTTCGCCGTAGGTGTATTGATGGCGCACACCACCCAGACCCAGGGTTTTCTGATCGATACCCTGGCGATCATCTTCGTGATCGCGCGGATCATCTACCTGCCGCTGTATTGGTATGACTTTGCGTGGCAGCGCAGCCTGGTCTGGTCGATCGGGCTGATCTGTTCATTGTTGCTGATGCTCAGCCCGACCTTTCGCCAACTTCTGGCCTGACATGAAAAAACCCGACCTGAGTCGGGTTTTTTCATTAAAGCGCAGTTGCTTACTTGGCAGGTTCTGCCGGGGCGGCTTCTGGTGCTGGCGTCACAGGAGCGGCCTGGTTGTTTTCTTCTGCACGCTTTTGTTCGGCTTCAGCACTGTCTTTGGCGGCTTCGGCGTTTTCTTTGGCGGCGTCGTTCATCTTATCCTGAGCGTCGTCCATTTTCTTCTGGGCTTGCTCGGCATGTTCTTGAGCGTCCTGGGCTTTGTTTTCGCTGGCTTTATCGCAAGCAGCGAGGCCCAGGGCGGCGGCCAGCATAACGGCAAAGGCAATGGGTTTACGCATGGGGTGTTTCTCCTTGTGGAATAGAGTTGCTTGAATTATCTGAGTTCAAGTAAGCGACATAAGTTCCGCGTCGTTTGCACATATATAAGTGCCGGATCCATATAGACTTTCCCTCAGGCTTATGCAGCACCTGAGTTATTGCACAAGGAGCTGACCGTGAATGAACCGTCACCGTTGATGGCCCAGGCCGAACGTTTTCTTTCGGCGCTGCGCCATTGCCAGTTGTTGAAGATGCGCGTAGAGCGCGCCGATGCCGACGGCATCACGCTGTGCCTGCCGTACTCGCCGCAGATCGTGGGTAACCCGCAGAGCGGCGCGATCCATGGCGGTGCAATCACCACCCTAATGGACACTGCGCTGGGCATGGCCACCCTGTGCGCCCTGGCCGAGTTCGAGGTGTGCCCGACCCTGGACCTGCGCATCGACTACATGCACCCGGGGCAGGCCGACAAGGCGGTGTATGGCCAGGCGCAGTGCTACCGGGTCACCCGCGATGTGATCTTCATCCGCGGCTGCGCCTACCAGGACGACCCCGACCAGCCGATTGCCCAGGTGGTGGGCACCTACATGCGCCTGGGCAAGGACATCAAGGGCGGCCTGGGCTTTGGCCGGCAGCTCAAGGCGGTGGCGCAATGATTCCCGCGGACGTGCATGCACAGCTGCGCCAGGCGCATGCCCAGGGCAACTACGCGCCACTGCTGCAACTGATCCCCTACGCCAGCCTGATCGGCATCCAGTGCAGCCGTGACGGCGACGACCTGCTGTTCTGCCTGCCGGCCAGTGCCGACAATATCGGCAACCCGTTGCTGCCGGCGATCCATGGGGGGGTGATCGCCGGGTTCATGGAACTGTCGGCGGCGCTGTACCTGCTGATTTTCAGCGAAAGCGCGAGCATTCCCAGGATCATCGACTTTTCCATCGATTACCTGCGCGCCGGCCTGTACCGCGATACCTATGCGCGGTGCCAGCTGTGGCGTCAGGGGCGGCGGGTGACCAACGTCGCGATCACCGCCTGGCAGGGCGACCCGGACCAGCCCATCGCCACGGCCCGTGCGCATTTCAAGATCAAAGAACTGCCCGTGCCCTTGAAATAGATATGCCAGCCCCCATCTGCTGTTCATCCCGCCACGAAAGGCCGGACGCTGCCCCGCGGGGCCGTCGGCCCGAGTGACTACTGCCATCAGATCGGAGTGTTGAAGACCATGAGTGTGGAAACTCAAAAAGAAACCCTGGGCTTCCAGACCGAGGTGAAGCAGCTGCTGCACCTCATGATCCATTCGCTGTACTCGAACAAGGAAATCTTCCTTCGCGAATTGATTTCCAACGCCTCCGACGCCGTCGACAAACTGCGCTTCGAAGCCCTGGCCAAGCCCGAGCTGCTCGAGGGCGGCAGCGACCTGAAGATTCGCGTGAGCTTCGACAAGGCGGCCAACACCGTCACCCTGGAAGACAACGGCATCGGCATGAACCGCGATGACGTGATCACCCACCTGGGCACCATCGCCAAGTCCGGCACTGCCGACTTCATGAAGAACCTCACCGGTGACCAGAAGAAAGACTCGCACCTGATCGGCCAGTTCGGTGTGGGCTTCTACTCGGCGTTCATCGTCGCCGACCAGGTCGATGTCTACAGCCGCCGCGCTGGTACTCCGGCGAGCGAGGGCGTGCACTGGTCGTCCAAGGGCGAGGGCGAGTTCGAAGTCGCCACCGTGGACAAGGCCGAGCGCGGTACGCGCATCGTGCTGCACCTGAAAAAAGGTGAAGACGAATTCGCCGATGGCTGGCGCCTGCGCAACATCATCAAGAAGTACTCCGACCATATCGCCCTGCCGATCGAACTGCCCAAGGAAGCGACTGCCGCCGAAGGCGAAGAGCAGCCGGCCGTGGAGTGGGAAACCGTCAACCGTGCCAGCGCGCTGTGGACCCGTCCGCGTACCGAGATCAAGGACGAGGAATACCAGGAGTTCTACAAGCACATCGGCCACGATTTCGAAAACCCGCTGGCCTGGAGCCACAACAAGGTCGAAGGCAAGCTGGAGTACACCTCGCTGCTGTACGTGCCGGCCCGTGCGCCGTTCGACCTGTACCAGCGTGAAGCGCCACGCGGCCTGAAGCTGTACGTGCAGCGCGTGTTCGTGATGGACCAGGCCGAATCGTTCCTGCCCTTGTACCTGCGCTTCATCAAGGGTGTGGTCGACTCCAACGACCTGTCGCTGAACGTGTCGCGCGAGATTCTGCAGAAAGACCCGATCATCGATTCGATGAAGTCGGCGCTGACCAAGCGCGTGCTGGACATGCTCGAGAAGCTGGCCAAGAACGAGCCCGAGCAGTACAAGGGCTTCTGGAAGAACTTCGGCCAGGTGCTCAAGGAAGGCCCGGCGGAAGACTTCGCCAACAAGGAGAAGATCGCCGGCCTGCTGCGCTTTGCCTCCACCCATGACGACAGCGGCGAGCAGAGCGTGTCCCTGGCCGACTACCTGGCACGTGCCAAGGAAGGTCAGGACAAGATCTATTTCCTCACCGGCGAGTCCTACGCGCAGGTACGCAACAGCCCGCACCTGGAAGTCTTCCGCAAGAAAGGCATCGAAGTGCTGCTGCTGACCGACCGCATCGACGAGTGGCTGATGAGCTACCTGAGCGAGTTCGACGGCAAGGGCTTCGTCGACGTGGCCCGTGGCGACCTGGACCTGGGCAAGCTGGACTCCGAGGAGGACAAGAAGGCTCAGGAAGAAGTGGCCAAGGACAAGGAAGGCCTGGTCGAGCGTCTGAAAGCCGCGCTGGGCGATACCGTCAGCGAAGTGCGCGTGTCGCACCGCCTGACCGATTCGCCGGCGATCCTGGCCATCGGTGAACAGGACATGGGCCTGCAGATGCGCCAGATCCTCGAAGCCAGCGGGCAGAAGGTGCCGGACTCCAAGCCGATCTTCGAATTCAACCCGGGTCACCCGCTGATCGAGAAGCTGGACAACGAGCAGAGCGAAGACCGTTTCGCCGACTTCTCGCATATCCTCTTCGATCAGGCCGCCCTGGCGGCGGGCGACAGCCTCAAGGATCCGGCGGCGTATGTGCGTCGACTGAACAAGCTGCTGGTCGAACTGTCGGCGTAAGCAGTTGCAGGAAAGCCCGCTTCGGCGGGCTTTTTTCATTGTGCAAGGAGGGGTTCATGAGCAACGTGACGATCGAGTCGCTGGTGTACAAGCTTGACGGCAAGGTGTACGAAAGCCGCCTGGTGTATACCCACGGCGCCAAGGAACAGCCGGGCCTGGTGATGGCGCCGAACTGGATGGGCATCGGCGAGGGCGCCGAGCGCATTGCCAGGGAGGTGGCGGCCCAGGGCTATGTGGTGCTGCTGGCTGACCTGTATGGGCAGACGCTGCGCCCATCCAACATGGATGAAGCGGGGGCGGCGATGATGCCGCTGAAAAATGATCGGGTCGAGCTGCGCAAACGCATGAAGGCGGCGCTGGATCAGTTGCTGGGGCAATCGAAGGCAGTGCTTGCGCCGGGCAAGCTGGCCACCTTCGGCTTCTGCTTCGGCGGTTGCTGCGCACTGGAGCTGGCCCGTGAAGACCAGCGTCTGCGCGCTGCGGTGTCGTTCCACGGTACGCTGGACACGCCGCTGCCGGCCCAGGAGGGCAAGGTGTCGGCAGCGTTGCTGGTGTTGCACGGTGCAGCCGACCCGCTCGTGCCGCGCGAGCAACTGCCTGCCTTCGAGGCCGAGATGGATGCGGCCAAGGCTGACTGGCAGCTGGTGAGCTACGGAGGCGCGGTGCATTCGTTCACCGACCCCGCAGCGAACGTGCCAGGCAAGATGAAGTACGACGCCAGGACGTCCAAGCGCGCGTTCCAGGCGATGCACACCCTGCTGCGGGAAGTGTTCCAGGCCTGATGGCCTCTTCGCTGGCAAGCCCGCTCCTGCCTCTGTAGGAGCCGGCCTTGCCGGTGAATCTCAAGGCAACTCGATTCGCCCGATCTCGCCCGGTACCACCGGCCAATCCCCGGCCGCCCAGCGTGCCCGTGCCTGCTCGATCAGCGCCGGGTCACTGGCGACGAAGTTCCAGTTCATCCGCCGCGGCCCGTCCAGTGCGTCGCCGCCAATGATCACCAGGTGGCATTCGCTGTCGGCGTACAGGCTCATCGCTTCGCCTTCGGGCAGCACCACCAGGCTGCACGGCTCCAGTGGCTGATCATCAAGGCTCGCCTCACCGTCGAGTACATAAACCGCCCGTTCAGCGTGTTCGGCGGGAATCAGCAGCGTGCTCGCCGCCTGCATGCGCACCTCGGCATACAGGGTCGCTGACAACACCGGCACTGGCGAGGTCAGGCAAAACCCCGTGCCCGCGATCATGCGGATACTCACCCCCAGCGCATCGCTGCTCGGCAAGCTGGCCGCCGGGTGATGGCTGTAGTGCCCCGGCCCCTGTTCGTGATCCTTCGGCGAGGCCAGCCACACCTGCAGCCCGTGCAGGCGCTTGGGCTGACCCAGCAGCTCCGGCGGGGTGCGCTCGATATGCGCCACAGCGCTGCCGGCGGTCATCCAGCTCACCTCGCCGGCACTCACGCGCTGATCCGAGCCCAGGCTGTCCTTGTGCTGCAACTGGCCTTCGAACAGGTAGGTGAGGGTGGACAGGCCGATGTGCGGGTGCTGGCGAATGTCCATGCCACGCCCGGGCGGGTAGTCGGTCGCCAGCATGTGATCGAAGAACACGAACGGCCCGACGCTACGCCGCCGTGCCGAAGGCAGCGGGCGCAGGATGGGTTGGCCTTCGACGGATTCGGCGCGCGGGCGGATTACCAGGGGAGGGTTCATCAGGGGCACCAGGGCGATGGAAATAATTGGAAGCATAACCTGCCCGGTGCCCGGGCTGAACCGTTGCGCCCGGCGGCAGGTCTACCCTGGGTCAATTGCACAAGGGGATTGCGATGTGGGCCAGGACGCTGGGGTGCCTGTTGCTGTCGGTGACGCTGTCGGGCATGGCCCAGGCGCGGGAGTACCGCTACAGCGACGCGCACCTGCATTATGTCGATTTCTTTCAGGAAAGCGCCGGCATGGACGAGTTGCTCAAGGCCATGGATGCGGCGCGTATCGATCAGTCGATGATCTCGGGTGTGGCGGTGGCCAAGAAATGGCATGAAGACGAGCCCAAGCGCCCGCGCTACTACGCCGGCGATGATGCCGCAGCCTACTGGTACAGCGCCACCGACATCTATGTGGCAGCGGCGCTGCAACAGTTGCCCGAGCAGCAGCGCCAGCGCTTTCACCCGTTTCTGACCGGCTTCAACCCGGTGGACAAGAACGCGGCCACCCATATCGAGCGCATGCTCGAGCTGTTTCCCGGCCTGTGGCAGGGCATCGGAGAAGTATTCACCCGCCACGACGACCTGACGGCGTTGACCAGCGGCGACACGCCACGGGCCAACAACGAGGCGCTGGGCCTCATCTATCAGCTGGCGGCCAGGCACGACATGCCGGTGCTGATCCACTCCAACATCACCTCCAAGCGCGAACGCAACCCGCTGTACCTGGAAGAGATCGAGCAGCCCCTGCGCGAGCACCCCGATACCCGTTTCATCTGGGCCCACGCCGGCACCAGCATGGAGATTCACCGCCACCAGACCCAGCTGGACTTTCTGCTGCCGACCCTGACGCGCATGCTCGAGCGTTATTCGAACCTGTACATCGACCTGTCGTGGAGCGTGCTCGAACCCTACCTGCTGGACGACAAGGGCGTGCCACGGCCCGAATGGGTTGCGCTGGTGGAGCGCTTCCCCGAGCGTTTCATGCTCGGTTCCGATGTGGTCGGCCGCTTCGCCAGCCTGGGCGAGCAACTGCACGGGTTCGACCGGTTTCTGGATGCCTTGCCCGAGGCCGTGGCGCACAAGGTGGCCAAGGACAACTTTCTCGCGGTACTGCCCAGGTCACGCTGATGTCATCAGCCTGTCATGCAAGCCCCATAGCCTGCCGCCATCAACCTGATGGAGAGCAGTATGTCGAAGAGTCGTTTGGGCGCCCTGGCCGCGCTGATGCTGGTGAGTGCGGTGGCCGGTGCAGAGGTGCGGGTGCAGGGGCCGGTGGAGTACGGCGTGTTCCAAACCCGCCACCAGGACTTCCAGCCCGGTGAACGGGTATTGACCCAGACCAACCAGACCCTGGAGCACACCGACCGGGTGCCGGCCCGTCTTGGCAGCAAATTCGGCCTGCGCTATCGCCTTGAAGGCAAGGTGGCCGAAGACACGCCCTTGACGCTGCTGTACCTGACCCCCGGGGTGATCACCCCCGACGGCCAGCGCCATGACAAATTCGAGGTGGTGCAGAAGCTGGTACCGGGGGCCGCGCAGGATGTCATGGCCTATGAATTTACCGAGCACCACGAAGTGGTACCGGGCCAGTGGCACTTCATGGTGTTCCAGGGGGACCGCCTGCTGGCCGAGCAGCGCTTCATCGTGCAATGAGGCATGCGCCGCCTGCGCTCGCAATGACAAGGCGTTTTGATATCACTTTTTCGTCTTACGCAAAAATCTCAAGGGCCGATACCTTCTAATAAGCACGTCAGCTGCATGACCGATGCAGCGCTTTTGGAGGGAACCGGAAGATGAGCTTGAGACGTTTGAACATTGCGCCGCGGGCAGGTCTGGGGTTTGGTCTGGTAGCGTTGCTGGTGTTTGCATTGGGGGCCTTCTCGCTCCTGCAGATGAGCAGCATGCGCCAGCAGTCCGAACAGGTCGACAGCAACTGGCTGCCCAGTGTGATCTCGGTGGGGCAGATCAGCCAGGACATGTTCCGGATACGGGCGCTGACCCTGCGCCTGCTGCTCAACAGCGACAACGCCGCGCAGCAGCAGACCCATTCACGCATCGAGCAGATCAAGGGCGAGCTGGGCAAGGAACAGCAACGCTACCAGGCCCTGATTGCATTGCCCGAGGAGCAGGCGCTGTTCGACCGCTACCTCAAGCTCGAGCAGCAGTACCTGGGCTATCAGGCACGGGTAGCGCAGATGGCCCTGCAGGGCCAGACAACGGAGGCGGTGGCGCTGGTGAACGGTGAGATGAACCAGCTGGCCGATCAGCTCACCACCACCCTCAACGAGCTGATCGCCCTCAACAACCATCACGCCAACATGGCCACCGAGCTTGCCGGCACGGTGTACGAGCGTGCCCGCGTGTGGGTGATCGGCCTGCTGGTGGCCGCACTGGTGCTCACCGTGGTGCTGGCGCTGACCCTGACCCGCAGTATCGTGCGCCCGCTGGCGCAATCGCTGCAGGTGGCCGAGGTGGTCGCCACTGGCGACCTGACCCCGCAGATCAACGTGGAGGGCAGTGACGAGCCGGCGCGCTTGCAGGCGGCCCTCAAGCAGATGCAGCAGAGCCTGCGCGACACCATCGGGCGTATTTCCGATTCGTCCAACCAGCTGGCCTCGGCGTCCGAAGAGCTCAGCGCAGTGACCGAGGACGCCACCCGCGGCCTGCACCAGCAGACCCAGGAAATCGAGCAGGCCGCCACCGCCGTGAACCAGATGACCGCCGCGGTGGAAGAGGTGGCGAGCAATGCGGTGGCCACCTCCCAGGCCTCGACCGAGTCCGATCGCATTGCCCGTCAGGGGCGCGAGCAGGTGCGCCTCACGGTAGCGTCGATCGAGGCGCTGGCCGATGGCGTTACCGCCAATGCCGCGGAAGTCGGGCAGTTGGCCGAGCAGGTGCACGGCATCACCAAGGTGCTGGATGTGATCGGTTCGATCGCCGAGCAGACCAACCTGCTGGCCCTGAACGCGGCCATCGAGGCGGCGCGGGCGGGGGATGCCGGGCGCGGTTTTGCAGTGGTGGCCGACGAGGTACGGGCACTGGCCCATCGTACCCAGCAGTCGACACGGGAAATCGAACAGATGATCGGTGGCATCCAGGAGGGTACCGACCGGGCGGTGGAGGGCATGCAGCAGACCAACCAGCGTGCCCAGGGCACCCTGGATGGCGCGCATGCGGCGGGTACGGCGCTGGAAGAGATTGCCACGGCCATCAGCCTGATCAACGAGCGCAACCTGGTGATCGCCAGTGCGTCCGAGCAGCAGGCACAGGTGGCGCGGGAGGTGGACCGCAACCTGACCAACATCCGCGACCTGGCGCTGCAGAGCTCGGCGGGGGCCAACCAGACCAGCGCGGCGAGCCAGGCGTTGTCGCAGCTGGCCATCGAGCTCAATACGCTGGTGGGCAGGTTTTCGGTGTAACGCCTTTGGCCGGCAAGGCCGGCCCCTACAGGCATCGCGTGCCCTGCAGGAGCCGGCCTTGCCGGCCAATTGCCCCGAAAGCCGCAAACAAAAACGCCCCGAACCAGTCGGGGCGTTTCTACAGCAGGGGCGAGCCCTTGCTTACTTGCCAGCCCAGCGCTTGAGCACCAGGGTGGCATTGGTGCCGCCGAAACCGAAGCTGTTGCTCATCACGGTGTCGATCTTGGCATTTTCGCGGGTTTCGCGCAGAACTGGCAGGTCGGCCACTTCCGGGTCCAGCTCGTCGATGTTGGCGGAGCCGGCAATGAAGTTGCCTTCCATCATCAGCATGCAGTAGATCGCCTCGTGAACGCCGGCAGCGCCCAGCGAGTGGCCCGACAGGCTCTTGGTGGAGCTGATGGCCGGGGCCTTGTCGCCGAACACTTCACGCACACCCTTCATTTCGGCAACGTCACCGACCGGGGTCGAGGTGCCGTGGGTGTTCAGGTAGTCGATCGGGGTGTCGACGGTGGACAGCGCCTGCTGCATGCAGCGGATTGCGCCTTCGCCACTTGGGGCAACCATGTCGTAACCGTCGGAGGTCGCGCCGTAGCCAACGATTTCGGCGTAGATCTTCGCGCCACGGGCCAGAGCGTGCTCCAGCTCCTCGACCACTACCATGCCGCCACCGCCGGCGATGACGAAACCGTCACGGTCGGCATCGTAGGCGCGCGAGGCTTTTTCCGGGGTGTCGTTGCGCTTGCTGGACAGTGCGCCCATGGCGTCGAACAGGAACGACTGGCTCCAGTGCTCTTCTTCACCGCCACCGGCGAACACCACGTCCTGCTTGCCCATCTGGATCTGTTCCATCGCGGTACCGATGCAGTGCGCGCTGGTGGCGCACGCCGAGGCGATGGAGTAGTTCAGGCCCTTGATCTTGAACGGGGTGGCCAGGCACGCCGACACGGTGCTGCTCATGGTGCGGGTAACGCGGTATGGGCCGACGCGCTTGACGCCTTTTTCGCGCAGGATGTCCAGCGCTTCCATCTGGTTCAGGGTCGAGGCGCCGCCGGAACCGGCGATCAGACCGGTGCGCGGGTTGGACACCTGCTCTTCGCTCAGGCCCGAGTCCTTGATCGCGTCCTGCATCGCCAGGTAGGCGTAGGCGGCTGCGTGGCCGACGAAGCGATAGACCTTGCGGTCGATCAGCTCTTCGAGGTTGAGGTCGATGGAACCGGAAACCTGGCTGCGCAGCCCCATTTCCTTGTATTCCGGGTTGAAACGGATGCCCGGACGGCTTTTACGCAGGTTTTCGGAGACGGTCTCTTTGTCATTGCCCAGGCACGATACGATGCCCAGACCTGTGATTACGACGCGGCGCATGCGAATAACCCTTAGAAATTTTCAGTGGAGGTAAATACACCGACCCGAAGGCCTTCGGCGGTGTAGATCTCGCGGCCGTCGACGCTGACCGAGCCATCGGCGATGGCCATGTTCAGCTTGCCTTTCAGGACGCGCTTGATGTGGATGTTATAGGTGACTTTCTTGGCGGTCGGCAGTACCTGACCGAAGAACTTCACTTCGCCCGAACCCAGGGCCCGGCCACGGCCTGGCAGGCCTTGCCAGCCCAGGAAGAATCCGACCAGCTGCCACATGGCATCCAGGCCCAGGCAGCCTGGCATCACCGGGTCGCCTTCGAAATGGCAGGCGAAGAACCACAGGTCTGGACTGATATCCAGCTCGGCGACCAACTCACCTTTGCCGTACTTGCCACCCTCTTGGCTGATGTGCGTGATGCGATCCACCATCAGCATGTTAGGGGCGGGCAGTTGCGCGTTACCTGGGCCGAACAGCTCACCGCGACTGCAGCGCAGCAGGTCTTCCCGGGTAAAGGCGTTTTGTTTGGTCATGCGAGCTCCTCAATAGTCACCGTGCGGCACGGGGTAGATCTTCCCGACCGACCCAAAAGCCTCAGGCTTGGGGCGGCAGCCTACACATAGACTATTGCGTTGTAGTGAAAGTCACAGCACAGGGGACGAAGATGTACACTTGTGCACTGAAATTTTTATGACAAGCCCGGCAAGGGCCCGGTTCAGTCTGTAAGACTGCCGCACTTTAGCATTTATCGCCAGTCACAGATGCCTGTGCGGGCAGCCAGCGTTGCAGAATCTGCTGCAGATCAATGCGTTTGAACGGCTTGGTCAGGTAGTCGTTCATGCCGGCGGCCAGGCAGCGTTCGCGATCGCCCTGCAGCGCGTTGGCAGTCAGGGCGATGATCGGCATGGCTGCGGCATGGGGGATCTGGCGGATGCGCCGGGTGGCCTCGTAGCCGTCGATGACCGGCAGGCGGCAATCCATCAGCGTGGCGGCAAAGCGCTGGCGGCTGGCCAGCGCCACTGCCTGGGCGCCATCGGCGGCCACGCACACCTCGAACCCCAGGCTGCGCAGCATGGCCTGGGTCACGGCCTGGTTCACCGGGTTGTCCTCCACCAGCAGGATGCGCCGGCCCTGGCCAGGGTCACTGTTGTCGGCCCTGGGCGCAGGCAGCGTGGGGTTCTGCTGCATGCATAGTGCCAGCGGCATTTCCAGGGTAAAGGTCGAGCCCCTGCCTTCACGGCTTTCGGCACGCAGCGTGCCGCCCATGCGCTCGGTCAGGGTGCGGGCGATAGACAGCCCCAGGCCGGTACCGCCGTAACGTCGTGAAATAGAACTGTCGGCCTGCTGGAAGGCAACGAACATGGTTTCCAGGTGCTCGCTGTCGATACCGATGCCGGTATCGCGCACCGCACAGGTGAACCAGATCAGTTGTCGGTCCAGTACCTGCCAGCGCGGTTCGATCTGCACGCTGCCGTGTTCGGTGAACTTCAGCGCGTTGCCGATCAGGTTCACCAGCACCTGGCGGATGCGGGTCGGGTCGCCGGCCACGCGCAACTGTTCCATGCCCGGCGGCAGTGGCGCCAGCAGCAGCAATCCGCGCTGCTGGGCGACATGCTGGAACGACTGCGTGCAACTGCCCAGCAGCTCGGCCAGGTTGAACTCGATGTGCTCCAGCTCCAGCGTCGTGCGCTCGATCCGCGAGAAGTCGAGGATGTCGTTGATCACCTTGAGCAGATGGCCGGTGGACTCGCTGGCCACGGCCGCGTACTCGCTCTGTTCTTCGCTCAGCGCGGTGGTCTGCAGCAGTTGCAGCATGCCCAGCACCCCGTTCATGGGGGTGCGCAGCTCGTGGCTCATCATCGCCAGGAAGTCCGACTTGGCCTTGTTCGCCTGTTCCGCTTCCTCGCGGGCCTGGATCAGCTGGGCGATGGCCTGTTGCTGCTCGTGGCTGGCTTGTGCCAGGCCGCTGGCCAGGTTGTTGATGTGGCGGGCCAGGTGGCCCAGCTCGCTGTCGTCGACCACCGGCAGCGGCGCATTGAAGTCGCCTTTCTGGATCGCCTTGACCGCGTGCCCCATGTCGCTGATCGGACGCGACAGGCTGCGCGCCAGGCGCCGTGCGAGGATGAAGGTGAACAGCAGGGCGAACAGGGCCAGGATCGCGGCCTTGATCACGATTTCCTGCTGGCGCTGGTTGAAGGCGTCATCGGACATGCCCACGATCACCCGGCCCAGGTAATCGTCCTTGCGGGTCGAGGCCGAGCCGCCGTTGTGCAGGAAATCGCTGTCCAGGAAGATCCGCTGCAGGCGGATAGGCGCCTGGAACACCTCGACCTGCTGGGGGCGGTTCTCGTGCTCGTCGGCCTGCTCGACATACACCAGGATGTGGTTTTCGCTGTCCTGCACTTCGAGAAAGCGCACATGCGGGATGGTCAGGGTGGCGCGCATCAGGCTCTCGAGCACTTCGTCATTGCCCGAAATGACCCCGTATTCCGAGGCCGGTGCCAGCTGGTTGGCGATCAGCTGGCCGGTATGGTTGAGCTCCTGGCGCAAGTCCTGGATGCGCACGAAGGTGAAGAAGCTGATCAGCAGCAACGTCAGCAGCAGGGCCGGCCCCAGGCTGATGATCTGGGTGCGGGTACTGATGTCCCAGGTCAGTTTTTTCATCGGTGCTTCTCTCCTGCGGCCACGGCCTGCTGTGCGGCCACCGGGTCTATCGCCTCGATGCCCAGGGCTCGGGCCACCTGCTGGTTGCCGGCCACGCGAAATCGCTCGGGGTACAACGTCCGCGGCCAGGCCGCCGGCGGCTGGTCGAGCAGGCGGTCGAGCACCGCCAGCCAGTCATGCTGGTCGCTCAGGGTACTGGCCAGCCCGCCGGCGCGCACGAACCCGGCATTCGGACCGATCAGCGGGACCTGGCGTGCATAGCTGCTCAGCAGCAGGTGCTTGGCCGTGGTGGCGTTGTACAGCAGTGGGTCGTCCAGGCCCAGTAGCACATCGCTGTTTTTGAGCACGGCCTGCAGCGGCCGATTGTCACGCGGGTCGGGCCAGGCCTGGGCGATGATCTCAAGGCGCAGCGCCTTGGCCGCCTGGCGCAGCTCGTCGAGCAGGAACCGGCTGTTCTCGGTATATAGCACACCAATGCGCCTGGCCTGGGGCAGCAGGTAGTGGGCCAGGCGCAACTGACGCGCGGGCGGCGGGTCGCTCCACAGCAGGCTCAGGTAGGACGGGCGTCGGTCGCCCAGGTGCCGGCTGGCCTGTACCCGGCTGACCCGCAAGGCCAGCGTCGGCGGGCCTTCGGCCTGTTTCAGGCGCCAGTCCAGTGCGGCCAGGTCGAGCAGAATCAGGCGCGTGCCCGGCTTGAGCCTGTGCCCGGCAGGCAGTTCTGACACGGCGGTGAAGCGCACGTGATCGGTGGGGCGCTGCGCGCGCAGGGCGGTGACGAAGTCGCGCACGCCTGCATTGCCCTGGGCGGCGGTAACCAGAATGTCTGCGGCCGCCAGTGCGCTCAGCGGCCACGCCAGCATCAGCACCAGGCAAGCGTGCAGCAGGCGCATCAGAATTCCAGCTCCGCGCTCAGGTACAGCACCTGCCGGCTGTCGTAGCGGTTCTGCCAGTTGCTGGTGGGCTCGTCATCCAGGCGTTGCTGAAGCATCCCGGCCAGCTCCAGGCTGGTGTTGCGGATGGGGATGCGCCTGGCCACGCGCAGGTCGACACGCTCGAAGCGGTACTGGTTGAGGGCGTCGTCGCCGTAGTAGAACACTGCGCTCGACCAGCCTCGGCCCCAGTCGCGCAGCCAGCCGGCCGAGCCGCTGTTGCGTGCGCTGAGGTGGCGGTCATCGGGGTTGCTGGCCCAGGCATCCACATAGGCGTAGGTCAGGCGCAGGCGGTCGGTACTGCGCAGTTGCCAGTCCAGTTGCGCCTCGCTGCCGGTGAAACGCGCCTTGTTGGCGTTGCTGGCGATGGGCCGGTTGTTGCGCAGCGGTTCGCTGACCATGCCGGTGAGCTGGTCATGGAACAGCTTGATGTCCAGGCTCAGGCCGATTTCGCTGAAAAAGCCGTTGTAGCCCAGCTCCTGCGAGCGCATGCGTTCCTGGTCGAGATCGCCCGGGCCGCGGGTGGTGACGAAGTACTCGGCGTGGCGCTGGCCGAAGGCGGCCGGGCGCAGGTTGTCGACGCGGTAGCTCCAGTTGACGTTGTTCTCGAACATGTCCGGCGAGCGTACCGCTTCCGAGTACACCGCACGCAGGCCGTGGCGCGGGGTGATCAGGTAGTTCACGGCCAGGCGCGGGGCCAGCGAGCTGCCCGCCAGCCGGGTATCCTCGAACATCGCGCCGCCCTGCACGATCCAGTGCTCGTCGGCACGCCACTCGAGCTGGCCGAACAGGCGCCAGGTGGTGTCGTCGAGGCTGCCATCGTAGTAGGTCTGCGAGTCGGCCCGGTCGTAGCGGTAGGCGATTCCGCTGACCAGGCGCAGGCTGTCGCTCAGGCTCAGGGTGTCCTGCAGCTCCAGGTCCAGGCGGCTTTCGCGGGTGCTCTGGTCGATGTCGCCGCACACCGGGTTGGCACCGCCGTTGTGCCACTGCTGGCGGACCTCGCGGGCCAGTGCCTGCTCCTGGTCGCTGCCGGGAGGAATCGGCGCGTCGATGTTGCGGGCCAGGCGTTCGGTATAGCCCGGGTTGAGCCGCCACAGCTGCGCCAGTTGCGGGCTGAAGGCGATGGCCGCATCGCACGCGCGCCACACCTGCTGGCGATCCCAGTGCAGCGCCGAACCCTGCAGGTACAGGCTGTGCCGCGGGTCCAGGTCGATGTTCCAGCGTACCGAGGCGGCGTAGTCCTTGGCATTCACGTCGGCGTTCGCCCCTGCGCCGCTAACGCCGGGGAACACCGGGGTGTAGGCATAGGGGCGCTGCTCGCTGCCTTCCTTGGCGGAAAACTGCCAGTCCAGGCTCTGCTCGGCGTTCAGCGCATGGCTGGCGCTCAGGCTCAGGCGGGTCAGGCGGCGGCCATCGCGGTAGTGCTGGCCCTGCGCGTTGTGGTCAAAGCCGTCGTCCTGCTGGCCCGACAGCGACAGGCGCAGGTCGCCGCCTTCCCAGCCCAGGCCCTGGCTGGCGTACCAGTCGTCGATGCCGCGCTGGCCGCGGATCACCTTGAGCCGCGTGCCATGGCTGTCGGCCGGGCTGCGGGTGAGGATGTTGACCACCGCCATCAGTGCATTGGCGCCATAGCTGACGGTGTTGGGCCCGCGGAACACCTCGATGCGCTCGATATCCTCCAGTGCCAGCGGGATATCGCCCCAGTCCACCGTCGCCAGCCCCGCGCGGTACACCGAACGGCCATCGACCAGCACCTGCATGCGCCGCGCATCGTTGACGCTGCTGCCGTGGTAGTTGGCCGCCGGCTGGTTGCCCGCGCCGTAGCCGACCATCATGCCGGGCACCAGGCGCAGCAGTTCGGGTACGTTGCGCGCGCCGCTGGCGCGGATCAGCTCACTGTCGAGCACGCTCATGCTGCCGGGCACCGCCGCCGGCGACTGCCTGAGGCGGGTGGCGGTCAGGATCTGCGGCAGCGCCTGGCTGTCGACGAACAGGTCGTCCGCCACCGCCGGACCGCCCAGCAGGGCAGTCAGCAGAACCAGCGGGCGCGAGGGGGGAGGGCCAAGATGCACGGCGCGGCCTTGATGGCGGGTATCGAGCGGGCATGTTAACCGAGTAGCCGGCTTTTTCCAGCGATCAAACCCGCATTGCTGCGGTCCAATCGCACATCTGGCGCTGGCCGTGGCCTTAACGCTCCGTATAATGCGGGGGTCGCCACTTTATTGGTTTTAACGGATTGGATATGACTGAACAGCAGCCTGTTGCAGTTCTTGGAGGCGGGAGCTTTGGTACCGCCGTGGCGAACCTGCTGGCCGAGAATGGTGTCGAGGTACGGCAGTGGATGCGCGACCCCGAGCAAGCCGAGGCCATGCGCAACAACCGCGAAAACCCGCGCTACCTCAAGGGCGTGAAGATCCACCCGGGCGTCGAGCCGGTCAACGACCTGCTGGCCACCCTGCAGGCCTGCGAGCTGATCTTCGTCGCCTTGCCGTCCAGCGCCCTGCGCAGCGTGCTGGCGCCCCATGCCGAGCTGCTGAGCAACAAGCTGCTGGTGAGCCTGACCAAGGGCATCGAGGCGCACACCTTCAAGCTGATGAGCCAGATTCTCGAAGAGATCGCCCCACAGGCGCGCATCGGCGTGCTCTCCGGGCCCAACCTGGCCCGCGAGGTGGCCGAGCACGCGCTGACCGCCACCGTGGTCGCCAGCGAGGACGAGCAGCTGTGCCAGCGGGTCCAGGCCGTGCTGCACGGGCGTACCTTCCGTGTCTATGCCAGCAACGACCGCTTTGGCGTCGAGCTGGGCGGCGCCCTGAAGAACGTCTATGCCATCATCGCCGGCATGGCGGTGGCGCTGGGCATGGGCGAGAACACCAAGAGCATGCTGATCACCCGCGCGCTGGCCGAGATGACTCGCTTCGCCGTCAGCCAGGGCGCCAACCCGATGACGTTCCTGGGCCTGGCCGGTGTCGGCGACCTGATCGTCACCTGCTCTTCGCCCAAGAGCCGCAACTACCAGGTCGGCCATGCCCTGGGCCAGGGGCTGAGCCTGGACGAGGCGGTCAACCGCCTGGGCGAGGTGGCCGAAGGGGTCAACACCCTCAAGGTGCTCAAGGCCAAGGCCGAGCAAGTGCAGGTGTACATGCCGCTGGTAGCCGGCCTGCATGCCATCCTGTTCGAAGGCCGGACCCTGAGCCAGGTGATCGAGCTGCTGATGCGCGGCGAGCCGAAAACCGACGTCGACTTCATTTCCACCAGCGGTTTCAACTGAATTACAGGAGCAGGGCATGAACGAGTCCCCAAAACAGGCGCAGCGCGAATCGATCATCTTGCGTGTGCTGTGGATGCTGGTGTTCCTACTGGTATGGCAACTGGCCGAGCTGCTGCTCGGTGGCCTGGTGGTGGTGCAACTGGTGTACCGGCTGATCTACGGCGCACCCAGTGCCAGCCTGATGAACTTCGGCGACAGCCTGAGCCAGTTTCTGGCCCAGATCGGTCGCTTCGGCAGTTTCCACACCGACCAGAAGCCCTGGCCGTTCGCCGACTGGCCCACCCCGCGCGCACCGGAAGGCGAAGCCGCCCACAGCGTGCCGCCTGCGCCACACCCGGCGCGTGACGAAGAGCCCAAGCTGTGAAGCTGTGGGTACTGCGCCACGGTGAAGCCGAGCCCCGCGCCAACAGCGACGCCGAACGCCGGCTGACCGCCCACGGTCGCGAGCAGGTGCTGCGCAGTGCCGCCCAGTTGCTCGGCTGCGCGCCGCAGGTGATCCTGGCCAGCCCCTATGTACGCGCGCAGCAGACCGCTGCGCTGGTCCACGAGGCGCTGGGTTTGGACAAGCCGGTGCAGACCGTGCCCTGGCTCACCCCCGAAAGCGACCCGCAGCAGGTCATCGCCGAGCTGGACAGGCTGGGGGTGGAGCAGGTGCTGCTGGTCAGCCATCAACCGCTGGTGGGCACGCTGGTGTGCCTGCTCGAGCATGGCCACCGCAAGGACCCCGCACCCATGGGCACCGCCAGCCTGGCCGAACTCGACGGCGACCACCCCCTGGCCGGGCTGATGACACTGCGCAGTCTCACTCCCCCCTGATCGCCAACCACGACAAGGAATGCTGCATGAGCCTCTGGAAAACCCAACCCGATATCGACCAGCTCAACGCCCGCCAGAAAGGCACCATCGGCGAAGTGCTGGATATTCGCTTCGAAGGCTTCACCGACGACTCCCTGAGCGCCAGCATGGTCGTCGACCAGCGCACCCACCAGCCGTTCGGCCTGCTGCACGGCGGCGCCTCGGTGGTGCTGGCCGAGAGCGTCGGCTCCATGGCCAGCTACCTGTGCATCGACACCACGCGCTTCTATTGCGTGGGCCTGGAGATCAACGCCAACCACCTGCGCGGTGTGCGCAGCGGGCGCGTCACGGCCACTGCCCGGCCCGTGCACATTGGCCGAAGCACCCATGTGTGGGACATCCGCCTGAGCACCGAAGACGGCAAGCTCAACTGCATCTCGCGCCTGACCATCGCCGTCATCGCGCTGGGCGACAACCCACCGGCGACCTGATATTTCTACCAGTTGTTGCCCATGCGCTGCCTTGCTAGCGTGCCCCCAGGACCCATCGGGGGCGCGAACAGGAGTTTGGCGATGAACACACCGGATCCGGAAATGGCAGGCTCGGCCTACTTCTACGACATCGTGCGCCAGGTCGAGCGTGCTCAGGCGCTGGATTTTGCCGAGTACAACGTGCTCAAGGACAGCGCCGAGGCCAAGCTCGACGAGTTGATGCGACGCCTGGAGGGGCTGCGCGAGCTCAGGCAATTGCGCGAGACGGGCCGCCTGATGGGGCATCAGTTGCAGGCCACCTGCCTGGCACTGCGCCGGGCCGAACTGAGCCGCGAGCACAAGCGCAAGGCACGTGATGCGCTCGAGTACCAGTTGCTGTACCTGCAGGCCTGCCTGCGCCGTTCGATCGCCAGCTTCGACGCGAATTGACCTGATCGTCGTGCTCCCTGGCCTGTACGGATGTTGCCGGGTGTTGCCGCGGCGGGGAAAATGGCCCGATTCCCCTTCGCGGACAGGCGACCATGACGCAGCAGATCTTCTTCGCCCATGCCAACGGCTTCCCCTCGGCCACCTACGGCAAGCTGTTCGCTGCGCTGGCCCCCGATTATCACGTCACCCACCTGCCGCAGCACGCGCACGACCCGCGCTTTCCGGTCAACGACAACTGGCAGAACCTGGTCGATGAACTGATCCATCACCTGGAGCAGCAGCCCGAGCCGGTGTGGGGGGTAGGGCACTCGCTGGGTGGGGTGCTGCACCTGCACGCGGCGATGCGCTGCCCGCAGTACTACCGTGGGGTGGTGATGCTCGATTCGCCGGTGCTGACCCGAGCCGACGAGTGGCTGATCCAGCTGGCCAAGCGCTTTGGCTTCATTGACCGCATCACCCCGGCCGGCCGCACCCTGGGACGCCGCGAGGCGTTCGCCGACCGCGAGAGCGCCCGGGCCTACTTCACCGGCAAGGCGCTGTTTCGACAGTTCGACCCCGACTGCTTCGAGGCTTATCTGGAACATGGCCTGCAGGACGAGGGCGAGCAGTTGCGCCTGCGCTTCGACCCGGCCACCGAGATCAGCATCTATCGCAGCCTGCCCCACGTAAGCCCCGGCCCGGCCCGCCAGCTGACGCTGCCGCTGGCGATGGTGCGTGGCAGCCAGAGCCGCGTGGTACGCCGCCACCACGCGTATGCCGTGCGCAGCATGCCCAGGGGCGAGTTCCACAGCCTGCCGGGTGGGCACATGTTTCCGCTGGAGCGCCCGCATGACACCGCGAGCCTGATCAAGGGCCTGTTCGATCGCTGGCAGGAAGCGGTGCAATGAGTGGCGTGGAGGAAGTGCGCCTGAACCTGGGGCACATCGAACTGGCAGCGCACCTGTTCGGCCCGCAGCAGGGCATCCCGGTTATCGCCCTGCATGGCTGGCTCGACAACGCCAACACCTTCGCGCGCCTGGCGCCCCGGCTGCATGGGCTGCGCATCGTGGCGCTGGACCTGGCCGGGCATGGCTATTCAGACCATCGGCCGGTGGGCGCCGGCTACGCGCTGTGGGACTACGCCCACGACGTGCTGCGGGTAGCCGAGCAACTGGGCTGGCAACGGTTTGCCCTGCTCGGGCACTCGCTGGGGGCGATCATCTCGGTGATCCTGGCCGGTGCCTTGCCCGAGCGGATCACCCGCCTGGCGCTGATCGACGGGGTGATCCCGCCCGGCGCCGGCCCCCAGGACACGGCCGAGCGCATGGGCATGGCCTTGCAGGCGCAGTTGCGCCAGGGCGGCAAGGGCAAGACCGTCTACCCGACCCTGGAGCTGGCGGTGCAGGCGCGCATGCAGGGCATGGTCGCGGTCACCCGCGAGGCCGCCGAGCTGCTGGCCCAGCGCGGCCTGATGCCGGTGCCGGGTGGCTACACCTGGCGCAGCGACAGCCGCCTGACCCTGCCGTCGCCGCTGCGCATGAGCGAAGAACAGGCGCTGACCTTCGTGCGCCGCATCGCCTGTCCGACCCAATTGGTGGTGGCCGCCGACGGCATGCTGGCGCGCAACACCCCCCTGCTCGAGCAGCTACCCTTCAAGCTGGAACAGCTGCCGGGCGGGCACCACCTGCACCTGAACGACGAGTCGGGCGCCAGCCTTGTTGCAGACTGTTTCAATCGCTTCTTTGCCATTTCTTGACTTGCGGCGGGCAACTGTCGAGGCTTGGCGGGTTGAACAGGGAGACAACCATGACCAAGCGCGACACCGTTGCACCTTTTTTCGCCATCGAGGCCCTTAGCGCCATGGCCCGCCAATGAGTATTTCGCGTCTGATTCGAACAGGCCTTGCCGGCCTGGCCGTGCTTGCCAGCACGCCATTGATGGCCGATCAACTGCCGATTCCGGTGGATGCCAAGGTAGTGGGCCAGACCAGTGCGCAGGAACTGGAGCAGGAACAGGAGCGGGTGTACCCCCTCGGTTCGCTGCGCAAGATCAGCAATGTGGTACGCATGGAGGGCAAGGTCGAGGGCCGCGGCAAGGTCAGCTATGCCACCTACCAGCTGCCGGCCGAGCGCAGTGCCAACGAAGCCTTTACCGCCGCTCGCGAAGCCTTGCAGACCGCAGGTGGCTATCCGCTGTTCTGGTGCCAGGGGCAGGACTGCGGTGAAAGCAGCCTGTGGTCGGCGCAGCTGGCCGGGCGATTCAACCTGACCGGTGCCGACAATCAGCAGGCGTTCATTCTGTTGCGCCGCTCCGGCGCCTCCAGCGACACCCTGGTTGCGCTGTACAGCATCACCAAGGGCAATCGGCGCGCGTACCTGCATGTCGAGGAGTTTGTGGCCAACGCACCGCTGGGCGAGGTGTTGCCCACGCCGGCCACCGTGCAGCGCGAACTGCTGAGCACCGGCAAGCTCGACTATGCCGACCTCAAGGGCGAACCGCAGCCGGCCTGGGTCAACCTGCTGTCGCGCAGCCTCAACCTGAACAGTACCTTGCGTGTGACCCTGACCGGCGCCCAGGCCGAGGCCTGGCGCGAGCAACTGGTCAAGGCCGGGGTGCGCGCAGCACGGCTTGAAGTGGGTACGCAGCCGGCTGCCGGGCTGCATGTCGAACTGATCCGCTGACCGGGGCCGCTATGCTCAACAACGATCGCCTGCTGGTGCAGATCATCCTTATCGGCCTGCTGGGGGCCGGTCTGTGGGTCATGGCCCCGTTCATTTCCGCGCTGCTGTGGGGGGCGATCCTGGCCTATGCCAGCTGGCCGCTGATGCGCCTGCTCACGCGCGTGCTCGGCGGGCGCGAAACCCTCGCGGCGAGCGTACTGACGGGCGTATGGATGCTGCTGGTGGCATTGCCGCTGGTGTGGCTGGGCTTCAACCTGGCCGACCATATTCGTGATGCCACCGCGTTCGTGCGCGACGTGCAGGTCGACGGCCTGCCCGATGCGCCTGCCTGGCTGGGCGGCATACCCTTCGTGGGGGAGCGCCTGGTCGGCTTCTGGGACACCCTCGACCAGCAGGGCGCGGCCATGCTGGCGGCGATCAAGCCACACCTGGGGCAGGTGGGCAACTGGTTGCTGGCCCGCAGTGCGCAGATCGGCGGCGGGATTCTCGAACTGACCCTGAGCCTGGTGTTCGTGTTCTTCTTCTACCGTGACGGGCCGCGGCTGTCGGCCTTCGTGCTGCGCCTGCTGAACCGCCTGATCGGCGAGCGCGCCGAATACTACCTGGACCTGGTGGCTGGCACCGTGCAACGGGTGGTCAACGGCGTGATCGGCACTGCAGCGGCGCAAGCCCTGCTGGCGCTGATCGGCTTCCTGATCGCCGGGGTGCCGGGCGCGCTGGTGCTGGGCCTGGTGACCTTCCTGCTCAGCCTGATCCCCATGGGGCCGCCGCTGGCCTGGGTGCCGGCCACCGCATGGCTGGCGTGGCAGGGCCAGTACGGCATGGCGGTGTTCCTGGGGATCTGGGGCACGTTCATCATCAGTGGCGTGGACAACGTGCTCAAGCCCTACCTGATCAGCCGGGGCGGCAACCTGCCGCTGGTGATCGTGCTGCTGGGGGTGTTTGGCGGGTTGCTGGCGTTCGGCTTCATCGGCCTGTTCATCGGCCCCACGCTGCTGGCAGTGGCCTACAGCCTGCTGCTGGACTGGACCCGCAGCGAGCCGCAGCACCCGCCGCGGGCCTGATCGCACCGGCCTGGCTGGCCGGGCCGCCCTTGCCAGGCGCCGGCCCTGCCGGCCAACGGGGCGTCCCAGCCATGCCGATTCGCTCTCTTTACGCATTCTTTATACCCAACCCTCGCTAGCCCTCTCGCCCCTTTACGCCCCCCCTCCCGACAATCACCGTCAGCGGCACCGTGCCGCGGGACGGAGATTCTTCATGAGCATTCTGGACGGGGTGTCACTGCTGCTGGCAGTGGCGTTGTTTGTGTACCTGATGGCCGCGCTGCTGCGCGCCGATCGCGGTTAGGAGCAGCCATGCACAGTTACGATTACGCATTGCTGCTGGCCTTTTTCGCCCTGGTGCTGCTGCCGGCGCCCTGGCTGGGCCGCTTCTACTACAAGGTGATGGAAGGCCAGCACACCTGGCTGAGCCCGCTGCTGGGGCCGGTGGAGCGAGGCTGCTACCGGCTGGCCGGGGTCGACCCTGCCACCGAGCAGAGCTGGAAGACGTACGCCCTGGCGCTGCTTGCCTTCAACCTTGCAGGCTTCGGGCTGCTGTTTGCCGTATTGCTGCTGCAAGGGCACCTGCCGCTGAACCCGCAGCACCTGCCCGGCCAGGAGTGGTCGCTGGCGTTCAACACCGCCGTCAGCTTCATGACCAACACCAACTGGCAGTCCTACAGCGGCGAAGCCTCGCTCAGCTACCTGAGCCAGATGCTCGGCCTCACCGTGCAGAACTTCGTCAGCGCCGCCACCGGCCTTGCCGTGCTGGTCGCGCTGTGTCGTGGCATTGCTCGACGCTCGGCCAGCACCCTGGGCAACTTCTGGGTCGACATGACCCGCGCCACCCTCTACGGGCTGCTGCCGCTGTGCCTGCTGCTGGCGCTGCTGCTGGTATGGCAGGGCGTGCCGCAGACCTTCACCGATTATGTGCATGCACTGACCCTGCAGGGCGCCGACCAGGTGATCCCGCTGGGCCCGGCTGCCAGCCAGATCGCGATCAAGCAGCTGGGCACCAACGGCGGCGGCTTTTTCGGGGTGAACTCGGCGCACCCGTTCGAGAACCCCAGCGCCTGGAGCAACCTGTTCGAGGTGGCCTCGATCATCCTGATTCCGGTGGCCCTGGTGTTCACCTTCGGCCACTACGTCAAGGACCTGCGCCAGAGCCGCGCGATCATCGCCTGCATGCTTGCGCTGTTCGTGATCGGCGGCGCCACCGCGCTGTGGTCGGAGTACCAGCCCAACCCCACCCTGAACAGCCCGCTGGTGGAACAGACCGCCCCCCTGGAAGGCAAGGAGAGCCGCTTCGGCACCACCGCCAGCGTGCTCTGGAGCGTGACCACCACCGCGGCCTCCAACGGCTCGGTGAACAACATGCACGACAGCCTCAACCCGCTCAGCGGCATGGTCGCGCTGGTCAACATGATGGTCGGCGAGGTGATTTTCGGCGGCGTCGGCGCCGGGCTCTACGGCATGCTGCTCAACGTGCTGATCGCGGTGTTCCTGGCCGGGCTGATGATCGGTCGTACCCCTGAATACCTGGGCAAGAAGCTGCAGGCCCGCGAGGTGCAACTACTGGTCGCCACACTGCTGGTGATGCCGGTGGGCGTGTTGGTGCTCGGCGCGCTGGCCACCAGCCTGCCGGGGCCTGCCGCCGCGGTCAGCAACCCGGGCCCGCACGGCTTCAGCCAGTTGCTGTACGCCTACACCTCGGCCAGTGCCAATAACGGCTCGGCGTTTGCCGGGCTGGGCGCCAACACCACCTTCCACAACCTGATGATCGGCCTGGGCATGTTGATCGGGCGCTTCGGCTACATCCTGCCGGTGCTGGCCCTGGCCGGCAGCCTGGCGCTGAAGAAGAGCGCGCCGGTGGGCCAGAACAGCTTCCCGACCCATGGCCCGCTGTTCGTCACGCTGTTGCTGGTGACCATCCTGCTGATCGGTGGCCTGACCTTCCTGCCGGCCCTGGCCCTGGGCCCGGTTGCTGAATACCTGAGCCTGGGCTTGTGAGGAGCCGACCATGAACCTGCCTGTTTCCGAAGTGAAGGCGGCCCCGTCCGCCACTGCCCGCACCACCTTCGCCGCGCTCTGGCGTCCGGCCCTGGTGCAGGCATTCGTCAAGCTCGACCCGCGCCAGCTCAAGCGCGCCCCGGTGATGCTGGTGGTGGAACTGACCGCTATCTTCACCACCCTGTTGTGCCTGCTGCCCAGCGACGTACCCACCGGCGTATCGGTGCAGATCGCCGTGTGGCTGTGGTTCACCGTGCTGTTCGCCAACTTCGCCGAGGCCCTGGCCGAAGGCCGTGGCAAGGCCCGCGCCGACAGCCTCAAGGCCGGCAGCCAGGGCCTGAACGCGCGGCGGCGCATGGCCTCGGGCGAGTTCGAGGTGGTGCCGGCCAGTGACCTGCGCAAAGGCGATGTGGTGCGTGTGGATGCCGGGGAGATGATCCCCGGTGACGGCGAGGTGATCGAAGGGGTCGCCGCGGTCAACGAGGCGGCAATCACCGGCGAGTCCGCACCGGTGATCCGCGAGTCTGGCGGCGACCGCTCTGCGGTCACCGGCAACACCCGGCTGGTGTCCGACTGGCTGCTGGTGCAGATCACCAGCAACCCGGGCGAGTCGACCCTGGACCGCATGATCGCCCTGGTCGAGGGCGCCAAACGCCAGAAGACGCCCAACGAGGTGGCCCTGGACATCCTGCTGATCGGCCTGACGCTGATCTTCCTGGTGGTAGTGGTCACGCTGCAGCCCTTCGCGCACTTTGCCGGTGGCAGCATCCCGATGGTGTTTCTGGTGGCCTTGCTGGTGACCCTGATCCCCACCACCATCGGCGGCCTGCTGTCGGCCATCGGCATCGCCGGCATGGACCGACTGGTGCGGCTCAACGTGATTGCCCGTTCGGGGCGTGCAGTGGAAGCGGCCGGCGACGTGCACGTGCTGCTGCTGGACAAGACCGGCACCATCACCTTCGGCAACCGCCGTTGCAGTGCGGTGCACGCCGCCCCCGGCATCACTGCCCGCGAGCTGGGCGAGGGCGCCTTGCTGGCCTCGCTGGCCGACGACACCGCCGAAGGCAAGTCGATCGTCGACTACCTGCGCCAGTTGCATGACTTCACCCCACCCGACGCTGAACACCTGGTGCCGGTGGCCTTCAGCGCCGAAACCCGCCTGTCGGGCGTCGACTTCGGCGCCCAGCGCTACCGCAAGGGCGCGGTGGATTCGGTGCTGGCGTTCGTCGGCATGCAGCGCCTGGACCTGCCGGCCGCCCTGGCCCGTGAAGTCGACCGCATTGCCCAGAGTGGCGGTACCCCGTTGCTGGTGTGCGTGGACAAGCGCCTGCTGGGCGTTATCCACCTCAAGGACGTGGTCAAGCCCGGCATTCGCGAGCGCTTCGCCGAGCTGCGCAAACTGGGCATTCGCACCGTGATGGTGACCGGCGACAACCCGCTGACCGCCGCGGCGATTGCCGCCGAGGCCGGGGTCGACGACGTGCTGGCCGAGGCCACGCCGGAGAAGAAGCTGGCACGCATTCGCCAGGAACAGAACGACGGGCGCCTGGTAGCCATGTGCGGCGACGGCGCCAACGACGCCCCGGCGCTGGCCCAGGCGGATGTCGGCATGGCCATGAATGACGGCACCCAGGCGGCCCGCGAGGCGGCCAACATGGTCGACCTGGACAGCGACCCGACCAAGTTGCTGGATGTGGTACAGGTGGGCAAGGAGCTGCTGGTGACCCGTGGCGCGCTCACCACCTTTTCCATTGCCAACGACGTGGCCAAGTACTTCGCCATCCTGCCGGCGCTGTTCGCTGCGATCTACCCGCAGCTGGGCGTGCTCAACCTGATGCAACTGGCCAGCCCGCAGAGCGCCATCGTCTCGGCGATCGTGTTCAACGCGCTGATCATCGTGGTGCTGATCCCGCTGGCGCTGCGCGGGGTACGGGTGCAGGCCGCCAGCGCTGCCCACCTGCTGCGGCGCAACCTGCTGATCTACGGTCTGGGCGGGCTGCTGGTGCCGTTCGTGGGGATCAAGCTGATCGATCTGGCGCTCAATGCGCTGCACCTTGTGTGAACTGGGAGATGAACATGACGACGCTAGTACGCCCGGCCCTGAGCCTGATTGTGCTGATGACCCTGATCACCGGCGCGGTGTACCCGCTGGTGGTCACCGGAGTCGCCCAGGTGGCGTTCCCCGAGCAGGCCAACGGCAGCCTGCTGCGCGACGACAGTGGCCAGGTGCGCGGCTCGCGCCTGCTGGCCCAGCCGTTCAGTGGCGCGGGCTGGTTCCAGCCGCGGCCCTCGGCGGCCGACTATGCCACGGTGTCCAGCGGTGCCAGCAACCTGGCGCCGAGCAACCCGGCGTTGGCCAAACGCGTGGGCGAGCAGGCCCAGGCGCTGTATGTGCCGGCACAAGGCCCGGTGCCGCTGGCGCTGCTGACCACCTCCGGCAGCGGCCTGGACCCGCACCTGCCGCCAGCAGCCGTGGCCTATCAGCTGGCGCGGGTGGCAGCGGCGCGGCAATTGCCGCTGCCCACCTTGCAAGCCCTGGTGGAGCAGTCCACCCTGCACCCACTGGTGGGGCCGCCGGTGGTCAATATCCTGGCCCTGAATGCGGCCCTCGACCAGCTCGCACCTGCTTCGAAATAAGGACGTGTGTCGACCATGAGTGATTCTGAACGCGCCGATGCGTTGTTGGCCGAGTTGCCGCGCGAGGGGCGCGGCCGGCTCAAGGTGTTCCTGGGCGCAGCGCCCGGCGTAGGCAAGACCTACGCCATGCTGCAGGCCGCCCATGCGCAGTTGCGCCAGGGGGTGAGGGTGCTGGCGGGCATCGTCGAAACCCATGGGCGCAGCGAAACCGAGGCGCTGCTGGGCGGTTTGCCGCAACAGCCGCTGGTGCGCTCCGAGTACCGTGGCGTGCAGTTGGAGGAAATGGACCTGGACGGCCTGCTCAAGGCCGCCCCGCAACTGGCGCTGGTGGACGAGCTGGCCCACAGCAACGCACCCGGCAGCCGCCACGCCAAGCGTTGGCAGGACGTGCAGGAGCTGCTGTCGGCCGGTATCGACGTGTACACCACGGTCAACGTGCAGCACCTGGAAAGCCTCAATGACCATGTGCGCGGCATCACCGGCGTGCAGGTGCGCGAAACGCTGCCCGACTGGGTGCTGCAGGAAGCCTTCGAACTGGTGCTGATCGACCTGCCGCCGCGCGAGCTGCTCGAACGCCTGCGCGACGGCAAGGTGTACGTGCCGGAGCAGGCGCGGGCGGCGATCGATGCGTTCTTCACCCAGACCAACCTGACGGCCCTGCGCGAGCTGGCGATGCAGACCGCCGCCGCCCAGGTCGATGCCGACCTCGCCCACGGCTACCGCAGCCTGGGCCAGGATGCGCCGGCGCTGCGTGGGCGCCTGCTGGTGGGGGTGGATGGCGATGCCCAGGCCGAGCGCCTGGTACGTCATGCCAGCCGCGTGGCACAGCGCCGCCACCTGCCCTGGAGCCTGGTGCACGTGGACAACGGCCGCCTGCGCGACGAAACCGCACGCCAGCGCCTGCAGGCCGCCCAGCAGCTGGCCGAGCGGCTGGGCGGCGAAGTGGTGGTGCTGCGCGCCGGCGAGGTGGCCAACACCTTGATCCAGCATGCGCTGGAGCGGCGTGCGAGCCTGGTGCTGGTGGGCCAGTCGCGTGATCGGCTGCGTCGGCGCTGGTTCGGTGCCGGTGTGGCGGCGCGCCTGTTGCGCGAGGCCCACGGGCTGGAAATCAACGTGCTCGACCGCGACGCACAGCCAGAACCGGTCAGCGCTCCGGTGGCGCGAGCCTGGGCCTGGCGCCACTACCTGCTGGCGCTGCTTGCCACCGTGCTGGCCAGTGCACTGGCCTGGGGCGTGGCCGGTGTGCTGGCGCTGCCCAACATCTCGCTGGTGTTTCTGGCAGCGGTGCTGCTGGTGGCGGTGCGCAGCAGCTTGGGCCCGGCGCTGGTGTGCGCCGCGCTGTCGTTTCTGGCCTACGACTTTCTGTTCATACCGCCGAATTTCTCGCTGAGCATCCAGCGCGAGGAGGACGTGCTGACCCTGGTGTTCTTTCTGCTGATGGCCGCCCTGACCGGCAACCTGGCGGCGCGCCAGCGGCGTCAGTTGCAGGCGCTGCGCGAAACCCAGGAGCAGACCGGCCAATTGCTGGACCTGACCCGCCGGCTGACCGCAGCTACCGACCGCCAGGCGGTGTTCAATGCCGCCAGCCACCACCTGGAGGGCTGGACGGACGTGCAGATGTGCCTGCTCGAACGCGATGCCGAAGGTCGCCTGCAGGTGGCCAGCGGCGGTGCCTTGCAGTTCAATGACACCGAGCGGGCGGCCGCCGACTGGGCCTGGCAGCATGACCAGGCCGCCGGCCTTGGCAGCGACACCTTGCCCAACGGGCGCTGGTGGTGGTGGCCGCTGTCGGTGGAGGAAGGCCCGCTGGCCCTGCTGGGGGTACGCCCGCGCGAGGGCCAGGTGCTGACGGCCCAGCGCCGGCGCCTGCTCAAGGCCCTCAGCCAGCCATTGGCCCAGGCCCTGGCCCGGGCGCGGCTGGCCGATCAGCTGGAGGCGGCGCGCCTGCACGGCGAAACCGAGCAGTTGCGCAGTGCCTTGCTGGCCTCGGTGTCCCACGACCTGCGCACCCCGTTGACTGCCATGCGCGGCAGCATCGACAGCCTGCTGGCACTGGGTGAGGCAATCAGTCAGCACGACCGTCGCGAGCTGCTCGAAGGCACCCGCGACGAGGCCGAGCGCCTGGACCGTTACATCCAGAACCTGCTCGACATGACCCGCCTGGGGCATGGCGGGCTCAAGCTCGCGCGCGACTGGGTGGCGCCGACCGACATCGTCGGCAGCGCCCTGAGCCGCCTGCGCGTGGTGCTGGCCCCGTTGCAGTTGCGCACCGAGGTGCCGGCAGAGCTGCCGCTGCTGTTCGTGCATGCCGCACTGATCGAGCAGGCCCTGATCAATGTGCTGGAGAACGCGGCGCGCTTCTCGCCGGCCCACGGGCGCCTCGAACTGCGGGTGAGTGTGGAAGGCGAGCAGCTGTGCCTGGCCGTCGCCGACGAGGGCCCGGGGATTGCGCCGCAGGACCGGGCGCGCATCTTCGACATGTTCTACACCGCTGCGCGCGGGGACCGGGGCGGGCAGGGCACGGGGCTGGGGCTGGCGATCTGCCAGGGAATGATCGGCGCCCATGGCGGGCAGATCCGCGTAGAGGACGGCATCGATGGCCGTGGCACCTGCATCACACTATGCTTGCCGCTTCCGGCCCAACCTGAACTGGACAGCGAGACCCCATGAGCCAGACCGCGACCGTGCTGGTCATCGACGACGAACCGCAGATCCGCAAGTTCCTGCGCATCAGCCTTGGCTCGCAGGGCTACAAGGTGCTGGAGGCGGGCACCGGTGCCGAGGGCCTGAGCCAGGCGGCGCTGGGTCGGCCGGAGCTGGTGGTGCTCGACCTGGGGTTGCCCGACATGGACGGGCAGCAGGTGCTGCGCGAACTGCGCGAATGGAGCCAGGTGCCGGTGCTGGTGTTGTCGGTGCGGGCCAGCGAAGTGCAGAAGGTCGAGGCGCTGGACGGCGGGGCCAATGACTACGTGACCAAGCCGTTCGGCATCCAGGAGTTTCTGGCGCGGGTGCGCGCATTGCTGCGCCAGGTGCCCCAGGCGGTGGCCGAAGAGTCGGCGCCGCGCTTCGGCCCGTTGACCGTGGACCTTGCCTACCGGCGCGTGACCCTGGCGGGCGAGGAGGTGGCGCTGACCCGCAAGGAGTATGCGTTGCTGGCGCAACTGGCGCGTCACCCGGGGCGGGTGATCACCCAGCAGCAGTTGCTCAAGGATATCTGGGGCCCCACCCATGTGGAGGACAGCCACTACCTGCGCATCGTGGTGGCGCATGTGCGGCAGAAACTGGGGGACGACCCGACGGCGCCGCGGTTCATCGTGACCGAGCCGGGGGTGGGGTATCGGTTGATCGGGCCGGAGCAGGCATGAGGGCCTCTTCGCCGGCCTAGCGCCTCTCGGCCTCATAGTTGTCCAGCGTATCGCGTGCAATCTCGCGCCCCAGCGCGATCAGCTCCGGCGCCTTGTAGAACTCGAAGAACCGGCACACCCGCTTGGGCACGTTGATCAGTACATCCGGCGGGTAGCCGGCGATCTTGTACTGCGCCAGCGACGTCTGCATCACCTCGAAGCTCTGGTTGATCAGGTCCAGCAGCGAAGCCGGGCCCACGTTGTCGACAATGAACGAGCCGGCCGCCGATTTCGGCGCGCCGTCAGTCTCGGGCGCCGCCGAGGGCTGCTGCGCCTCGGGCTCGGCCGCATCGCTGAGCCACGGGTTGGGCGCCGCCTGCTCGATGCGGATCAGCCCTTCGGCGGCCTTGCGCCGGAACGGCAGGTGCGAGCCCAGCGAGTTGATCAGGTTGTCGAAGCGCAACTTGAACGCCGCCGGCCGCTCGATCACCGGCAACTGGTAATGCTTCTGGTTGGTGGAGTTGAGGTTCACCGCCACGATCAGGTCGCAGTGGCTGGACACCACCGGGATGATCGGCAACGGGTTGAGGATGCCGCCATCGACCAGCATGCGGTTGCCCTGCACCACCGGGGTGAACAGGCTGGGGATCGCCGCCGAGGCGCGCATGGCCTGGTGCAGGCAGCCTTCCTGGAACCAGATCTCCTGCTGGTTGGTGAGGTCGGCCGCCACTGCGGTGTAGGGGATGCGCAGGTTCTCGATGTTGACCTCGCCGACGATCTTGCGGATCTGCCCGAACACCTTCTCGCCGCGAATCGCGCCCAGCCTGAAACTCACGTCCACCAGGCGCAGCACATCCAGGTAATCCAGGCTCTCGATCCAGCGTCGGTAGTCGTCGAGCTTGCCGGCGGCGTAGATGCCGCCGATCACCGCGCCCATCGAACACCCGGCAATGCAGGCGATGTCGTAGCCGCGCCGCTCCAGCTCCTCGATCACGCCGATGTGTGCATACCCTCGGGCGCCCCCCGACCCCAGCACCAGTGCTACGCGTTTGCTCATGGTCGTTCCTTGCGGCTGTTCTGCTCGTGGGCCTAACAATGCACCCATTCAGGGCTGTGCTTCAATCGTGACAAGCGCTGGGCTACGCTGAGCAGGGCACTTTTCAGCGTGCGTGCCGTCGAAGTGCCACCCCGAACATTTTCCTTTTGAGGTAACACCGATGAAAGCCTGGATCTGCCTGCCCCTGATTGCCCTGGTACTGAGCGGCTGCGCCGGCAAGACGGCGTACCGGGACAGCTGCGCCAATCAGCTGGATTCGGCCTGGAAGGAGCTGGACCTGGCCAAGGCCGAGGGCTTCGCCGGCACGGTCAGCTATTCCAAGGCCCTGTCGCTGCTGACCGGCGCCAAGACCCAGCAGCAGTTCGAAGCTTTCGAAGGCTGCAGCAACAAGGCCGAGAAGGCACGCTTTTACATCCGTGAATCGCGCGCCGGGCGCTGAGGGAGGACCAGGCCATGTCGGCAATGCTCGACCATGTGATCGCCCAGGTGCTGACCCTGCACGTGCGCCTGCTGGCCTGCCAGGCGCGCCTGGCGGCCAATACCGACAGTGAGGCGCTGCATGACCTGCGTACCAGCGTGCGTCGCCTGCGCAGCCTGCTGCGGCCCCTGCGCGGGCTGCCGGGGGTGGACAAGCTGGAGGATGCTGCCGCCGAGCTGGGGCGCCTGACCACGCCGCTGCGCGATCGCGAGGTGCTGGCCGCGCAGTTGCTCGAACGCGGGCTGCCCGAGGTGGCCCGCCAGCAGCTTGGCGACCCGGCCCGCACCTTTGCCCGGGTGGCGGCCAGCGCCGAGCTTGCGCGGCTGCTGGCGATCATCGATGCCTTCCCGATGTTCCTGCGCGCGGCTCAGCGCCAGGGCCTGGTACGCCGCCTGGAGGCGCGGGTGGGCAAGCGCCTGCACAAGCAGTGGCGCAACCTGCAGGCTGCCATGAACGACCCGGCGCACGACCGCCACCGCCTGCGCCTGCTGATCAAGCGGGTGCGTTATGGCGCCGAGGCCTATCCACAGCTCGAACGCCTGCGCCCGGCCCTGCGCCGCGGGCTCAAGCGCGCCCAGGGCGATCTGGGCGACTGGCACGACCTGTTGCAGTGGCTGTTGCAGGCCGAGCAGCAGCCTGGCCTGGCGCCCTGCGTGGCGCACTGGCAGGCGCAACAGGCGGCGGCCGAGCAACGTGCCGACCGCACGCTGGAGACACTGCTGAGCGAAATCCAACGTCGATAAGTCGCGTGTTTGGCGCAAATGCGGCCTGTGCGCGGCGCGGCGGCTGGTTAACATCGCCACATTTGCCCACTGGTCGAGGTCCCGATGAATTTTTCCCAACTGCTCACCGCCGTGCGCCTGCAGCCCCAGGCGGTGACCATCCCGGCCGAATGGGCCCAGGGGCGTGCCTGTTTCGGCGGGCTGATGGCGGCGCTGGTGTACGAGGCCATGCACGCCAAGGTCGCCCCGGACCGTCCGGTGCGCTCGCTGGCCATCACCTTCGTAGGGCCGGCCGAGCCTGGGGTGCCGATCAGTTTCGAGGTGGAGCTGTTGCGTGACGGCAAGGCGGTCAGCTCGCTGCTGGGGCGCGCGGTACAGAATGGCCAGGTGGTGACCCTGGTACAGGGCAGTTTCGGTGCCGGGCGCGATTCGGTGGTGCAGGTGTCAGGGCTGGCGCCGGTGCCGATGAAAAGCCTTGCCGAGTCCAGCCCCGAGTTGCCCTTCATCAAGGGCGTGACCCCCGAGTTCATTCGCCACCTGGCCATGCGCTGGGGCATTGGCGGCTTGCCGTTCAGCGGTAGCCGGTCACGCGAAATGGGCGGCTGGGTGCGCCTGCGCGGTGAGGATGTGGTCGAGGAGCCGGTGACCGAAGCCCACCTGCTGGCGCTGGTCGATGCCTGGCCACCGGCGTTGATGCCGCACCTGAGCAAGCCCGCTGCCGGCAGCACCCTGACCTGGACCATCGAGTTCGTGCAGCCGGTGGCCAGCCTGACCACCCTGGACTGGTGCCAGTACTGCGCCCAGATCGACTACGCACGTGACGGCTACGGCCATGTGGCGGCCGCCTTGTGGAACGGAGCCGGTGATTTGCTTGCCATCAGCCGCCAGACGGTGACCGTGTTCGCCTGAATCACTGGCGCTGGCGCTCCACCGCCACACCGGCCAGCAGGCCGATGACGCCGACGGCCAGGGTGCCCAGGTCGGCGTCGAGCGCGCCGCTCAATACCAGCAGCGCGCCGATGGCCAGCAGCGGCAGTGCAATCAGCTGCAGCGCGATGTTGGTGGGGGTACGAGGGGCGTGATGCCAGTGGGGCAGGTGAAACAGGTGCTTGTTCATCACGGTTTTCCTCAAGGTGCAAAACGGATAACCCAAGCGTAGTTTGGCCCCCGCCAGGGGGCCAATTGCGCGCGGCTATCGCGTTTATAGCTTGAGTTGACCGATGGCCTTGTTCAGCTCGCCGGCCAGGGTGGCCAGTTCGCTGCTGGTGGTGGCCGAGTCGACGGTCTGCTGCACGGTCTCTTCGGTCACGTCGCGGATGCTCACCACTGCGCGGTTCATCTCTTCGGCCACCTGGCTCTGCTGTTCGGCCGCCACGGCGATCTGGGTATTGCTCTCGCGCATCTGCGCCACCGCGCCGGTGATCTCCGCCAGGGCCTCGCCGGCTTCCTGGGCCTGCTTGACGCAGTCGTCGGCCTTGAACGAGCTCTCGGTCATGAACTCCACCGCATCGCGGGTGCCGGCCTGCAGGGCAGAGACCATGGTGGTGATTTCATCGGTGGAGCTCTGCACGCGCTTGGCCAGGTTGCGCACCTCGTCCGCCACCACCGCGAAACCGCGGCCCAGGTCGCCGGCACGGGCCGCCTCGATCGCCGCGTTGAGGGCCAGCAGGTTGGTCTGTTCGGCGATGCTGTGAATCACCCCGACCACGCTGTTGATCTTCTGGCTGTCCTCGGCCAGTTGACGGATCATCTCGGCCGTCTGCTGCACGCCGGTGGAGAGCCCCGAGATCGACGACTGCACGCGGCTGACCACGTCCTTGCCGCTGCCGGCCAGGGTGTCGGCGCTTTGCGACAGGTCGCGTGTGGCGCCGGCATGCTGGGCGATGTGGTAGACGGTGGCGGTCATTTCGTTGATGGCGGTGGCGGCCTGGTCGGTTTCGCTCTGCTGGCCGAGCATGCCGTGGCGCACCTCGTTCATGCTGGCGGCCAGGCGCGCGGCGCCGGCATCCAGCTGCGCGGCGGTTCGCGCCACGGTGTTGACCACGCGGTGGTAGGTGGTCTGCATGGCGTTGAAGGCGCTGGCCATCTGGCCGATCTCGTCGCCGCAGGACAGCGGCACCCGTGCCGACAGGTCACCGGTCTTCTCGACGTGCAGCATCACGTCCTTGAGGATGTTGAGCTGGCTGAGCAGGAAGCGGATCAGCAACTGCGAGGCGCACAGCATGGCCAGCATCAGGATCAGTACGCACACCGCATAGTTGACGAAGCGGTCGGTGAACACCTGCGCCATGCTCGGGGCCTGGGCCAGTACCGCGATCTGCTGGCCATCGCGCTGGATGACCTGCGCGCCGATCAGCGGGTCGCTGCCCAGCAGCGGCATGCCGTTCAGCTCGACCCAGCCCTGGGCAGTGGCCAGGGCCGGCAACGCCTGGCCATCGAAGGTGGGCGCCTGCCCGGGTGTGAAGCTGACCCAGGTGGCGTTCTGCGGCAAGGCCTGGCCGGCGGGCCAGGCGGCCAGCAGGCGGGCTTCGGATTGCACCCGGGCCTGGGCCGTCTCGGCCCTGGCGCGGGTTTCCAGGTGCACCGCATACAGCACCACGAACAGGGTTGTGACGAAGGCGACTGCGTTCACCGCCCAGAACTTGTACTTCAGTGAGATATTGCTGAGCCAGGCACCCATGGATAGGTCTTCTCTGATTGAGCGGAAACAATTTGGCAAGGTGCCATCAGTGTGCCAGCCAATTCAAAGACAAATCTTGATATGCGTCAAACTATGTCGGGGAGCCCGAAGAAGCGCCGGGCGCAGTCGCTGGTGTGCGCAGCCACTTGCTCGGGTGTCTCGCCCCGGTGCAGGGCCACTTCGCGCAGCACTTCGGGCAGGTAGGCCGGTTCGTTGCGACCGCTTTTGGGTTTGGGGCGCAGGGTCCGGGGCAGCAGGTAGGGGGCGTCGCTCTCCAGCATCAGGCGGCCAGTGGGGATGCTGGCAACCAGCGGGTGCAGGTGGGTACCGCGACGTTCGTCGCAGATCCAGCCGGTGATGCCGATGTGCAGGTCCAGGTCCAGGTAGCTGAACAGGGCGCTGCGCTCGCCGGTAAAGCAGTGCACCACGGCGGCTGGCAGGCGGTCGCGGTAGTCCTTGAGAATCTGCAACAGGCGTTCGTTGGCATCACGCTCGTGCAGAAACACCGGCATCTGCAGCTGCACCGCCAGCGCCAGTTGTTCTTCCAGGGCCTTTTCCTGTTGCGGGCGCGGCGAGAAGTCGCGGTTGAAGTCCAGCCCGCATTCACCCACCGCGTGCACCCGTGGCTGTTCGAGCAGCGCGCGCAGATGGCGCGCGGTGTCGCTGTTCCAGCTGCTGGCATCGTGGGGGTGTACACCGGCCGTGCTGAACAGGCGCCGGGCCTGCGGGTCGAGTTGCTCGCACAGGTGTAGCGCGGCTTCGCTGCCGGCCAGGCTGGTACCGGTCACCAGCATCTGATGCACCCCGGCGGCCTCGGCACGCTGCAAGATGGCCTCGTGCTTGCCGTCGAAACTTGGGTTGGTCAGATTGACGCCGATGTCGATGAGTTGCATGGTGCTACCTCAGGTTGTGCGGCAAAAGCGCTTGGCAGCGCCGAAAAATACCAATAACGCCAAGAACTTCAAGAAGTTGTCGCGGTCTTTTGCGGTCAATTGTCACGGACCGACCGCTCATTATGGCGTCAAATACTCAATCGCGGCCCTTTGCCGGAGACCGGATGACGCGATCACTTTGGCTTTTTTTGCTGTGTGTGGGCCTGCTGTGCGCCGGCCCGGCCCACGCACGCCTGCCCGGCCCGCAGCAGGCGGTGCCTGCGGCCAAGGTGCGCGACCTGGCGCAGATCCGTGAAAGCCGGGTGTTGCGCGTGCTGGTCAACCAGAGCCGCAACAGCTCCGGCGAGGTCAAGGGCCAGCCGGTGGGCATCGAATACCATCGGTTGATCGCCTTCGAGCACTATCTCAACGGGCGTGCCCGTGACGGTCAGCAGATCCGCCTGAAGATCATCCCCAAGGCCAAGGACCAGTTGATTGGCGCATTGCAGCGTGGCGAGGGCGATCTGGTGGCGCCCGGCGAGCTGATCGATTTGAGTTCCACCCGCGGGGTGATGGCCAGCGACCCCGTGCTGGAGAATGTGCCGCTGGTGCTGGTGGGGCGCAAGGGCGAACGGACCTACCAGCGCGTCGAGCAGCTTGCCGGCCGCACCGTGACCCTGACCAGTTCGAGTGCGGCAGGCGATACCCTCCACGAAATCAACCAGCGCCTGGCCCTGCGCAAGCTGGCGCCGCTCAAGGTGGAATGGGCGGACCCCAGCCTTGCGGTGGAGGATGTGCTGGAAATGGTGCAGGCCGGCATCTTCCACCTGACCGTGGTCGAACAGCCGATTGCCCGGCGCTGGGCGCAGGTGATGCCCAAGCTGCTGGTGCAGCGCAAGGTGCAGCTGGCCCAGCCCGAGGCGATGCATTGGTACGTGCGCCGCGACGCGGCGATGCTGCACGCCAGTGTCGATCGCTTCCTCAAGGGGTATCACGCCCCGGCCGATCAGGATGTGGCGTTCGAGCGTATCTACCGGCGCCTGTACAAGGTGCATTACCCGCTGGCCCAGGCCAACCGCCAGCGCCTGGAAAAACTGCGGCCGGTGCTGCAGCGTCACGCCCAGGCCCAGAACCTGGACTGGCTGAACCTGGCGGCACTGGCGTTCAAGGAGTCGGCCCTCGACCCGGCGGCCAGGGGCGCAGGTGGCGCCCATGGGCTGATGCAGATCACCCCCGATGCGGCGCAGCGGGTGGGGATCAGCGATATCGCCAATGTCGATGGCAATGTACAGGCCAGCGCGCGCTACCTGGCACTGATCCGGCGCAAGTTCTTTTCCAGCAACCAGCTCAACGAACGCGAGCGCATGGCGTTCGTGCTGGCCGGCTACAACCTGGGGCCGGAGCGGGTTCAGGCCATGCGGGCCGAGGCGCGGCGACGCGGCCTGAACCCCAACCAGTGGTTCTTTCAGGTAGAGCGTGTGGCGCTCGAGCAGGTGGGAATGGGGCCGGTCAGCTATGTTAATAGCGTCAACAAGTACTTTCTGGCATTCGACCGCGAACGCGACGCGCTGGAAGCCCGGGGACGAAAAGTGGCCTCACGCAAGTAATCGAAAATTACGATTTGTATGTGCAGATAATCGCGATTTTAACATTTGAAAATATGATTAAGATGGCGACCTCTACCACACACCTGCATCGCTTAAGGAAGACAGCATGAACGCCATCAACTCCGTATTGTTCACCCGCGCCGGCTGGGGCATTACCGTACTGCGCATCTTCATCGGCATCATCTTCATGGCCCATGGCTCGCAGAAGCTGTTCGGCCTGTTTGGTGGCGGCGGGCTGGCAGGCACCGCGCAGTACATGGAAAGCCTGGGGCTGACCCCGCCGACACTGATGGCGGCGCTGTCCGGTGGTGCCGAGTTCTTCGGCGGGCTGGCACTGGTCATCGGCCTGCTGGCACGCCCGGCGGCCCTGGCGCTGGTGGGGTTGCTGCTGGTGGCGATTTTCTCGGTGCACATCGGCAACGGTCTGTTCATGGCCAACAACGGCTATGAGTTCGCCCTGGCGCTGCTGGGTGGCGCGATTGCGGTACTGGTGGAAGGGGCGGGCAGGGCGTCGGTGGACCGCATGATCGCCAAGTGAGCCTTGGCGTTGTGGCACAAAAAGGGCCTGCATTGCAGGCCCTTTTTTGTGCCCGACCCGGCTGCTTGCTTCTGCGGCAACGCAGGCGCCTTCAGGGGCGCCGGCAAGTGCAGGAACCGGCGTCGCCGTCGAATGCGAGAAACTCGCTTGTTTTTCCGGCGTCCGGGTCGTTTATCAGACGATGGCATTGTTGACAGCCGGGCCGGCGCTTCTCTAGGATGCTGGCTTGCGCCGATTTAAACAGCTACTTGCGGGGCGCAGGAAGACCACCAGCAGGTCGTCCGAATACCGCTAAAGCGCTGGTTCGGTGACGCCTCGCACCGCAGCCCAGCGGGATCTGCGAGGCACAGAGAAGTACACCATGAGTTGCCCACGTACCAGCGTTTGCCTCACCCCTCTCCCTACCAGCCAGGCGGCTCGCACGCCGCGCATTCTGCTGAGCGGCAAACACCAGCCGACCCTGCTGCGCTACCTCGATGGCTGGCCCCGCCCCAAAGGCCGCGCCACGGCGTTCCTGATCCAGTTCGCCGACTCCTGCGAAACCCTCGCCCGGTTCGGCAACGACCGTTTCGACCTGGCCGTGGTGCAGGCGCCCTCGAGGGCCGATGCCGCCGAAGTGATCCACCACCTGACCCGCGTCGCCCGCCAGGGCTTGATCACCCGCGCCTGATCGCTCAGGGGTACTCGATCTCGACGATGTACACCGTCTGTTCGCCAGTCGGTGTCTGCACCCGCACTTCAGCGTCCAGCGCCTTGCCGATCAGGGCGCGGGCCAGGGGCGAATCGATGCTGATCAGGCCCAGTTTCAAGTCCAGCTCGTCGGGCCCGACAATGCGGTAGCGCGATTGTTCGCCGTCTTCGTTCTCGACCGTGACCCAGGCCCCGAAGTACACCTTGTTCGGGTCGCTGGGCCGTTCGCTCACCACTTTCAGGTTTTCCAGGCGCTTGGTCAGGAAGCGCACGCGGCTGTCGATTTCGCGCAGCATCTTCTTGCCGTAGGTGTATTCGGCGTTTTCCGAACGGTCACCTTGCGCTGCTGCCTCACTGACCGACTGGGTCACCTGGGGCCTGCGCACATGCCACAGTTCATGCAGCTCGGCGCGCATGCGCGCCTCGCCCTGTGGGGTGATCAGTGCGGTGCCGGCAGTGCGGGGCGGGCGGTATCGGCTCATGGGCTTCCAGGCTCGGGTAGGTAGCCGCCGAGTCTATCAGCCCTCGCGAAGCACTGTCAGCGGGCTGGCATTGAGCGCCCGGCGCGTGCCGAATACCCCCGCACCCCCCACCAGCAACGCACCGATCACCGGCAACAGCAGCAGCCACGGGTGCGGGCTCCAGTGCAGGTCGAATGCGTAGCGGTACAGCAGCAGGCTGATCAGTTCGGTGCCCAGCGCCGCGAGCAGGCCGCTGGCAGCGCCCAGCAGGCCGAACTCGATGCGCCGGGCCTTGACCAGCAGGCTGCGGCTGGCGCCCAGTGCCCGCAGCAGCGCACCCTGGTGGATGCGCTCGTCCAGGGTGGCCTGCAGCCCGGCGAACAACACGGCCAGGCCCGCCGCCAGCACGAACAGCAGCACATACTGTACCGCCAGGGTCACCTGGGCCAGGATGCTGCGCAACTGCTCCAGCAGCGCATCGACCTGCAGGATGGTGGCTGCCGGGAACGCTCGCGACAGGGCCACCACCTGCTGGTCGTGGCCTGGGGCCAGGTAGAAGCTGGTGAGATAGGTGGTCGGCAGGTCCTGCAGGGTGCCGGGCTGGAAGATCATGTAGAAGTTGGGCTGGAAACTGTCCCAGTTGACCGTGCGCAGGCTGCTGACCTGTACCTGGCGCTCCAGGCCACCGATGCTGAAGGTCAGGGTGTCGCCCAGCTTGAGCTTGAGGCTCTCGGCCAGCTGCGCCTCCACCGACACGCCGGGCAAGGCATCGGCCGTTGGCTGTGCCTGCCACCACTGGCCGGCGCTCAAGGTGTTGCCCTGGGGCAGGTCGGCGGCCCAGGTCAGGCTCAGGTCGCGCTGGACGGCGCGGTCACCGGTGGATTCCTTGCTGACGATCTCGCGCACCGGCTCGCCATTGATGAGCGTCAGGCGCCCGGGAATCACCGGGAACAACGGCGCGGCATGGACCGAGAATTCATTCAGGCGCTGGGCGAAGGTGTCCTTGTCGTCCGGCAGGATGTTGAGCACGAAATAGTTGGGAGCATCCTTGGGCAGCTGGTTCTGCCAGGTGTCGAGCAGCTCGGTGCGCAGCAGGGCGATCAGGGCCATGGCCAGCAGGATCATGCCGAAGGCCAGCGACTGGCCTGCCGCCGCCAGCGGATGCTTGAGCAGTTGCCCCAGGCCCAGGCGCCAGGCCAGCGGGGCGCCGGCCAGCAGCCGGCGCAGGCTGCGCAAGCCGAGCAGCAGCAGACCGCCCAGCACTAGCGCGGCCACCAGACCGCCGCCGAGCAGGGCGAAGGTCAGCAGCAGGTCCAGGCTCAGGCGCCACATGATGAGGCCCAGGGCCAACAGTGCTGCGCCATACACCAGCCAGCTGCTTGCCGGCACCGGCAGCAGGTCGCGGCGCAGTACCCGCAGCGGCGGCACCCGGCCCAGCGCTGCCAATGGCGGCAGGGCGAAGCCGGCCAGCGCCACCAGCCCGGTGGCGATCCCGGCCAGGGCCGGGGCGATGCCACCTGGCGGCACCTGCGAAGGCAGCAGGCCCTGCAGCAGGGCGAACAGACCCAGTTGCGCCAGCCAGCCGAGCAGTGCGCCCCCCAGGGCTGCCACGCTACCCAAAATCGCCAGTTGCAGGCAGAACAGGCTCAGCGCCTGGCGCCGGGACAGGCCCAGGCAGCGCAGCAGGGCGCTGGCATCGAAGCGGCGCATGGCAAAACGGCTGGCCGACAGCGCCACGGCCACGCCGGCCAGCAGCACCGCCACCAGGCTGGCCATGTTCAGGTAGCGTTCGGCCTTGCCAAGTGCACCGCCGATCTGCTGGTTGCCGTCACGCGAGTCGCGCAGTTGCTGGTGGGCGGCAAGCCCCGCCTTGGTAGCCTGGGTGTAGCTTGCCAGGGCCTGGGGCTCGCCGCGCCACAGGTCGCGGTAGGTGACCCGGCTGCCGGGCTGCACCACGCCGGTGGCATCCAGGTCAGCCAGGTTCATCAGCACCCGCGGAGTGAGGCTGTAGAAGTTGCCGGCGCGGTCCGGCTCATAGGTCAGCACGCGGCTCAGGCGCAGGGTCTTCATGCCCACGTCGACGCTGTCACCGATCTTGAGGTTCAGCGCCGCCAGCAGGCGCGACTCGACCCAGGCTTCGCCCGGCGCCGGACCACCGCCGGCCACCTCCGGCCCGTAGGCCTCGGCGGCACTGCGCAGCTCCCCGCGCAGCGGGTAACCCGTGCCGGCAGCCTTGACACTGGAAAGCTGGATACCGTTGTCGGTGGCGATCACGCTGGAGAACTCGACCACTTTCGCATGGGCCAGGCCCAGCTGCTCGCCGTTGCGGATCTGTTCCGGGGTGGCCGGGGCGCTGCCCTGCAGCACCAGGTCGGCGCCAAGGAACTCGGTGGCACGCAGCAGCATGGCGCCGTTCAGGCGGGCGCCGAAGTAGCCGATGGCGGTGCTGGCGGCCACGGCCACCAGCAGGGCGAAGAACAGCACGCGCAGTTCGCCGGCGCGTGCATCGCGCATCAGTTGACGCAACGCCAGGCGCGGCAGGCGCAGAAACGACAGGTGTGCCATCTAGGGCTCCAGCGGGGTGACCAGGTGGCCGGCTTCCAGGCGAATCAGCCGGCCGCAGCGGTGCGCCAGGCGTTCATCGTGGGTGACCAGGACGAGGGTGGTGCCGCGTTCCTTGTTCAGTTCGAACAGCAGGTCGCTGATGCGTTCACCGGTGTGGCTGTCGAGGTTGCCGGTGGGCTCGTCGGCGAACAGCACCGCAGGCTCGGCGGCAAAGGCGCGGGCAATTGCCACCCGCTGCTGCTCGCCGCCGGACAACTGGCGTGGCGAATGGCTCAGGCGCTGGCCCAGGCCGACCCGTTCGAGCAGGCTGCGGGCGTGTTCGCGGGCATCGCGGCGTCCGTCCAGCTCCAGCGGCAGCATCACGTTCTCAAGGGCATTGAGGCTGTCGAGCAGCTGGAACGACTGGAACACGAAGCCGACATGCTCGGCGCGGACCTGGGCGCGCTGGTCTTCGTCGAGCGGGCCCAGGTCGTGCCCGGCCAGTGTCACCGAGCCTGCACTGGGCAGGTCGAGGCCGGCCAGCAGGCCGAGCAGGGTGGACTTGCCCGAGCCGGAGGCGCCGACAATGGCCAGGCTGTCGCCCTGTTTCAATTCCAGGCTCAGTTCGTGCAGGATGGTCAGGTCGCCTTCCGCGCTGGGGACCACTTTGCTAAGGTTGCGCGCAGTCAAGATGCTGGGGCCCATGGAGAATCCAATGCGAGTGTGGTTATTGAGTGCAGGCCTGGCCTTGCTGTGCATGGCCCAGGGCGCATCGGCAGGAACGGTATTGATCGTTGGGGATAGTATCAGTGCCGCTTTTGGCCTGGATACCCGTCAGGGGTGGGTTGCCCTGCTCGAACAGCGGCTCAAGGCCGAGGGTTTCGATGACAAGGTGGTCAATGCCTCGATCAGTGGCGACACCAGTGCCGGGGGCCAGGCGCGGCTGCCTGCGCTGCTTGCAGAGCACAAGCCCAGCCTGGTGGTGGTGGAGCTGGGCGGCAATGACGGGCTGCGCGGGCAGGCACCGGCGCAATTGCAACAAAATCTTGCCTCGATGATCGATCGCTCCCGTGATGCCGGTGCCAGGGTGCTGCTGCTGGGTATGCGCCTGCCACCCAACTATGGCAAGCGCTACACCGATGCGTTCGCACAGGTGTATGCCGATCTTGGCAAGGAAAAGGACGTGCCGCTGGTGCCGTTCTTTCTCGAAGGGGTAGGTGGCGTGCCCGAGCTGATGCAGGCCGATGGCATCCATCCGGGGCAGGGCGCCCAGGCGCAGTTGCTGGAAAATGCCTGGCCATCAATAAAACCGCTGCTTTGACGCTTTTATACTGATCGGCTTTCGGCTAATGTTGCGCCCCCGATTTGGAGCCCCCGATGCCGCGTCCCGCCTGGTCCCTGTATGCCTATCAATTGATCGAGCCTGACGAACAGCTTGACCTGTTCGCCTGCCAGGAGAGTCGCGTCCACCTGATCGCCCGCCAACTCGAACTGGGCGGCTCCGTCGACCGTACCCTGTGTGGCACCCTGCTGCCGGCGCAACCGCGCTGGTCGGGTGTGGAGCGCAGCATCTACCGTGACCAGCGCCTGTGCCGCCTGTGCCGGGCGATCCTCGAGGCGCAGCGGCGCGGCACGCGTCCGGTATGGCCCGAGCTGCAGGCCTGACGTCGGATCTTTTACGTTTGGCAAGGGTTCTGTGCCCGGATGCCTCCCGATCCCGCAGGGGGCGGTGTACAATTGCCCGCTTGACCCACCTGAATTAGCGAAGGATTTCCCGGATGTTGCCGCGCTTTCCCGCCGTCACCCGTTGCCTGTCCCTGGCCGCCCTGCTGGCGGCGGGCCCTGTTGCCGCTCTGGAGTTCCCCCTGCCGCCGCCGGGCGAGGATGTCATCGGCCAGGTCCAGGTGATCAAGGCCAAGTATGAGGACACCTTCGCCGACATCGGTACCGCCAACGACCTGGGCTACCTGGAAATGGTCGCGGCCAACCCGGGCGTGGACCCCTGGTTGCCAGGCGCCGGCACCGAGATCGTGCTGCCGACCCGTTTCATCCTGCCGCCGGGCCCGCGCGAAGGCATCGTGATCAACCTTGCCGAGTACCGCCTGTACTACTACCCCAAAGGCGAGAACGTGGTGCACACCTTCCCGCTGGGCATCGGCCGCGAAGGCTGGGGTTCGCCTATTGCCAACACCAAGGTCACGGCCAAGACGCCGAACCCGACCTGGACCCCACCGGCCTCGATCAAGGCCGAGCACGCCGCCGACGGTGATCCGTTGCCCAACGTGGTGCCGGCCGGCCCGGACAACCCGCTGGGCCCGTTCAAGTTCACCCTGGGCGTACCGGGCTACCTGATCCACGGTTCCAACAAGAAGTTCGGCATCGGCATGCGTACCAGCCATGGCTGTTTCCGCATGCTCAACAACAACGTGCTGCAACTGGCGAGCATGGCACCGGTGGGGACTTCGGTGCGTATCATCAACGAGCCGTACAAGTTCGGCCTCAGTGGTGGCAAGGTCTACCTCGAGGCGCATACCCCGCTGGATGACAAGGGCGACCCGTCGGTGGTCGACAAGCACACGGCAGTGATCAATGCCCTGCTCAAGCGCGAAGACCTGGCCAACAACCTGCGCATGAACTGGGACATGGTGCGTGACGTGGTGGCGGCCGAAGATGGTATCCCGGTAGAGATCGCGGTGCCGGGTGACGCCGGTGCGCCGATGGTATCGAGCGTTCCGCTCGAAATGCAGTAACCCGCCTGTGTTTGCACGAGGCCCGCTTCATGCGGGCCTCGTCGTTTGCGCAGGACGGTTCTGCAGGCAATAAAAAAGCCGACCCACAGGTGGGTCGGCTTTTTAACAATCCCGAGGGATTATTACTTGCGGCTGGCTTTTTCCAGCATACGCAGAGCGCGCTCGTTAGCTTCGTCAGCAGTTTGCTGAGCTTTCTGAGCGGCGGCCAGAGCGTCATCAGCCTTGCGGTAGGCTTCATCGGCACGAGCTTGTGCACGGGCTGCTGCGTCTTCGGTTGCAGTCAGACGGGCTTCGGTTTCTTTGGAGACGCTGCTGCAACCGGTGGCCAGTACTGCGGCCAGAGCCAGAGCAGAGAATTTCAGAACGTTGTTCATCGTGTTCCCCTTCAAGGACTTTCTATTAAAGAGCCATCTCTCAACAAAGAGAAACTGGCCGGCGTACATAGTACCCATTACTTGTAGTAAGTAAACTGACCGAGCGCAAGAACCGGAAAAAAATTGCGCGGTTGCGCAGGCCGCCCCGGCGGGGGCGTGAAAAGAATGCAGGCGCTTTTGTAGCGGCGCTGAAACACCGCTGTAAATGCGTCTTTGTAGTGAACTAAAAGTGACTCCAAGTGTCATTGTTCGTCTTACCACTACATCATCCGGCTACTGTTGGCAGTGTGGCTCGCTGCCGTGTTCGCATGCTGCAAGTGCAGGTTTTTTACGATCAAGTACCTTGAGCATCTGTGCACTGGGCGCCTACTATTTGTAGGTGCTCAGTTGCCAGAGAACAACCAGGCTGTTCTCGCTGTCCAAACGGGCACGGGGTGGCGTAGAGGTTCCTTCGCCGGACAAACATCGGTAAGGTAAGGGTCTGACGAGAAGACCCGCGAGGAGTAGTGATGAGCGAGGCGTTGTCCATCCACCATGACCAGGCTGGTCATCAGTTCGAGACCAATGTGGACGGTCATCGTGCCTACCTGACCTACATGGACCTGGGTAAGCAGACATTGGATATCTACCGCACGTTCGTGCCCAATGCGCTGCGTGGGCGAGGCATCGCTGCGGCGCTGACCGAAAAGGCCCTCGCCTATGCCGAGGACATGGGCTACACCGTGATCCCCTCGTGCTCCTATGTCGAGCGCTACATGGAACGTCATCAAAAGCATTCCAACAAGGCCTGAGCCTGCTGACACCCTGTTGAAAACGAAAACGCCGGGCATTGCCCGGCGTTTTCGTTGATGGCTTTCAGCCGCGGTTGCGCTTGGGCAACACGTCCTTGAGCTTGGCGCGCATGCTGCGCACGGACTTCTCGGTGGCTTCCCAGTCGATGCAGGCATCGGTGATCGACACGCCGTACTGCAGTTCGGCAAGGTCCTTGGGGATGGCCTGGCAGCCCCAGTTGAGGTGGCTTTCGACCATCAGGCCGATGATCGACTCGTTGCCTTCGAGGATCTGGTTGGCCACGTTGTCCATCACCAGCGGTTGCAGGGCCGGGTCCTTGTTGGAATTGGCGTGGCTGCAGTCGACCATGATGTTCGGCTTGATCCTGGCCTTGGCCAGGGCCTGCTCGCACAGGGCGACGCTGACCGAATCATAGTTGGGCTTGCCGTTGCCGCCGCGCAGCACCACGTGACCGTAGGCGTTGCCCTTGGTGGTGACGATGGATACGCCACCTTCCTGGTTGATGCCCAGGAAACGGTGCGGGCTGGAAACCGATTGCAGTGCGTTGATCGCCACGGTCAGGCCGCCGTCCGTACCGTTCTTGAAGCCGACGGCCGACGACAGGCCCGAGGCCATCTCGCGGTGGGTCTGGGATTCGGTGGTGCGCGCGCCGATCGCCGACCAACTGATCAGGTCCTGCAGGTACTGCGGGGAGATCGGGTCGAGGGCTTCGGTGGCGGTGGGTAGGCCCATTTCCGCCAGATCCAGCAGCAGTTGGCGACCGATGTGCAGGCCGTCCTGGATCTTGAACGAGTCATCCAGGTACGGGTCGTTGATCAGGCCCTTCCAGCCCACCGTGGTGCGCGGCTTCTCGAAATACACGCGCATCACCAGGTACAGGGTGTCGGCGACTTCGGCCGCCAGCACCTTCAGGCGCTCGGCGTATTCGTGTGCGGCCTTGAGGTCATGGATCGAGCAGGGGCCGATCACCACGAACAGGCGGTGGTCCTTGCCGTCGAGGATATTGCGTACCACTTCGCGGCCCGCGGTCACGGTCTGCAGGGCGGTGGCGCTGAGTGGAATGTCCTTCTTGAGCTGATCGGGGGTGATCAAGGTCTCGTTGGAGGCAACGTTAAGGTCGTCGATCGGTAAATCAGCCATCGTGTTACTCGTCAGGTCACGGGTGCCGGCCGCCAGCTACCCGCGCGGCGGAGCAGCATGATTGAACGCGGCGGGGTGCCGAACCTTAGCGCGTTACACCGTGATTCGACAATGGGCAGGGCCCGCTTTCCTGCCGCTTTGGCCCATTGGTATGGGCTTTTCTGATCAAAAGTGCCGTCACCCGACACGCTCGCAGGTTGCGGGCGGCAGCGCCCGGGCTGATAGTGTGTCGATTGTTTGACCTTATGGCGCCCGATGCAGGGCAGTGCGGAGCAGAGCGGCGATGAGCAAAGGCCTTGGCGACAAACTGGTGGTAGCCATTTCATCACGGGCACTGTTCGACCTCAGCGAGAGCCATCGACTGTTCCTGGCCGAGGGTGTCGAAGCCTACCGCCAGTACCAGATCGAGCACGAAGACGAATACCTGCAACCGGGTGATGCGTTCCCGTTGGTGGAAAAGCTGCTGGGCCTCAATGCCAGCCTCGGCCAGGCCCGGGTCGAGGTGGTGCTGGTGTCACGCAACAGCGCCGACACCGGGCTGCGGGTGTTCAATTCCATCGAGCATTATGGTCTGGGTATCTCGCGGGCAGCCTTCGTTGGCGGGCGCAGTCCGTATCCGTACCTGGCCGCCTTTGGTTGCCACCTGTTTCTGTCCACCGATGCAGAAGATGTGCGCCGCGCACTGGACGCCGGCTTTGCCGCTGCCACCATCCTTTCCGGCGGGGCACGGCGTGCGGCCAGCGCGGAGCTGCGTATCGCCTTCGATGGCGATGCAGTGGTGTTTTCCGACGAGTCCGAGCGCGTCTATCAGCTAGGCGGCCTGGAGGCGTTCCAGGCCAGCGAGCGCGAGTCGGCCCGCGAGCCGCTGCGCGGCGGGCCGTTCAAGGCCTTCCTGGCGGCGCTCAACGTGCTGCAGAAAGAGTTCCCCAGTGGCGCCTGTCCGATTCGCACCGCACTGGTGACGGCGCGCTCGGCGCCGGCCCACGAGCGGGTCATCCGCACCTTGCGCGAATGGGACATTCGCCTGGACGAGTCGCTGTTTCTCGGCGGCCTGGACAAGTCGGCGTTTCTCGAGGCGTTCGCGGCCGATGTGTTCTTCGACGACCAGGCAGGGCACTGCGAACGCGCCAGTGCAGTGGTCGCCACCGGCCATGTGCCCCACGGCATCAGCAACGAACGTACCCCCGGCTAGGCCGTCTGGCAGGGCGCCGGACGGCTCTGCGCGTCGTTTCGGCGCTGCTAAGCTGAACCTTGCCCTGCCGTATCGGCAGCTAGGAGGTCAAATGATCCGTTCGATGCTGTGTGCCACCGACCTCGGTTGTTACTCCCCTTATGTCATGCAACACGCGCTGGCGCTGGCACGCAGCTTCAGCGCCGAACTGTACGTGGTCCATGCCGTGGAACCGATGGGCCAGTTCGCCGAATCGCTGCTGGAAAGCTACCTTGATGAACATACCCTGTCCCATATGCGCGGTCGGGCGCTCAATACCGTGATGGCGAACATCGAACAGCGGGTGCTGGAGAACTTTCAGGATGAACTGGGCGAGAAGGAGGACCTGGCACTGATTCGCGCGGTGCGGGTACGCCAGGGCGACCCGGCCGACGTGATCCTGGAGCAGGCCCAGCGCCTGAGCGTCGACCTGCTGATCGTCGGCAGCCACAGCCAGGGCGCCGGTAGCGAGATCCCCTTGGGGCGCACGGCGGTTCGCGTCCTGCAGCTGTCGCCCGTGCCTGTGTACATGGTGCCCCTGGCGCAGTACCTGGGGCGGCGCAAGTCATAGGGGAGGCGGTGTAGGACGTTGTAAGAAAGCTGAAGAAATAGTTCTAGATTTATTCTTCAAACCACTAATATAGTTATAACTCGTCGCTGCTGCCGGTGACGCCCAGTTGATTTGAGGGATACCTATGAAGCTTCAACAATTGCGCTACATCTGGGAAGTGGCGCACCACGACCTCAACGTCTCCGCGACAGCGCAGAGCCTGTATACCTCCCAGCCGGGGATCAGCAAGCAGATTCGCCTGTTGGAAGACGAGCTGGGTGTGGAAGTGTTCGCCCGCAGCGGCAAGCACCTGACCCGCGTGACCCCGGCAGGTGAGCGCATCATCACCACCGCCGGCGAGATTCTGCGCAAGGTCGAGAGCATCAAGCAGATCGCCCAGGAATTCTCCAACGAGAAAAAGGGCACCCTGTCGATCGCCACCACCCACACCCAGGCACGCTACGCCCTGCCGCCGGTGATCAGTTCGTTCATCAAGCAATACCCTGAAGTGGCGCTGCACATGCACCAGGGCTCGCCGATGCAGATCGCCGAGATGGCGGCTGACGGTACCGTCGACTTCGCCATCGCCACCGAGGCCCTGGAGCTGTTCGGTGATCTGGTGATGATGCCGTGCTACCGCTGGAATCGTTGCGTGGTGGTGCCGCAGGGTCACCCCCTGACCAAGCTGCCCAAGCTCACCCTGGAGGCGTTGGCCGAATACCCGATCGTGACCTATGTGTTCGGCTTCACTGGCCGCTCCAAGCTCGACGAAGCCTTCAGCCATCGCGGCCTGACCCCCAAGGTGGTGTTCACCGCGGCCGATGCCGACGTGATCAAGACTTACGTGCGCCTGGGCCTGGGCGTGGGCATCGTGGCCAAGATGGCGGTGGACACCAAGCTCGACAACGACCTGGTGGTGCTCGATGCTAGTGAGCTGTTCGAGTCCAGCATCACCAAGATCGGTTTCCGTCGTGGCACCTTCCTGCGTGGTTTCATGTGCGACTTCATCGAGAAGTTCGCGCCTCACCTGACCCGCGAAGTCATGGCCAAGGCCATCCAGTGCCACAACAAGCAGGAACTCGAAGAGCTGTTCGCTGGCGTCGAATTGCCAGTGCATTAAGCCCTTGCAGTGCCTTCAGGCCGCCAGCACGGTGGCCTGAAGGCGCTCCTGCAGATAGCCCCGCGAGCAGGTAGCCCAGCCACTGGCCACGATGCCCTTACTGCTGACGCAATGTCTGGCAGGTGGGGCCAGGTGCTGCGCTCAGGGTGTGCATGTTCAGCCCTTGGTAATCAGGTTGCCGGCGTGCAGCCCGCATTCCTTCTGAGTCGACTCCTCCCACCACCAGCGGCCTTCGCGCTCGTGCTGGTTGGGCAGTACCGGGCGCGTGCAGGGTTCGCAGCCGATGCTGATGAAGCCGCGTTCATGCAGGCTGTTGTAGGGCAGCTCGAGCATGCGGATATAGCCCCACACCTCTTCGCTGCTCATCTGCGCCAACGGGTTGAACTTGTACAGGGTGCGCTCGGGGGTGGAGAAGGCGCTGTCGATTTCCAGCGCGGCCACCTGGCTGCGGGTGCCCGGGCTCTGGTCGCGGCGCTGGCCGGTGGCCCAGGCGCTGACGGTGCTCAGCTTGCGGCGCAGCGGCTCGATCTTGCGGATGCCGCAGCATTCGCCGTGGCCGTCCTTGTAGAAGCTGAACAGGCCCTTTTCCTTCACGAAGGGGTCGAGTGCACTGCGATCGGGGGAAAGGATCTCGATCGGCAGCTTGTACTGCTCGCGCACCTGGTCGATGAACCGGTAGGTTTCCGGATGCAGGCGGCCGGTGTCGAGGCTGAACACCTTGACGTTCTTGTTCAGCTTCCAGGCCATGTCCACCAGCACCACGTCTTCGGCGCCACTGAAGGAGATCCACAGGTCGTCGCCGAAGTGTTCGAAGGCGAGCTTGAGGATGTCCTGCGGGGACTTGTTGGCATAGGTCGCGGCGAGGGCGGCGACGTCGAAGGGTTGGCTCATCAGGCGGCTTCCGGTCATTGAATGGCGCTTGGCGCTCGTAATGGGCGAATGTTAACAAAAATTGCCGGGTTAGACGGCGCGCCTGTAGAGTGCGCCTTCCATTTTTAGCGTTGTTCGAGGAGTGAGCTGTGGAAATTGCCTGTCTCGACCTGGAAGGTGTACTGGTCCCGGAGATCTGGATCGCCTTTGCGGAAAAAACCGGAATCGAATCGTTGCGGGCCACCACCCGCGACATTCCCGATTACGACGTGCTGATGAAGCAGCGCCTGCGCATCCTGGATGAGCATGGCCTGAAGCTTTCCGACATCCAGGCAGTGATTGCCACGCTCAAGCCGCTGGACGGCGCCATCGAGTTCGTGGACTGGTTGCGCGAGCGTTTCCAGGTGGTGATCCTGTCCGACACCTTCTACGAATTCTCGCAGCCGCTGATGCGCCAGCTGGGTTTCCCGACCTTGCTGTGCCACCGCCTGATCACTGACCAGAGCGATCGTGTGACCGGCTACCAACTGCGCCAGAAAGACCCCAAGCGCCAGTCGGTGCTGGCATTCAAGAGCCTGTACTACCGGGTGATCGCGGCGGGTGACTCGTACAACGACACCACCATGCTGGGCGAGGCGGATGCAGGCATCCTGTTCCATGCGCCGGAAAACGTGATTCGCGAGTTCCCGCAGTTCCCGGCGGTGCATGATTTCGAGGCGCTGAAGAAAGAGTTCATCAAGGCCTCGAACAGGTCGTTGAGCCTGTAATACCCCCTTCGCCGGCAAGGCCGGCTCCTGCACGCTGTAGGAGCCGGCCTTGCCGGTGAAGCGTTCTAGAGGCCCTGCAGGGTCTGGAGCAACACCCTGACCTTGGTGATCGACTCCTCGTACTCCGCCTCCCACTGCGAGTCCGCCACCACCGCACCGCCTCCCCAGCAGCACACCTGGCCGTCCTTCACCAGCAGGCTGCGGATGGCGATCGAGCTGTCCATCTCCCCGCGCACGTCCACATACAGCAGCGAGCCGCAATACAGTGCACGTCGGCTCGGCTCCAGTTCGTCGATGATCTGCATCGCCCGAATCTTCGGCGCCCCGGTGATCGAGCCGCCGGGGAAGCTGCCGGCTATCAGGTCCAGCGCATCCTTGCCCGGTGCCAGGCGTCCGGTCACGCTGCTGACCATGTGGTGCACGTTGGGGTAGCTCTCCAGGCTGAACAGCTCCGGCACCTGCACCGAGCCGGTAGCGCAGCTGCGCCCCAGGTCGTTGCGCAGCAGGTCCACGATCATCAGGTTCTCGGCGCGGTCCTTGGTGCTGGCCAGCAGCTCGGCAGCATTGGCGGCATCCTGCACGGGGTCGCTGCTGCGCGCACGGGTGCCCTTGATCGGGCGGGTTTCGACCTCGCCCTGGCTGACCCTGATGAAGCGCTCGGGCGAGAAGCTCAGCAGCGCGCTGCCATCGGCCAGTACCTGATAGCCGGAGAAGGGCGTAGGGCAGGCAGCCCGCAGCGCCTGGTAGGCCGCCCACGGGTCGCCCTGGCAGGGTGCGCGAAAGCGTTGGGTAAGGTTGATCTGGTAGCAGTCGCCGGCATGGATGTACTGCTGCACCCGCTCGAACGCCTGACGGTAATCCTCGGCTGCGAGGTCGCCGCACATTGGCGCAGCAAGCCTGAATGCGCCGGCTGCCGTCGGGGCGTCGTGCTCGAACAGTGCCACCAGGCGCTCGCGTTCGGTGGCGGGCAGCGCCGGATGAAACACCAGCTGGCTGCGCTGCAGCTGATGGTCGCTGATCAGTGCCCAGGCATACAGCCCCAGGCTTGCGTCACCCAGCCCCAGGTCGTCGCAGGCAATGGCGGGCAGGCGCTCCAGGCGCCGGCCGAAGTCGTAGCTCAGGTAGCCGATCAGGCCGCCGGCGAACGGCAGCTCGACACCTGCCGGCAAGTGCGCGCGCCCAAGCCCGGCCAGTTGCTCGCGCAGGCGCTGCAGGTAGTGCTGGCCGTCTTCTTCGGCGTCCGGCGTCAGCGTGCACAGTGGCCAGGCGCTGAGCAGGTCGAAGCGCCCACGCACGGCGCCAGGCCGTGCGCTGTCGAGCAGCACGGCGCCAGGTGCCTGGCGGATACGGGCAAAGTAGGCGGCCGGGTCGGCCTGGTAGGGCAGGGGGTGAAGTGTGCAGGTCGGCATTCGGGTGAACAGCTGTCGAGGCGGGGCGAGCATTGTAGCCCTGTGCAGGCGATGCTCCTAGCGGATCGGCGACCGCCCTGTGCGCGGCTGCGCCAGGGCGGTGGCAGATTACTGCGCCGGGATGTGGCCGAACAGTTCCTGGGCGAAGCGCACGCGCTCTTCGACGCTTTCCTTGATGCCATTGCTGGCCAGTTCCTCAAGGTGCGCCTCGACGGCGTGGGTGCGCAGGGTCAGGCCGCAATCGTTGGCGATCTGGATGTTCAGGCCGGGGCGGGCGTTGAGTTCCAGGATCAGCGGGCCCTTGTCCTGGTCCAGCACCATGTCCACGCCGATGTAGCCCAGGCCGCACAGTTCATAGCAGCCGGCGGCCAGCTTCATGAAGCCGTCCCAGTTGGGCAGTTGCACGCCGTCCACCGCATTGGTGGTGTCGGGGTGCTTGCTGATGATGTTGTTCAGCCAGGTACCGCGCAGGGTCAGGCCGGTCGCCAGGTCCACACCCACGCCGATGGCGCCCTGGTGCAGGTTGGCCTTGCCGCCGGACTGGCGCGTGGGCAGGCGCAGCATGGCCATGACCGGGTAGCCCATGAGCACGATGATGCGGATGTCCGGCACGCCTTCGTAGCTGATGCTCTTGAAGATCTGGTCCGGGGTTACCCGGTACTCGATCAGCGCGCGGTCGCGATGGCCACCCAGCGAATACAGCCCGGTGAGGATGCTCGACACCTGGTGCTCGATTTCCTCGTGGGTGATGATCTTGCCGGACACCGTGCGGTAGCGGTTCTCGAAGCGGTCGGCGATCACCAGGATGCCGTCACCACCGGCGCCCTGCGCCGGCTTGATGACGAAATCGCTGCGCCCGCCGATGATCTCGTCGAGCTTGTCGATGTCCTTTTCGGTGGAGATCACCCCGTACATTTCCGGCACGTGGATGCCGGCCTTGATCGCCCGCTCCTTGGTGATGATCTTGTCGTCGACGATCGGGTACAGGTTGCGCTTGTTGTACTTGAGCACGTAGTCCGCGTTGCGCCGGTTGATACCCATGATGCCCCGGGCTTCCAGGGCCTTCCAGGTTTTCCATAGGCCGAACATCAGGCGTCAGCCTTCACGAAGGCCTTGAAGCGCACCAGCTCCGTCAGGCGGTAGCCGCGGTAGCGGCCCATCGCCAGCATGAAGCCCACCAGAATCAGCAGCACCGCCGGGAAGGTGAACACGAAGTACACCAGTTCGGGCACGCTCATCAGCAGGTGCGCGACCGAGGCGGCGAACAGGGTGCCGATGGCGACTTTCATGGCATGGCCGCCGCCGCGTTCCTCCCAGGTGATCGACAGGCGCTCGATGGTCATGGTCAGAATCACCATCGGGAACAGTGCCACCGACAGCCCGCGCTCCAGGCCCAGCTTGTGGCTGAACAGGCTGATGGCCGCGATCAGCACCACCACGAAGGTCAGTACCACCGACAGGCGCGGCAGCATCTGCAGCTTCAGGTGTTCGAGGTAGGAACGCAGGGTCAGGCCCAGCGCGGTGATCACCGTGAACAGGGCGATACCGAAGCCCAGCTGGGTCTCACGGAAGGCCAGGGCGATCAGCACCGGGGTGAAGGTACCCAGGGTCTGCAGGCCGATCAGGTTGCGCAGTACCAGGATCACCAGCACGCCGATCGGGATCATCACCATGATCATGAAGGTCTGCTGGGTCTGCAGCGGCAGGCCGTACAGCGAGTATTCGAGGAAGTCGGCGTCGGTGTTCTCGTCGGTCAGCTTGGCCAGGCGGATGGCGTTCATCTCGCTGTTGTTCAGGCTGAAGCTGACGTTGACCTTCTTGCCGCCATCGACGGTGATCAGCGGATCATCGCCGGTCCACCACAGCAGGCGGTCGGCCGGCAGGCCCTGCTCGCCGGTGTCCGGGTTGAAGTACAGCCAGTCGTTGCCGTTGAAGCTGCGCAGCCACAGTTCCGGGCTCTGCGGCTGGTCGGCCAGCAGGCGGATGGTGTGCACCTTCTCCACCGGTACGTGGGCGATCGACAGCAGCAGGTCGATGACCTTGGCCTTGTTCAGCGAAGAGGCATCGCCGGCCAGCAGCAGCTTGACGTTGTCGTCGTTGGGGTTGTTGACCCGCTTGATGGTCTCGCTGACGAAGGTCTCGACGTCGGCCGAGTGCTGGCGGATAGGTGCCATCAACGCTTCGGCGGCGATCTTCTCCGGCCCTTCGACCGGCTGGCTGTCACGGAAGGTCGGGCCCTTGATCTTGACCTTTTCGCTGCTGTAGCGCTTGGTCAGTACCAGGCGGTAGTAGAGGGTCTGGTTGCCCTTGGCGCGCCGCGCCGACCAGGTCACCTTGCGGTTGCCATCGACACGGTTGACGCTCACGCCGTAGTTGTTGGAGATGAAGCTCTCATTGAGGCTGACGTAGTCGTTGCTCAATGGCGGCACGAACATCTGGATCTTGATCGGGTCCTTGGGGCTGGCGACGAACTCGACCTTGGCATCGATGTTCCACAGGTCGTCGGTTTCGTCTTCGGTCACCGGGATGCCGAGCATGAAGATCTGGTACGCCGTGATCGACACACCCAGCAACACCAGGAGGGTGATCAGGACTTTCAGATGAAGGGTAAGAGAGCGCATCGAAATTACTCTGCGGTATGAGCGTCAGTGGCGCAGGCAGGTTTGCCGGCAGCGTATTTAAGGCTTGGGTCGACCAGCGCGTCGAAGTGCTTGAGCGCCTCGGAGCCGATCAGTAGCGGGTACTGGAAGGCACTGCGGTCGGTCAGGTTCACTTCGATGCTGCGCAAGGCCGTACCCATGCAGATATTCAGCGCGATCACCGGGCGGGAGGTATAGGCCTTGCCTTCGTCCGGGTTGTAGTCACCGGCGCGTCGCTTGATCTTGCTGACACGAGCCAGTGGTCGTTCTATCGGATGCGAATGGGCTGCGTCAATTGCCAGATAGAAGCGCACCCACGATTCGCCGTTGCGCTTGAAGCGCTTGATATCGCGCGCGCTCAGCGAGGCGGTCTTGGCCCCGGTGTCGAGCTTGGCCGCAACCTCGAGGTCGATATCGACAAGGCGGGCATATTCATTGAGGCCATAGACAGTCTTGTCTGCCGCCTGGCTCAGGGCAGGCAGCCCACAGAGGCTGAGTAACAGTAGAAAGGGTGTGAGTCTCATAAATCCTGACGCGATGCTGTGGGGGTTTGCCCCCTCAGAGGCGGCGGCATTCTACCACGCTGGTGTGTCGATGCCAGCGGCTGGAGTCAGACAACACCGACAGACACGAAGTTCGTTCTTAGACAATTGTCGACAATATTGAATTTGTCTTTGACTGGGGTGGCTTAATTAGCTAGTTTTGGCCCTACAGATTTTCAAGGTGTCGACAATATGCTGGATGCAGCCCAAGCCTCCGCCCCCCTTCAGGAAGATTCGGAGACGCTTTCCGAAAACGTCTTCCGGCGCATCCAGGCCGCGATCGTCAAGGGCGAGATCGCCCCCGGCAGCAAGATCTCCGAGCCGGAGCTGGCGCGTACCTACGGCATCAGCCGCGGCCCGCTGCGCGAGGCCATCCACCGCCTGGAAGGCCAGCGCCTGCTGGTGCGGGTGCCGCACGTAGGGGCGCGGGTGGTGTCGCTGAGCCATGCCGAGCTGATCGAGCTGTACGAGATTCGCGAGTCCCTCGAGGGCATGGCTTGCCGCCTGGCTGCCCAACGCATGAGCGTAGCCGAGATCGACGAGTTGCGCCGGGTGCTCGACACCCATGAGCGTGATGCCGCGTTCCAGGCCGGGGTGGGCTACTACCAGCAGGAGGGCGACTTCGACTTCCACTACCGCATCATCCAGGGCAGCGGCAACCGCACCCTGGTGCAGATGCTGTGCGGCGAGCTGTACCAGCTGGTGCGCATGTACCGCATCCAGTTCTCCGCCACGCCCAACCGCCCGCACCAGGCGTTCGCCGAACACCACCGGATTCTCGATGCCATCGCCGACCGTGACGGCGAGCTGGCCGAATTACTGATGCGCCGCCACATCGGCGCATCCAAGCGCAATATCGAGCGTCATTACAAAGACGCCACCGCCCCTAGCCCACGAGGTGAGTCATGAGTCAGAAAAGCAGTCCCGGCCAGCGTTTTCGCGATGCAGTCGCCGCCGAGCACCCGCTGCAGGTCGTCGGCGCCATCAATGCCAACCATGCGCTGCTGGCCAAGCGCGCCGGGTTCAAGGCCATCTACCTCTCCGGTGGCGGTGTGGCGGCAGGCTCGCTGGGCCTGCCCGACCTGGGCATCACTGGCCTGGATGACGTGCTGACCGACGTGCGCCGCATCACCGACGTGTGCGACCTGCCGCTGCTGGTGGACGTGGACACCGGGTTCGGTTCGTCGGCGTTCAACGTGGCGCGCACGGTCCGCTCGATGATCAAGTTCGGCGCCGCCGCCATTCATATCGAGGACCAGGTGGGCGCCAAGCGCTGCGGCCATCGTCCGAACAAGGAAATCGTCTCGCAACAGGAGATGGTCGACCGCATCAAGGCGGCCGTGGACGCGCGTACCGACGACAGCTTCGTGATCATGGCGCGTACCGACGCCCTGGCGGTCGAAGGCCTGGAGGCCGCGCTGGATCGCGCTGCGGCGTGCATCGAGGCCGGTGCCGACATGATCTTCCCCGAGGCCATCACCGAGCTGTCGATGTACAAGACCTTCGCCAACCGCGTGAAGGCGCCGATCCTGGCCAACATCACCGAATTCGGCGCCACGCCGCTGTACACCACCGAAGAGCTGGCCTCGGCCGACGTGTCGCTGGCGCTGTATCCGCTGTCGGCGTTCCGCGCCATGAACAAGGCGGCCGAGAACGTCTACACCGCGCTGCGCCGCGACGGCACGCAGAAAAACGTCATCGACACCATGCAGACTCGCATGGAGCTTTACGATGCCATCGACTACCACGTGTTCGAGCAGAAGCTCGACGCACTGTTCGCTCAGAAGAAGAGCTGAACCGCAGCACACCGCAATTAGCCGATTCCCATAACAAATTCAAAAGTGGAGAAAACCAATGGCCGAAGCAAAAGTACTCAGTGGTGCCGGCCTGCGTGGTCAGGTGGCCGGGCAAACCGCACTGTCGACCGTGGGCCAGGCCGGCGCCGGCCTGACCTACCGTGGCTATGACGTTCGCGACCTGGCCGAGCACGCGCTGTTCGAAGAGGTCGCCTACCTGCTGCTGTACGGCGAGCTGCCGACCCAGGCCGAGCTGAGCGAGTACCAGCACCAGCTCAAGGCGCTGCGCGACCTGCCCCAGGCGCTCAAGGAAGTGCTCGAGCGCATTCCGGTCACCGCCCACCCGATGGACGTGATGCGTACCGCCTCCTCGGTGCTCGGCACCCTGGAGCCGGAGCTCAACTTCGGCCTGCAGCACGAGAAGACCGACCGCCTGCTGGCGCTGTTCCCGGCGGCCATGTGCTACTGGTACCGCTTCAGCCACCATGGCGTGCGCATCGACTGCACCAGCGACGAAGACACCCTGGGCGGGCACTTCCTGCACCTGTTGCACGGCAAGAAGCCGAGCGAGCTGCACGTTAAGGTGATGAACGTTTCGCTGATCCTGTACGCCGAGCACGAATTCAACGCCTCGACCTTCACTGCCCGGGTGTGTGCCTCGACCCTGTCGGACCTGTACTCGTGCGTGACGGCGGCCATCGGCTCGCTGCGCGGGCCGCTGCACGGCGGTGCCAACGAGGCCGCGATGGAAATGATCGAGCGCTTCAAGACCCCGCAGGAAGCCGTTGCCGGCACCCTCGGCATGCTCGAGCGCAAGGACAAGATCATGGGCTTCGGGCATGCCATCTACAAGGAGTCCGACCCGCGCAACGAAGTGATCAAGGGCTGGGCGAAGAAGCTCGCCGACGAGGTGGGCGACACCGTGCTGTACCCGGTGTCCGAAGCCATCGACAAGACCATGTGGGAACAGAAGAAACTGTTCCCCAATGCCGACTTCTACCATGCCTCGGCCTACCACTTCATGGGTATCCCGACCAAGCTGTTCACCCCGATCTTCGTCTGCTCGCGCCTGACCGGCTGGGCGGCGCATGTGTTCGAGCAGCGTGCCAACAACCGCATCATCCGCCCGAGCGCCGAATACACCGGCGTCGAACAGCGCAAGTTCGTGCCAATCGAACAACGCTGAGACTGGCGTGCAGTACCGATGAAGGCGCTGGCCTTGCCTTTGGAGAGGCCGGCGTTGCTGTTGTAGGAGCCGGCCTTGCCGGCGAAGGAAGCACCGCGGTGTCAGTTCTACCGTTCGCCGGCAAGGCCGGCTCCTACAGGTTTCCCATCGTTGCTGCGCACCGCCGACTTATCCGTGATTGAGTCCCGCGTCCATGAATACTGAATTTCGCAAGCACCTGCCGGGCACCACGCTCGACTACTTCGACGCCCGCGCCGCCATCGACGCCATCAGCCCCGGCGCCTACGACAAGCTGCCCTATACCTCCCGCGTACTGGCCGAAAACCTGGTGCGCCGCTGCGACCCGGCAACCCTCGATGCCTCGCTCAGCCAACTGATCGAGCGCAAGCGCGACCTCGACTTCCCCTGGTACCCGGCCCGCGTGGTGTGCCATGACATCCTTGGCCAGACCGCACTGGTTGACCTTGCCGGCCTGCGTGACGCCATCGCCGACAAGGGCGGCGACCCGGCCCAGGTCAACCCGGTGGTGCCGGTGCAACTGATCGTCGACCACTCGCTGGCCGTGGAGTGCGGCGGCTTCGACCCGCAGGCGTTCGAGAAGAACCGCGCCATCGAAGACCGTCGCAACGAAGACCGCTTCCACTTCATCAACTGGACCAAGAAGGCGTTCAAGAACGTCGATGTGATCCAGCCCGGCAACGGCATCATGCACCAGATCAACCTGGAGAAGATGTCGCCGGTGATCCACGCCGAGCAGGGCGTGGCCTATCCCGATACCTGCGTCGGTACCGACAGCCACACCCCCCACGTGGATGCCCTGGGCGTGATCGCCATCGGCGTCGGCGGCCTGGAGGCCGAGAACGTGATGCTGGGTCGTGCGTCCTGGATGCGCCTGCCGGAAATCGTCGGCGTGCAGCTCACCGGCAAGCCGCAGCCAGGCATCACCGCCACCGACGTGGTGCTGGCGCTCACCGAGTTCCTGCGCAAGGCCAAGGTGGTCGGCGCCTACCTCGAGTTCTACGGCGAGGGCGCTCGTGCGTTGACCCTGGGCGATCGCGCGACCATCTCCAACATGGCCCCCGAATACGGCGCGACGGCGGCGATGTTCTCCATCGACCAGCAGACCATCGATTACCTCAAGCTCACCGGTCGTGAAGACGCCCAGGTCAAGCTGGTGGAAACCTACGCCAAGGTCGCCGGCCTGTGGTCCGACAGCCTGGTCAATGCCGAATACGAGCGTGGCCTGCAGTTCGACCTGTCGAGCGTGGTACGCAACATGGCCGGCCCGTCCAACCCGCATGCCCGGGTGGCCACCAGCGAGCTGGCTGCCAGGGGCATTGCCGGGCAATGGGAAGAGGTGCCGGGGCAGATGCCTGACGGCGCGGTGATCATCGCTGCCATCACCAGCTGCACCAACACCAGCAACCCGCGCAACGTGATCGCTGCCGGGCTGCTGGCGCGCAATGCCAACAGGCTGGGGCTGACGCGCAAGCCGTGGGTCAAGTCGTCGCTGGCGCCAGGCTCCAAGACCGTGGCCCTGTACCTCAAAGAGGCGGGCCTGGAGGATGAGCTGGAGCAGCTGGGTTTTGGCATCGTGGCGTTTGCCTGCACCACCTGCAACGGCATGTCCGGCGCTCTGGACCCGGTGATCCAGCAGGAAATCATCGACCGCGACCTGTACGCCACCGCCGTGCTGTCGGGCAACCGCAACTTCGACGGGCGTATCCATCCGTACGCCAAGCAGGCCTTCCTGGCCTCGCCGCCGCTGGTGGTGGCCTACGCCATTGCCGGCACCATCCGTTTCGATATCGAGAAGGACGTGCTGGCCGTGGTGGAGGGCAAGGAAATCCGCCTCAAGGACATCTGGCCCAGCGACGAAGAGATCGATGCAGTGGTCAAGGCTGCGGTCAAGCCGGAGCAGTTCCGCCAGGTGTACATCCCGATGTTCGCCGTGCACGAAGACACCGGGCCCAAGGTCGACCCGCTGTACGACTGGCGCGCCATGAGCACCTACATCCGTCGCCCGCCGTACTGGGAAGGCGCGCTGGCAGGCGAGCGCTCGCTCAAGGGCATGCGCCCGCTGGCGGTGCTGCCGGACAACATCACCACCGACCACCTGTCGCCGTCCAACGCGATCATGCTCGACAGCGCCGCAGGCGAGTACCTGGCGAAGATGGGCCTGCCCGAAGAGGACTTCAACTCCTACGCCACCCACCGTGGCGACCACCTGACCGCGCAGCGCGCGACCTTCGCCAACCCCAAGCTGTTCAACGAGATGGTGCAGGAGAACGGCAAGGTCAAGCAGGGTTCGCTGGCGCGTATCGAGCCGGAGGGCAAGGTGACGCGCATGTGGGAGGCCATCGAGACCTACATGCAGCGCAAGCAGCCGCTGATCATCGTGGCCGGTGCCGACTATGGCCAGGGCTCGTCACGCGACTGGGCGGCCAAGGGTGTGCGCCTGGCCGGTGTCGAGGCCATCGTGGCCGAGGGCTTCGAGCGTATCCACCGTACCAACCTGGTGGGCATGGGCGTGTTGCCGCTGGAGTTCAAGCCGGGCACCGACCGCAAGACCCTGGGTATCGATGGCAGCGAGACCTATGACGTGGTGGGGCAGCGGACACCGCGGGCCACCTTGACCCTGGTGATCACGCGGCGTGACGGCGAGCGCCTGGAGGTGCCGGTGACCTGCCGTCTGGACACGGCGGAAGAGGTGTCGATCTACGAGGCGGGCGGTGTACTGCAGCGCTTTGCCCAGGACTTTCTCGAGTCGTCGGTGGCATAAAAGACTCAGCTTGCCTCGCCCTTGTGGGAGCGGGCTTGACCCGCGATGCAGGCGACGCGGTACTGGCTGTAACCGCATCGCTTGCATCGCGGGTCGAGCCCGCTCCCACAGAGCAGGTGGCTCGATCACATTACAGGACAAGATTTCCATGCCACACGTACCCCAGATCAGAATCCCCGCCACCTACATCCGTGGCGGCACCAGCAAAGGCGTGTTCTTCAACCTCGAAGACCTGCCCGAAGCCGCCCAGCTCCCCGGCGCCGCGCGCGATGCGCTGCTGCTGCGGGTTATCGGCAGCCCCGACCCCTACGGCAAGCAGATCGACGGCATGGGCGGGGCCACCTCCAGCACCAGCAAGACAGTCATCCTGTCGCGCAGCATCAAGCCCGGGCACGACGTCGACTACCTGTTCGGCCAGGTCGCCATCGACAAGGCCTTCGTCGACTGGAGCGGCAACTGTGGCAACCTCTCGGCGGCAGTCGGCTCGTTCGCCATCAGCGCCGGCCTGGTCGACGCCAGTCGCATCCCGCGCAATGGTGTGGCTGTGGTGCGCATCTGGCAGGCCAACATCGGCAAGACCATCATCGCCCACGTACCGATCACCGAAGGCGAAGTGCAGGAAACCGGCGACTTCGAACTCGACGGCGTGACCTTTCCCGCCGCCGAGGTGCAGCTCGAATTCCTCGACCCGGCCGCCGACGAAGACGGCGCGGGGGGCTCGATGTTCCCCACCGGCAACCTGGTCGACGACCTGGTGGTGCCCGGTGTCGGCACCTTCAAGGCAACCCTGATCAACGCCGGCATCCCGACCATCTTCATCGACGCCCAGGCCCTGGGCTACACCGGCACCGAGCTGCAGGACGCAATCAACGGCGACCCCGAGGCCCTGGCGCGTTTCGAAACCATCCGTGCCCACGGCGCCGTGCACATGGGCCTGATCGAGCACGTCGAGCAGGCCGCGCAGCGCCAGCACACGCCCAAGGTGGCGTTCGTGGCACCGCCGGCCGCCTATCAGTCCTCCAGCGGCAAGACCGTGGCAGCGAGCGATATCGACCTGCTGGTGCGTGCGTTGTCGATGGGCAAGCTGCACCACGCCATGATGGGTACGGCAGCGGTGGCCATCGGCACCGCGGCGGCCATCCCCGGCACCCTGGTCAACCTTGCTGCCGGTGGCGGCGAGCGCAGCGCCGTGCGCTTCGGTCACCCCTCGGGCACCTTGCGCGTGGGCGCCGAGGCGCGCCAGGTGAATGGCGACTGGACCGTTACCAAAGCAATCATGAGCCGCAGCGCTCGCGTGCTGATGGAGGGTTGGGTACGCGTACCTGGCGATACCTTCTAGAGGCAGCGGTGCTCGGCTCTCCTTTCACCCCATGTGAACAGAGAGACGACAATGAGTGCCAATGTTGACCTGAACGACCGTCCCGACTACGACCGGGTCCTGCAGGACATTGCCGACTATGTCCTGCACTTCAGGGCCGAGCCGGGGGAGGCGCTGGACACGGCGCGCAACTGCCTGATGGACACCCTGGGTTGCGGCCTGCTGGCGCTGCGCTTTCCCGAGTGCACCAAGCACCTGGGGCCGCTGGTGGAGGGTACCGTGGTGCCCCATGGCGCGCGGGTGCCCGGCACCGCGTACCGCCTCGACCCGGTCAAGGCGGCCTGGGACATCGGCTGCATCGTGCGCTGGCTGGACTACAACGATACCTGGCTGGCCGCAGAATGGGGTCATCCCTCCGACAACCTCGGCGGCATCCTCGCGGTGGCCGACCACCTCTCGCAAAAGCGCGTGGCCAACGGCGGCGCGCCGCTGACCCTGCACACGGTGCTCGAGGCCATGATCATGGCCCACGAGATCCAGGGCGTGCTCGCGCTGGAAAACGCTTTCAACCGGGTGGGCCTGGACCACGTGCTGCTGGTCAAGGTCGCATCCACGGCGGTGTGCGCCCGGCTCATGGGCGCCAATCGCGAGCAGTTGCTGGCGGCCCTGTCCCAGGCCTTTGTCGATGGCCAGGCGCTGCGCACCTACCGCCATGCCCCCAATGCCGGCTCGCGCAAGTCGTGGGCGGCCGGTGATGCGTCGAGTCGCGGGGTGCGCCTGGCGGACATCGCCCTGCGCGGCGAGATGGGCATCCCCGGCGTGCTCACCGCGCCGCAGTGGGGCTTCTATGACGTGCTGTTCAGCCATACCAACAAGGACCTGGCGCTCAAGCCCGAGGGCAAGCGCGAGTTCAGCCTGTCGCAGCCGTTCGGCAGCTACGTGATGGAGAACATACTGTTCAAGATCAGCTTTCCGGCCGAGTTCCATGCGCAGACCGCCTGCGAGGCGGCGGTGACCCTGCATCCGCAGGTGCGCAATCGCCTGCATGAAATCGAGCGCATCGTGATCACCACCCATGAGTCGGCGATTCGCATCATTTCCAAGGTCGGCACGCTGGCCAACGCGGCGGACCGGGACCACTGCCTGCAGTACATGACGGCGGTGCCGCTGATCTTCGGCAACCTGGTGGCCGAGCATTACGAAGATGATTTCCATGCGGCGCACCCGACCATCGACCGCTTGCGCGAGAAGATGGTGATCGTCGAAGACCCGCGTTTCAGTCGCGAGTACCTGGAGGCCGACAAGCGCTCGATCGCCAACGCGGTGCAGGTGTTCTTCACCGACGGCTCGAGCACCGAACAGGTGGTGGTGGAGTACCCCATCGGGCACCGGCGCCGGCGCGCCCAGGGCATCCCGCTGCTGGAGGACAAGTTCAAGGCCAACCTGGCGACGCGGTTTACTGCGCAGCGTTCGGCCGAAATTCTTGCGCTGTGCAAGGATCAGGCGAGGCTTGAGGCGACGGCGGTGCATCGGTTCATGGATCTGTTCGTGATCTGAGGGGCGAAGCTTTTCAGAAGGCAACAAAAAGCCCCGCCAATTGGCGGGGCTTCTTTTCACGCTAAGTCAGCTTACGCTTGAACGACCGGGATATTGGCGTTCGCAGCGGCTTCACGGAACTCGGCGATCTGGTCGAAGCTCAGGTAGCGGTAGATGTCGGCAGCCATGCTGTCGATATTCGCCGCGTACTCCATGTACTCCTCGACGGTTGGCAGCTTGCCCAGGATCGAGGCAACGGCAGCCAGTTCGGCGGAGGCCAGGAACACGTTGGCACCATCGCCCAGACGGTTCGGGAAGTTACGGGTCGACGTCGACACAACGGTCGAGTTCGGCTCTACGCGTGCCTGGTTACCCATGCACAGCGAGCAGCCCGGCATTTCCATGCGCGCGCCAGCCTTGCCGTAGATGCCGTAGTAGCCTTCCTCGGTCAGCTGGTGAGCGTCCATCTTGGTCGGCGGCGACAGCCACAGACGGGTTGGCAGCTGACCCTTGACCTTGTCCAGCAGCTTGCCGGCAGCGCGGAAGTGACCGATGTTGGTCATGCACGAACCGATGAACACTTCGTCGATCTTCTGGCCCTGGACGCTGGACAGCAGGCGAGCGTCGTCCGGGTCGTTAGGAGCGCAGAGAACCGGCTCCTTGATATCGGCCAGGTCGATCTCGATGACTTCGGCGTACTCGGCATCGGCGTCGGCCGACAGCAGCTCGGGCTTGGCCAGCCAGGCTTCCATCGCCTGTGCACGGCGCTCCATGGTGCGCGCATCGCCGTAGCCTTCGCTGATCATCCAGCGCAGCAGGGTGATGTTCGACTTCAGGTACTCGGCAATGGCTTTTTCAGGCAGCTTGATGGTGCAACCGGCAGCCGAACGTTCGGCCGAGGCGTCGGACAGTTCGAATGCCTGTTCCACGGTCAGGTCGTCCAGGCCTTCGATTTCCAGGATGCGGCCGGAGAAGGCGTTGATCTTGCCTTTCTTCTCGACGGTCAGCAGGCCTTTCTGGATGCCGTAGTAAGGGATGGCGTGAACCAGGTCACGCAGGGTGATGCCTGGGTTCAGCTTGCCCTTGAAGCGCACCAGTACCGACTCCGGCATGTCCAGTGGCATCACGCCAGTGGCAGCGGCGAAGGCGACCAGGCCGGAACCGGCCGGGAACGAGATGCCGATCGGGAAGCGGGTGTGCGAGTCACCACCGGTACCGACGGTGTCCGGCAGCAGCATGCGGTTCAGCCAGCTGTGGATGATGCCGTCGCCTGGACGCAGGGACACGCCGCCACGGGTGCGGATGAAATCCGGCAGGGTGTGGTGGGTGGTCACGTCGATCGGCTTCGGATAGGCCGCGGTGTGGCAGAACGACTGCATGACCAGGTCGGCCGAGAAGCCCAGGCACGCCAGGTCTTTCAGTTCGTCACGGGTCATCGGACCGGTGGTGTCCTGGGAGCCGACGGTGGTCATCTTCGGTTCGCAGTAGGTGCCAGGACGAACGCCCTTGCCCACTGGCAGGCCGCAGGCCTTGCCGACCATCTTCTGGGCCAGGGTGTAGCCCTTGCCGGTGTCGACAGGTGCTTCAGGCAGCTTGAACAGGTCGGTCGGGCCCAGGCCCAGCTCGGCGCGCGCCTTCTCGGTCAGGCCACGGCCGACGATCAGCGGGATACGACCACCGGCGCGGACTTCGTCCAGCAGCACGGGGGTTTTCATCTCGAAGGTGGTGATGACTTCGTCGGTACCGTGCTTGCACACCTTGCCGGCGTGCGGGTACAGGTCGATCACGTCGCCCATGTGGATGTTCGACACGTCGAATTCGATCGGCAGGGCGCCGGCGTCTTCCATGGTGTTGTAGAAGATCGGGGCGATCTTGGAGCCGAAGCAGAAACCGCCAGCGCGCTTGTTCGGCACGTAAGGGATGTCGTCGCCGAAGAACCACAGCACCGAGTTGGTCGCCGATTTACGCGAGGAACCGGTACCGACCACGTCACCGACGTAGGCGATCGGGAAGCCTTCGTTGCGCATCTGCTCGATCTGCTTCATCGGGCCGATGGCGCCTTGCACGTCCGGCACGATGCCGTCGCGGGCCATTTTCAGCATGGCCAGGGCGTGCAGCGGGATGTCAGGGCGCGACCAGGCGTCCGGGGCAGGGGACAGGTCGTCGGTGTTGGTTTCGCCGGTGACCTTGAAGACGCGCAGGCTGATCTTGTCGGCCAGGGTCGGACGCTTCTTGAACCACTCGCCGTCAGCCCAGGACTGCAGTACCGCCTTGGCGTGAACGTTGCCGTTCTTGGCTTTTTCGGCCACGTCGTGGAAGGCGTCGAACATCAGCAGGGTGTGCTTGAGCTGTTCGGCGGCAACGGCGGCCAGTTCGGCGTCGTCCAGCAGCTCGACCAGGGTGGCGATGTTGTAGCCGCCCTGCATGGTGCCCAGCAGTTCAACGGCGCGCTGCTTGCTGATCAGCGGGGAGGTGGCTTCGCCCTTGGCGACCGCCGACAGGAAACCGGCCTTGACGTAGGCGGCTTCGTCCACTCCTGGTGGTACGCGGTTGGTGATCAGGTCGACGAGGACGGCTTCTTCGCCAGCGGGGGGATTCTTCAGCAGCTCGACCAGGCCTGCGGTTTGTTCGGCGTTAAGCGGCTGGGGCACGATACCCTGGGCGGCACGCTCTTCGATGTGTTTGCGGTAGGCTTCAAGCACAGTTATTACCCTCATCAGTGGTCCCAAATGGGTGTCCGGGACGCTCATCCAGAATGGCCGGCACCCATGCGCAATACGGCTTTTTGAGCCGCGTAGCCAGGGTTGCAGGACATCCTTACAGAAGCTGCTTTCAAAGTTTTACGCCTGTAGAACGGAGGCTGATGAGGGCTGGCGCGGTGCATTCGATGGTCGAATACCCCGAGCCAACGCCGTTCTACCGGATCAACTGTGCTCGTGACGCTTTGAAAACAGCTTCTAACGGACATTGCTGCCTTAAAAAGGCCGGGTGATTCTACGGTAAAAACGCGCCAAAGGTAAGGCGATTGCAACGACTTTACGGCGTGACCCCCGTTAGACAAAGGGCTAACATGGCCGTCTGTTCCATCGCCATGCCGTTGAATCTTTCATGTCCAATCAGTCAATAAAAACGCCTTGTGTCGGCCTGTGTTCCACGGTTTACGGGGACCTGGTGTGTCGCGGGTGCAAGCGTTTTCACCATGAGGTGATCCACTGGAACGGCTACAACGACGATGAAAAGCGTGCGGTGTGGCTGCGCCTGGAACACCTGCTGGTGCAGGTGATGGCGGCCAAGCTGGAGGTGTTCGACGCCGACAAGCTGCGCGGCCAGCTGGAGCTGCGCAAGATTCGATTCGTGCCGCATCAGTCCGAGTATTGCTGGGCTTATCAGCTGATTGCGCGGGGCGCGCGGGTGATCCGCGAGCTGGAAGCGTACGGGATGGTGCTGCTGCCGGAGTTTCGCGACTGGGAGCTGCCCGAGCTGCGCGATGCCATCGATCGGGAATTCTTTCTGTTGTCCGAGGCGCACTATCAGCGCTACATCGCGCCGGGCTTTCTCAAGGATGCGCTGGGTTAAGCGGTGTTCCCATCGCGGGTCAAGCCCGCTCCCACTGGATCACCGCTTACGCTGTGGGAGCGGGCGTGACCCGCGATGGGGTCTTCAGCCTCTGGCCAGCTCGTCCAGGTGCTTCACCTGGTCCTCGGTCTTGAGCACCAGCACATCGCATTCCAGCGAATCGAGCACCACCTCGGCGGTGTTGCCGATCAGTGCACCGGTAATCCCGCTACGCCCCACCGTACCCATCACCGTCACCACGGCTTCGTACTTTTTAGCCGTGTGCGGAATCAGCACGTCCGCCGGGCCTTCGGCCACATGCAGGCGATCGTCGGCGATATCGAATTCGGCCTGGAACGCAGCGCATTCGTCGCGGTACTTCTTCTCGATGGTGTCCTTGAGCTGGTACACCGGGTCCGCCGCCGAGAGCATGGGCGAGGGGTGGGCGCTGATCACGTGCAGGTTGCCCTTGGCCACGCTGGCAATGGCATAGCCGTGGTCGATGATGCTGGCGTGCAGCTTGCGATGCTCCTGATCGTCGTTGCCCACGTCCACCGCCGCCAGAATCACGCCACCGGTCCAGGGGCGCTCGGTCTTGACCATCAGCACCGCGCACGGGCACTGGCGCAGCAGTTTCCAGTCCGAAGGCGTCAGCAGGAACTTCTTCAGCGCGTTTTCCGGTCGGTGTTCCTTGATCACCAGCTCACAGCCTTCGGCTTTCTGCACGTCGATGATCGACTCGTGCAGGGTGTCGTGCCAGGCCTGCTCATAGGTGACATTGTCGTAGCCATCGTCGTGCAACTGGCTGGCGAGCAGGCTGAGCAGGGCACTGTGGTCCTGCTTCTTGTCGCACATCAGCAGGTGCAGGCGTGCCTTGGTGACGCCGGCGATCAGCTTGGCGCGGGTCAGGGCCTTGCTGTGGGCGTGGTCGGGGTCGAGCACCACCAGGATGCTGCGAACTTCTAAAAGCATGAGGGAGAACTCCTTCGACAATGGCATGCGATGCCTGACTATAGTCGGCGCCCCGGATGCGGTGGATGTTGATATGCATCAAGCATAGTCACTGGTGATCGCCACTGCCGCCGGTATAATCGCCGGTCTTGTCGACACCCCATGCCCGTTTGTGAGCCTATGTCCCTTATTCCCGAAATCGAAGCCTTCCTCGCCTGCCGCACCCCGGATGCCTGGGTCGATGCCGCCCTGGCCGACCAGGAGACGATGCTGATCGACCACAAGAACTGCGAGTTCAAGGCCGCCAGCACGGCGCTGAGCCTGATTGCCAAGTACAACACGCATGTCGACCTGATCAACATGATGTCGCGCCTGGCCCGCGAGGAGCTGGTGCATCACGAGCAGGTGCTGCGCCTGATGAAGAAGCGCAAGGTGGCCTTGCGCCCATTGTCGGCAGGGCGCTATGCCTCGGGGCTGCGCAAGGTGGTGCGCGCGCACGAGCCGGTGAAGCTGGTGGACACGCTGGTGGTCGGCGCGTTCATCGAGGCGCGCAGCTGCGAGCGCTTTGCTGCGGTGGTGCCGCACCTGGACGAGGAACTGGGCAAGTTCTACCACGGGCTGCTCAAGAGCGAGGCGCGCCATTACCAGGGGTACCTGAAGCTGGCGTACCAGTATGGCGAGGCGGCGGATGTGGAGCGCACCGTGGAGCGGGTGCGCGAGGTGGAAGCCGAACTGATCACCACGCCGGACGTGGAGTTTCGCTTCCATAGCGGCGTGCCGGCCTGAAGCATCGCGGGCCAAGCCCGCGCCCACAGGCTGATGACCCATCCTGTGGGAGCGGGCTTGGCCCGCGATACGGGCGCCGCAATACCTCCTTTTGTCGACAAAATAGAAAGCAAGCTAATTAATGCTTGGCCATTCGCTGCCTGAGCAGTAATATCTGCGGCATCCACTGCCTAAGCAGGTATCTCCCTTCATGCAGCACTTCACTCCCGAAAACTTCCAGTCCTGCACCATCGGCATGCTCCTGGGGCGCGCCGCACTGGTGAAGGACCGCATTCTGGACAGCCACCTGCAGGACTTCGGCGTCACCGCCGCGCAGTTCAAGGTGCTGATCATCGTGTCCCAGTACGGGGTCGATACCCCCGCCGAACTGTGCCGTTTCCTCAGCCTGGACAGCGGGTCGATGACGCGCATGCTCGATCGTCTGGAGCAGAAGGGCCTGATCGCCCGCAGCCGCTGCCCGCAGGACCGGCGCCAGGTACGCCTGGAGCTCACCGCCGATGGCGATGTGCTGGCCGGCCAGTTGCCCCAGATCGGTGCCTCGGCGATGAACGAGCTGGTTGGCGTGCTGGCCCCGGACGAGCTCAAGACCCTGGAAAAGATCCTGACCAAGGTGCTGCTGGCGGCCGGCGATGCCGTCACCGCTCTGCGCGTGGAGGCCCAATGAAACCACGAGCCCTGCGTGCCGGTGCAAGCCTGCTGGTGTTTGCCCTGAGCCTGGCCGGTTGCGCCAACTACAGTGGCCTCGATACCCAGGGCCGGCGCCTCGGCGCCGCCGACCTGCAGGCAGGCAAGACCCTCGGCGGCGTTGCCCTGTCGCCTGCGGCCTGGCCCAAGGGCGACTGGTGGACCCGCCTTGGCGACCCGCAACTGGACAGCCTGATCGGCGAGGCCTTGCGCGACAGCCCCGACATGCAGGTTGCCAGCGCCCGTGCCCATCAGGCCAGCGCCGCAGCCTACGCTGCCGACGCCGAGCGCATGCCCACGCTGGATGCCAGCGCCGGGGTCAGCCGCTCGCGCCTGGCCCGTGACCAGGACCCGACGGGGCAGGGCGGCAGCTACTCCACCCTGCGCAGCCTGAGCGCGACCTTCAACTACACCTTCGATCTCTGGGGTGGGCAACGCGATGCCTGGGAAGCCGCCCTGGGCCAGGCCCGTGCCGCCGAGGTGGACCGCCAGGCCGCACAACTGACCCTGGCCGCCGACGTTGCCCGTGCCTACAGCCAGCTGGGCCAGGCGCACATCGTCAACGACCTGACCCAGGAAGACCTCAAGCGTACCCGCCAGATGCTCGAACTCAGCCAGCGCCGGCTGGCCTCGGGTATCGACAGCCAGTACCAGCTGCAGCAGACCGAAAGCCTGGAGGCCAGCTCCCAGGAGCAGGCCATCAATGCCCAGAAGCAGCTACGCAGCGCGCAGATCGCGCTGGCGGTGCTGCTGGGCAAGGGCCCCGACCGTGGCCAGCAGATCGCCCGCCCCAATGTGCTCAAGCCTGCTGCGGTGGCGCTGCCCTCGGTGCTGCCGGCCGAGTTGCTGGGCCGGCGTCCGGACCTGGTGGCCGCGCGCTGGCGGGTCGAGGCGGCGAGCAAGTCGATCGATGCGAGCAAGACACGCTTCTACCCCAACCTCAACCTGAGCGCCGCCGCCGGCACCCAGGCACTGCTGGGTGATGCGATCTTCGGCGCGCCGAGCCGCTTCTTCAACATCGCCCCGACCGTGTCGCTGCCGATTTTCGACGGCGGGCGCCTGCGCGCTGACCTCGATGCCCGTGATGCCGACTACGACCTGGCCGTGGCGCAATACAACAAGAGCCTGGTGCGTGCACTGGGCGAGGTCAGCGACAGCATCGACCAGCTGCATGCACTGGGCCAGCAGATTGCAGCCAAGCAACGTGCCACCGACATCGCCCAGCAGTCCTACGACACCGTGATGCAGCGCTATGGCTCCGGCATCGGCAACTACCTGGATGTGCTGAGCATCGAACAGCAGCTGCTGCAGTCGCAGCGTCAGCTGGCCGAACTGAACGCCGAACAGATCGACCTGTCGATCCAGTTGATGCAGGCGCTGGGGGGCGGCTACCAGGCCGACACCCAGGCCGCCGCATTGCCCTCGACTTCCCGCAATCAATAAAACGCCAAGGTATTTCTCATGGCCACTGCATCCTCCCCGGACACTGCCCCTACCGAGCAGGACCTCAACAATCAGCGCAAGCGCAAGACGCTGCTGCTCGGGCTGCTGGTGCTCGTACTCGTGCTTGGCGCCGGTGTGTGGGCCTGGCACGAGCTCTACGGGCGCTGGAGCGAAAACACCGACGACGCCTATGTGAACGGCAACGTGGTGGAAATCACCCCGCTGGTCACCGGCACCGTCACCAGCATCGGCGCCGACGATGGCGACCTGGTGCACGCCGGCCAGGTGCTGATCCAGTTCGACCCGAGCGACACCGAGGTCGGCCTGCAGAGCGCCGAGGCCAAGCTGGCCCGCGCCGTGCGCCAGGTGCGTGGGCTTTACAGCAACGTCGATGGGCAGAAGGCCCAGGTGGCGGCGCGCAAGGCCGAACTGCAGAAGGCCCAGGAAAACTACAACCGACGCAAGACCCTGGCCGCCGGCGGGGCGATCTCGCAGGAGGAGTTGTCCCACGCCCGTGACGACCTGGCATCGGCACAAAGCGCGCTGAGCAATGCCCAGCAGCAGCTCAACACCACCACCGCGCTGGTCGACGACACCGTGGTCTCCTCGCACCCCGAAGTGCAGGCTGCCGCCGCCGACCTGCGCCAGGCCTACCTGGACAATGCCCGCACCACCCTGGTGGCGCCGGTCACCGGTTATGTGGCCAAGCGCACGGTGCAACTGGGCCAGCGCCTGCAGCCGGGCACCGCGACCATGGCGGTGATTCCGCTGGATCAGCTGTGGATCGACGCCAACTTCAAGGAAACCCAGCTGCGCAACATGCGTATCGGTCAGCCGGTGGACATCGTTGCCGACCTGTACGGCAGCGACGTGAAGTACAGCGGCACCATCGACAGCCTGGGCGCCGGTACCGGCAGCGCCTTCGCCCTGCTGCCGGCGCAGAACGCCACCGGCAACTGGATCAAGATCGTCCAGCGCGTGCCGGTGCGGATCCACATCAACCCCGAGCAACTGGCCGAACACCCGCTGCGGATCGGCCTGTCGACCCAGGTCGACGTCGACCTGCACGACCAGAGCGGCCCGGTGCTGGCGCAACAGCCGCCGCAGAAAGCCTCGTTCGCCACCCAGGTGTACGACCGCCAGCTGGTGGAGGCCGATACCCTGATCGCGCGCCTGATCCATGACAACAGCGCCGCCAGCGGCAAGACTGCGCAGCGATGAGCGGGCAGGCTTCGTTCACCCCGCCAAGCCTGCTGCTGACCACCATCGGCCTGTCGCTGGCAACGTTCATGCAGGTGCTCGACACCACCATCGCCAACGTCGCCCTGCCTACCATCTCCGGCAACCTGGGGGTGAGTTCGGAGCAGGGCACCTGGGTCATCACCTCGTTCGCGGTGAGCAACGCGATAGCCTTGCCGCTGACCGGCTGGCTGAGCCGGCGCTTCGGCGAGGTGAAGCTGTTCATCTGGGCCACGCTGCTGTTCGTGCTGGCGTCGTTCCTGTGCGGTATCTCGCAATCGATGCCCGAGCTGGTCGGCTTTCGCGTGTTGCAGGGCGTGGTGGCCGGGCCGTTGTACCCCATGACCCAGACCCTGCTGATTGCGGTGTACCCCCCGGCCAAGCGGGGTATGGCCCTGGCGCTGCTGGCGATGGTCACGGTGGTGGCGCCGATTGCCGGGCCGATACTCGGTGGCTGGATCACCGACAGCTACAGCTGGCCGTGGATCTTCTTCATCAACGTGCCGATCGGCCTGTTCGCTGCCGCCGTGGTGCGTCAGCAGATGCGTACCCGGCCGGTGAGCACCAGCCGCCAGCCGATGGACTACATCGGGCTGCTGAGCCTGATCGTCGGGGTGGGGGCATTGCAGATCGTGCTCGACAAGGGCAATGACCTGGACTGGTTCGAGTCCAGTTTCATCGTCATCGGCAGCCTGATTTCGGTGGTGTTCCTGGCGGTGTTCATCATCTGGGAACTGACCGACAAGCACCCGGTGGTGAACCTGCGCCTGTTTGCCCACCGCAACTTTCGCATCGGCACCATCGTGCTGGTGGGCGGGTATGCGGGGTTCTTCGGCATCAACCTGATCCTGCCGCAATGGCTGCAGACCCAGATGGGCTACACCGCCACCTGGGCGGGGCTGGCGGTGGCGCCGATCGGCCTGCTGCCGGTGCTGATGTCGCCGTTCGTGGGCAAGTACGCGCACAAGTTCGACCTGCGCGTGCTGGCGGGGCTGGCGTTCGTGGCAATCGGTGCCAGCTGCTTCATGCGGGCCGGGTTCACCAACGAGGTGGACTTCCAGCACATCGCCCTGGTGCAGCTGTTCATGGGTATCGGCGTTGCGTTGTTCTTCATGCCCACCTTGAGCATCCTGCTTTCGGACCTGCCGCCGCAGCAGATCGCCGACGGCTCGGGGCTGGCGACCTTCCTGCGGACCCTGGGCGGCAGCTTTGCCGCGTCGCTGACCACCTGGATCTGGATTCGCCGGGCCGACCAGCACCATGCGTACCTGAGCGAAAGCATCAGTACCTATGAGCCGGCCACCCGTGAAATGCTCGGCCACCTGGGCGGGGCGAACGGGCAGTCGTATGCGCAGCTGGAGCAGATGCTCAACAGCCAGGCGTACATGATGTCGACGGTGGATTACTTCACGTTGATGGGCTGGGTGTTCGTCGGGCTGGTGCTGCTGGTGTGGCTGGCCAAGCCGCCGTTCGCGGCCAAGGCCGGGCCGGCGTCGGCCGGGCACTGAAAAAGGCTTCGCCGGCAAGGCCGGCTCCTACAGGATTACGCAAAACCTGTAGGAGCCGGCCTTGCCGGCGAAGGGGTCAGGCAAAGTCGAAGGGGGCCAGCTGGAACCCTTGTTCATCCACCTGCAGCGCCCACCCCTGGCGATCCCAGTCGCCCAGCACGATACGCCGCGCCGGCGCATCGCCCACCACCAGCTTGTGGATCGCCGGGCGATGGGTGTGCCCATGCACCAGGGTGCGCACGCCATGCTGCTGCATCACCCGCGGTACCTCCTCGGGCGTCACATCGACAATGTCATTGGCCTTCATGCGCGTCTGCGCGCGGCTTTCGCTGCGCAGCTTGCGCGCAAGCTTGTGCCGCGTGCGCAACGGCAGGTGGCGCAGCACCCACAGGCTCACGGGGTTGCGCAGGTAACGGCGCAGCTTCATGTAGCCTTCGTCACGGGTGCACAGGCTGTCGCCATGCATCAGCAGCACCGGCTCGCCGCCCAGCTCGACCACGCTGGGGTCGGGTAGCAGGGTGGCGCCTGCGGCCTTGCAGAACGCCTGGCCGATGAGGAAGTCGCGGTTGCCGTGCATCAGGAACACCTGGGTGCCCGTGTCGCTCAGCGCACGCAAGGCCTGGCAGATCGACGCCTGGTAGGGCGTCATGGCGTCGTCGCCGATCCAGGCCTCGAAAAAGTCCCCGAGAATGTACAGCGCTTGCGCGCTGCGGGCACGGGTGGCCAGCAGATCAAGAAACGCCCGGGTAATGTCCGGGCGTTCTTCTTGCAGGTGCAGATCGGAGATCAGCAGTATCACCCAATGATCTCGGCTTTCTCGATGATCACGTCTTCGGCTGGCACGTCCTGGTGGCCGGCTTTGGAACCGGTGGCAACGGCCTTGATCTTGTCGACCACGTCGGTGCCTTCGGTGACTTTGCCGAACACCGCATAACCCCAGCCCTGCACGTTCTTGCCGCTGTGGTTGAGGAAGCTGTTGTCGGCGACGTTGATGAAGAACTGCGCCGAGGCCGAATGCGGCTCCATGGTACGGGCCATGGCGATGGTGTACTTGTCGTTGCTCAAGCCGTTGTCGGCTTCGTTCTGGATGCTCGGGCGCTTGTCTTTCTTCTCTTTCATGCCCGGCTCGAAACCGCCGCCCTGGATCATGAAGTTGCCGATGACGCGGTGGAACACGGTGTTCTCGTAGTGACCGGCTTTGACGTACTCGATGAAGTTGGCCACGGTGATCGGGGCTTTCTCGGCGTTCAGCTCGATGACGATGTCACCGTGATTGGTGGTCAGTTTGACTTGGGTCATGCTCAAATTCTCGCTTTTCAGGCATTCAAGAAATGGGTGCGCAGGATCGCGTAGTAACCCTGACGCACAGTTTACAGGCCACGATACGCACGTCACGGCAGTTTTTTTGCCCGGCCAGCCGAATATAGCGCCAGTTTGTCGGCGCTGCCCTGTCGGTAGCTCGGGCGCTTGGGCTATGATAAGCGCTTTGATTCAGTCGGCCTACCCGGGCCGTGTACCGGTATTTCAAGGATCCTATGAGCAAGCCCACCGCTGACAACGCTCCCAACGCCGCTGCCAAAGGCGCGCCCGCCGTCCCTGTGAACTTCCTGCGTCCGATCGTGCAGGCCGACCTGGATTCGGGCAAGCACACCAGCATCGTCACCCGTTTCCCGCCGGAGCCCAACGGCTACCTGCACATTGGTCACGCCAAGTCGATCTGCGTGAACTTCGGCCTGGCCCAGGAATTCGGCGGTGCCTGTCACCTGCGCTTCGATGACACCAACCCGGCCAAAGAGGACCAGGAGTACATCGACGCCATCCAGCGTGACGTCAAGTGGCTGGGCTTCGAGTGGACCGGCCCGGTGCGCTATGCCTCGCAGTACTTCGAGCAGTTGCATGCGTGGGCGGTCGACCTGATCAAGTCGGGCAATGCCTATGTGTGCGACCTGACCCCGGAGCAGGCCCGCGAGTACCGCGGCAACCTGACCGAGCCGGGCAAGAACAGCCCGTTCCGCGAGCGCAGCGTCGAGGAAAACCTCGACCTGTTCGCGCGCATGAAGGCCGGCGAGTTCCAGGATGGCGAGCGCGTGCTGCGCGCCAAGATCGACATGGCCTCGCCGAACATGAACCTGCGCGACCCGATCCTGTACCGCATCCGCCATGCCCATCATCACCAGACCGGCGACACCTGGTGCATCTACCCGATCTACGACTTCACCCATGGCCAGTCGGACGCGATCGAGGGCATCACCCACTCGATCTGCACCCTGGAGTTCGAAAGCCATCGTCCGTTGTACGAGTGGTTCCTCGACCACCTGCCGGTGCCGTGCAAGCCGCGCCAGTACGAGTTCAGCCGCCTGAACCTGAACTACACCATCACCAGCAAGCGCAAGCTCAAGCAACTGGTGGACGAGCAGCACGTACAGGGCTGGGACGACCCGCGCATGTCCACGCTGTCGGGCTTCCGCCGTCGTGGCTACACCCCGGCGTCTATCCGCAATTTCTGCGAGATGGTCGGCACCAACCGTTCCGACGGCGTGGTCGACATGTCGATGCTCGAATTCAGCATCCGTGACGACCTGGACCGCACCGCGCCACGGGCCATGTGCGTGCTGCGCCCGCTGAAGGTAGTCATCACCAACTACCCCGAAGGCCAGGTCGAGCAGCTCGAACTTCCGCGTCACCCCAAGGAAGACATGGGCGTGCGTGCACTGCCGTTCGCCCGCGAGATCTACATCGACCGCGACGACTTCATGGAAGAGCCGCCCAAGGGCTACAAGCGCCTGGAGCCGGCCGGTGAAGTGCGGCTGCGTGGCAGCTACGTGATCCGCGCCGACGAGGCGATCAAGGATGCCGAGGGCAACATCGTCGAGCTGCGCTGCTCGTACGACCCCGACACCCTGGGCAAGAACCCCGAGGGCCGAAAGGTCAAGGGTGTGATCCACTGGGTGCCGGCCGCGGCCAGCGTCGAGTGCGAAGTACGTCTGTATGACCGCCTGTTCCGTTCGGCCAACCCCGAGAAGACCGACGACGGCGGCAGCTTCCTTGACAACATCAATCCCGATTCGCTGCAGGTGCTGAGCGGTTGTCGTGCGGAACCTTCGCTGGGCCAGGCCCAGCCCGAAGACCGCTTCCAGTTCGAGCGCGAAGGCTACTTCTGCGTCGACCTGAAAGACTCCACGCCGGGTAAGCCGGTGTTCAACCGCACCGTGACCCTGCGCGATTCGTGGGGCAGCTAAGGAACTCTACGTGCTAAGCATCTACAACACCCTGAGCAAGACCAAGGAAGTTTTCGTTCCGCTCGATGGCAACAAGGTTCGCATGTACGTGTGCGGCATGACCGTGTACGACTTCTGCCACCTGGGCCATGGGCGCAGCATGGTCGCGTTCGACCTGGTCACGCGCTGGCTGCGCTACAGCGGCTACGACCTGACCTATGTGCGCAACATCACCGACATCGACGACAAGATCATCAACCGCGCCAACCAGAACGGCGAATCGTTCGAAGCGCTGACCGCGCGCATGATCGACGCGATGCACGAGGACGAGCGCCGTCTGAACATCCTGCCGCCGGACCAGGAGCCGCGTGCCACCGACCACATCGCCGGCATGCACGCGATGATCCAGACCCTGATCGACAAGGGTTATGCCTACGCGCCGGGCAACGGCGACGTGTACTACCGCGTCGGCAAGTTCGTCGGCTACGGCAAGCTGTCGCGCAAGAAGATCGAAGACCTGCGCATCGGTGCCCGCATCGAGGTCGACGAGGCCAAGCAGGACCCGCTCGACTTCGTGCTGTGGAAGGGCGTCAAGCCCGGCGAGCCGAGCTGGGAATCGCCGTGGGGCCCGGGCCGTCCGGGCTGGCACATCGAGTGCTCGGTGATGTCGACCTGCTGCCTGGGCGAGAGCTTCGACATTCATGGTGGCGGCAACGACCTGGAGTTCCCGCACCACGAGAACGAGATTGCCCAGAGCGAGGCGGCCACCGGCAAGCAGTACGCCAAGGCGTGGATGCATTGCGGCATGATCCGTATCAATGGCGAGAAGATGTCCAAGTCGTTGAACAACTTCTTCACCATTCGCGACGTGCTCGACAAGTATCACCCGGAGGTGGTGCGCTACCTGCTGGTGTCGAGCCACTACCGCAGCTCGATCAACTACTCCGAGGACAGCCTGCGCGAAGCCAAGGGCGCGCTGGAACGCTTCTACCATGCGCTGCGCGGCTTGCCGCGCGTGGCCGCGCAAGGTGGCGAGGCGTATGTCGAGCGTTTTGCCGCGGCCATGAACGACGACTTCGGCACGCCTGAAGCCTGTGCGGTGCTGTTCGACCTGGTGCGCGAGATCAACCGCGTGCGCGAGGCCGAGCCTGAGGTGGCCGCTGGCCTGGCGGGCCGTTTGCGCGAGCTGGCCGAGCTGCTGGGCGTGTTGCAGCTGGAGGCCGACGACTTCCTGCAGGCGGGCGCCGAAGGCAAGGTCGATGCGGCTGAAGTGGAGGCGTTGATCCAGGCGCGTCTGCAGGCACGTACCGACAAGAACTGGGCCGAATCGGACCGCATCCGCGACCAGCTGACCGCCATGGGCGTGGTGCTGGAAGACGGCAAGGGCACGACGACCTGGCGTCTGGCTGACTGATCGCGCTGCCCTCATCGCGGGTCGAGCCCGCTCCCACAGGTTGATCACTGTGCTCTAGATCAGTGATCAACCTGTGGGAGCGGGCTCTACCCGCGATGAGGCCCTAACTGGCCACCTTCGGCCGACATTGCAACACCAGCCGCGCCCCGCCCAATTCGCTGTCTCCTACCTCCAGCTCAAACCCATGCAGGTCGACGATCGCTGCAACGATCGAAAGCCCCAGCCCGAACCCGTTGTGCCGATGACCTTCCTCGCTGCGGTAGAACCGCTTGAGCACGGCCTCGCGCTCGTCCGCCGGAATCCCCGGCCCGCTGTCCTCCACCTCGATCAGCACGCCCTGGGCGTCTTCACGGGCTCGCATCCGCACCTGACCACCCGCCGGGGTGAACTTGATGGCATTGCCCAGCAGGTTGGCCAGGGCCTCGAACAGCAGCTCGCGGTCGCCCTTGAGCGCCGGCAACTGGTCGGGCAGTACCAGGGTCAGGCGAATTTCGCCGTCCTCGGCCAGCGGCAGGTAGAAGTCATGCAGCTCCACCAGCAGGGCACGCGGGTCCAGCTCGACGAAGCCGGCACGGCGCTGGCGGTCTTCCAGTTCGCTGATGCGCAGCAACCCGCGAAAACGCGCCATCAGGGTGTCGGTTTCGCTGATGGCCTGGTCCATCTGGTCGGCCTGGATCGAGTCGTCGTCGACCTGCTGGCGGATCCGGTACAGCTGGGCCCGCAGGCGCGTCAGCGGGGTGCGCAGGTCGTGGGCAATGTTGTCGCACACGCCTTTGACCTCATGCATCAACCGCTCGATGCGGTCGAGCATGGCGTTGACGATGGCTGCCAGCATGTCCAGTTCGTCACGGCGCGACGACAGCGGCAGACGGTGGGTGAGGTCGCCGGCCACGATCAGCTCGGCACTGGCCTGGATCGCCCTTATGCGCTTGAGCGGGCGGCGACGCAGCAGGTACCAGCCGGCGATGCCGGGAATGATGGTCAGCGACAGCCCCCACAGCAACGCATGCAGAATGATCCGCGTGACCACGAACAGCGAACCGTTGTCGCGTACCAGCACCAGCCAGCGGCCATCGCGCACCTTGAGCGCCACGGCATCACAGCTGTCTTTTGGCGTGCGCGGGTCGTCGGCGTCCAGGCAGCGGCTGAGCTCGTGGATCCTTCCATCCAGGCCCAGCTCGGGCGGGATCTGGCGGATCTGCCCGCCCAGTGGGTTGAACTGCGCGTCGAACAGCCCGTAGGCATCGAAGCTGCGTTCGTCGAAGGCCTGGCTGGCGATCAGGGCATCGTCGAGCTGCTTGCCGCTCATGTGTGCGAACAGATGCTGGCGCTGCAACAGGGAATGGCGGGTGAGCTTGTTCAGGTAGCCGGACACCTCGAAGTACAGCACCCCCATGAGGATGCTGCTCCAGGCCACGAACAGAAAGCTGTACAGCGCCAGCAGGCGGCTGGTGGACGAACTCCAGCCCTTAGACGGGTTCGGCAATGGCATAGCCGGAGCCCCGCACGGTGCGAATCAGCGGGGTTTGCCCGGCGGCGTCGATCTTTTTGCGCAGACGCCCGATGTGTACGTCGATCAGGTTGGTGCCGGGGTCGAAGTGGTACCCCCAGACTTCCTCGAAGATCATCATGCGGGTGATGACCTGGCCGGCGTGGCGCATCAGGAATTCCAGCAGCTTGTACTCGGTGGGCAGCAGGTTGAGGGTCTGCTCGCCGCGCCGGGCCTCGTGGCTTATCAGGTCCAGCTCCAGGTCGGCGACCTGCAGGCGGGTCTGGGCCATCGGCACGCTGTTGCGGCGCAGCAGCACTTCCACGCGCGCCGCCATCTCGTCGGAGGCAAACGGCTTGGTCAGGTAGTCGTCACCACCGGCGCGCAGGCCGCGCACGCGTTCGTCGACATCGGAGAGGGCGCTGATCATCAGGATCGGCGTGGCGATCTTGAGGTTGCGCAGGGTGGTGACGATGGTCAGGCCGTCGACTTCGGGCAGCATGCGGTCGAGGGTGATCAGGTCGTAGCCGCCGGCGATTGCCTTGGCCAGGCCTTCACGACCGTTGTCGGCCCAGTCGACCTCAAGGCCGTGGCTGGAGAGTTCGGCGACGATTTCCTGGCCGGTGACGGCATCGTCTTCGATAGTCAGTACGCGGGGCATGCTTTTACCTGGGCGGCGTGTGGAGACTCGATTGTGCCAAAGAATAGGCGGTGCCCGGGTTAAAGAAAAATTCATCTTGAAAAAGGGCTGCTGCGCAGCCAGTCACGGGTCGAGCCCGCTCCCACAAGGTTGCGATGAACCTGTGGGAGCGGGCTTGACCCGCGATGCATTCAGGCGACCTTGACGATCCAGCCCGCCGGCGCTTCGACGTCACCGCTCTGGATACCGGTCAGCTCGGCGTAGAGCTTCTGGGTTACCGGACCGACTTCGGTCTCGCTGTGGAACACGTGCAGCTTGCCGTTGTACTGGATGCCGCCGATCGGGGTGATCACCGCAGCGGTACCGCAGGCACCGGCTTCGATGAAGCGGTCCAGCTGGTTGATCAGCACGTCGCCCTCGATCACCTTCAGGCCCAGGCGCGATTCGGCCAGTTGCATCAGCGACAGGCGGGTGATGCCCGGCAGCACCGAGGCGGATTTCGGGGTCACGAACTCGTTGTTGGCGGTGATGCCGAAGAAGTTGGCCGAACCCACTTCCTCGATCTTGCTGTGGGTCAGCGGGTCGAGGTAGATGCAGTCGGCAAAGCCGGCCTTCTTGGCCTCATAGCCTGGTTGCAGGCTGGCTGCGTAGTTGCCACCGACCTTGGCGGCGCCGGTGCCCTGGGGCGCGGCACGGTCGAAATCGGAGATCAGGAACTTGTGCGGGGTCATGCCGCCCTTGAAGTACGAGCCAACCGGGATGGCGAAGATCGAGAAGATGAACTCCGGCGCGGTGCGTACGCCGATGTTGTCACCCACGCCGATCACGAACGGACGCAGGTACAGGGCGCCCTTGCCGTGCGGCGGTACGAAGCGTTCGTTGGCCTGGACCACCTGCTTGCAGGCCTCGATGAACTGTTCGGTCGGCACCCGCGGCATCAGCAGGCGATCGCAGCTGCGCTGCATGCGCAGGGCGTTCTGGTCGGGGCGGAACAGGTTGATCGAGCCATCCTTGCAGCGGTAGGCCTTCATGCCTTCGAAGCATTGCTGGCCGTAGTGCAGCGCGGTGGAGCCTTCGCTGATGTGCAGTACGTTGTCTTCGGTCAGGGTGCCCTTGTCCCACTCGCCATCACGGAAGTAGGAAAGGTAGCGCTTGTCGGTCTTGATGTAGTCAAAGCCCAGCTTGTCCCAGTTAATGCTCTCGTTACTCATGGCACCCTCGATCGGTTGGCAAATGCCTGTATGGTCAGGCCACGCATATTGCGCAAGCAGCCACGATAATACATCCCGTGCAGATCGGAAACGGGCAGATGCCGATTGCGCCGGTGCCCGGCCGCCAGCGCTTCAGGTCCGGCGTGACGAGCGTGAGTGGTCGCGCCGCCATGGGCTTGACCGACGCAGGGCTCGTGGAGCATTGTGCGTGACATGAATATCGACCTGTTGACCTCGACCCGCACCACCACGACCGCCATCGGCGGGCGATGGGTGGCTGTGTAAAGCGAACGCAGCAGGTCACCCAAGGCCCCGCCAGCAATGGACGGGGCCTTTTGGTTGGCGCGTCCGGCTGGCATCTTAAGGAGAGACACCATGCCCGTACGGCGCGCGTTACTGATTCTGGATATGCAGGTAGGCCTGTTCCATGGCCCCGAACAGCCCTGGCAGGGCGAGCGGATACTGGCCAACATCAACCGCCTGATCGGCACCGCACGGGCGGCCCGGGCGCCGATATTCGTCGCGCGCCACACCGGCCCGCAGGGTTCGCCGATCGAGGCCGGCAGCACACCCTGGCAACTGCTCCCGGCGCTGGAGGTAGACGAGCAATACGACCGCGTGTTCGACAAGTTCCGGCCCAGTGCCTTCTGGAACACGCCGCTGCGTGAGTGGCTGCAGCAGGCGGGCGTTGAAGAGCTGGTGGTGGTCGGCATGAAAACCCAGTACTGCGTCGATACCAATTGCCGCGTTGCTGCCGAGCTGGGCGTGCGCCCGGTACTGGTCAGCGACGCGCACACCTGCATGGATACCCCCGGCCTAGGCGCCGAGGCCATCGTCGCCCATCACAACCTCACCCTGGGCAGTGGCTTTGCCACCTTGTGCGTCACCGAAGCCGTGCAGTTCTGATTGCGGCATGCACAGCTGCCCCTGCAACTGCAGGTGTTGCAGGAACACCAGGTCATGGGACGCCACCAGCAGGGTCCCCTGATACTGGCAGAGCATCTGTTCCAGGGCCTGCAACGATGGCAGGTCGAGGTGGTTGCTGGGTTCGTCGAGCAACAGCAATTGCGCTGGCTGGTCGCTGTAGAGTACCGCGGCCAGCGCTGCCTTGAGCCGTTCGCCGCCACTGAGCAGGCCGCTGGGCAGGGTGATGCGGTCTGCATCCAGGCCCAGTTGCGCCAATCGGGTGCGCACGCTGCTCTGGTCGAGTTGACGGCACGCCTCGCGCACATGCTCCAGCACGCATACGCTCGGGTCGAGCAGGCTGCACTGCTGGTCCAGGTACGCCACGCTGGCGCGGGTCTCGCATTCACCCTTGCGGGGCGGCAGTTGCCCGGCCAGCACCTTGAGCAACGTGGATTTGCCGCTGCCGTTGGCGCCGGTGAGGGCAAGGCGCTGGCCGACGTACAGCACCAGGTCGAGCGCGTGCGGATGCTCGATGTGGGGTAGCTCAAGGTCACGCAGCCAGGCGATCTGGCTGCCTGGCGGCAACTGACGTGCCGGCGCGTGCAGTACCACCGGCTGCTGTGGGTCCAGGCGTTGAGCGGCTTCACGCACCTGGGTGTCCATGGCCTGGCGCGTGGCCAGGTGGTTGCGCTGCTGCCTGCCTGCGGTGGCCTCGCTGCGTTGCTGTTGACGGTCGAGCAGGATCTTCGCCTGGTTGCTGTGCCTGGCCTCGTGGCCGGCTCTGGCCTGGTGGCGTTCGAGGCGCTCGTGTTGACGCTGCAGGTCACGGGCCTGGCGCTGGCGTTCGAGCTTCAGACGTTCGAGATTGCGCTCGGCCAGTTCGGTGTCGCGGGCCTTGCAAGCGGTGAATGCGCTGTAGTCGCCCCCGTAGCTGTGCAGGCCCGAGGGCGACAGCTCGACGATGCGCTGCATGCTGGCGAGCAGCGTGCGGTCGTGGCTGATGACCAGCAGCCCCTTGTTCCAGCGTTCGAGCATGATCATCAGCGCGGCGCGGCTGGGGGCGTCCAGGTGGTTGGTGGGCTCGTCGAGAATCAGGTAGTCGGCGTCGCCGAGAAACGCACCCAGCAGTGCCACGCGCATGGCCTGGCCGCCGCTCAGCGTTTCGGCGGGGCGATCCCAGCGCAGCATGCCGAGCTGCTCGCGGGCCAGGTGGCTGTGCAGTTGCTCGCGTATGTTCCAGCGTTCGCCGACAGTCTCGAAGTCGCTCGCGGCGGTACTGCCAGCCTCGATGCGTTGGAGCGCTTCTATCACCTGGCGTACCTGGGCCAGGTCGGCGACCGTGGTGCGGGAGGTGATCGGCTGTTGAGCGAGGTAGTGCACGCGCCCCTGGCGCAGGCAGCGGCCATCGCTGGGCTCGAGCTGACCGGCCATCAGGCGTGCGAGTATGGATTTGCCCACGCCGTTGCGCCCCACCAGGCCGGTGCGGCGCTGGTCGAAACGTTCGGTGAGGGTGGAAAACAGCAGCCTGCCGTCTGGCAGTGCATAGGTGACGCTGTCCAGCGTCAGGGATGACGTGTTCGTCATGCGAACCTCCAAGGATGCCTGGTGCTTCCCCCGGTGAAGGGGCTGAAGACGGGCCGTCTGAAACGACGGTGGCATCAATGGCGCATTGGACGAATACCTCGGGATGCGGGAAAAGGCCTGTAGTCTAAGGGGGGATCTGGCGCAGGTAAAGAGGGCCATCTTTTCAGCACCGCTCGCGGCTGCGCAATTCGCGATGAGCATGGACACTGCCGATTGTCCGTTTGTCTGGCTGCAGCAGGTTTAACGCGGCTTGCCATACGCCTGGGTGATGCGGTCGATCACGATCGCCAGCGCAACGATGGCCAGCCCGGCCTCGACCCCCTTGCCCACGTTCAGTGTCTGGATGCCGGCCAGCACGTCCTCACCCAGGCCGCGCGCGCCGATCATCGAGGCCACCACCACCATCGACAGCGCCATCATCACCGACTGGTTCAGGCCGGCCAGGATGCTCGGCAGCGCCAACGGCAATGCCACCCTGCGCAAGCGCTGCCAGCGGTTGGCGCCCAGCCCCTGAGCGGCCTGGGTCAGCGACGGGTCCACCTGCGACAGGCCCAGTTCGGTGAGGCGTACCAGCGGCGGCAGGGCATACACCAGGGTGGCGAAGATCGCCGGCACCTTGCCCAGCCCGAACAGCATCAGCACCGGGATCAGGTACACGAAACTGGGCAGGGTCTGCATCACGTCCAGCACCGGCATCAGCAACCGGCGTGCCAGTGGCCGGCTGGCCAGCAAGATGCCGAACGGAATGCCGATCAGGAGGCACAGGCCGGTACTCACCAGCACCAGCGCGCAGGTCTGCAGCAGCTTGTCCCACAGGCCGACCACCCCGATCAGAAACAGCAGGCCGCTCAGCAGCAGCGCCCGCCGTACACTGCGCGTGGCATGCCAGGTCAGCAGTGCCACCAGCGCCAGCAGCAACCACCACGGCGTGGCGCGCAGCAGGTTTTCCAACCCTACCAGCAGTTGCAGCAGGCCGTCCGAGACCGCCCGAAGCTGGTCGCCGTAGGCCAGCACCAGCCAGTCGACGAAGCGATTGACGCTGTCTGCGAACGAAACGTGCAGCGCCTCGGGAAAGCCCGTACTCACAGGGCCGACTCGACCCTGGTCGCCACCTCGGCGGGCAGCCAGGCCTTCCAGATGCTCGGGTTCGCCTTGAGAAAGGCCTGCGCTGCAGCGTCCGGCGCCTGGCGCTGCTCGCTCATCGTTGCCAGGGCGCTGTTGAGGGTGGCGATCGGCAGATCCACCTTGGCGAAGAATGCCACCAGCTCCGGGTACTGCTGGCGAAACGGCGCCGATACGCCGATCGACAGCCTGGCCGGCAGCGAGCGGGTGCCTTTGGGCTCGGTGTTGCCCGGGTCGGTGAGGGTGGCCCAGGCCTGGGCGTCGAATGGCGGCTCTTCAAGGCGCACCAGCTCGTAGCGGCCCATCAGCGGGGTGGGCGACCAGTAGTAGAACAGCACCGGCTTGCCACGGCGGATGGCGGAGGTGATTTCGGCGTCCAGCGCCGCGCCCGAGCCGCTGCGAAAGTTCACGTACTGCCCGTCCAGCCCGTAGGCCTTGAGCTTCTGGCTGTTGACGGTCTCGGAGGTCCAGCCGCTGGGGCTGTTGAGAAAACGGCCCTTGTCGGGTGACTCGGGGTCCTTGAACAGTGGGGCATGGCGCTTGAGGTCCTGGACGGAACGCAAGTCCGGGGCCAGTGCCTTGAGGCCGCGCTGTTCATCGCCCTTGATCACGTAGGCGGGCACGTACCAGCCTTCGTCGGCGCCCTTGACCGTGTCCCCGATGCTGAACACCTGGCCGGCCTGCTCGGCCCTGGTCCAGGCCGGGCTGCGGCCAGCCCACTCCTCGGCGATCACCTGGATGTCGTTGCGCGCCAGCGCCACCTCCATGCTCACGGTGCTGCCGGGCAGGGTGTCGGTGGGGTAGCCGTAGCCTTTCTCGACGATAAAGCGCAGCAGTTGCGTGGTCAGGCTGCCGCTTTCCCAGGTGATGTCGCCAAAGTGGATGGGGGCCGCAGCGGGCGCCGCCAGGCTCTGGGAGGCTAGGCCCAGTGCCAGCAGGGCGCCGCCGATCAATTGTGTCAGTCGCTTCATGTCGTCTCACTTGCCGCGCCGCTTCAAGGTCAGGCAAGTGTAGTAGACCCGCGCCAGGGGTTTAGCGCAGTACCGCCAACTTGATGCTGAAGCCCACCAGGCACATGCCGGCCAGGCGTTCGAGCAGGTTCGAGACCTTGGGGTTGGCGCGCAGGCGGGCGGCCAGGTTGTGGGTCAGCAGCACGGCCACCAGGCCATACAGGAAGGTCAGCACGGCAATGGTCACCGCCATGAAGCCGAACGTCACGAAGCCCTGATGCCGGACCGGGTCGACGAACAGCGGAAAGAACGCCATGTAGAACATGATCGCCTTGGGGTTGAGCAGGGTGATCATCATGGTCTGGCGCAGGTAGTGCTTGGACTTCATCGGCCGTACCGGCGTGCTGCCGGGTTTGGCCAGGGCCATGCGCAGGCCCAGGTAGGCCAGGTACGCTGCACCCAGCCATTGCACGGTATGGAACGCTGCCGGGTAGGTGGTGAGCAGCGCTGCCACACCGGCCACGGCCAGCCACAACAGCACCTGGTCACCCAGGATGACGCCGAAGGTGGCGCCCAGGCCGCCTTTGATGCCGCCCTTGCCGGTGGCAGTGATCAGCGCGAAATTGCCCGGCCCCGGGATCGCCAGCAGCACCAGGAAGGCAATCACGAAGGCACCGTAGTCCGTTACGCCAAGCATGGGGAAACTCCGTGTTACCTATCAGGATTCGAGTGCATACGATACGCCTGCGCTGCGCCGGTGCGAACCCCGTGTTGTGCATCTGGCCCGAACAATCGCACAGCGATGTGCGCCTGCTGCCAGCCCGGCAGGTCACACCCGGGCCCGTGCAACTTCCGGTTTCTCACGTACACGCTGGGCTTTGCCCGGCTGATCCGGCCGGGCTGCGCTGTTCTACTGGGGGCTCTTTGTACCTCTGGAGCAGGCGATGCAACTTTGTTACGCAGCCAACATGCACGGCATCTTCAACCGTGCTTTCCCTACCGAGTCGCAGCCTGTGGCTGGCGGTTGCCGGGTAGTCGTACACCGGGGCGTGCTCTATTGCGCCTACAACGCCGACGGCAACGTGGCCGAATTCGTCGCGAAAGTGAGTGGCATCGACGTATGGACGACGCCGGCGGTGCTGCCACTGATGGTGACCCCGAGCAGGTCACTGGCGCTTTTTGTGTTCAAGGACAAGGTCCATGCGTTTCGAAGCGATGACCAGGGTGAATACACCCTGGCCTCCTACAACGACACGCTCATGGGGTTCGAGCCCATGACGTTGAGTCAGCCCATGCACGGCTCGCCGTCGCTGGTGGAGTTTCAAGGGCGGTTGCACGCCTTCTATCGGCACGGCCACACGAGGCAGATCGAGTGCCTGAGCAGTGAAGACCTGGAAAACTGGGGCAATGGCCCGGTGCTCAGGGCCAGGGGGGTAGCGGTGACCACCCCCGACGACCCGATCGCCATTGTCTACCAGGGCCTGATCCACCTGTTCTACAAGGATGGCGATGGTCGGACCCTGTTGGTGAAGTACGACGGCAAGCAAGCCTGGACCGAGCCACGGGTGTTCATCGAGCAGGCCTACCCGTTCATGCCGGGTGTGACGGTTCACGCGGGGCTGCTCAAACTCGCCTTCACCCGCAGCATTGCCAATGCCAACGGTCGCGCGCTCTATCAATACGCCTATGACGGCAATGCCCTCAGCCCGGCAACGGTCAGCAGCAACCTGGCCGCTACCGAGCGGGTGGGGCTGGGCGTGCTCGATGGCGAGCTGTTTGCGCTGTTCCAGAAGGCCTGACCCGGTAGAGGTGTTCCCATGCCCGTTGACCGTGTCATTGGCCTGTACATCGACAACAACCTGGTGCCCGACATGCCGGCCGTTGCGTTCGAAGAGCAGGTCGACGTGGTGTTCATGGACGCGGTGGCGCTGCTCGCCGCCGCCAGGCCCCGGGACTGCGTGCATACCCTGGTCTACCTGAACTACATCGTTTCGGCACGCCTGATACGCAGCAGCAACCATGAGGCACAGGCCGGCTATGGGGCATGCATGACCACCCTGTTGCGCCGCTGGTACAGCGACACCACGGTGCTGCAGCATCTGCAGGCCTCGCCAGGGCTGTATCGTCATGGCGTGATGATCGGGCTCTACCGTGTGCACCATGCCCTGGTCATGAATGGCCTAAGGAGCGTACAGGGGCCACACCTGCTGGATCCTGGCGACCCCTTGCGCATGCTCCAGCACGGGGTCATGGCCATCTTCGGCCCGTGGCATGCGCACATTCGCCTGCATGGGCGCATTCGTGATTACTACCACAGCCGAGTGAACACTGCAGGGCCCTCGGCACAGATCGAAATAGGTCGCAGCGCGCGCACTGAGGTGCCGATACGGGTGGCCACCTGGAACCTGCAGGGCGCATCGGTCAGCACCGAGAGCAAATGGTTGACCGGGGTCCTGCCGCTGTTGCGCAGCAACGATGTGGTGGTTCTGCAGGAGGTCGGCGTTGCCCCGCATTCTGCGGTGTTCAGCCGCACCGAACGGGTGGCCGACCAGTTCGGCAGTCACCACGACATCCATGTCTACAGCTGGCAGGCCGGCACCCGCAGCCGGCCCGAGCGCTACCTGATCTACTTCCTCGATGTGCAGCGGTTGCGGGTGAACCTGGCGATCGTGATGCCTGATCCCGGCGAGTTCATGGTCAGCCAACTGGCCATCATCTCGGACGGGCAATTGCCGGTGGCGGGCCCGCCCCTTTACCGCCCGGCCATGGGGGTGCGTGTGAGGCGACGAGCGCTGGCGGGCAACACGCCGGAGCTGGCGATCTTCAACCTGCATGCCATTTCCGGCGGGGGCGTCAACGCCGCGCGCATGTTGAGGGAGATCAGCTGGCACACCGATACGCCGTTCGCGCTGCTGGGGGATTTCAACCGCGATCCGCGACCGACCACTCCCCCGGTGCCGACGCGTGGCAACTGGGTGTCGCCCGAAGACATCGCCCGTATCGAGCTGGCGGGCGGCAGTACCCACCCCAGCGTGGCGCCGAGCAACATGCTGGACTATGCGGTGACCAATGGCACCTCGCAGGTGCCGGCGCCGGGGAACGTCTCTGCGCCGGGGGCATCGGACCACCGCTCGGTGCATTACAACCTGACCTTCAACTGCTAGCGCCGGCAGGTGCCGCGGGATTTTCCCAGCGTCGCTAATTTATCCGCACGCCGCTTCGTCTCCTCCAGTAGCGCCCGTACGCCTCCCGCGCCACGAGCCTCATTCAACCAAGGAGACAGGCAATGACTTCCGTATTCGATCGCGACGATATCGTGTTCCAGGTTGTGGTCAACCACGAGGAACAGTACTCCATCTGGCCGGACTACAAGGCTATCCCCAACGGCTGGCGCACCGTCGGCAAGAGCGGTTTGAAGGCTGAGTGCCTGGCGTACATCGATGAGGTATGGACCGACATGCGCCCGCTAAGCCTGCGCCAGAAGATGGCCGAAACCGCTGCGGCGCAGTGAGGGGCGGCACGTGTCGTCACTGACCCTGTTGTGCCTGCCGTACTCGGGTGCCAGCGCCATGGTCTTCAGCCGCTGGCGGCGCAAGGTGCCCGCCTGGTTGAACGTGCGCCCGGTGGAGCTGCCAGGGCGGGGTGCACGCCTTGGCGAGCCGTTGTACACCGACATGCAGGCCCTGGCCCGGCAACTGGCCGCCGAACAGAGCCTTGTCGCCCACCAGCCCTACGCGGTGCTGGGGCACAGCCTGGGGGCGCTGCTGGCGTTCGAGCTGGTGCACGAACTGCAGGCGCTGGGCTGCCCGCCACCGGTGGCGTTGTTTGCCAGCGGTACGGCGGCGCCGACCCGTCGTGAAGGCTACGACGATGAAAGCTGGCGCGAACCCAAGAGCGACCCGCAACTGATCGAAGAGTTGCGCACCCTGGGCGGTACTTCGGAGGAAGTGCTGGGCAACGAGGAACTGATGAGCCTGACCCTGCCGGTGTTGCGCGCAGACTTTCTGTTGTGCGGACGCTACGCCTATCGGCAGCGCCCGGCACTGCGTTGCCCGCTGCATGTGCTGGGGGGCGAGGAGGATCGCGCGACCCAGGAACAGTTGCTGGCCTGGCGTCAGGAGAGCCAGGGTGATTTCTCGCTGGCGCTCTTCCCCGGCGGGCACTTCTTCATCCATGAGCATGAAGAGCAGGTGCTGGGCGTGCTCAGCCAGGCCCTGGAGCCGCACCGCCTGACCGCATGAGCCTCGCGTGGTAGCATCCGACCGGGCCCGGGCAGCCATCGCGCTGCCCGGGTTTCTGTCCGCAAGCCGCCTGGCGGTGACACCCATCGCCCCGGCGCCCGCCATGGAGCGCACGCAATGCTGATCGACCCTACCCAGGCCACGCTGCTGGTCATCGACGTTCAGGAAAAACTCATCGGCGCGGTCAGCGACCCTGCCGGCACGCTGGCCCGTACCCGCTGGTTGCTGGCGGCGACGGCCGAACTGGGGTTGCCCACGGTGATTTCCGAACAGTATCCCAAGGGCCTCGGGCACACCGTCGGGGCACTGCTCGAGGCGGCGCCCGCTGCCGAGGTGGTGGAAAAGGTGCACTTTTCCTGCGTGGCTGCCGACTGCCTGCCCGCCAGCCTGCTGGCCCGCCACCAGGTGATTGTGTGCGGCATGGAAACCCACGTGTGCGTGCTGCAGACAGTGCTCGGCCTGCTGGCGCTGGGCAGGCAGGTGTTCGTGGTGGAGGACGCCTGCGACAGCCGCAGCCTGCTCAGCAAGAGCGCCGGCCTGCAGCGCATGCGTGATGCCGGCGCGCAGATCGTGACCCGCGAGATGGTGCTGTTCGAGCTGCTGGGCAGCGCCGGCCACGAGAAATTTCGCCACATCAGCAAGACCTTCCTGGTCGGCGAGCAACCTTGAGGGTGGGCGGATCATGTTGTTCGTGGTGATGCTGGGGGGCAAACACCCCCGGGCCCGCATCGAAGTGCACGATGTGGTGTTCGTGGTGGCCCCGACCCTCGAAGCGGCCTACCCGCAATTGCGCGAGCAATGGTTCGGCAGCGCCAGGGGCGTGCACATCGATTCCTGGCTGGAGGTCGACGGGGTCGACGGCTACAAGCTGCACTGGTCGGACATGCAGCCGGCTGCCGGCGAGCCACGCCTGTATTTCATCAACCTGGGCGGCTACGAGCCCGGTGCGTTCGGCGAGGCGCACCAGTACCTGTTGGTGGTGGCCACCAGCAAGGCCCAGGCCAAGGCCATCGGCAAGCAACGCATGGCACGTCACTGGAGCCAGGCGCACACCGATGCAGTGATGGACGTGGATGACTGCATCGCCATCGACCAGCTCGGTGGCCGATACGTGCGCCTGATCGCAGGCGAGCATGCCCCGCTGGTGCAGCGCAGCGACTACATCGTGCTGGGCTGATGGGCGAGCTTGATGGCTATTTGCCGTTAGCCTGGATTACAGTACGCGCTTCATTTTCTGCCCTTACAGGATGTTCCGATGCGTTCACGTGCACTGTCTGGCTTCTGCTGCGCACTCACCCTCAGCGCTCTGCCGAATCTGGCCCTGGCCCAGGCCACGGTGGCCCAGGTGTTCAATGGCGAGATGCTGGGCACCAACCTGCGTTTCTTCGAGTCGGTAGCCGGTGTTGCGCGTACCTCGTTCGGCGACACCCATACTTACAAGGTGCAAGGCTGCGAAATCACCGCCACGGCCGGCGGCGGCACGGTCAGCGAGCTGCGCATGGAGCTCTCGCCCACCTGCAAGGCAGACCTGAGCACGTTCATCGGCGACTTTGCGCCGCCGGCCGCGCAGCCCCTGACGTTCGGTGCAATGGCCGGGTCTTCGGGAGGCGGGCTGGAGTTCTACGCCAGTTGCCTGAGCATGTGCGGCAATGCCGCCGACCCGTCGGTGTACGCGCTCTGGCAAGGACCGCGGGCAGTGGGGTTTACCGAAGTGCTGCTGGAGGTGGTGCTGGTGGATGATGAGGCCAGCGCGGCGGCCGGTCACTGGAGCGAGGCCATGCAGAAGGCCAAGGGTGACGACTTTGTGGTGGACACCCGCTTCAACTGCGAGCGCACCTTCGATGAAGTGGCGCAGTCCAGCTTCGACAAGGTCAAGGTCAATGCGGTCACCATCGGCACCGAGTTGACCAAGCCGGGCTGCTGACGGTTTGCACGGGCCGGCCCCGGCTGTGTACTGTGGGGCCCTCGACCGATAGCCGGGGGCTGTATGCCTTTACGCGGATGGATGGTGCTGGCCACGCTGGCGCTGCTGTTGCAGGGGTGCGCCGGCCAGCGTGGAGCGCAACAGGCCACGCCGGCCCAGGTGCGCGCCACGGTGGTTGCACTGATGCCAGCCGCCACTGGTGACCGTGAAGGGTGGGCGGCGGACATTCAAACGGCGTTTGCCGCACAGAAGCTCGACCCCAGCCGCAGCAACCTGTGCGCGGTGCTGGCGGTGACCGAGCAGGAGTCGACCTACCAGGCCGACCCGCAGGTGCCCGGCCTGGGGCGCATTGCCCGCGCCGAGATCGACCGGCGTGCGGCGCGTCTGCATGTTCCGCAGCGGCTGGTGGAGGCCGCGCTGCAAACCCACTCGCCCGATGGCAGAACCTACAGCCAGCGACTGGCGGCGGTGCGAAGCGAGAAGCAACTGAGTGCACTGTTCGACGACCTGATCGGTTCGCTGCCGCTTGGGCGTACCTTGCTCGGCGACCTGAACCCGGTGCGCACCGGGGGGCCGATGCAGGTCAGCATCGCGTTCGCCGAACGCCACGCCCAGGACTACCCCTATGCCTACAGCGGCACCCTGCGCCAGGAAGTGTTCACTCGGCGCGGCGGGCTGTATTTCGGCATCGCCCATCTGCTGGGTTACCCAGCCAGCTACGAGCAGCCTCTGTATCGGTTTGCCGACTTCAATGCAGGCTGGTACGCAAGCCGCAACGCGGCGTTCCAGCATGCGGTCAGCCAGGCGTCGGGCGTGGAACTGGCGCTGGACGGCGACCTGATCGCGCCAGGGGCGATTTTTCCGGGGGCCACCGAACAGGCGGTACGGCGCCTGGGTGACAGGCTCGGCCTGCGCAACCCGACCATTCGCAGTCAGCTGGAGGAGGGGGACAGCCTGGCATTCGAGCGCACGCGGCTGTATCAGCGGGTGTATGCACTGGCCGAGGCGGCTGCGGGCAAGCCGTTGCCGCGGGCGCAGTTGCCAGGCATCGAACTCAAGAGCCCCAAGATCACCCGAAAGCTGACCACGGCATGGTTTGCCAAACGGGTGGATGAGCGCTATCGGCGCTGCATGCAGCGCTGATAGCACGGGGCAGGCTCAGGCTCAGGCTCAGGCGCTGGCCAGGGTCGCGCTGGCGCGGGCGTTGCTGGCGCGCTGGCCCAGGCTCTGGTACAGCGACTGGCCGATCTCGGCTGCGCGCACCGGCAGTACCGAAAGCAGGGTATCGCTCAGGCCGTGTGACGCTTCGCAGAAGCCCTGCAGGTAGACCGCCGCGTTGAGCTCCGGGCTGGCCAGCACGCGATAGTCGCGGTCCACTTCGAAGTCCTTGAGGTGCTGTTGCAGCGGCGCCAGCAGCTCGCGATGGGAGCGGCGCTCATAGCCGGTGGCAAGAATCACCGCGTCGTACACGTGGGTCTGCTGGATACCGGTGGCCAGGTCGCGCAGGGTCAGCTCGATACCCTTGTCGGTGCTGACGGCGGCCTCGATGTTGCGTCGGCACAGAACGGCGTGACGGTACTGATGGGCGACTTTCTGACGGTAGAGCATGCCGTAGATGCGTTCGATCAGGTCGATGTCCACTACCGAGTAGTTGGTGTTGTGGTACTCGGAGATCAGCTTGGCACGCTCGGCCTGGGGCTGGTTGAACACCAGGTCGGTGTAGTCGGGGGTGAAGACCTCGTTGACGAACGGGCTGTCATCGGCCGGCTTGAGTGCCGAGCCGCGCAGGATCATGTCGGCCTTGACCGACGGGTAGCTGTCGTTCAGATCGATCAGGGCCTCGGCGGCGCTTTGCCCCGAGCCGATGATCGCAATGCGCATGGGCTTGCCCTGGGTGCACGGCAGTTGTTCCAGGCTGTTCAGGTACTGGGAGTGGTGGAACACGCGCGGATCGTCCTTGAAGGGCGCGAATACCGGCGGGATCTTCGGCGTGCCCCCACTGCCCACCACCACCGAGCGTGCCCGGCGCAGGCGTTCATGGCCCTGGGCGCTGCGGGAGATCACGCGCAGGTGGTCGATACGCCCGTCCAGCAGTTCAGGTTCCACGCGCAGGATCTCCTCACCATACACCGCCTGGGTGGCGAAGTGCTCGGCGGCCCAGCGCAGGTAGTCGTTGTACTCCAGGCGGCAGGGGTAGAAGGTGCCCAGGTTGATGAAGTCGGCCAGGCGCTTCTTCTGGTGCAGGTAGTTGACGAAGCTGTAGGGGCTGGTGGGGTTGCGCAGGGACACCAGGTCCTTGAGGAAGGAAATCTGCAGTTCACTCTGGGTGGCCAGGGTGTTGCCGTGCCAGCGGTAGTCGCTCTGCTTGTCGATGAACAGCGCATCGAGGGCATGGCCGTTGGTCTGGGCGAGTTCTTCCAGGGCGATGGCCAGGGCCAGGTTGGAGGGGCCGAAGCCGACGCCGATCAGGTCGTGGATTGTTTCGGATGTTGAGGGCTGGTTCATGGGTGCGGCTCCCGTGTGTGGTCGAGGTGGGGCGCCAGTTTTTTGCGCCCCTGATCCTGCTCAGGTACTCCGATAGAACGAGCTGTGAGGCTTGGAATTTACCGCTGACCCTGCTTCAGGGAGCCCTGCCGCCCGGCGGCAGGGCTGGAAACGGGCTCTGTCAGAGGTATTGGGTCAGCAGGGCCATGGCCCGATCGATCTGCTGTTCGTCGTTGAGCAGGCCGGGTGCGAAGCGGATCACCGGCCCGGCATCGCGGGAGACGGCATCGACCATCACGCGGTTGCGTACCAGATGGGCGGCCACGGCGCGGGCGTCGTGGTCCTTGATGCGCAGGAAAGTAAACCCGGCGGAGTACTCGGTGCTCAACGGTGTCACCAGCTCGATCGCCTTGTGTTCGAGCAGGCGCTGTTTGAGCGCGGTGTTGAGCTGGTGGATGCGTGCCTGCACCTGCGCCTTGCCCAGTTGCAGGTGCAGTTCGAAGGCCTTGCCCAGTGCCCATCGATGCTCGAAGGCGTGGTAGCCCCCGGGGGTCATGATGGTGGCGAAGTCCTCATCCTCGGAGAAGGTCGCGAAGGTGGGCACCAGATGCTGCATTTTTTCCGAGGCGGCGCAGATGATTCCCGTACCCCGCGGACCGAACATCCACTTGTGGGTGCCAGCGATGAAATAGTCGCAGTTGAAGTCGTCGAAGCGCTGGTTGTCCACGCCGAACCCGTGCACGCCGTCGATCACATACAGGATGCGGTCCTGCTCGCTGCGTTCGCGATTGTGGCGGCGCACCAGAGCGCCGATCTCGCCCACCGGCAACTTGACCCCGCTGCCCGAGTGCACCCAGGTCATGCCGAGCACGCGGGTGTTGGGGCGGATATTCTGGTCGATTGTGCTCAGCACCTGGTCGGTGGACACCTGCCAGGGCTGCTCGAACAGGCGCAGTTTGCGCACGGACGTGCCCTGGCGCTGGTGGCGGAAGGCCAGGCATTTATGCGTGGAGTAATGCTCGTGCTCGGTGGTCAGGATCTCTTGCCCGGGGCCCACCTGCAAGCCACCGTAGATCATGCCCAGCCCTTCGGTGGTACTGCCGGTAAGGGCGATCTGGCGGGGCTTGACCTCCAGATAACGGGCCGCCCAGTTGCGCACTTCGCCTTCACGCTTCCACTCGTTCTGGCTTTCCCAGTCCATCTGCTCGGCGGGATTGAGATCGACTTCGGCACGAAACCGATCGATGGCCTCCTGAACCGGCCTGGGGTGGGCGGTGACCAGGAAGTTGGCGAAGTGGGCCACATTCGGGTCCAGCGGGAACAGTTGACGCAGGTTTCGCCATTTGTCCGGGCCGTTTAGCTGCGCGGTAGGGGCCGCCTGGGCGGCTGGCAGCAGGCTGGTGCCTAGCGGCAGGCTGGCGGCAAGTACCCCGGCCTGCTTGAGGAATGTACGACGGTCGGTCATGTCGGCGCTCGATAAGGGTCAGGGGGCTAGCGTGGCAACGGGTTGTGCGGCTTTCTGCACCTGGGCCCACACGCGCAGGAAGTTGCCACCCCACAGCTTGGCGATGTCTGCTTCGGAGTAGCCGCGGCTGAGCAGTTCGGCAGTCACGTTGCGGGTTTCGCTGGCGTCCTTCCAGCCGTCCAGGCCGCCACCGTCGTTAAAGTCCGAGCTGATGCCCACATGGTCGATGCCGATCTTCTTCACGACGTAGTCGATTGCATCGCCGAAATCCTTGAGGGTGGCCTTGGGCTCCTCATCGATGATGCCGTAGAGGTTGCCGGCATACTCGCCAAAGCGCGCCTCGGGCCAGATCGCAATCACCGCATCGCCCGGCATCAGCGCATTGGCCAGCCCCTGCAGGGGCTGCAGGTCGAAGCGGGCGCGCAGAGCCTCGAGTTTGTCCAGGGTCGGTTTGCTCAGGGGCTTGAGATAGGTGCCGAAGCCGACGACCTGGACCACGCCGTCGCTGTCCCTGATCAGTTTCAGTTCCTTGTCGCTGAGGTTACGCGGGATATCTACCAACGCCCGTGGCGCCGAGTGCGAGGCCACGATCGGGGTGCGGCTCAGGCGAGCCACGTCCTCCAGGGCCAGGGTCGACATCTGCGAGACATCGATGATCACCCCCAGATCGTTCAGGCGCTTGACCGCCTGCTTGCCGATTGGCGACAGCCCTCCCAGGGCGTCAGCGGTGTCGTTGAAGAACGGCAGCGGCCGCGAGGAGTCCGCCCAGTCATTGTTGCCGGTGTAGCTGAAGCCGAACATGCGCATGCCACGGGCCGCCCACAGGTCGAGCTGGGACAGGTCGTTTCCCAGTGGGTAGGCGTTGAGCATGCTGATGAAGATGGCGAACTTGCCCTCGCCATGCAGGCGGCGCATGTCGTCGGGGGTGTAGGCAATGCCGATCTGGTTGGGGAAGTCGCGCACCATGGCGCTGATGATCTTGTAGCGCACCTCCTGTTGGTGGCGGGCCTCGTCGACAAATCCCGGAGTGGGGCGGTGGGGCGCATTCGGGCCGTTCCACAGTTCGGGCCAGCCGAAGATTGTCAGCGCCGCGCCGGATAGTCGCCCCTGGCCGGCCTTGACCAGATCGAGCTGGCCGCCGCTGTTCTTGTCCACCTCGTGGCCAGCGGTGCCCATGTCCAGCGGTACGGTGACGTGGCTATCGAAGGACAGCATGTGCTCGTGCAGGGCATTGGCCTGCTCGACGATCTCGCGGGGGTAGGCAGGCCCTTGCTTCCAGTACAGGTAGCCAGCGGCGGCTGCGCCCACGACTGCTGCCAGGGCAAGCGGCAGGCCGATGTACAGGGCTTTTCGGGAACGGGTTCTGGTCATTGCCATCTCGGTCGCAGTACTGATCGGTCCGACGGCCTGGCTGTGTCAGGCGAAGGTCGGGTGTCAGGGGAAGGACGATTGATGGAGGGCTAAATTTACAACCTCCGGCGCGCGCTCGGAGTTGTGGCTTCACGCTCTTGGCGGGTGGGGTGTCTGCCGTGCGCGAGGCACGGCAGTGTGTGCGATCAGTCGACCGCAGGGCGGTTCTGGCTGCGTTCGGCCTTGTAGCGGATCGCGACGGCCGGGGCGGGTTTGGCGTCGCCGGTTTCCAGCCATTGGCGCATGCGGCTGGCATCGGCGAAATGGGTGTACTTGCCGAAGGCATCGAGTATCACCATGGCCACCGGGCGATTGTCCATCCGCGTCAGCAGCACCAGGCAATGGCCGGCCTCGTTGGTGAAGCCGGTCTTGGTCAGCTTGATGTCCCAGTTGCTCTTGTTGACCAGGTGGTCGGTGTTGCGAAAGCCCAGGGTGTAGTTGGGTTTGTTGAAGGCCACGGTCTTTTCGCGGGTGGTGCTCAGCTCGCTCAGCAGCGGGTAGCTGCGCGCGGCCAGCAGCAGCTTGCTCAGGTCGCGAGCGGTGGACACGTTGCTGGTCGACAGGCCGGTGGGTTCCACATAGCGGGTATGACTCATGCCCAGGGCCTTGGCCTTGGCGTTCATGGCCTTGATGAAGGCGGTGTAGCCACCGGGGTAGTGGTGCGCAAGGGTCGCGGCGGCCCGGTTTTCCGAGGACATCAGGGTAATCAGCAGGGTGTCGCGACGGTTCAGCTCGCTACCCAGACGAACCCGCGAGTACACGCCCTTCATTTCCTTGGTCTGGGCGATGGTGATGGTCAGGGGTTCGTCCATGGCCTGCTTGGCATCGAGCACCACCATCGCGGTCATCAGTTTGGTGACCGAGGCGATCGGCACCACACGGTCCGGGTTGCTCGCATAGAGCACCTTGTTGGTCTGCAGGTCGATCAGCAGTGCACTGCCCGAGGCCAGGTGCAGCTTGGCAGGGTCGCGCTGGACCTGGGGGGCCGGTTGGGCAACAGCGTTCGACGTGACGCTGGCAGTGCCAGTGAGCATCAGCAGCAGGCTGAGAATAGACAGGGAGGTTTTCACGTTGGTGCTCACTAAATGTAGGTATGTCGTTGGCTGTGCACGGGTTTTTTATTACAAGCCGTTACATTCTAGGAGTATGGTCGAGTCTGTGTCGATTGCCCCGTAAACATTGGGCGAACTATGAAATTTATTTAACCCTGGGCTTCGTTTGCAGCGGCTGGATCGGCGTGCCGAACCAGCCGAGCGGGACCTTAGCGGGACTTGAGGTAGCCGGCGGTGACGGCCTTGAGCAACTCGTGGCCTGCCTCGGCCGCCTTGGCGGGCGTCTGTGGCAGCTTGTACTGGCCGCTGAGGATGATCGCCAGGGTCATCTGCTGCGCGGCGGCAAGGGGGTGTTGGGCTGGGTCGAGCGGGGCTGGAAATCCTTTTTCAGCGGTCATGCGAACTCCTGGGTTCAGGCTGTGAGGGTATGCCAGCCTAGGCCTGAACGGCGATCAAGCCAATGCGGGCGGTTTCCCCGACAGCCAGCGCCCTGCCCGCAGGCAGGGCGCAGGGCCGGTGCTACCAGCGGGGCGGTCCGTAGTACACCGGTGGCGGGCCGTAGTAGCGCTCGCGGTAATACGGCGGCGGCACCGGTACGTAGCGCTCCACAACCGGATACGGCGGGTACGGCTGGTAGTACACCGGCGGCGGGGCCTGGACATACACCGGCGGGGGCCGTAGTAGGCCGGCTGGCGCTCGACGTAGACGGTACGGTCGTGGTTGCCGGACACCACCGCACCCACCACGGCACCGACGACGGCCGCGCCAAGCACCGGGCCGGCACCCCCGTGCCAGCCGCCGCCACCACCGTGGGCGGCCGCTTGCCCGCAGACGGCCAGGGCGCCAACCAGCAGGGCGATTCTCGGGATGTGACGGTTCATGAAGACTCCTCGGTTTGCAGCCCCGGCGCTGGTGCTGTCGAGACACCCAAGACGTGGCGCGGGGATACCCATAAGACCGCAGCCCCCGGAAAAATGGCACGGGCGTTGAGTAAAGGTTGTGTAAGCCCCGATCAACGGTTCGGTGGGCAGTGAGTGCATACTGGTGCCCCTGCCGTTTTCAGGAGCCAATCGATGACCCCCAGCAAAGACACCGTTTTGTGCATGTCCCTGGCCGGGCGCCCCGGTACCTTCGGCGTGCGCTTTCATAACCATCTGTACCAGCAGCTGGGGCTGGATTACTACTACAAGGCCATGACCACCACCGACCTGCCGGCCGCCGTGGCCGGCATTCGCGCGCTGGGTGTGCGTGGGTGCGGTGTGTCGATGCCGTTCAAGGAGGCCTGCATCGCGTTGCTCGATGAACTGGACCCCTCGGCGGCGGCCATCGATTCGGTGAACACGCTGGTCAACACCCAGGGGCATCTCAAGGGCTTCAACACCGATTACCTGGCGGTGCGTCAACTGATTCACCAGCATCGCCTGGACCCTGCATGGAGCGTGGCGCTGCGCGGCAGCGGCGGCATGGCCAAGGCGGTGGCGTGCGCGCTGCGCGATGCCGGTTTCAGCGACGGCACGATCGTTGCGCGCAATCGCGAGGCCGGCGAGCGGCTGGCCCGCACCTGTGGCTATCGCTGGCAGGCCGAGCCACACGGTGTGCGGGCCCGGTTGCTGGTGAACGTGACACCGATCGGCATGGCGGGCGGGGCCGAGGCGCAGCAACTGGCCTTCGAGCACGAGCAGATCGAGGCGGCGCAGGCGGTGTTCGACGTGGTGGCGATGCCGGCGCAGACGCCCTTGATCGTGGCCGCCCAGGCTGCTGGCAAACCAGTGGTTACCGGGCTGGAGGTGATTGCGTTGCAGGCGCTGGAGCAGTTCGTGCTGTATACCGGGGTGCGCCCCGATTCACGGCAGATCGCCGAAGCGGTGGCGTTTGCGCGGGGCGATTGAGCCCTGCAGGCAGGTTCGCGCCAGGCAGTGAGCGGGAGCGGCTGAACGTGCTCCCGCAAAGCATTGCTCGACCCTGTGCCGAGCTGGCTACTCCAGCTGCGCCAGGCGTTCTTCCAGCGCCGCGATACGCGCCTCCAGTGCCTCGATGCGCTCGGCCGACACGCCGCCGACAGGGCGTTCCGCGCCTTGCTGGCGTGCCGCCAGAATCGCTTCGATGTCGGCCGGGTCGCCGAAGGCATGGGTGTAGCGGTCTTCGCGCTGGCCGGGCTGGCGCGGCAGGTGCAGGGCAAAGCCCCGGGCTACCAGGCGCTCCAGCTGATGCAGCACCTGTTCGGCATCCTCGAATTCATGCATGCGGTTGCTGCGCGTCAGCAGCTCGCTGACCGTCTGCGGCCCGCGCAGGAACATCAGCCCCAGCAGTACCTGTTGCGCTGGTACCAGCTCCAGCGCCTTGTCGACGCGGTGCTCCCAGCGGTCGGCCCGGCTGCCCATCTGCAGGCGCGCCAGGCCCTGGCTTTCGAGGGCACGCAGGCTTTGGCCGACCTGGCCCTGGGTCAGGTTCATCACCGGCTCGCGGCTGGTCTTCTGGTTGCAGGCCAGCACCACGGCGTTGAGGGTGAGGGGGTAGGTTTCGGGGCTGGTGGCCTGCTTTTCGATCAAGGCGCCGAGGATACGGATTTGCGTGCTGTCGAGGCGTTGCTCGTCAACGGGGGTGTCCAACTCAGTGCTCATCGCGCGTTCCCTATGCTGTGGAAGGCAACTAGCCTAATCCTTGCAGAATAAAAGACAAGCCGCCGGGCGGCGCCAAGCGTGTCTATAATCGGCCACGCTCAATCCATCACCCAGCGAGACTGTCATGACCATTTCCCTGTACGCCGCCTCTGTTCCCGTTTTCAAGCAGATGCTCAATGCCCTGAGCGATGTGCTGGGCAAGGCCCAGGCGCACGCCGAGGCGAAGAATATCGACGCCAATGTCTTCCTGCAGGCGCGCCTGTACCCCGACATGTTCCCGCTGGTTCGCCAGGTGCAGATTGCGGTGGACTTCGCCAAGGGGGTTTCGGCCCGCCTGGCCGAGGTCGAACTGCCCAAGTACGACGACACTGAAACCACATTTGCCGATTTGCAGGCGCTGATCGCCAAGGTGCTGGCCTTTGTCGAGCAGATCGAGGCGAAGCAGATCGACGGCAAGGAAGGTATCGAGATCATCACCCGTCCGGGTACGCCGAAAGAAAAACGCTTCACCGGCCAGAGCTACCTGCTGACCTACGGCCTGCCGCAGTTCTTCTTCCACGTGACCACGGCCTACGCCATCCTGCGCCACAATGGCGTGGAAATCGGCAAGCGCGACTACATGGGCGCGTTCTGATTACCCAGGCATGAAAAAAGCCCGGCAAGGTCAACGCCTTGCCGGGCTTTTTCATGCCTGCCAGGATCAGCTCGCCTGGCGTTCCTCGGCCTCGCACGCGGCGGCCGTGAACAGCACGTCGGTGGACGAATTGAGCGCCGTTTCGGCCGAGTCCTGCAGGATGCCGATGATGAAGCCTACCGCCACCACCTGCATGGCCACCTCGCTGGGAATGCCGAACAGGCCGCACGCCAGCGGAATCAGCAGCAGCGAGCCGCCCGCCACCCCCGAGGCGCCGCATGCGCACACGGCGGCGACCACGCTGAGCAGGATGGCCGTGGGCAGGTCGACGCTGATGCCCAGGGTATGCACCGCCGCCAGGGTCAGCACGGTGATGGTGATGGCCGCGCCGGCCATGTTGATGGTCGCACCCAGCGGGATCGACACCGAGTAGGTGTCTTCATGCAGCCCGAGCTTTTCGCTCAGGGCCAGGTTGACCGGAATGTTGGCGGCCGAGCTGCGGGTGAAGAACGCGGTGATGCCGCTTTCGCGCAGGCACAGCAGCGTCAGCGGGAATGGGTTGCGACGGATTTTCCAGTACACGATCAGCGGGTTCATCACCAGCGCCACGAACAGCATGCAGCCGATCAGCACCGCCAGCAGGTGCAGGTAGCCCAGCAGGGCCCCCAGGCCGGATTCGGCCAGGGTCGCCGCCACCAGGCCGAAGATTCCCAGAGGCGCGAAACGGATGACCATGCGCACGATCAGCGTTACGCCCTTGGACAGGTCGTCGACCACGGTGCGGGTGGTTTCACCGGCATGTCGGATAGCCACGCCCAGGGCGATCGCCCAGGCCAGGATGCCGATGAAGTTGGCCTCCATCAGCGCAGTCACCGGGTTGGCCACCACGCTCAGCAGCAGGCCTTGCAGCACTTCGCTGATGCCACCAGGCGGGCTCATCGCCACATCATGAGTGGCCAGCACCAACTGGGAGGGGAACAGCATGCTGGCGACCACCGCCACTACCGCTGCGGAAAAGGTGCCGAAAAGATAGAGCACCAGAATAGGGCGGATATGGGTTTCCTGGCCGTGCCTGTGGTTGGCGATGGAAGCCATCACCAGGATGAACACCAGAATGGGTGCCACCGCCTTGAGTGCACTGACAAATACCTTGCCGATAAATGCCAGGTTCAGCGCGGCGGCTGGCCAGAGCAGCGCCACGGCAATGCCGGCCACCAGGCCGATCACGATCTGCAGTACCAGACTGGTACGGTTCAACAGGTTCAGAAGTGGGGTCATGACAGGTGTTTCTCGTTCTTGTGCAAGGTCCGGGAGGCCCGGATAGCGTAGCAAAGGCATGCCGCGGGCTAGCCCTGCGGCGAAAGGGGCGGGACTTTAGCACAGCACGCGGGCCCTGACCGCAGCACACTGCCTGGCGGTAGGTGGGGCGTGTTGTCGCGATGCGTCGGCGCGTCCTTCTATCGACGGTTCGGGCCGTGGAATGTTTAGGCCCGGGATGTGATGTCGGTGCCGTGTGTCTCTCAGGGCGCAGGCCAGTTGAACAGCTCGCGGCGGGCACCTTCGGTGATCGCGACGATACCCGGGTGCTTGACCTTGCGCTCTACCGAAATGGCATAGAACGACTCGGTGACGGCATCGGTCTGGCCGATCAACTCCACCCCGTACTGGCGGCAGACCTCGTCGGCGATCACGCTGGGGGCGATGAAGATGCCGCTGCCCGACTGCCCGAATGCCTGCATCAGCGCACTGTCATCGAATTCGCCGACGATGCGCGGCTGCAACTGTTGCTCGGCGAACCAGCGCAGCAGCCGGCTGCGCACCACCGTCTCCTGGCCGGGAATGAGCATCGGTGCATGCTGCAGACCGACAGGAAAGGGCGCCGGATGCAGGGCAGCCAGTGCCGGGGTGGCGAAGAAACTGATGCCGCACTCCCCGAGCTTCTGGCTGTAGCCCTTGATGTCGAGATGGCTGGGCATCGGGCTGTCGGAGATCACCATGTCCAGGCGCTGTACTGCCAAATCTGCCAGCAGGCGTTCGAGCTTGTCCTCGCGGCAGGTCAGGCGCAGCGGGTCGGGCAGCTCCATGGTCGGCGCCAGCAGCCGGTACACGATCGACTTGGGCACCACGTCGGCCACCCCCACGCGAAACAGAATCTGCTGCTCATCGGGCTGGGCGCGCAGCACTGCTTCCAGTTCGCCGCCAATCTGGAACATCTGCTCGGCGTAGGACAGGGCCTGGCGCCCGGTCTCGGTCAGTTCGAGCTGGCGTCCCACACGGCGAAACAATTCGATACCGTAGCTATGCTCAAGCAGGCTGATCTGCCCGCTGATGGTCTGCGGGGTGAGATTGAGCTGCTCGCCGGCACGCACGATGCTGCCGGTCTTGGCCACGACCCAGAAGTAATGCAGTTGTCGGTAGTTGAGCATGTGCATCTCCGATTCGTAAAAACCGAAGTATAACTGCTGAAAATACGAATTTTCCGGATGTTTCAGTCTCTTTAGAATGCGTCGCTATCAAGGCAAGACCTTCAGAGAGGAACCCATGCTGTATTTCAAATCGATTGGCACACCCCTGGTGATGGCGCTGGCGCTGCTGGCCATGAGCGGTTGCGAGCAGGCGGAAAAATCTGCCCAGCAGATGCTCAACCAGGCTGCCCAGTCGGCCAAGGAAGCGATCGACAAGACCAACGATGCCGCCCAGCAGGCGCTCAGCGACGCGACCGGTTCGCCCCTGGCGAAAAAGCCCGATGAGTCCCAGGACAAACCCGAGCGCGACGACAGCGCCCGGGAAATCTGATTTTTTACTCACACTGATTCAGGATTGATTCATGGAATACCTGTTGGAACTTGCTGCAAGCCCGACCGCCTGGGTGGCCCTGGCTACCCTGGTGGCCATGGAGATCGTGCTGGGCATCGACAACCTGATCTTCATCTCGATTCTCACCAACAAGCTGCCTGAGCAGTTCCGCTCCAAGGCACGGCGCATCGGTATCAGCATGGCGCTGGTGATGCGCCTGGGCCTGCTCAGCACCGTGGCGTGGATCGTGCAGCTTACCGAGCCGGTGGTGGACGTGTTCGGCCATGCCTTCTCGTGGAAGGACATGATCCTGATCGCCGGTGGCCTGTTCCTGCTGTGGAAGGCGACGTCCGAGATTCACCACAGCGTCGACCCGCGTGCCAAGGAAGAGACCAAGGCGTCGTCTACCGTGACCCTGGGCTTTGCCGCGGCGATCGGGCAGATCCTGGTACTGGACATCGTGTTCTCGATCGACAGCATCATCACGGCCGTGGGCATGACCGAGCACTTGCCGATCATGATCATCGCGGTGATCAGTGCGGTGATCGTGATGCTGGTGGCCGCCGACCCGCTGGCCCGGTTCATCAACGACAACCCTACCGTGGTGATGCTGGCCCTGGGCTTCCTGATCATGATCGGCATGACCCTGATCGCCGAAGGCTTCGGTGCCCATGTGCCCAAGGGTTATGTGTATGCGGCGATGGCGTTCTCCACCGCGATCGAGGTGCTCAACATCATGTCGCGCCGGGCTCGCGAGCGGCGCGAGGCGCTGCAAGCGAAACCTGACTGACCGCTTCGCCAGCGACGTCGGCTCTGCAGGACGCACCTGCAGATGCCGGCGTTGTCGGCGAAGGTTGTTATGCAGTGTCGCGTCAGTGCGCGTTGGCGTGGCGGCGAGCGTGCCGCTGTGCCTCGGATGCAGCCCTGGTCGGCTGCGGATGGTGCAGATGGTGGCGGCGCGCGATGCGCAACACCCCCCAGAGCATGGCTGCGGCTACCACCAGCCACGTGCCTATCAACAGAAAGATTCCCATCGTCAGACTCATTGCGTGCCTCCTTCGACTGGGCAAGCTGCACTCGCCATTCGGACACAAGCTCAGTCTAGCCCATCGTCTGTGACAGACGGTTGACCAGTGGTCCAGCGCCTTGGTTCAGTTCGCTCTAAGCGTGCCGCGGGCTATACCGCAGGCCTGCGCCAGCCTATGATCGCAAGCCAGGGCCGGGCGTCGTCTGCCCGGCATCAGCACAAGCGAGTGTCCATGTTGCCCACCGCCCCCAAACGTCGCGTGTCCCATCGTCTGCTGCTGGCTTGCCTGCTGGCCGCCAGCCTGGCCGGTTGCGCCAGCCAGCCTTCATCCCAGCTCAACAGCCTGCCCCAGCGCGTGGAACTGGGCGCGGTGCCGTTCTACCGTGGTAACGCCAACCAGAGCGCGCCGATGGCGCTGGCCGCGATCCTCTCGCAGCAGGGGGTGCGCATCACCCCCGGCCTGCTCGAAGGGCCCTTGCAACTGCCACAAGGTGTCGACAGGCTGCAGGCCTCGGTAGCGACTGTGGCACGCCAGTACGGCATGGTGGTGTACCCGCTCGACGGCACCCTGCCGGCGTTGCTGACCCAGGTGGCCGCGGGCAATCCGGTGCTGTTGCGCTATCAGGAAGGTTCGGCGTTCTGGAGCGAGCCGCGCTATGCCCTGCTGGTGGGTTATGACCGCTACAAGTCGCGGGTGCTGCTGCGTGCGGGCAACAATCGGCGCTTGCTGATGGACTTCGACGATTTCGCCGCAGCCTGGAAGAAGGAGGGGAGCTGGGCGGTGCTGGTGCAGCCGCCCGGCCAACTGCCGGCCCAGGTGGACCGCCAGCGCTGGCTCAAGGCCGCCAATGAACTGGCCCAGGCAGGCCAGGAGCAGGCGGCCCGCCAGGCCGTCAATGCCGTGGGGCAGTGACGGCCCGGGGTTGCCGGCTTACACGCCCAGGCGGTCGCGCAGGCTGTAGTACCACGCGCCCAGGGCACTGAACGGTACGCGCAGCATCTGGCCACCCGGGAACGGGTAGTGCGGCAGTTCGGCGAAGGCGTCGAAACGCTCGGCCTGGCCGCGCAGGGCCTCGGCCAGCACCTTGCCGGCCAGGTGGGTGTAGGTGACGCCGTGGCCGCTGCAGCCCTGGGAGTAGTAGATGTTGTCGCCCAGACGACCTACCTGCGGCAGGCGCGACAGGGTCAGCAGGAAGTTGCCGGTCCAGGCGTAGTCGATCTTCACGTCCTTGAGCTGCGGGAAGGCCTTGAGCATTTTCGGGCGGATGATCGCCTCGATGTTGGCCGGGTCACGCGCGCCGTATACCACGCCACCGCCGAAGATCAGGCGGTTGTCGCCGGTCAGGCGGTAGTAGTCGAGCAGGTAGTTGCAGTCTTCCACGCAGTAGTTCTGCGGCAGCAGGGTACGTGCCAGCTCTTCGCTCAGCGGCTCGGTGGTGATCACCTGAGTGCCGCATGGCATCGACTTGGCGGCCAGTTCCGGTACCAGGTTGCCCAGGTAGGCGTTGCCCGCCACGATGATGAACTTGGCGCGCACCTTGCCCTGCGGGGTATGCACGACCGGGTTGGCACCGCGCTCGATGCGGATGGCCGGGGACTGTTCGTAAATCTTGCCACCCAGCGATTCCACTGCGGCGGCTTCGCCCAGGGCCAGGTTGAGCGGGTGGATATGGCCGCCGCTCATGTCCAGCATGCCGCCGATGTAGCTGTCGCAGGCGACCACTTCACGGATGCGGCGCTGGTCCATCAGTTCCAGCTGGGTGTGGCCGTAGCGTTCCCACAGGCGTTGCTGGGATTCCAGGTGGCCCATCTGCTTTTTGGTCAGGGCGGCGAACACGCCACCGTCCTTCAGGTCGCACTGGATGTTGTACTTGGCCACGCGCTCGCGGATGATGCGCCCGCCCTCGAAGGCCATCTGGCCGAGCAGCTGTGCCTGCTTGGGGCCGACGGTACGTTCGATCACGTCGATGTCGCGGCTGTAGCTGTTGACGATCTGACCGCCGTTGCGGCCAGAGGCACCGAAGCCGACCTTGGCGGCTTCAAGCACGGTGACGCTGAAACCGTTCTCGAGCAGGAACAGGGCACTGGACAGGCCGGTGTAACCCGCACCGATCACGCAGACGTCGGTCTGTACTTCTTCCTGCAGGCTCGGGCGCTGCGGGACGGGGTTGGCCGATGCGGCGTAATACGACTGGGGGTAGGGGGTGTTGGCCATGTGCGGGCACCTCAGGGTTTGTAGTTGTATGTTCTATATTTTTTACGATTGTGCAGATCGTATCAACAATAATAAACACCCGCCAGCCAGACGGTAAAAATCGCGCAAACCCGGGCTGGGGTAAAAAATATTAGTATTCAGTGGCTTAGCGTGAAAAAAAGTATTGACACGCTGCGTCGATTGCGTAGAATGCCGCCTCACAGCAGGCACATAGCTCAGTTGGTTAGAGCACCACCTTGACATGGTGGGGGTCGTTGGTTCGAATCCAATTGTGCCTACCAAACATCACCGCCCCTGCTGGCGGTACACGAAAAAGGCGATCCGAGAGGGTCGCCTTTTTCGTTTGGGCCGTTTTCATGGGCGCGGCAAAGCTGCTGATTTTTTTGTACATTTCGCTTTACGAGGGGGCTTGAACCTGAGTAGAATGCGCCCCGCAGCAGGCACATAGCTCAGTTGGTTAGAGCACCACCTTGACATGGTGGGGGTCGTTGGTTCGAATCCAATTGTGCCTACCAAACATCACCGCCCCTGCTGGCGGTAACACAAAAAGGGCGACCCGCAAGGGTCGCCCTTTTTGTTTGCCTGAAGCAAAGGGCGCGGCCGGATTGCTCGGGCCGCGCGGTGCATCAGGGGATACGGGTGATCTCCACGCCGCTCTGTACCAGCTCGAAGCGATCCTCGCCCAGGTGGTTGACCCGATCGCCGATGGCCAGGCGATAGCTGGTGATCGGCAAGGAGTCGGCACTTCCATCGGCCTGCAGGGTGGCTTCCTGAAATTCATGAACGGGGTAGATGCGTCCTTCAGCATCCCGAGCATGAAATTGTCCGACCAGTACTGCTGTCATTTGGCGTGTGCCCTCTGAAATGTTCTCTATGGGCCATAGACCACTGTTTTGCCTGGGAAGTTTAGTCCCCCTGGAAAAAAACCTGTGGGCCGCGCCGTAGCGTCTATAACTACCACTTCTCTATGTCGATCAGGTTGGAGCGTGGTCATGAGCCAGGTCTATTCGGTTGCGGTGTTGGTAGGCAGCTTGCGCAAGGAGTCGATCAACCGCAAGGTCGCCAGGGCGCTTGCAGAGCTGGCACCGGCCAGCCTCAAGCTGGGTATCGTCGAAATTGGCGAGCTGGCGTTGTACAACGAGGATATCGACACCGACCCGCCCGCAGCCTACAAGGCCTTTCGCGACAAGGTGCGTGCCAGCGACGCGGTGCTGTTCGTGACCCCCGAGTACAACCGCTCGGTGCCCGGGGTGCTCAAGAACGCCATCGACGTCGGCTCGCGCCCGTATGGGCAGAGCGTGTTCAGCAAGAAGCCGGGGGCGGTGATCAGTGTGTCGCCGGGGGCGGTGGGGGGCTTTGGTGCCAACCACCACCTGCGCCAGTCCCTGGTGTTTCTCGATGTGCCCTGCATGCAGCAGCCAGAGGCCTATGTGGGTGGGGCGGCGACGCTGTTCGACGAGCATGGCAAGCTTTCGGAGAAGACCCGGCCGTTTCTGCAGAGCTTCATCGACAGTTATGCGGCGTGGGTGGTGCGGCACCTGGCATAGGGCCCAGGCGCGCCCTTGGCTGGCGAGGGCGGCTCCTGGCCTGCAGGAGCCGCCTTGCCGATTGCAGGAGCCGGCATTGCCGGCGAAAGCCCCAACGCGGTCTACACCCCCTGCGGCATCTCACCCTGCGCCAAACGCCGATTGATATCCTCCACCACCTGCGGCAGGTCATTGATGGTGTCGATCAGGTAGTGCGGGCGTGACCCTTCGAACAGCGCATGAATGCGCGCACGCTCGCTGGCCAGTTGCTCGGCATCCAGCGCCAGGTAGCCTTCATGGGTCAGCCCCAGCGCGTTGCCCGAGCACACCAGCGCCACGGTCCACATGCCGGCACGACGCCCTTCCAGAATGCCCGGTACGGTGTCGTCCACCTTCACGCACGCCGCCACATCGTCGATACCCAGCGCAATCACGTTGGCCAGCGCCTGGGCCGGCCACGGGCGACCGTTGGGGGTCTGGTCGGTGGCCACCACATGGTCGGCCACATAGCCATTGCGCCCGGCCAGTTCCACCACCTTGTCCATCACCACCTTCGGATAGCCTGAGCACGAACCGATCTTCAGGCCCTGCCGGCGCAGGGCGCTGATGGTCTGCAGTGCGCCGGGGATCAGCGCCGAATGGGTGGCGATCTTTTCGATCTGCAGCGGCATGAAGCGGTTGTAGAGCGCCGTCACGTCATCATCGCTCGGCACGCGGCCGAACACCGCGCGATAGCGCTCGGCAATCTGCGGCTGGTCGCACAGCGTGCGGATATGGTCCCACTTGCCCATGCCCATGGGGCCGCGGGCCTCCTCGATGGACACCTGTACATCGAATTCGGCAAAGGCCTCGACGAAGATCTGCGTGGGGGCGAACGAGCCAAAGTCGACCACGGTTCCGGCCCAGTCGAGAATGGCCGCTTGCAGTTTTGTGGGGTTGCTGTAGTTCATCATTGCGTTCCTTGTTCGGTATACCGCAGAAAAGGGGGATAAAACGGAATCAGATGTGCAGCACTTCCATTTCCCGCAGCGCATCGGCCACGGCCTGGACCGCGGCGCGCATCTCGTGGGGGCCGACGCAGCCGATGCAGCCCACGCGGAATGTCTCGACCTGGGTCAGCTTGCCGGGATAGAGGATGAACCCCTTGGCCTTGACCCGTTCGTAGAAGTCCGCGAACTGGTAGCGCGGGTCACGCGGGGCGTGGAAGGTGACGATGATCGGGGCCTGGATGGCGGCGGGCAGAAAGCTGCGCAAGCCGATGGCCGCCATGCCGTCGAGCAGGGTCTTGCAGTTGCTTGCATAGCGCTGGTGGCGCGCCGCCAGGCCGCCTTGCTCGTGGTACTGCAGCAGCGCCTCGTGCAGCGCCGCCACCACGTGGGTGGGCGGGGTGAAGCGCCACTGGCCGGTGCGGGCCATGTAGGCATGCTGGTCATGCAGGTCCAAGGCCAGCGACGGCGAGTTGCCCTCGGCGCCAGCCAGTGCGGCCTTGTCGGTGAACACGAAGCCCATGCCCGGTACGCCTTCGAGGCACTTGCCGGACGCCGCGATCAGGGCATCGAAAGGCACTTGGGCCGCGTCGATCGGCAGGGCGCCGAACGAGCTCATGGCGTCGATGATCAGGCGCTTGCCGTGCTCGGCGACGACCTGGGCGATCTGCGCCAGCGGGTTGAGGATGCCGGTACTGGTTTCGCAGTGAATCAGCGCCACGTGGGTAATGCTGGCATCGGCGCGGATCAGGCGTTGGACATCGGCGGCGGTGGTGGGCTGGTCTTCGGCGGTCTCGAAGGTGGTGAATGCGCGGCCCAGCACCTGGCAGATCCTGGCCAGGCGCTGGCCATAGGCGCCGTTGACCAGTACCAGCACCTTGCCGTCACGGGGCACCAGCGTGCCGATGGCCGCCTCCACGGCGAAGGTGCCGCTGCCTTGCAGGGGCACGCAGTGGTGGCTGGCGTGGCCATTGACGATGCTCAGCAACTGCTGGCACAGGTTGGCGGTCAAGGTGTTGAATTCGCGGTCCCATGAGCCCCAGTCGAGCATCATCGCCTGCCGCGTGCGTGCCGAGGTGGTCAGGGGGCCCGGCGTCAGCAGGACGGGGGTGTGGGTCATGGCGATGCTCCTCGCAAGCGGTGGGCTGAAACTACGGTGCCTACGTTGCAATTGCGCGCTTCATCAATCAAATTGTTTGTCGTTATGCCAACCATAAGTCAGGCCGATAGATATGAACCTGTTCCAGCTTCGCGCTTTCGATGCGGTGGCCCGCGAGGGCAGCTTTACTCGCGCGGCCGCGCGCCTGTTCATCAGCCAGCCAGCGGTTACCGGGCACATCAAGGCACTCGAGGAGCATTACCAGATCACCCTGCTGCGGCGCACTGCGCGGCGTGTGGAGCTGACCGAGGAGGGCACCCGCCTGGCCGCCATCACCCGCGCGATGTTCGGCCTGGCCGAGGAGGCGCAGGTAATGCTCGAAGCCAACCGCCAGTTGCTTACCGGGCGCCTGGAAGTTGCCGCCGACGGGCCACACCAGGTCATGCCGATGCTGGCCCAGCTGCGCGTGCGCTACCCCGGCATCACGGTCAACCTGCGCCTGGGCAATGCCCAGGAAACCCTGGCGGCGCTGCTGTCCGAGCATGCCGACGTGGCCGTGCTGACCGAGGTCGAACCGCGCAAGGGCCTGCACCTGCAGGCCCTGGGGTCGTCGCGTATCTGTGCCTTGCTGCCGGCCGGCCATCGCTGGGCCAGCCGCCCCGAGTTGCCCCTTGCCGAACTGGACCAGCAGATCATGGTGCTGCGCGAACCCGGCTCGATCACCCGGCGCACCTTCGACCAGGCCTGTGCCCGGGCCGGGGTGCAGCCACGGGTGCTGCTGGAGCTCGACAGCCGCGAAGCGGTGACCGAGGCGGTGGCCGCGCAGCTGGGGCTGGGTATCGTCTCGTCGATGGAGACCAGCCACGATCCGCGGGTGGTGGCCCGGCCCATAGAGGGGCCAGGGCTGGTCAACCAGCACATGCTCGGTTGCCTGGAGCGGCGCCGCGAGTTGCGCCTGATCCAGGCCTTTCTCGGCCTGGCGTCACCGGCATGACACGGCGTTGGCGTTTTGCCGTCGGCCCCCTAAGATGGCCGGCACACACCACCTGCAACACGAGTGAGGGTCGATGAAGGAGAAAGACACCATCTCCATGCAACTGGTGCGCGAGGCCCTGTTGCAAAGCAGCGCACCCGGCGCGGCGGCTGCGGCGTTGCTGCAGCGGGTGGGGATCGACCCGCAGCAACTGGAGCAGCCCCAGGCCCGCGTGCCGGCCAGTGCCTATGCCCGGCTGTGGCGGCTGCTGGCGCGGCGCTGCAACGACGAGTTCTTCTGCATGGACCCGCGTGGGCTGCGCAGCGGCAGCCTGGCGTTCATCTGCCGCTCGTCCATGGCCCAGCCGACCCTGGGCGCGGGCCTGGAGTGCGCGCTGGGGTTTCTGTCGCTGATGCTCGAGCACCTGCACCCGGTGCTGGTGCGCCAGCAGAGCCTGGCTGAAATCGTGATCGGCGAACCCGCCGAGGCGCCGCGCCGACCCTTCACCTATTTCACCTTCTGGATGATCGTGCATGGTGTGGCCTGCTGGCTGGCGGGTCGGCGCATTCCGATTCTGGCCATCGAATTGCGCTGCGCCGAGCCGGACTACTGCGATGACTACCGCGTGATGTTTTCACAGAACCTGCAGTTCGAGCGCCCACGCACGCGGCTGATTTTCGCTGCCGATTGCCTGGACCTGCCGCTCAGGCGCACACCCGAAGAGCTGCAGCGTTTTCTGGCCGAGGCGCCGGCCAACATTCTGGTGAAGTACCGCGACCCCACCAGCCTGGCGCGGCGGATCCGCGACGACCTGCGCCAGTTGCCCGCCAGCCAGTGGCCGGATGCCGAGGCACTGGCCCAGCAGCTGTGCCTGTCGGCCTCCACCCTGCGTCGACGCCTGGCCGAGCAGGGCCAGACCTACCAGGCCCTCAAGGACAGCGTGCGCCGCGAGCTGGCCATCGGCTGGCTGGCCGATGCGCAGGTCAGCTACGTGGAGATCGCCGAACGCCTGGGGTTTGCCGACACCAGTTCGTTCTACAAGGCCTTTCGCAAGTGGTCGGGGTGCAATCCCGGGCATTACCGCAGCCTCGTGCTGGGTTCGGGCTGAGGCCGCGAGGCAAGCCTTCCCGCTACCTTGCCGGCGGGGCTGTTCCTAGTCTGGGTGCCCACCCCTTGATGGAGCAGGCGCCATGAGCCCGACCTCGAGCACCCGCAAAACCACCGGCACCACAGACGATCCCACCATTCTCGATCAATTCATCGCCGAACGCCTGCCGGGTTGGCTGCGCACGGCATCCAGGGAACAGGCGCGCGCAGTGAGCGCTGCATTGATCCGGCATCAGGCGTCGCTTGAAGCGTTGACCGAGTTGTTCCAGCTCCTGCAGTCGCCCGACGTGTTCGCTGCGCCCCTGCTGGACAAGGCCTTGCGCGACACCCTGGGGCTGCAACTGGACACGCGTGCGGCGCACTGGAAGGAAGTGCGCCTGCGTCAGTACCGCCCGGGGCTTTCGGCCACGCCCATGCCTTATCTGGAGGCGATCGAGATCCAGAGCCCGCTGTTGCAGCGTGCCCTGCAGAACTTCAGCGAGACTGCCGGCGGCTACTGGGGATTCTTTCGCGGCACGGCGATCGTGTCTGCGGGTCAGGCACTGGGCGTCGCGCCCGAGCGGTTTGCCGGCCTGTGCCGCACGCTGGACCTGGGCCAGAAGTATCAGGCTCATCTGGACAGTGTGCTCGACCCGCCGGATGACGCACTCAAGCGCCAGCGCCATGCGCTGCTGGCCCGCGAACAGCGCGATCAGCTGGATGTGGCCGCCCAGGTCGGCTACCTGAAAAAGGACATCGACGAGGTGGCCTACCGCATGCTGCGCCAGGTGGTCGACGGGGCGAGCCAGGTGACTTACGCCGAGCACCCGGTAAGGGTGCGCAGCATCGAGGTGCTGGGGCAGCAGGTACAGGGCGCGGTCGCCTTTCTGGCCCGTGGCGAACCCCTGGAGGGGGCGATACGCTGGACCGAGGCCGGCCTGGTGCGCCAGGTGGTGGTGTTTCTGCCTGGCGATCCGCAGCGCCCGCTGCGTCAGTATCCGACCTGGTATGCCTGTGCAACCGATCTGGGCCTGGCCTTGAAATCGGCTGATTACCTGAGCTACTTCCAGAGCCTGATCAGCCTGCAGGAGCGTGCAGCTTTCGGCGCGGCCTGGCAGGCGCAGCGAGACGCGGCGCGCCCGGACCTGGAGCTGCTCGATTACCCGCTGGCCGGAGAGTTGTTCGCCAGCCTTGCGCAATGGCGTATCGCCCGGCTCAAGGCCGACGCAGCGGTGCTTGCCGTGCCTACGGCCAGGGTCGACGATGCGCTGGCCGAAGCACGTCGCGAGGCCTACCTGGCCGCAGGTGAAACCCTGCTCGGCATAGCGGCCTCGTTCGTCCCCGGGGTTGGCCAGATCATGCTGCTCAGTAGCGTCGGGCAGTTGCTGGACGAGGTCTATGAGGGCGCCGTCGACTGGAGCAAGGGCCAGCGCAAGGAGGCCCTGGCGCATCTGACCGGCGTGGCCGAAAACGTGCTGGCCAGCGTTGCAACAGGGGCGGGAGTGGCGGGCCTGGTGGCGGTGGCCAAACGTTCGGCCTTCGTCGACGGCCTCATGCCGATAGTGCGCAGCACGGGCCAATACAGGCTGTGGAACGAAGACCTGGCAAGCTACCGTCATGCCCACCCTTTGCCTGAAGCCCTGGTGCCGCGCAGCGATGGCTTGTATGAGGATGCAGGCGCGCTGTGGCTCAGGCATGAAGGGCAGACCTATCAGGTTCAGCAGCGCGATGGGCGCTGGGTTTTGGTGCACCCGCAGCGTGCCGAAGCCTACTCGCCCGGCCTGGAAACCAATGGCGAAGGCGCCTGGCGCCTGCCTGGCGAGCATGCGCTGCAGTGGGCGGGCAATGCCCTGCTGGTGCGGCGCCTGGGCCCGCTGGCCGAAGGGCTGAGCGATGCGCAGATCGACCAGGTCATGGTGATTGCCGGTATGGACGAGGCGCGTTTGCGCGGCCTGCACGTAGAGAACCGGGGCATGCCGGTTCGCCTGCGCGATACCCTGGTCCGCTTCGGTATCGATACGCGCATCTCGACATTCTTCCAGCGCCTGCACCGGCAAACCGATGCCCAGGGCCTGGACCCTGAGCTCCATGCCTTCTGCAGGGAGCATCTGCAGGGTGTCGAAGACGCGGGGCAGGACTCGGAGCTCGATCACATCTGGGAGCAGATGCCGCGCTTGCGCTTCGAACTGTTCGAGCACCTTGAGGCGGCCACGCTGACCGCTGCCGATAGCCGTGTGAGCCTGTTGCAACGTGACTTTCCCGGGCTGGCGCGACGCTATGCCCAGGCGCTGGCAGAGCAGGCCGATGCCACGCAGCGCCAGATGATGGATCAGACTCGGCGCATTCCGCTGGCGGTCGCCGAGCAGGCACGCCACACCTTGCGTGAGGCGCGATTGAGCAGGGCGCTGGAGGGGTTGTGCCTGCAGAACGTGCACAGTGACGACAGCGTGGGCCTGGCCTTCGGCTTGCTGCGACGCATGCCGGCCTGGCCCGACGGGCTGAACCTGGAGCTGCGCGAAGGTTCGTCCAGCGGGCGGGTGATCGAGCGCCAGTTGTCACTCAGCGATACCCGCCAGACCCGCGTGCTGGTGCGTCGCGACGGGCAGTTTTCGGTGTACGACACTGAAGGCTACGAGCTCGACGACGAGATCCCGGCTCCCCAGGGAATGTTCGAGGCGATTGCCTGCTGCCTGACGCGCGAGCAGCGTCGCGCCCTGGGCTGGACGCGTCATGACAGCGCGGCACAAATGCGCCAGGCCCTGGCTGCGCGGGCCCTGGCCAATCCCTCCGAGGCCGCGCAACTGATCGGACAGGCGCGCTCGGCCGGGCGCTTCAGCCCGCCCCAGCGCTTGCCCGACGGTCGCATCGGGTATCCGCTCAGTGGCCGGGGCCGTGCGACACGACGGTCCCTGGTCAGTGTGGTGCGTGTGCTGTTCCCGGGCTATGACCAACTCCAGATCGATGTGCTTCTGACCGAACTGCAGGGGGGCTCGGTTGAACCGATGACGGCACTGATGCGCCTGCTGGACCAGTACCAGCGCCTCGATGCGAGCCTGCAGCTGTGGTGTCGGGAGGTCTTTGGCCAGTCCCGCGAGTGGCGACGCCTGGTGGCCGATGAGCTGCGCCGGTGCTGGCGACGACAGACCGATCGCGTGACCAATGGGGGTGGCACGCTGATCGGCTATCGCCTGAACCTGGTGGCGATGCCGGTGGGGCATCTGCCGCCGCTGGGGGCCGGTATCGATTTTTCCCACGTGATAGACCTGAGCCTGGTGGGCATGGGGCTGACCGAGCTGTCGAACAGCTTCCTGCAACGCTTTGTCGGCGTGCGCTGGCTCAACCTGGCCAACAACCGCTTCGGGCGCATACCGCCTGCCTTGAACGGCATGAACTGGTTGCGTGAGGTGAACCTGAACCTCAACCAGATCAACCTGCGCAACACCGGGGTCAATACCCTTGCGTCCCTGCATCGGCTTGAAGTGCTGAACCTGGACAACAATCCCATCGAGATCCTGCCGAACATGGCCGGCATGTACAACTTGCGCCACGTGTGGTTGCGCAGCACGCGCCTGCAGCTGTTCCCGACCGGGTTGCTCGAATGTCCGTTTCTGGATGTGGTCGACTTGCGCGACAACCTCATCACCCAGTTGCCGGAGACGTTCTTCGTGCCCGAGTCGCTGAACATCTACCTGCTCCAGCGTAACCCCCTGCCGCAAGCCACCTGGGACCGCATCAACGATCTGCAGCAGTTGCTGCCCGTGGTGGAGGCTGCGGCCGGTGTCATGGTACGTGCCGAAACGACTGCGCAAGCCCGCGCACTATGGCTGGAGCTGGCGAACGAGGCGCAGCTGGATGTGCGCAGCCGTTACTGGGACAGCCTGATTGCAGAGCCTGGCGCCGCAGACTTCTTCCAGTTGCTGACCGAACTGACCGGGTCGGCGGATTTCCAGCATACCCGGGCCGAACTGGACCAGCGCGTGTGGCGCATGCTCGAGGCGATGGCGCAGCACACGGCGCTGCGCGAGGAACTGTTCGAGCTGGCGGCCAGCCCGACCACGTGCGTGGACAGCGTGTCGTCCACCTACAGTGCGCTCGAAGTGCGGTATTTGCTGTTTCAGACCGTGCGCGCGGACAGCCCGAACGAGCAGCAGGGCGAAGCGTTGCTCGCCTTTGCGCGGCGTCTGTTTCGTCTTGAACAGGTCGAACAGTTCGCGCGTGCCGACATCCAGGCCAGGACGCAGGGGGCGCGTGGGGTGGACGAGGTCGAGGTGAGCCTGGCCTATCGCACCCGTCTGGCCGCTGCACTGGACCTGCCCGGGCAACCGCGCAACATGCAGTTCGCCGAAGTGGCCGCCGTGGCCCCGGCACAGATACACGAGGCCCAGCGGGTCGTGCTGGCTGCCGAGCAGACCGACCAGCTGGCAACGTTCATCAGCGGCCGGGATTTCTGGCTGGCCTACCTGCGCCAGGCTCACGAAGGCGAGTTCGAGCAGGTCGAACAACCGTTCTGGGATCGACTCGAGGTGCTGGCCGCGCAACAGGGCACGCTGCAGGAAGGGGTGTACCTGACGCGAATGAACGCATTGCGCAGCGAACGCGAGGCGGCAGTGCAGGCGCTGGCATTGCGCCTGACCCAGGCGGCGCTGGAGGCTGCCGCGCCGCCTGCGGGCTAGCCCCGGGGGCTGTGCAGGCAGTGGCCAAACCAGTCATCCAGATTGACAGCTTTGGCCATTGTCGCTGCGCGCTGGTGGCGCGACTATCGTCAGATCATTCGTTCTATTCCAACAATAAGAAACGAGGAGTCTGGCAATGCGTGATTACCACGACGCGCAGCGTGCTTTCGATTACCTGCACACTGCCGATGCCGTGCTGGCGGGCAACCTGGGTGCGCTCAACGCCTGCGTCGAGTGTTGCGACCGGCACGCCGCCGAGGGCGGCGTGGCCTTGTACTGGGAGCGCCACGACGGGGCCTGCGCGCAGTACACCTTTGCCGACCTGCAGCAGCGCGCCGCACGCCTGGCCAATGTGCTCAAGGCGCAAGGCGTGGGGCCGGGCGACCGGGTGGCGGGGCTGCTGCCGCGCACCGTCGAGCTGCTGGTCACGGTGCTCGCCACCTGGCGACTGGGGGCGGTCTACCAGCCCCTGTTCACTGCCTTCGGGCCCAAGGCCATCGAGCACCGCCTGCACAGTTCCGGCGCCCGCGTGGTGGTCACCGACCGCACCAACCGCCCGAAGCTCGACGAGGTCGAGGGCTGTGCGCGGATCATTACCGTCGATGCCCAGGCCGGCAGCGGCGACCTGGATTTTCACACTGCCCTCGACGCTGCCAGCGCCGACTGCGCGCCTGTGCTGTTGTCCGGGGAGGCCCCCTTCCTGCTGATGTTCACCTCCGGCACCACCGGCCCGGCCAAGCCGCTGGAGGTGCCGTTGCGGGCCATCGTGGCGTTTCAGGGCTACATGCGCGACGCCATCGACCTGCGCCCCGAAGACAACTTCTGGAACCTGGCCGACCCCGGCTGGGCCTACGGCCTGTACTACGCCGTCACCGGGCCGCTGGCGCTGGGCCAGGCCACCACCTTCTTCGACGGCCCGTTCAGTGTCGAAAGTACCTGCCGGGTGATCGACAAGTACGCCATCACCAACCTGGCCGGGTCGCCCACGGCCTATCGCATGCTGATCGCTGCCGGCCAGGCCTTCGCCGAGCCGATCAAGGGCCGCCTGCGGGTGGTCAGCAGCGCCGGCGAACCGCTCAACCCGGAGGTGATCCGCTGGTTCGCCGAACACCTGCAGGTGCCCATCCACGATCACTATGGCCAGACCGAACTGGGCATGGTGCTGTGCAACCACCACGGCCTGCGTCACCCGGTGCACCTGGGCTCGGCCGGCTTTGCCATCCCGGGTCATCGCATCGTTGTGCTTGATGAACAGCAGCACGAACTGCCGCCCGGCCAGCCCGGCATCCTCGCGGTGGACCGCGAGCAGTCACCGCTGTGCTGGTTCGGTGGCTACCACGGGGTCCAGACCAAGGCCTTCGTCGGCAAGTACTACCTCAGCGGCGACACGGTGGAGCTGAACCAGGACGGCAGCATCAGCTTTGTCGGGCGCAGCGACGACGTGATCACCACCTCCGGGTATCGGGTCGGGCCGTTCGATGTGGAAAGCGCGCTGATCGAGCACCCGGCGGTGATCGAGGCCGCCGTGGTCGGCAAGCCGGACCCGGAGCGCACCGAACTGATCAAGGCGTTCGTGGTGCTGGCCAGCGGCGTGGAGGGCACGCCGGAGCTGGCCGAAAACCTGCGCCAGCATGTGCGCCAGCGCCTTTATGCACATGCCTACCCGCGCGAAATCGAATTTGTCGGCGAGCTGCCCAAGACCCCGAGCGGCAAGCTGCAGCGTTTCATCCTGCGCAATCAGGAAATAGCCAAACAACACACCGCGCCGGCGCCCGTCGCCAGCGCCTGAGGACCCCTTATGCAAATTGCCAACAAGAACTTCATCGTCAGCGGCGCCGCCTCCGGGCTGGGCGCCGCCACCGCCGAGATGCTGATCGGCGCCGGTGCCCAGGTGATGCTGGTGGACCTTAACGCCGAGGCCGTTGCAGCCAAGGCGCAAGCCCTGGGTGACAAGGCCCGTTTCGCCGTGGCCGACATCAGTCAGGAGGCCCCGGCCAAGGCCGCCGTGGACGCGGCCGTCAGCGCCTTTGGCAGCCTCCACGGGCTGGTCAACTGTGCCGGCATCGTCGGCGCCGAGAAGGTCCTGGGCAGGCAGGGGCCGCACGGCCTGGACAGCTTCAGCCGGGTGATCAACGTCAACCTGATCGGCAGCTTCAACCTGCTGCGCCTGGTGGCAGCGGCCATGGCCGAAGGCGGTGCCGACGCCGACGGCGAGCGCGGGGTGATCATCAATACCGCCTCCATCGCCGCCTATGACGGGCAGATCGGCCAGGCGGCCTACGCTGCCTCCAAGGGCGCGATTGCCAGCCTGACCCTGCCGGCCGCCCGCGAACTGGCGCGCTTCGGTATCCGCGTGATGACCATCGCGCCGGGCATCTTCGAAACCCCGATGATGGCCGGCATGACCCAGGAAGTACGCGACTCGCTGGCGGCCGGCGTGCCGTTCCCGCCGCGTCTGGGGCGCCCGCAGGAGTACGCGGCGCTGGCGCGTCACATCATTGAAAACAGCATGCTCAACGGCGAGGTGATCCGCCTCGACGGTGCCTTGCGCATGGCTGCCAAGTAATTCAGGAGAACCGCATGAGCATGTCCCATGATCCCATCGTAATCGTCAGCGCCGTGCGCACGCCCATGGGCGGCCTGCAGGGCGATCTCAAAAGCCTGACTGCACCGCAACTGGGCGCTGCCGCCATTCGCGCAGCCGTCGAGCGTGCGGGCGTGGCTGCCGACAGCGTCGACCAGGTGCTGTTCGGCTGCGTGCTGCCAGCCGGTCTCGGCCAGGCCCCGGCACGCCAGGCGGCCCTGGGGGCCGGCCTGGACAAGGGCACCACCTGCACCACCCTGAACAAGATGTGCGGCTCGGGCATGCAAGCCGCGATCATGGCCCATGACCTGCTGCTGGCCGGTACCGCCGAGGTGGTGGTGGCCGGCGGCATGGAGAGCATGTCCAACGCCCCGTACCTGCTGGACAAGGCGCGCAGCGGCTACCGCATGGGCCACGGCAAGGTCATCGACCACATGTTTTTCGACGGTCTGGAAGATGCCTACGACAAGGGTCGCCTGATGGGCACCTTTGCCGAGGACTGCGCCCAGGCCCAGGGCTTCAGCCGCCAGGCTCAGGACGACTTTGCGATTGCCTCGCTGACCCGTGCGCAACAGGCGATCGAGAACGGCAGCTTTGCCGCCGAGATCGTGCCGGTGGAGGTGACCGAGGGCAGGCAGACCCGCCTGGTCAGCCACGACGAACAGCCGCCCAAGGCCCGCCTGGACAAGATCGCGCAGCTCAGGCCGGCGTTTCGCGAAGGCGGTACGGTCACGGCAGCCAACTCCAGCTCGATTTCCGACGGTGCGGCGGCGCTGGTGCTGATGCGCAGGTCCCAGGCCGAGCAGCGCGGCCTCAAGCCACTGGCGGTGATCCACGGGCATGCGGCGTTCGCCGACGAGCCTGCACTGTTCCCCACCGCGCCGATCGGCGCCATCGATGCGCTGCTCAAGCGCACCGGCTGGAGCCTGGCCGAGGTCGACCTGTTCGAAATCAACGAGGCGTTCGCGGTGGTCACCCTGGCGGCGATGAAGCAGCTGGACCTGCCCCACGACAAGGTCAACATCCACGGCGGCGCCTGCGCCCTGGGCCACCCCATCGGTGCATCGGGCGCACGTATTCTGGTGACCCTGCTTGCCGCGCTGCGCCAGAAGGGCCTGCGCCGCGGCATCGCGGCCATCTGCATCGGCGGTGGCGAAGCCACGGCCATGGCTGTCGAGTGTCTGGACTGAGGTGCGCCATGCTAGTCAACGATGAACAACAGCAGATCAGCGACGCCGTTCGCCAGTTTGCCCAGGAGCGCCTGCGGCCGTTTGCCGAGCAGTGGGACCGCGAGCACCGTTTCCCACGGGAGGCTATCGAGCAGATGGCCGAGCTGGGCCTGTTCGGCATGCTGGTGCCGGAGCAGTGGGGCGGCAGCGACACCGGCTATGTCGCCTACGCCATGGCCCTGGAGGAAATCGCCGCCGGCGATGGTGCCTGCTCGACCATCATGAGCGTGCACAACTCGGTGGGCTGCGTGCCGATCCTCAAGTTCGGCAGCGAGCAGCAGAAGCAGCAGTTTCTGACGCCGCTGGCCACGGGCGCGATGCTCGGTGCCTTTGCCCTGACCGAGCCCCAGGCGGGCTCCGATGCCAGCAGCCTGAAAACCCGTGCGCGCCTCGAGGGCGATCACTATGTGCTCAACGGCTGCAAGCAGTTCATCACCTCGGGGCAGAATGCCGGCGTGGTGATCGTGTTCGCGGTGACCGACCCGGCAGCCGGCAAGCGCGGCATCAGTGCCTTTATCGTGCCCACCGACTCGCCTGGCTACCAGGTGGCGCGGGTGGAGGACAAGCTCGGCCAGCATGCCTCCGATACCTGCCAGATCGTCTTCGAGAACGTGCGTGTGCCGCTGGCCAATCGCCTGGGCGAGGAGGGCGAGGGGTACCGGATCGCCCTGGCCAACCTGGAAGGCGGGCGCATCGGTATTGCCGCGCAATCGGTGGGCATGGCGCGGGCCGCGTTCGAGGTGGCACGTGACTATGCGCGCGAACGCGAGAGCTTCGGCAAGCCCCTGATCGAACACCAGGCGGTGGCGTTTCGCCTGGCCGACATGGCCACGCGCATCGCCGTGGCCCGGCAGATGGTGCATCATGCCGCCGCCTTGCGTGATGCCGGGCGCCCGGCGCTGGTGGAAGCCTCGATGGCCAAGCTGTTTGCTTCGGAAATGGCCGAAAAGGTCTGTTCCGATGCCTTGCAGACCCTGGGCGGTTATGGCTATCTGAGCGACTTCCCGCTGGAGCGGATCTACCGTGACGTGCGGGTTTGCCAGATCTACGAAGGCACCAGCGACATTCAGCGCATGGTCATTGCGCGCAATCTTTGAAGGGAGCAGCTTGCATGAGTTTCGAAACCATTCTGTTGGACATCCGTGGCAAGGTCGGCCTGATCACCCTCAACCGGCCCCAGGCGCTCAACGCCCTCAACGCGCAGATCGTGCGCGAGCTGAACCAGGCGCTGGACCAGCTCGAAGCCGACCCGAACATCGGCTGCGTGGTGCTGACCGGTTCGGAGAAAGCCTTCGCCGCCGGTGCCGATATCAAGGAAATGGCCGAGCTGAGCTACCCGCAGATCTACATCGACGACCTGTTCAGCGACAGCGACCGCATCGCCAACCGCCGCAAGCCGATCATCGCCGCGGTGTCCGGCTTCGCCCTGGGCGGTGGCTGCGAGCTGGCACTGATGTGCGACTTCATCCTGGCCGCCGACAATGCCAAGTTCGGTCAGCCTGAAATCAACCTGGGCGTGTTGCCGGGCATGGGCGGCACCCAGCGCCTTACCCGCGCGGTGGGCAAGGCCAAGGCCATGGAGCTGTGCCTGAGCGGGCGCATGATGGGGGCCGAGGAGGCCGAGCGTGCCGGCGTGGTGGCGCGTATCGTGCCCAAGGAGCAGCTGCTCGAGGAGGCCCTCAAGGTGGCGGCACAGATCGCCAGCAAGTCGGTGCCGGTGGCGATGATGGTCAAGGAGAGCATTAACCGTGCTTTCGAGGTGAGCCTGTCCGAAGGCGTGCGCTTCGAGCGCCGGGTGTTCCATGCCGCGTTTGCCACCGAAGACCAGAAGGAAGGCATGGCGGCGTTCATCGCCAAGCGCGAGGCCCAGTTCAAGGACCGCTGAGCAACATCTACCACCTGCCCGGCAGGGCGTGACGCTGTACTGCGGCTTCTTTACTCACAAGGAAGTCGCATCATGGATGCAGCAGATACGCTTTTCGGGCAGTTGGCCACACACGCTTCGCTGTGCGGCCCCATCGGCCGCCAGATGGTCACCCGGCCCTCGTTGCACGCCGTGGCTGCGCAGGTGTGCGCGCAGCAATGGCAGGTGCGCGGGATCAAGGGCCCGGCGCCATCGGCCTTGACCCTGGTCAGGGGGCGGCCGGGGCAGGGCGCGCGGCTCGATTCGCTGGCCGATGCCCTGATACGGCGCTATTGCGAACGCACCTGCCTCAACCTGGCCAGCGGGCTGGACTACCTCACCCTGCAGCGCGGCGCCGAGTATCCGCAGGCCGCCGATGTCGACCTGCACGCGGTCGAAACCCTGCTCAATGAATGCGGGCCGTTGCTGCTCGATGAATACAAGCGTGTGCTCAGCCGTTACTGGGGCCAGGCCGAGCCGGGCCAGACCGCGCGCTGGGACTGGCTGGCCGATTACCTCAAAAGCCGTTTTTCCAGCGCCTGCGAACTGGCCCGAGGGGCTGGCGTGCTGGACGGGCTGGAGCTGGCCACGGCGACGATGGTCGGCATCTATCCACGGGCGACGCAGCGCGCGCAGTTCGGCAACGGCGCGGATGTACGCGTGTCGCTGCTGTGCCTGGATGCCGAACCCGGTGGCGGGCTGGACCCTGAACTGGCCAGCGCGGTGCTGATCGAGCGCCAGGTGCTCGGCCAGTTGCGCACTGTCGTGGTGCTCTACACCCTGGCGGGTGGGCTGTATCGCTTCGATTCGCGCCAGGCACTGCTGGAGGCATTGGCCAGGGGCTGGGGCGCGCAGGCTTCGGGCACCTTCAAGCTCAACCTGTACCAGACCGAACTGTCGATTTTCCAGGCCCAGGCGCGGTTGTTGTTCGAACAGCAATTGCGCCTGATCGATGCCATCGCCGCCGCACCTCTCGATTCGCAGGTCGACCCGGTGCAGACGCTGGTCGCGCGCCTGGACGAAGCCACCTCGCTGGTGCAGGTATGCGATGTGAGCGAGCGCCAGACCCTGGCCAGCCTGCGCGGGCTGTTGCCGACGTGGTTGCGCGACGCTGACGAGGCGCCGCGCCTGCAGTACACCGAGATGCTGGTGCGCCTGGCGCGGGCGCAGCAGCGCAGTGGCGGGCAGTCGTTCCTGCATGACCTGCCCGGCATGCCGGAGTACGCCTGGGCCCAGTGGCAGGCGGCGGTGCGTGCCGGGCACCCGGGCTTCACCCGTGCCGAGCTGGAGGATGTCGAGCTGGTCAACCGCCAGGTGATTGCCGGCGCCGGCGGCAGTGGGGGGGATTTTGCCCCGGCGGGCAGCATTCGCGAGGTGACGCTGAACCTGGCCCAACTGGCGGTGGGCAACCTGGGGCTGCTCAGGGCAGGCAGCGTCACTTTGCGCAGCCGCAGCGGCGCAGTGCTGCCGACATGGCTGGATCTTGCATTCATCAAGGCCCAGGTCACCCGCCTGGATGTGGGCCAGACCTACCCGGACCTGTTGCAGCACAGCCTGCTGGATGACCCTGTGCAGTCGGCCAGTCGCCAGCAGCTGTTCGTCGATCAGTTGCGCGAACAACTGCCGATGCTGGTGCTGGAGTACTGCCTGCGTCAACGCGAAGGGGTCAGTGCACTGAGTGCCCGGCGGGTCACGGCACTGTGCCGTGGCGAGGAAACCGACGCGGTGCTGCGTCCGTTGGGCCTGTTGCGCGAGGCCGGTGCACACCCCGATGTCGCGCTCAATGCGTACCTGGTCGAGGGCCGCGACCCGCGCCAGGGGCCGTGCCTGCTGTATCGCCCACTGCACCGCGAGCCGCTGCAGGAGTTCAGCTCGCGCCAGGCCCTGTTCGAGCGGTTGTGCGAGCCCGGCGCGCTGCACGACGATCTGCTGGCGCGGCTGCCTGCCAAGGCACAGCCGGTGTACGCGCGTGGCGGGCTGGAGCAGCCGCATACGGTGCGCTTTCTGCCCGGCTCGGACTTCGCTCCCCTTCAGGTGCCGGCCCCGGCGTCGTTCAGCGACGCGCTGATCGATGGCGACCCGCTGGTGCATCTGTACCGTAGCTGCGCCCAGGAACTGGTGGCCCGCGCCCGGGCCGGCTCGCAGTCATCCAGCGAACAGCGCTGGGCGGCCTATGCCGAACTGGGCTGGCTGATGTTCAACACGCTGTTGCCACTGTGCAATGGCCCGGTTGCGGTGGCCGGCTGGCTGGTGCAACTGACGGCAGGCCTGCGCGATACCTTGCAGCAACACCAGAGCGAGGGTGACGGGCAGCTGGCGGGATGGTTGTTCAACCTGGCGCTGACGTTGCTGGCGAGCAGGACCGACACCACCCGTCTCAAGCTCTCAACCCCTGCGCAAAGGGGCGAGTCGCCGCTGGCCCAGGTGCTGGAGCCCGAGTTCGGCCATGCCCTTGCTTCGCCCTCGGGCCAGGCGCTGGACAGCCTGGATTTCAGCTGGGCAGCGGCGGCGGACCGACTGAGCGGCGAACAGCGCGCGCGGCTGGTGCCCCTGCAGCGCGTGCAGGGCCGCGAGGGGCTGGGGGCACCGATCAGCCACGGGCCCTGGCAGGGGTTGTACCTGCATGAGGACCGTCTGTGGGTGGGTGTCAGCGGGCAGGTCTACCCCGTGGTGGAGGAGGATGCCGGCCTGCGAATCCGCGACGCGCAACAGCCTCCCGGGCCCTGGCTGCGGCACGCCGCCGATGGCAGCTGGCAATTCGACCTGGGCTTGCGCTTGCGTGGCGGCATGCCGCTGAATCGGCGCATCCAGCAGTTGCGTCTGGCCAACCAGGCTCGCGTGGAGGTTCTGCAGAAGGAACTGGACGACTACCAGCCGGTGCGCCAGGCCAGCGCCTTGCAGCTCAAGCGCGATCTGGACGAGGTGGTGAAACAGGAGCCGCAGCCCTCGGCCGAGCGATTGCAGCGCTATGTGGATGATCTGCGACGGCACGGGCAGGGGCTGGCCAAGGCGCGGGAAAGCCATGTGCAACTGAACCAGCTTAAAACCCTGGCAAACTTTCGCGCCCAGCAGGGCAACTACCTGTTCGAGGAGTCCAGCATTACCGTGCAGTTGCTGTACGCCTTGCGAAGCCTGTTCATGCATAACAAGGACGGCATAAACAACCTTCGCGGCGGCCAGGGTCAGGACCGTCTGCGCGAACTGGTGCTGGAAGGCACTTCGCCCACCTATCGGCAACTGGTGGTGCTGCTCGAAGGGGCCAAGACCCTGACCGAGCAGATCATCGACTGCTATCAGGCCCTCGATCGCCTGACCGGGCAGCTGCGCCAGATCCTGCCCGGCGGCCCGGCCCAGGCAAGCAGGATCGAGGCGATGCGCGGTGAAGAGCTGTCAGTCCAGGCCTGGCGTTCGTCCCAGATCAACATGCTGGGGGTGTTGGTGCTGCAGGCAGACCGCGGGCACGCCGGAGGCGAGGGTATCTACGAGACGGTGTTGTCTGCCCGATTGGGCTTGCAACTGGAGCTCGAGATGGGCGGGGCGTTCACCGATCAGGAACGGGTGCAGATGCTCGACAGCAGTGTGCGCCACTATGCCAGTGCACTGCAGGGCACCCAGCTGTACAAGGCCTCCAGCGCGGTTTTGCAGGGGGCGGCACAGGTGGAGGAGTACCAGCAGGTGCTGCAGGCCCTGCATGATGCTGCCCAGAAGCGACTGGCCGGGCTGATTCGCGACCTGCCACGCCAACCTTCGGCGCCACCGGCCTCAGGCAGCCGCTCGCGCACGTTGATACGCACCCGCAACCGCGGCGTGGTGGTGGGCCAGCAGCGTCGGCTGGCAGGGGCCGACAGTGACGTGGTGGTGGTGATCGACCCGGTGGAACAGCGCGAGCTGGCCCGCTACGAGGAAACCGCCGAGGCCGGTATCTGGCAGCCGGTGGAGCGCCCCCGCCCAGCACCTGCGCGCGCCACCCAGGCGCAGTTGCCGGGCTTGCTGGAGCGCTCCACGCGGTTGCTGAACGACTCGGCGCAGCAGCTCAGGCGCGCCGTCGCCCAGGCCAGGACCGCCATGCTTCCGGTGGAGATGGAAGAAATCCTGACGCAGCAGGCGCGCCCGCTTGACGAGCTGGCCCGGCAGATCGAACAGGCATTGACTGCCGGCAACGACACCGACCGGTCTGCTGCCGGCCAGGATGCGGCGCTGCAAGCCAAGGCCCTGCTCGAGCAGGCCAAGCATCTGCGTGATGAAGGGCGCCGTCTGCGTGTGCAGATGACCCTGGCACAGTTGCCGACGGTCAGTCGGGTGGCCTACCTCAAGGCCCAGGGCGAGGTCAGCCTGCACAGGCTCCAGCCGCGCAAGCCCACGCGAAAACGCAAGGGCCATGCCCAGGATTTCCTTCAGGAGTACGAAATCCACGACAAGGCGGGGCAGTTGCTGTGGGTGGCGCACTTTCATTACGCGACCCTGGACGCAGAGCCTGGGCTGTACACCGCGGCGCATCTGAAAACCGCCGCACAGCGGTTCGAGGGGGGGCAGTACCAGTTGCCGGCAGACGCCGACAATGAGCGCGTGATCCAGATCTACCGCAGCCAGATCGACAGCCGCTCGGCCCGGGCGCTGTTCCTGGACCTGTAGCGGCGCCCGCGCCTACTACCAAATGACGAGTTGTCCTCTGCCAAAGGGCGATTCGTCAGCCGCCCCGGGCTGCCTAAGATCCGTACACCGCCTGTCGTCATGACAGGCCCGGATCAACAGAGGCCCGAACATGATCTATGCAGCTCCCGGCACCGAAGGCGCCCTTGTCAACTTCAAACCGCGTTACGGCAACTACATCGGCGGCGAGTTCGTTGCCCCGCTGAACGGCCAGTACTTCACCAACAGCTCGCCGGTGAACGCCCAGGTCATCGCCGAATTTCCACGTTCCAGCGCCGAAGACGTCGAGCGCGCCCTGGACGCCGCCCACGCCGCTGCCGATGCCTGGGGCCGTACCAGCGTGCAGGACCGCTCGCGCATCCTGCTCAAGATTGCCGACCGTATCGAGCAGAACCTCGAAGTGCTGGCCATTGCCGAAACCTGGGACAACGGCAAGGCCATTCGCGAAACCCTGAATGCCGACGTGCCGCTGGCCGCCGACCATTTCCGTTACTTCGCCGGCTGCATCCGTGCCCAGGAAGGCAGCGCCGCCGAGATCAACGAAAACACCGCCGCCTACCACTTCCATGAACCGCTGGGTGTGGTCGGGCAGATCATTCCATGGAACTTCCCGCTGCTGATGGCCGCCTGGAAGCTCGCCCCGGCCCTGGCCGCCGGCAACTGCGTGGTGCTCAAGCCGGCTGAACAGACCCCACTGTCGATCACCGTGTTCGCCGAGCTGGTGGGCGATCTGCTGCCGCCGGGTGTGCTCAACATCGTGCAGGGCTTCGGGCGCGAGGCCGGTGAAGCGCTGGCCACCAGCAAGCGCATCGCCAAGATCGCCTTCACCGGTTCCACCCCGGTGGGCTCGCACATCATGAAGTGCGCTGCCGAGAACATCATCCCCAGCACCGTGGAGCTGGGCGGCAAGTCGCCGAACATCTTCTTCGAAGACATCATGCAGGCCGAGCCGAGTTTCATCGAGAAAGCCGCCGAAGGTCTGGTGCTGGCGTTCTTCAACCAGGGCGAAGTGTGCACCTGCCCATCGCGTGCGGTGATACAGGAATCGATCTACGAGCCGTTCATGGCCGTGGTGATGAAGAAGATCGCCCAGATCAAGCGTGGCAACCCGCTGGACACCGAAACCATGGTTGGTGCCCAGGCGTCCGAGCAGCAGTACGACAAGATCCTCTCGTACCTGGACATCGCCCGCGAAGAGGGCGCGCAGGTACTGACCGGTGGCGCCAGCGAGCGCCTGGCCGGCGACCTGTCGACCGGTTACTACATCCAGCCGACCCTGCTCAAGGGCCACAACAAGATGCGCGTGTTCCAGGAAGAGATCTTCGGCCCGGTGGTGGGCGTGACCACCTTCAAGGACGAGGCCGAGGCCCTGGCAATCGCCAACGACACCGAGTTCGGCCTGGGCGCCGGGCTGTGGACCCGCGACATCAACCGTGCCTACCGCATGGGCCGTGGCATCAAGGCCGGGCGCGTGTGGACCAACTGCTACCACCTGTACCCGGCGCACGCCGCGTTCGGCGGGTACAAGAAGTCCGGCGTGGGTCGTGAAACCCACAAGATGATGCTCGACCACTACCAGCAGACCAAGAACCTGCTGGTGAGCTACGACATCAATCCGCTGGGCTTCTTCTGACGCCCGATGGCTGTGGGAAAATCTGTTCCAAAGTAGCATTCGACCTGCGCCGGCAACGGTGTATTAATAGACGCACCGCAATCCTGTGGTGCCAGAAGAGGATGGACCTATGTGGAAAAAACCCGCGTTCACTGATCTGCGTATCGGCTTTGAAGTGACCATGTACTTCGCCAGCCGTTGATCCCTCTTGCGCCGGTGCCCCAAGGCACCGGCGCTGCCTTGTGCATCCCCCCTATCGTCTGATTGCAAAACCCTCCTGATGCTTTAGGCTGGCGCTACCTTAAAAGAACAAGAAGGCGTCGCATGAGCCCGAACCTGAGCCAGTTGCGTAAATTCGTCTCTCCGGAAATCATCTTCGGTGCCGGCTGTCGGCACCATGTGGCCAATTACGCCAGGACCTTCGGCGCGCGCAAGGTACTGCTGGTCAGTGACCCTGGCGTGATCGCCGCCGGCTGGGTCGGCGACATCGAGGCCAGCCTGCAGGCGCAGGGCATTGATTACTGCCTGTACAGCGACGTGTCGCCCAACCCGCGGGTCGAAGAGGTCATGGCCGGCGCCGAGAGCTATCGCAGCGAACAGTGCGACGTGATCGTGGCCGTTGGCGGCGGCAGCCCGATGGACTGCGCCAAGGGCATCGGCATCGTGGCGGCCCACGGCCGGCACATCCTGGAGTTCGAAGGGGTCGACACCATCCGAGTGCCGAGCCCGCCGCTGATCCTGATCCCGACCACCGCCGGCACCTCGGCCGACGTGTCGCAGTTCGTGATCATCTCCAACCAGCAGGAACGCATGAAGTTCTCCATCGTCAGCAAGGCGGTGGTACCCGATGTGTCGCTGATCGACCCTGAAACCACCCTGAGCATGGACCCGTTCCTCTCGGCCTGTACCGGTATCGACGCGCTGGTGCATGCCATCGAGGCGTTCGTGTCCACCGGCCATGGGCCGCTGACCGACCCCCATGCCCTTGAGGCAATGCGCCTGATCAACGGCAACCTGGTGCAGATGATCGCCAACCCGCAGGACATCGCCCTGCGCGAGAAGATCATGCTCGGCAGCATGCAGGCCGGGCTGGCCTTCTCCAATGCCATCCTCGGGGCGGTCCACGCCATGTCCCACAGCCTGGGCGGGTTTCTCGACCTGCCCCACGGTCTGTGCAATGCGGTGCTGGTCGAGCATGTGGTGGCCTTCAACTACAGCGCCGCCCCCGATCGCTTCAAGTTGATCGCGCAGACCCTGGGTATCGATTGCCGCGGGCTGAACCACAATCAGGTCCGCCAGCGCCTGGTCGAGCACCTGATCGCGCTCAAGCACGCCGTGGGCTTTCACGAAACCCTGGCCTTGCATGGGGTGGGCAGCAGCGACATTCCGTTCCTGTCGCAGCATGCGATGGACGACCCGTGCATCCTCACCAACCCGCGGACTTCGAGCCAGCGTGACGTCGAGGTGGTGTATGGCGAAGCCCTCTGAGCCTGGCGCGAATGCGCTGGCCGGGCTGCTGGGGCTGAGCAACCACACTGTTCGCAAAAGCCACTACCCGGAACTGGCGGCGCGCCTGGACGAGCTGGAAACCGAGCGCAAGCGCTATTCGTGGCTGTTCGAGCATGCGGTGCACGGCATCTTCCAGGCCAGCCTCGACGATGGCCTGCGCGCCGCCAACCCGGCGCTGGCGCGCATGCTGGGGTATGCCGACCCCCAGGCGGTGCTGTTTTCCCGGCGTGACCTGGCCAGCCACCTGTTCGTGGGCGGCCAGGCCGAGTTGCAGGACATTGCCCAGGTGCTGCAGCGCGAGCAGGCCCTGCTGGGTTACGAAACCCAGCTGCGACGCAAGGACGGCAGCAGCATCGATGTGCTGATGAACCTGTTGCTGCGCCCGGACGAGGAGGGCGTGGTCGAGGGGTTCGTCGCCGACATCACCGAGCGCAAGCTGGCGCAGGAGCGTCTGCAGCAACTCAACGACGAGCTGGAGCAGCGCGTGGCCGAGCGTACCCGCCAGCTGATGGAGGCACGCGATGCGGCCCAGGCGGCCAACCGCAGCAAGGACAAGTACCTGGCCGCCGCCAGCCACGACCTGCTGCAACCGCTCAACGCTGCACGCCTGTTGATTTCGACCCTGCGCGAGCGCCAGTTGCCGCAGGCCGAGCAATTGCTGGTGGAGCGCGCGCACCAGGCGCTGGAAGGCGCCGAAGACCTGTTGAGCGATCTGCTGGATATTTCCCGGCTCGACCAGGCGGCAATCAAGCCTGACCTTGACCTGTACCTGCTGGACGATGTGCTGGCGCCGCTGGCCTCGGAGTTTCAGCCGGTGGCGGCTGCCGAGGGCCTGGGCCTGCGTTTGCGCAGCGGACGCCAGGTGATCCGCACCGATGTGCGGCTGCTGACGCGGATCCTGCGCAACTTCCTCAGCAACGCCTGCCGCTACACCGAACAGGGGCGCATCCTGCTGGGGGCGCGGCGGCGTGGCGACTGCCTGCGCCTGGAGGTCTGGGATACCGGGCGCGGCATTGCTGCGCAGCGCCTGCAATCGATCTTTCTCGAATTCAACCAGCTCGATGTGGGCCGCGCCGCCGATCGCAAGGGGGTGGGCCTGGGCCTGGCGATCGTCGAGCGCATTGCGCGGATCCTCGATTACCCGGTACGGGTGCGCTCCTGGCCGGGGCGCGGTTCGGTGTTCAGCATCGATGTGCCGCTCTCCACCGAACGTCGTTGCCCGCCGGTGCTGGCGCCAGCACCGCTGCCGAGCGTCGGCGACCCGCTGCCGGGGCGCCGCCTGCTGGTGCTGGACAACGAACTGAGCATCCTGCAGAGCATGGCCGCCCTGCTGGCCCAGTGGGGGTGCGAGGTGCTGACCGCGACCGACCGCAAGACGGCATTTCAGGTGTTGCAGGGGCGCGCGCCGGAACTGGTGCTGGCGGACTTTCACCTGGACCACGGGGTGACCGGCTGCGAAGTGGTGCGCGACCTGCGTGAGCATTTCGCGGTGACCATACCCGCCGTGATGATCACCGCCGATCGCAGCGACCAGAGCCGCCGTGCGATGCAGCGCCTGGGCGCGCCATTGCTCAACAAGCCGGTCAAGCCGGGCAAGCTGCGTGCGGTGCTGAGCCAGCTGCTGGGCGAGGCGGGCGTGCGATAAACAGCGAGACTACCCCCGCGGACGAGTTTTTTTGCTATAAAGGCCGCCCTCAGGGGAGCGTTGACGCTCGTTCGAGGGGCATTTCGGACAAAACCACCTTCATTTGTATTGCCCCTTGCGAAACTCGGCCTTAGACTGCCGCCCCCTGTAAATTGAGTGCCGGATGGTGCTTGAAGAATTGCGCCGCCGGCGAGCTGTTCGCCGGTAGCACCCGATCGCCTAAATGCACGTATTTTTTATAGAGAAATCAATGACAAAGGAAAAGTTGCTGGCCATGCCGGCCGATGACTACATGAACGCTGAGCAGCATGCCTTTTTCACCGAGCTGTTGCAGTCGATGAAAGTGGAGATCCATGAGCGCATCGAGAAAAGTCGTGTAGCCATCGAAAGCCTGGACACCCCTGCTGATCCTGCCGACGCCGCCTCGGTCGAAGAAGAGCGTCACTGGCTGGTCAACACCATCGACCGCGACCAGCGCCTGCTGCCCCAGCTGGAAATTGCCCTGGGCCGCATCAAGGACGACAGCTTCGGCTGGTGTGAAGACAGCGGCGAGCCGATCGGCCTCAAGCGCCTGCTGATCAGCCCCACCACCAAGTACTGCATCGAGGCGCAAGAGCGCCACGAGCAGCTCGACAAGCACCAGCGTCAGGCCTGACGCCCGCTGTCGTGCCAGCAAGCCCCGGGTTCACAGCCCGGGGCTTTTGCGTTTCTTTGCCTTGCATCAAGCAGGAGGGTCTTACATCCAACGAAGCATGGATAATGGCCTTGTAGTGGCGTTTAATGGGGGCACAATAACGACACTGCGGGAACCATTGTTATGATGCGAGAAGGATCTCTGCCTGGCACGCTGGTGCCGCTGCAAGGTACGTCCACTGGCGCCCGGCGCTGGTCGGGCACGGCGCTGCAAAGCCTGGTGCTGGTGGTGTTGCTCAGTGCCATGGCGTTTGCCGATGTGTCCTTCTACCTGTGTCTGCCACTGGCCTTGCTGGCCCTGTGGCTGCCGTTGATGCGCAAGCGGCCGGCCGAGGTGGTGAGCGAGCAGGACCCGCTGGGCGACCTGACCCGTGACCTGGCCCAGGCCACCAGCCACAACGCGCTGTCTGCCGCTGGCGTTGCCCATGCGGTGCAGCAACTGGCCGACAAGCTGCAATCGCAACTGGTGTCGGCGGCGCAGATCGTCAGCAGTGCCGAAGTCATGATCGGTACCGAGAAAGCCACTTCGCAGCTCAGCCAGCAGGCCCTGGGCGCGGCCCGCGAGGCCCACCACAGCAGTGCTGCCGGCAGAACGGTGCTGGCCGAGTCGATCCAGCGCATGCACCAGCTCAGCGCCCGTGCCAACGACAGCCGCGAACTGATCGAGGCGCTGCACCAGCGCAGCGAAGACATTGCCCGGGTTACCCTGGTGATCCAGACCATCGCCAGCCAGACCAACCTGCTTGCATTGAACGCGGCCATCGAGGCCGCGCGCGCCGGCGAACATGGTCGTGGCTTTGCCGTGGTGGCCGATGAGGTGCGTGGCCTGGCCGGACGTACCGCCAGTGCCACCGAGGAGGTCGGCCTGATGGTGGCCGATATCCAGCAGCGTACCGCCCAGGTGGTGGAGCAGATCCGTGAGTTGTCCGATGACCTGCACCAGGGGGTGGACCAGGTCGAGCACACCGGCGAGCAACTGGACGCCATCGCCGGGCTCGCCGCTGGCGTCGAGCAGCAGATCGATGCGATCGCTGCCGGTACCGAGACCAACCGTACTCAGCTCGACAGCCTGTTCCAGGCCGTGGCGCAGATGCGCAGCGACCTGGTGGTGAGCGACCAGCAGACCCAGCGCCTGGCCCAGGCAGCCGTGCAGATGGAAGGTCAGGCCGAGCGTATCAGCGAGCGTCTGGCCGAGGTGGGGCTGGATGACTACCACCAGCGCGTATACGACCTTGCCCGCCAGGGGGCCCAGAAAATCGCCGATTGCTTCGAGGCCGACATCGCCCAGGGGCGCATCAGCGTCGATGCTCTGTTCGATCGCCAGTATCAGTTGCTGCCCGGTACCCGCCCGGCCCGTTACCGCACGCGTTTTGACGACTACACCGACCAGGTACTGCCCGCGATCCAGGAGCCGCTGCTGGCCCAGCATGAAGGCCTGGTGTTCGCCATTGCCTGTACTCAGCAGGGCTATGTGCCGACCCACAACAACGCCTTCAGCCAGCCACTGACCGGTGACGAGGCGACCGATACCGCGCACAACCGCAGCAAGCGCAAGTTCGACGACCGTACCGGTATCCGTTGCGGCAGCCATCAGCAACCGGTGCTGCTGCAGACCTATACCCGTGACACGGGCGAGCTGATGCATGATCTGTCGGTGCCGATCCAGGTACAGGGGCGCCACTGGGGCGGCTTGCGCCTGGGCTATCGACCCCAGCACAGCGTGATTTCCTGAGTCGGATTTGTTGCGCTTGATGCAAAACAGCTATGCCGGGGATAGCTTTTTCCCGCAAGGGGCAGGGGTTTATCATCGCCTCATCGTTAGGCTGCTAATTAAATTCCGGAGGGAATCATGCAGTGCAAGGTCGATGTGGCGGTGATGATCGGCAGTGGCGTTCCCATTTCGCTGCGTTCGGTGGGCATGCGCGTGTGCTGGGTGGTGCTGGTCAACGGTGAGCGCAGAGGCACCGCGTTCGCCAGCCGTGACGAGGCACACGCCTGTCGCGCCGCCTGGCTGGCACAGTTCGATGGGCAGGGGCTGGACGCCTGTCAGGCCGGGTAGGCGCGGGGCCTGGCCTCGAGGGTCCTTGCCAGGTCGCAGGCCTCCCCGTGATGTCGGCGAAAGCCTTTCACCCGGCCCGTGGCAGACTCCGTGATATGGAAAAAACCGACGCCAGCCGGCACTACAATGTAGCGCGGCCGGGTTTTGCCGGATGCACACCCGATATTTTTTGATACTTCTAGTGTATTGCCCACTCGACGTGTTTCGGTGTTTTCGTGCATATTCGCTTCCCTGTGCAGTGAACATGTTCGTCCAGAGGTCCTTCGTTCTGGGATCTTTCTTTCAGCTATCGCATTTTTTCAGCGAGCACGCTGTCAGAGAAATCGGTTGCACTTTGGGAAATGGCTGTTTGTAGCCGCCGGTTATCAACTGGCAGGGCACGACGTGTTTTCCTTCGCAGCCTGGTGTCTGTGCGTACGAACAACCCTGGCACTGATCCACTAGTCTTTCAGACTTCAAATTGAAAACCGGGACCTTCGCGGCGCAGTGCCGCCTGCGAGGTGGCGGGGTGATGCTGGTTTTGAGGAATTAATCATTGGCAGTCAGTAATCTGGATATGCACGCCCTCTTCGTGTTGGGCGACCTGCGGGCCAAGTTGGTCAAACAGTTTCAATCGCGCTTCGTCTACGTGACCGAACAAAGTGCCGAAGGTATCTACCTTGCCGAGATCGATACCGAAGAGGCCCTGGTGGTCGATGACAAACAGCGGCTTGAACTGAAAGTGGGCGATCACTTTCGGGCGGCGGTATTGCCCAGCCGCGAAGGTGGCAAGTTGGAGATCCGCTTTCGCGACATCAAGCTGACCGTCTACGAACTGGGCGATTATGCGTTCGTGACCGTGCCCGAAGGGCATGGCATCGTGTTCCGCGAGGGGCAGACCGTGGTGATGGTGTTTGCTGCCCACGAGCAGATCAAGGAAGGCCTGACCAAGACCCTGAAGGCTGCCACGGCCAAGGCCGCCAAATGGCGCAAGGGCGAACTGACCTTCAAGGCCAGCGAGTGAGCAGTACCGCTGCGGCGTCGGGGCGTGCGCGCTTCCACGCCGAGCATCAGGCCCGCGCCCAGGCCCAGGCCCTGGAGTGGCTGGCACAACGCGCGGTGCTGCAGGGCGCCTGGTTGAACTGGGTGGCAGGGCAGCTGTATCAGCTGAGCCCGCCGGAATATGCGGCAATGGTGCGCCGCGAGCTGCAGGTGTTGGCAGCTCGATAGGGCCAGGTGTCAGTGCCCGGTATCGCGCCCGCGGCCACTGCTGACCTCTTCGGGTACGTCATCCCCGGCCATGCGCTTGCGAAACAACCCGGCCCGCGCCAGCAGCAGGGTGGTCACCGGCACGGTGATCGACAGCAGGATCGGGATCAGCCAGGCGTGCAGTACGGGCGAGTGCTTGAGGCCCGAAAAGTACAGGATCGAAGCCATGGCCACGCACCAGGTGCCGAAGGTCGACGCCAGGGCGGGCGGGTGCATGCGCTGGAAGAAGGTCTTCAGGCGCAGCAGGCCTACCGCGCCGCTCAGGGCGAACAGGCTGCTGACGACCAGCAGCACAGCCGTGACCACTTCAAGCCAGAACGGCAATTCGACGGTCGAGTTCATTCGATCACCTCGCCACGCAGCAGGAATTTGGCCAGGGCAAACGAGCCGACAAAGCCGAACAGGGCTATCAGCAGCGCACCTTCGAAGTAGGTGTCGCTGGCGTAGCGGATACCCAGCACCAGCATCATCAGCATGGCCAGAATGTACAGGTAGTCCAGCGCCAGTACCCGGTCCTGCGCCGAAGGGCCCTTGAACAGGCGCACCAGGGTCAGGGCCATGGCCAGGGCAAAGATGAACAGGCTGGCGAGAATGGCGTTGGCGAGCAGGCCAGTCATTCGAAAATCTCCATCAGCGGACGTTCGTAGGTGTGCTTGAAGTGGTCGATGAACTGCGTTTCATCGTCCAGATCGAAGACATGCAGCAGCAGGATGCTGCGGTCCAGCGCCAGCTCCGACCAGATGGTGCCGGGAATGACCGTGGTGATCATCGACAGCGCCGCCAGGCCATGGGCATCGCGCAGGTCCAGCGGAATACGGATGAAGCGCGAGCGTGGCGGCCGGCCACCGGCCTGCCATACGCTACGGGCAACCTGCAGGTTGGACATCACCACATCGCCCCCCACTCGCAGAATCAGCCGCACGATGGTGCCCGGCTTGCGTATGCGCACCGGTAGCGGACGCAGCGGCGCCATCAGGATGGGTGCCAGGATTGCCAGCAGTGCGCCAAGCAGCAGGTTGCCGGCACTCAGCGAGAGGTTGAGCAGCAACCACAACCCCCAGAGCGAAAGCGACAGCAGTGGTGCGGGAAACAGGCGCTTCATGGCTGCACCTGCCCGGCAATCGCCTCGCTGGTGGGGCCGGGCACCGGTCGCGTGCCGAGTACCGCATTGACGTAGCTGGCAGGGTCCTTGAGCCCGGCTGCCGTGTCCTGGGTGTAGCGCAGCAGTGGTTCGGCGCGCACGCTCAGCAGTACGCACAGCCCCAGCAGCAGCACGATGGGAATGCACTCATTGCGCCGTAGCAACGGCGAGGGGCGCTCCTGCGGGGTCCAGAAGCGCTGGATGCCGACACGGGTCAAGGCGATCAGCGATGCCAGGCCCGAGAGCACCAGCAAGGCCACCAGGCCCCAGCCGGCTGCGGACAGCGGCTGGTCGACCGGCACGCCCAGGCCGTTAGGGTTGAACAGGGCGCTGATCAGGCTCAGCTTGCCGATGAAACCGGACAGCGGCGGCATGCCGATGATCAGCAGCGCGCAGGCGATGAAGCTCAGGCCCAGGAATGCCATGGTCCAGGGAATCACCTGGCCGATCACCGCCTTCTGTTCATCGTCCAGGTTGATGCCCTTGGGCGGCTGCAGCGATTCCAGGGGCGAGGGCAGCGCATCGGTGTCGTCTTCCAGCGGGATCTCGTTGGCCGAGCGCGAGCGCTCGATCAGCTCGGCCAGCAGGAACAGCGCGCACAAGGCCAGGGTGGAGCTCACCAGGTAGAACAGGGCGGCGGCGGTCAGCGCCGCCTGGCCGAAGCCGATGGCGGCCAGCAAGGTGCCGGCCGAGACCAGGATGCTCAGGCTGGCCATGCGCTCCAGGCGTTGCGCCGCCAGGATCGACAGCGCCGCGCAGCCCAGGGTGGCCAGGCCACCGATGACCAGCCACTCGCCGCCGAAGAACGCCGAAGCGCCGGCCTGACCGGAGAACAGCAAGGTCCACAGGCGCAGCACGGTATAGGTGCCCACCTTGGTCATGATCGCGAACAGTGCGGCAACCGGGGCGCTGGCCGACGAGTAGGCCGGGACCAGCCAGAAGTTGAGCGGCCAGATACCCGCCTTGGCCAGAAAGGCCGTGGCCAGAATCGCCGCGCCGGCATGCAGCAGGCCGCGGTCGGCCTCGGGCACCAGCGGAATCTTCAGGGCCAGGTCAGCCATGTTCAGGGTACCGGTGACCCCATAGAGCATCGCCGCCCCCACCAGGAACAGCGAGGAAGCGAGCAGGTTGATGGCAATGTAGTGCAGGCCGGCCTTGACCCGCGCACGACCCGAGCCATGCAGGATCAGGCCGTAGGAGGCGGCCAGCAGCACTTCGAAGAACACGAACAGGTTGAACAGGTCGGCCGTCAGGAAGGCGCCGTACAGGCCCATCAGCTGGATCTGGAACAGGGCGTGGAAGCTGGCGCCTGCGCGGTCCCAGCGCGCGGTGGCGAACACCAGCGCGCTGACCCCGACGATGCCGGTGAGTACCAGCATCAGTGCCGAAAGGCGGTCGAGTACCAGCACGATGCCGAAGGGGGCCTGCCAGTTGCCCGGCAGGTACACGCCGATCGAGCTGGCCTGGCCCTGCTCCTGCACCCACAGCAGCAGGCAGATCGAAATACCCAGCCCGGCCAGGCTGGAGATCAGGTTGATGCGGGCCTTGAGCGGCCGGCGCTTTTCGCCCAGCAGCAGCATCAGTGCGGCGGTCAGCAGCGGCAGCAGAATGGGCGCGACGATCAGTTGGTTCATCACACTCATTCTTTAGGCTCCCGGCCATCCACGTGGTCGGTGCCGGTCAGCCCGCGCGAAGCCAGCAGCACCACCAGGAACAAGGCGGTCATGGCGAAGCTGATGACGATGGCCGTCAGTACCAGTGCCTGGGGCAACGGGTCGGTGTAATGGAGCAGGTCCTGGGGTACGCCGTCCTTGATGATCGGCTCCTTGCCGATGAACAGGCTGCCCATGCTGAAGATGAACAGGTTGACGCCGTACGACAGCAGACACAGGCCCATCACCACCTGGAAGGTCCGTGGGCGCAGGATCAGCCACACGCCTGACGCGGCGAGCACACCGATGGCAATTGCAATCACTTCTTCCATCAGGCGGCTCCCGGGTTGACGGTGGGTTTGGGCTGGCTGCTCGGCCGGTGGCTGCGCACCGACTGGTGGGCCAGTGCGGTGAGGATCAGCAGCGTGGACCCGACCACCACGGTAAAGATGCCCGTGTCGAAGAACAGGGCGCTGGCGACATGGATGTCGCCCAGTATCGGCAGGTCAAGGTGCGCGGTATGCGTGGTCAGGAACGGGTAGCCGAGCAGCATCGCCCCGGCCCCGGTGAGGGTTGCCAGCAGCAGGCCGGTGCCCATCCAGCGCAGCGGACGCAGGCTCATCTGGGCTTCCACCCACTGGGTGCCGGCCACCATGTACTGCAGGATGAAAGCCACCGACATCACCAGGCCGGCGACGAAGCCGCCACCGGGCTGGTTGTGGCCGCGCATGAACAGGTACATCGAGATCACCAGCGCGATCGGCAGCAGCAATCGCACCAGGGCGGCGGGCACCATCATGAAGCCCAGCGCGGTATCGGCGGCCTGACGCGGGTTGACCAGGTCGGTGACCACGTCCGGCGCCAGCAGGCGCTGCTGGGCAGGCAGCTGGATGCTCTCCTTGGGCGGGCGGAAGCGGCGCAGCAGGGCAAACACGCTCAGTGCCACAGCCACCAGTACGGTGATTTCACCCAGGGTATCGAAGCCGCGGAAGTCAACCAGCATCACGTTGACCACGTTGGTGCCGCCACCCTCGGGCAGCGCCCGGCTCAGGTAGAAGGAAGAAATCACGTTGGGTGTCGGGCGGGTCAGCATTGCGTACGACAGCAAGGCCATGCCACCGCCGACCAGCACCGCCAGCAGCAGGTCGCGCAGGCGGCGTGCCACAGCGCGCTCCTTGCTGCCGGGCAGGGGCGAGATGTCTTCGATACGCCGTGGCAGCCAGCGCAGGCCCAGCAGGATCAGCACCGTGGTGACCACTTCTACCACCAGTTGGGTGAGCGCCAGGTCCGGCGCCGAGAACCAGACAAAGGTGATGCAGGTCATCAGGCCGCAGACGCTGACCATGGTCAGGGCCGCCAGCCGGTGGTACTTGGCCTGCCACGCAGCGCCGATGGCGCAGATGATCGCGATCAGCCAGAGCATCACGAATACACCTGAGCCCGGGATCTTGGGCCGGTCGCCCCAGCTCAACCCGGTTTGCAGCATGGGCAGCACGCCGGCGAGCAGGGCGATGAGCACCAGCATGAACAGCTGCTTCTGCAGGCGGCGGGTGGTGAACAGGCGCTCGAAGCGGCGCGCCACACGCATCAGCAGCACCTGGCCGTGTTCGAAGAGGCGCTTGCCATTGAACAGCTCGATCAGCGGCGGGTAGAGGAAGCGCCCGCGCTTGAGCTGATTGCGCAGCACCAGGTAGAGCACCACGCCGCCGCACATGGCGATTAGGCTCATGATCAGTGGTGCATTCCAGCCGTGCCAGATGGCCAGGCTGTACTCGGGCAGCGTGCCACCCACCACCGGCAGTGCGGCAGCGGCCAGCAGCGGGCCCACCGACTGCGCAGGGAAGATACCCACCACCAGGCAGGTCAGCACCAGCAACTCGACCGGCGCGCGCATCCAGCGGGGCGGCTCGTGGGGGGTATGGGGCAGGTCGGTGGCCGGCGGGCCGAAAAACACGTCGACGGTGAAGCGCAGCGCATAGGCGACGCTGAAGGTGCCCGCCAGGGTCGCGATGATCGGCAAGGTGGTTTCGACCCAGGCCGTGGAACTGATGAACACGGTTTCGGCGAAGAACATTTCCTTGGACAGAAAGCCGTTCATCAAGGGTACGCCGGCCATCGAGGCACTGGCGACCATGGCCAGGGTGGCGGTGAACGGGATCAGCCGGAACAGCCCGCTGAGCTTGCGGATATCGCGGGTGCCGCTTTCATGGTCGATGATGCCGGCGGCCATGAACAGCGAGGCCTTGAAGGTGGCATGGTTGAGAATGTGGAACACCGCCGCTACCGCTGCCAGCGGGCTGTTCAGGCCCAGCAGCAGGGTGATCAGGCCCAGGTGGCTGATGGTCGAGTAGGCCAGCAGGCCCTTGAGGTCGTTCTGGAACATGGCCGCATAGGCGCCCAGCAGCAGGGTGCAGGCCCCTGCGCCGCTGACGATCCAGAACCATTCTTCGCTGCCGGCCAGCGACGGCCATAGCCGGGCCAGCAGGAACACCCCGGCCTTGACCATGGTGGCCGAGTGCAGATAGGCCGAGACCGGCGTGGGCGCGGCCATGGCGTGGGGAAGCCAGAAGTGGAAGGGGAATTGAGCGCTCTTGGTCAGGGCGCCGAGCAGGATAAGGGGAAGCAGAATGGGGTAGAGGGCATGACTGCGAATCAGGTCACCGGCGGCCAGGACCTTGTCCAGGTCATAGCTGCCCACCACATGGCCGAGCAGCAGTACCCCCGCCAGCAGGCACAAGCCACCGGCCCCGGTGACCATTAGCGCCATATAGGCGCCGCGCCGTGCATCGGCACGGTGGTGCCAGTAACCGATCAGCAGGAACGAGAACAGGCTGGTCAGTTCCCAGAAGAACACCATCTGGATCAGGTTGCCAGAGATCACCAGGCCCAGCATGGCACCCATGAACGCCAGGAAAAACGCGAAGAAACGCGGAACCGGGTCCTGGGGTGACATGTAGTAGCGCGCATACAGCGACACCAGGGTGCCGATGCCCAGCACCAGCAGCGAGAACAGCCAGGCGAACCCGTCCATGCGCAGCACGAGATTGAAGCCCAGGCTCGGCAGCCACAGAAATTCTTCACGGATGACGCCGCCATCGGCAATTTGCGGGTACAGGAGTGCGACCTGCACGGTACCGACCAGCGCGACAAGGCCGGCCAGAAGTGATTCGCTGTTACGCGCGTTGTGCGGCAGTACAGCCGCCAGACAGCTGCCAACAAACGGCAGAAGCAGTAGAACTATCAAGGACATAGATTTCTAATCTGCAGAGGTTTGTAAGGGATCATACGTGGCGCCCCGTCGATCACCAACACGCAAGCTGTCGCAGAATCCTACTTTTGCGCCTCATCAACGCGTTTTTTTATAACAGTTTTTTACAAGAATTGTGCCGCTATTGCAGATTACCGGTCCGTTTGTTGCACCTGTTGATCGTCATCACTGGCGCCGAGGGGCTCGCCACGACGTTTGATCTTCAGTTCGCTGACCACCACCGCGATCACGATCAGTAGCCCGCCGAGCAGTGCGATGCCCGGCAGACGCTCGCCCGCCAGGCGGCCGACGATACCGGCCCATACCGGCTCTGCAGCGTAGATCAGCGTAGCCCGGGTGGGCGAGACTGATTGCTGGGCCCAGTTCATTGCCACCTGGATCACCGCACTCATGGCGCCCAGGCCGACGGCACTACCCAGCAGCAGCCAGGAAAAGTCCGGCAGGGCTTCCCGGGTGGGCACCACCATCATGAACGACAGCGCCGACGCGGTAGCCAGTTGCACCACGGTCACGCGGCGCACGTCGACCTTGCCGGCATAGTTGCTGATCAGAATGATCTCGGCTGCGATTGCCACGGCGCCGATCAGCGTGGCGATTTCGCCGGGGCTGAACTGCAGCGAGCTGCCACTGGGGCCGGCCACCAGCATCAGTCCGGCGAACGCCAGGCCAATGCCCAGGCTCGGCATCAGCCCCGGGCGCCGGCCCAGCACCAGCCACTGCAGCAGCGGTACAAAAGGTACGTACAAGGCGGTGATGAATGCCGACTGGCTACTGGTGATGGTTTGCAGGCCCACGGTCTGCAGGCCGTAGCCCAGCATGATCGAGGCGCCGATCAGCACGCCGGCCTTGACTTCGAACCAGGTCAGGCCGGACAGCGCACGCGCACTGAACGCTCCGACAAACAGCGCCGCCGCTGCAAAGCGCAGGCCGACGAAGAACATCGGGCCGCTGACGGTCATCACGTTATGCACCAGCAGAAAAGTGGCGCCCCAGAGCATGGTGATGAACACCAGCACCAGTTCGGCCTTGCTCAGGCGCAATGAAAGGAAGAGGGATCGGGCAGTGGTCGGCGAGGTCATGGGCTTGCACACGTGGGGCGAGCGACGCACAATGCGTCGGAAGGTGGGCAGTATACTGCGCAAGCCATGTGAGTGAGCAATATAGTGCACAAAGATTCCAGTCAGCGGGCCTCCGTGCTTCAGCACGTGAGCCAGAATATCCGGCGCCTGCGCCATGCGGCAGAGCTGAGCCAGAGCGCCCTTGCAGAAAAATCCGGTGTCAGCCGACGCATGCTGGTGGCAATAGAAGCGGGTGAAAAGAATGTCAGCCTGACCACCCTCGACCTGATCGCCGAGGCCTTGTCGGTGGCGTTCAGCGACCTGATCCAGGCACCTGACAGCCGTGACCCTGATCGCATCAACGAACTGGCCTGGGCCGGTGTGCACCCCGGCAGCAAGGCCGTGTTGCTGGCAAGTTCCAGGGCCAGCCGCGAGGTGGAGTTGTGGGAGTGGCGCCTGGAGCCGGGCGAGGTGTACCCGGCCGAGGCCGATTTCGACGGCTGGAGCGAACAGATCTACGTGTTCGAGGGGCGCCTTACCCTGGTGATAGAAACGCAGGAACATGTGCTGGCGGCTGGCGATTTCTACAGCTTCGCCAGCAACCGCATGCATGCCTACCGCAACGATGGCGACTTGGCGACGCGCTTCGTGCGCAACGTGGTGATCTGAAGGCCTGTCAGCGCCGATTGGCGTCAAGCCACTCCTGGGTGGAGACCACCTGCGCGTAGGCGAAGGCCAGCGACGCCATGTACGCCGCGTGGGCCTGGGCCGCCGGTACGACCACGCCGTTGAATTCCAGGTCGCGGGTGGCGCAGGCATCGTGCACCACCGTGGTGCCATAGCCCATGTCCGAGGCGGCCCGGGCGGCGGCATCGATGCACATGTGGCTCATGCTGCCGACCAGGGTCAGGCCGGTAATCTTGTGCTGGTCGAGCAGGGCCTTGAGGTCGGTGCCCAGAAAGCTGTTGACGTTGTGCTTGAGCACCACCGGCTCGCCCTCGCGAGCGGCTGCTTTCGGATGAATCTGCGCGCCTTCGGAGCCCGGAGTGAAGAAAGGTGCATCGGCGGACTCGAACTCATGACGTACATGGACCACCAGGTCGCCGTTTTCGCGGGCAGCCTGGATGATCCGTGCGGCGTTGTCGGCGGCCGCATCGGCGCCGTGCAGCGTCCATTTGCCGCCGGGGAAGTAGTCGTTCTGGATGTCGACGATGATCAGTGCCTGTTTGCTCATGGTGCAGTCCTTCAGGAGAATGGTTGTGACGTGCTGATAGTTATAGGCTTGTGCGACAGGCTTGCGCATTGGCGCGACCGACAAATTGGCGGGAAAAACTGACAATGGATGCAATCGGCGATCAGGTCGAGATCGGTATTCTGGTTTACCCAGGTGCCCAGATGGCGGCAGTGCACGGCCTGACCGACCTGTTCGCGGTAGCCAACCGCATGGCCGCGGACCTCGGGGCGCGACGCAGCCCGCTGCTGCGGGTGTGCCACTGGGCCGAGGTGCCGGGACAGCCGCTGGCGGTGAGCTTCGACAGTCACCCGCAGGCGCATCACCGCCCACGAGTGATGATCATCCCGCCCAGCCTGACCGAGGAGCCGGGCCCCGAACTGATCGAACGTTTCTGCAACGACCTGCGTCAGTGGCACCGCGAAGGCGCGCTGCTGGTGTCGGTGTGTGTCGGGGTGTTCTTCATTGCCGCCAGCGGCCTGCTCGACGGTCGCTCCGCCACTACTCACTGGAATTTTGCCCAATCGCTGGCCGAGCGCTTTCCCCTGGTCAAGGTCGAGGCCAACCTGCCGTTGCTGGAAGATGGCGACATCATTACCTCGGCCGGATTGATGGCCTGGACCGAGTTGGGGCTCAAGCTGGTCGAGCGCTTCCAGGGGCAGACCCTGGCGGCTGAGACGGCGCGATTTCTCGCGGTGGCGCCAGTGCATGCCATGCCTGGGCCGGGCAGCGTGTTCAGCCCGCGCCTGGACCATGGCGACGAAGCGGTGCTCAAGGTGCAGCACTGGCTGCAGAGCACGGGGGCGCGGGAGGTCAACCTGGCCTTGATGGCCGACTGCGCAGGGCTCGAGCAGCGCACCTTCCTGCGGCGTTTTCGCAGCGCCACCGGCCTCAAACCCACCGAGTACTGTCAGCAGGTGAGGGTAGGGCGCGCTTGCCGGATGCTCGAGTTCACCAACCGCAGCATCGACCAGATCGCCTGGGGTGTTGGCTACCAGGACCCTGGTGCGTTTCGCAAGGTCTTCCACAAGGTCACAGGGCTTGCGCCAGGCGAGTACCGCAAGCACGTGGTCGGGCCTGCGGGCTGATCCTCCTTTGGTACCGCACCGCTGCCCTTGCGGTGGATTGCTGCTTATTATCCGGTCTCCCGGGAAAGGAGATACCGATGCACGAACAACAACCGGCAACTGCCTGCGACGACATGGTGGATGTACTGATCATCGGGGGTGGCCTGAGCGGCGCCTTGTTGGCGGCGCAATTGCTGCGTCGCCCCGGACGCCGGCGCCTGCTGGTGGTCGAGCCGCGTGGGGAGCTGGGGCGTGGCGAAGCCTACAGCGCTACCGAAAACGGTCATACCCTCAATGGCAATGCGGCGCGCATGAGCGTCGATCCGGACAATCCCGATGACCTGACCCACTGGCTGCAACAGCAGATCGATGCCGGGCAGTGGCCCGAATCCGCCGAGCAGGGCGTGCCGGTGGCCGAATTGTTCCCGCCGCGAGGTCTGTTCGGTCGCTATGCCCGCCAGCGTCTGGCAGAGGCCGAGGGTGTCGGCGCCAAGGCCGGCTCCACGCTGGAGCATGTGTGTACCGAGGTGGTTGACCTGCAGGTGCACGATGACAGGGTTCAGGCGCAATTGCAGGATGGGCGCCGGGTGCAGGCGCGCCAGGCGGTGCTGGCTACCGGCATGTTTGCCGCGGCGCGCACGGCGCAGGTGGGTGAGAACAGCCTCAACGCCGCAGCCATAGACCCCTGGGACGTGGCCGCCATGCGCACGATCGACCCGCAAGGCACAGTGTTGATCATCGGTTCCGGGCTGACCATGGTCGACACCCTGGTGTCGTTGCAACTGGCCGGGCATCGTGGGCCTGTCGAGGTATTCTCGCGCCACGGGTTGTGGCCCCACGAGCGCCGTCAGCCACCGCCCTGGGAGGATTTTCTCGAGGCGGACCCTTCCCTGCGCAGCCCGCGCCAGTTGCTGCGTGCGCTGCGCCGGCAATGCAGGCTGGCGTTGGCCCAGGGCATCGACTGGCAGGCACCGCTGGACACGGTGCGGGTGCATATCCCCAGGCTGTGGAGCCAGGCCAGTGACCGCGAACGCCGCCAGTTCGTGCGCCATGTGCGGCCCTGGTGGGAAAGCCATCATCACCGTTCGCCGCCCCAGGGTGCAGCGCTGCTGGAGCGGTTGCGCCAGGAGGGGCGCCTGCATATTCATGCGGCCTCCCTGCAGAGGGTCGAACCGGCTACCGGAGCCGGGGTGGGGGTGCGCCTGCGGTTTCGCGGCGAGGCCCAGGCGACGCGGGTCGAGGGTGCCGCGCTGGTCAACTCCACCGGTATCGAGTATGACTGGCGGCGCGTGGCACGCCCGCTGCCGCAAGCATTGCTGCAGCGCAGGCTGATCCGGCCAGGGCCGCTGGCCCTTGGAATTGATGCTGACCCGCAGGGCGCAGTGATCGATGCCGATGGCGCGGTCAGTACGCGCCTGTTTGCGATGGGCCCGCCGCTGCGTGGCCTGTGGTGGGAAAGTACTGCCGTCACCGACGTGGCGTTGCAGGCCAAGGGATTGGCTGCTCGTCTGACGCGGGAGCCTGAGTCATCACCGTAATTATATTTTTGTTATATAAATATGAAAATTGATAATTAATGGTTCTATGCGTGTTCGTGCACTATAGATGCACGACTACTCCACGCATTCAGGAAGCGCCTGGCCATGACCACACTCCCGCTGTATTTCGACTACGCCGCCACGACACCCGTCGACGAGCGAGTCATTCAGGTAATGGTGGAGTGTCTGGGGGTATCCGGGCGTTTTGGCAATCCGGCTTCCAGCTCCCATCGGTATGGTCAGCAGGCACGCCTGGCGGTCGAGCAGGCACGGGCCCAGGTCGCCGGCCTGGTAGGGGCGCGGGCCGACGAGATCATCTGGACGTCGGGTGCCACCGAATCCAACAACCTGGCCCTAAAAGGGCTGGCTCAGGGCCGCACAGGTGGGCATGTCATCACCAGCCGCATCGAGCACAAGGCCGTGCTCGATACTGCCCGACAGCTCGAGCTGGCAGGCATCGAGGTGACGTGGCTGAGCCCCGATGCCCAGGGGTTGATCACTGAACAGGCGGTATCGGCGGCGCTGCGTGACGACACCTTTCTTGTATCGCTGATGCTGGTCAACAATGAACTGGGCACCCTGAACGATGTGCAGGCCATCGGCGAGCGGGTGCGCCGCCACGGCGCATTGCTGCATGTGGATGCCGCCCAGGGGGCAGGCAAGGTGCCTATCGACCTGTCACGCTGGCCGGTGGACCTGATGTCGTTTTCGGCGCACAAGGTGTATGGGCCCAAAGGGATCGGTGCGCTCTACGTCGGCAAGCGCGCCGCGCCGCTGCTGCAGGCACAGATTCACGGTGGCGGGCACGAGAACGGATTGCGCTCGGGCACCCTGGCCACTCACCAGATTGCCGCCATGGGCGCAGCCTTCGCACTGGCCGGGCAGGTGCAGCAGCAGGAAGTTGCACGTATGCACCGGTTGCGTGAGCGGCTGCTGGAGCAGCTGGCCGATATTCCCGGCCTGGGGCTCAACGGCAGCCCTGTCCAGCGCATCCCTCATACGTTGAGCCTGACCTTTGGCGGTGACGGTATCGATCTGCAGGCGCTGGCCCGTACGCTGGCGTTTTCCTCGACGTCGGCCTGCAATTCGGCCAGCAGTGCGCCTTCGCATGTGCTGCTGGCGCTTGGGCATGACGAGCGTGCGGCACGGCAGACGTTGCGTCTGAGCCTGGGGCGCTATACCCGCGAAGAGGATATCGACGCCGCTGCCGGTGCCATCCACGCAGCGTTACACAATGTGCCTTTCTGGGCGGTTGCCCACGGTTGAGTGCTGCTTCATTATCGTCCACCAGAACATTGGTCGCGGTGGTGGCACAACATAATGAACAGTCAGCCTGGAATGCAGGAAGCAGTAACCGCGCGCCTGGCGCGCCTGGCGCGCATGCGTGCAGTGATGAACCGCGAAGGGGTCGATGCACTGCTGGTGCCCTCGGCAGACCCGCACCTGTCCGAATACCTCCCAGGCTACTGGCAGGGGCGCCAATGGCTGTCCGGGTTTCATGGCTCGGTGGGTACGCTGGTGCTGACGGCCGATTTTGCCGGGCTGTGGGCCGACAGTCGTTACTGGGAGCAGGCCGAAAAGGAGCTGGCGGGTAGCGGTATCGCGTTGATGAAGCTGATGCCGGGTCAGCCGGGGGCCCTTGACTGGCTGGCAGAGCAGGCGCCCGCAGGCGGCACGGTGGCAGTAGACGGTGCGGTGATGCAACTGGCGTCGGCGCGGCAGCTGCAGGATCGCCTCAGGGTGCGCAATGTGCGCCTGCTCAGTGACAGGGACCTGCTGGCACAGGTGTGGCTGGAGCGACCTGCGTTGCCAGGCAGCCCGGTTTACCAGCACCTGCCGCCGCACGCGAGCGTCAGCCGTGCCGACAAGCTGGCGCAACTGCGCACAACGCTCAAGGAGCGCGGCGCAGATTGGCATTTCATTGCGACGCTGGATGACATCGCTTGGCTGTTCAACCTGCGTGGCAGCGACGTTTCATACAACCCGGTATTCGTTTCCTTCGCATTGATCGGTCAGCATCAGGCCATTCTGTTCGTGGCATCGAGCAAGGTCGACAGCGCTGTGCGCGAGGCACTTGAGTCTGACGGGGTGCAACTGCGCGAGTATGAAGCAGTGGGCAGCGCGCTGGCAGGCATCGAGGCGGGCAGTGTCCTGCTGGTAGATCCGGCACGGGTGACCAGCGGGTTGCTGGCCAACCTCGGTGCCCAGGTGCAGCTGCTCGAAGGCATCAATCCAAGCGTTCTGTCCAAGTCGAGAAAGAGCGAGGCGGACCTCGTTTATATCAGGCAGGTGATGGAACAGGACGGTGCGGCGTTGTGCGAGTTCTTCGCGGACTTCGAAGCCGCACTGGGGCATTCGACCCTTACCGAGGTCAGTGTTGACACCTTGCTCGGCGCAGCCCGGGCTCGACGTCCCGGTCATGTGTCCCCAAGCTTTGCTACCATTGCCGCCTTCAACAGCAATGGGGCCATGCCGCATTACCGCGCCACCGACGCCTCGCATGCGCTCATCGAAGGTGATGGGCTGTTGTTGATCGATTCAGGTGGGCAGTACCTGGGAGGGACCACCGACATTACCCGTATGGTGCCCATCGGCACGCCAAGCCTGGAACAGAAGCTGGATTGCACGCGGGTGCTCAAGGGCATGATTGCGCTATCCAGGGCGCGTTTTCCGCGGGGCATTGCCTCGCCTTTGCTCGATGCGATTGCCCGAGCACCGTTATGGGCCGAGCATGTGGATTACGGGCATGGCACCGGCCACGGCGTCGGCTACTTCATGAACGTGCACGAAGGTCCCCAGGTGATCGCCTATCAGGCCTCGCCTGCGCCGCACACAGCCATGCAGGCCGGTATGATCACCTCCATCGAGCCGGGCACCTATCGGCCTGGGCAGTGGGGCGTGCGCATCGAGAACCTGGTGTTCACCCGGGATTCGGGCAAGAGTGGTTTTGGTGACTTTCTTGAATTCGAAACGCTGACCTTGTGCCCTATCGACACACGATGCCTGTTGCCTGAGCAACTGGGCAGCGAAGAGCGTGAATGGCTCAATGATTACCACCGCACGGTGCGTGAACGGCTTTCGCCACTGCTGGCAGGTGCTGCTCTGCACTGGCTGGAACAAAGAACCGAAGCTGTCTGATCGGGCACATGAAAAAGGGCAACCTGCGGGTTGCCCTTTTTCGTTACTTGCAGATGACGATCATGCTTCGGCTGGTGTAGCCGGCGGGGTTGAGACCGAAGGGGTAGTCCCCTGGCTCGTCTTCGCCATCGCCAGACTTGGCGACGACTTTGTAGCCCTTGGTGCCGCAGGAACTGGCGGCCTTGGCGTAGCACTTGTTCCATGAAGACGACAGGCCCGAGCAGTTGATGTGCATGCCCTTCTTGCCGTGTTTGACCTCAGTTTTGGCGTTCGCCGCACAGCCAGCAATGGCCAGAATGGCTAGGATGAGCAAAATTCGTTTCATTCCTGTCCTTACAAAGAGTGTCGGGTCTGCAAGCCCGAAACGGTTGCCTGCGCCTCTTCCTGTTGCCTCTCGCGTCCTTGTCTTAAGTTAACACTTCAAGCAGTGCATTGAATTACAGCTTAAACAGGGTGCCATGGCGACACAATGACAAAAACAGGTTCAAATGGAAATATTTCTCAAATCAGTCGGCTGGGACCAGTGGCGGGCTTTCCCTGCGCATGGACAGTGTGGCTCCCACCGAGGCAGTAATGATCGCGGCGATGGCCAGCCATTGCGCCATGCTCAACACTTCGTTGAGAAACAGTAGTCCCGACAATGCACCGAATGCCGGTTCGATGCTCATCAGTGTGCCGAAGGTTCGGGCGGGCAGGCGTGTCAGGGCCACCATTTCCAGGCTGTACGGTAATGCTGTCGACAGAATGGCCACGCCAATCGCCACGGGTAGCAGGGCAGGGTTGAGCAGGGCGCTGCCGGCATGAACGATGCCGATCGGCGCAACGAACAGTGCGGCAACCATGACGCCAAGTGCGGCGGTCTGAATGCCGTGCTCGGCCCCGGCTTTCTGCCCATACAGAATGTAGAGCGCCCAGCACACGCCGGCGCCCAGTGCGTATCCGGCGCCTACCAGGTCGATGGCCGCCCCGGTCTGCCCGATGGGTATCAGCAGCAACAGGCCGATCACTGCCAGCCCGATCCATACGAAATCCATGGCCCTACGCGATGCGTACAACGCCACGGCCAGCGGGCCGGTGAACTCCAGGGCAACGGCGATACCCAGCGGGACACTGCGCAAGGACATATAAAAGAGAAAGTTCATGCCGCCCAATGCCAGGCCATAGATGATGACCGACTTGAGGGTGCTGGAGGTGAAGCGCGCGCGCCAGGGACGCAGCAGCACCAGCATGATGAGGCTGGCGAAAATCAGGCGCAGCGTTGTGGTGCCTTGCGCACCTACCAGCGGGAACATGCTTTTTGCCAGCGAGGCGCCGGACTGGATGGATGCCATTGCAATTAGCAGCAGGCCAATGGGAAAGAGGCTGGAGGCCAGGCTGCGGGGGTGGGTGTTCATTGTTGGAGTTGCTTCCTTATATAGAGAGAGGCGTGTGGCCTGGCGCCTATGATGCGCAAGGAGGCGAAGATGAGCAATATAGTGCGCAGCTTTCTTTGTTCATCGAATATCGCCAATTAGCCCTTGACGCACGATTTAATCTCTCTATAATTCGCCCCACTTCCGGCGCAGTCGGAACGAAAAACTCCTTGAATATCAATGAGTTGGGC
>NZ_JANIAH010000013.1:0-176621 GCF_028682105.1 Pseudomonas sp. 8209
TGCCAATGCCGACCGCATCACGCTGACAGCCAAGACCGAACTGGTGGTACAGGGCGGCGGCAGTGCCACCACCTACAACGCCAGCGGCATCACCCACGTGACCACCGGGCCGTACACCGCGCACGCGGCGAACTTCGCCCATATGGGGCCCAAGAGCCTGGCCGGGACCTTCCCCGAGCCGCCCAAGCCGGGCAAGGGCAGCCTGGAGCTGTTCAATAAGTACGCCACCCTTGAAGGCGTCAAGGAAGGCGACTTCGAGGTAGTCGACGCGATGGGCACCCGCCTCCCGGGTGCACTTGATGCCAAGGGCTTCATGAGTGTGGCCGGCGCTGCGTCGGGGCCCGTCAGTGTGCGATTCGGCCGTGACCCTGCGGACACCTGGAGTGTTGGCAGCTACTTCGCCACACCGGCCAAGCCCATTGTGCCGCGTGGCGAAAATGTCGCGGCGCAAGCCAAGACGCTGGCGAGTGCTGCAATGGGGGCGATGCATGCCGTGAAAGGCGGCGTGCAGGCCGTGCAACAGGTGCAGACCACCGTACAGGCCGCGAGCAAAGGCGTGCCGCAGTTGCTGATGGCGGCCGCACCCTCTGCCGTCGAGCTGTTGGGTACCGCGAAAAGGGCGAGTGACCTGCCAGGTCTGCCCGCGATGTTGTCCTCTACCTCTTCTTTTGAAACCCCGGCGTTGCTGATGGGCGAGATGCTGTCATGACCACTGAAAGTACGGCTGCAAACCATCGTGAACCTCAGGTAGCCATCGTCCCACTGGATCAGGTGGCCCTTGAAGACATGGGCCTGGCGGCGGCGCATATCGATGATTGGCTGCGCGCAATCAGCGACGACATGATCACCCTTGAGCGGCTGCAGCATTTTGCCGGTTGTGTGCCGGTGATCGGCAACATCATGGCGCTGGTCGATACGCTCAGTGACATCGTCACCTTGAGCGAAAGCGTCGAGGTGGACCCGCTGGTCTGGGTCAGCCTTGGGATCAACCTTATCGGCGTGATTCCCGCCCCACCCAACATGGCAGCCGCACGCATGACCCTGCGCCCGATGCTGGCGCTGGCGCGTCAGCACGGCAAGAAGACACTGGGCGACGCACTGATCGCAGTGGCTGTCGGGCATTTGAACGCCTCGATCGTCGGCACCATCGACAATTTCCTCGACCAGACCGAGGGTATGCTGCCCACGCTGTTGGAGGATTGCGGCACGTTCTGCGAAGGGATGCTCAACGACCTGGCCAGCGGCCTCGACGCAATGGTCAATGGCACGTTCGATGCCCAGGGTGAGTTGGACAGCGCCGAGTTGGAGTTGAGCACGTGGTGGCACGACCCCGAGTCCACCGCCGCCAACTTCCTCAGCGCAGTGGCGAGCAGCTACAAGGCCGGGGCCAAAGGCCTGGCCAATGCGGTCGCCAAGCAGTTTGTGCCCGACAAGGCCAAGGCACTGGTAGCGCCGTACATCAGAACGCTACGGGACATGGGCCCCCGGGTGCGCCAGCAACTGAAGAAACTTGCCGACCCGAACGACCCCAACTCCCTCGAATCCCTGCGCATGGCCATGGCGGATGCGGCGGATGAATGGTGGGTTCACAACAACAGTGTGGCTGGCAACGTCAAACCCGAGGCGGTCAGTACCGTGACGTTGATAGCTGGGATGGGCGCACTGGAGGTGGTACGCCGCCAGATGCGCGGCCGGCGTCGGCCCAAGCCGCAGAAAAACGGCAGCTGTCCCGGCACTTGCAAGAGCATCAGCTTTGCCACGGGCGCGGAGTCGCTGCAGCACACCGACTTCAGCCTGCCAGGGCCGTTTGCGTTGGAGTGGACCCGTACCTACTGCTCGGCACTGGAAGCCTATGACGAAGATGTGATGGGCGCGCGCTGGATCACCGAGTTCACCTCGCGGTTCGATTGTGTCGATGACGGTCTGGTGTTTCATGACGCGGATGGGCGCAGCCACGCCTACCCGATACCCACGGTCAGTGGTTTTCATTACGACTCGGTCGAGAATTTCACGCTGATTCGTACTGGCGAGCATCAGCTGTTGTTGTGCCGGGGCTACGACCGCAAGGAAACGTATGTGCGCCACGGTCAGCGCTTTGTGCTCAAGCAGGTGGTGCTGCGCAACGGCGCGGGCGTCATGCTGCACCATGAGCACCGCCACAACGACCTGCCGGTGCTGTCGGATGTGATCACCTACCAGGACGAACTGACCGACGTCCACCTGCACCTGGGCACCCTGATCGACGAGCACGGCCGTTTGACCGGCTTGTGGGAGATCCGCGACGGGCAGGTGCTGCGACAGCTGTGCGCCTACCACTACGATGCGGCCGGCGACCTGTGCCATGCGCAGGACGAACATGGCGCGGCCTGGAACTACCAGTACCAGCATCACCTGATAACGCGCTACACCGACCGCACCGGGCGCGGCATGAACCTGCAATGGCAAGGCAGTGGCGCGGATGCCAGGGCAGTACGTGAATGGGCAGACGACGGCAGCTCCGACACGCGGCTGGAGTGGGATGAGAACATCCGGCTCACCTATGTCACCGATGCGCTGGGGCATGAGACCTGGCACTACTACGACCTGCTGGGCTACACCTACCGCATCCGCCATCCGGATGATCGTAGCGAATGGTTCTTTCGCGACCAGGCCAAGAACGTCATCCGGCACGTGCACACCGATGGCAGTCAGGATCGCTACACCTATAGCGATTGTGGCGACCTGCTGCAGCACATTCGTGCCGACCACACGACAGTGCATTACGCCTATGACGACCAGAGCCAGCTGATCAAGATCCGCGATGCCGAAGGCGGCCTGTGGCTGCGCGACTACAACGAGCGCGGCCACCTGCTCGAAGCGACCGATCCGCTGGGCAACAAGACCGAGTACGCCTACACCCCAAGCGGTCTGGTAAGCGCGATCAAGGATGCCAACGGCAATGAAAAGGCCATGGAGTACAACGCCGCCGGCCAGTTGCTGAAGTACACCGACTGCTCGGGCAAGCTCAGTGCATGGGCGTACGACGACTACGGCAACCTGGTGCAGTTCACCGACGCGGCCGGGCACACGACCCAGTACGCCTACAAGGCGGGACAGCTGTCGCTGGTCACGCACCCGGACAACACCGAGGAGCGCTTCGAGCGCGATGCCGAGGGGCGTCTGCTCGCTCACCTCGACGCCCTGGACCGGTGTACCACCTGGCGCTACAACGCCGCCGGCCTGATCAGCGAGCGGGTCGATGCAGCGCAACAGACCCTGCACTACCGTTGGGATCCGGTGGGGCGGCTGGTGGCCCTGGAGAACGAAAACGAACGCCGCGCGCACTTTCACTACGACCCCATGGGCCGGTTGCTGGAAGAGCGAGGGTTTGACGGGCGCGCCACGCGCTACACCTACGAGGCGTCTACCGGCCGCTTGCACAGCACCCTTGATGGCGAGCGCAGCATCAGCCTGCGTTTCGATGCGATGGGCCGGCTTACCGAGCGCAGCGCCAGCCTCAGCAGCCAGGGCAACCTGAGCCAGCGAGAGACGTTCGCCTACGACGGTAACGGCCAGCTGATCATGGCCAGCAACGATCAGAGCCGTGTGCAGTGGTTCCATGATCCGGCCGGCAACCTGGTGCGCGAGCACCAGCATTACCTCGGGTTGCAGGCCCCGGTGGTTGCAGTGTGGAAGCACGAGTACGACGTGCTCAACCAGCGTGTGGCGACGTTGCGCCCGGACGGGCACCGCGTCAGCTGGCTGACCTACGGCAGTGGTCATTTGCTCGGCTTGCGCCTGGATGACCATGACCTGTTGAGTTATGAACGTGACGACCTGCACCGTGAGGTGGCGCGTCATCAAGGCAATCACTTGCTGCAGACCCAGCGCTGGAATCCGGTGGGGCGTCTGCAGGAGCAATTGCTGGGCCGTAGCGATGACAACAGCACGCTGCTCAAGCGTGCGTATGTGTATGACGCGGCCGGGCAACTGACCGACATCGACGATACCCGGCGCGGGCCGCTGGCCTATCGTTACGATCCGGTGGGGCGGCTGTTGCAGGCTGCCAGCCGCCTCGGTGTGGAGACCTTTGCATTCGACCCCGCAGGCAACCTGCGCGACGACAGCGTGCAGCAGGCGCACCGCCCGCTGGACCAGGACCCCAAACGCAGCAAGTTGCTGGACAACCTGCTGCGTGAGTACGCCGGTACGCATTACGCGTACGACGAGCGTGGCAACCAGATTCAGCGCTGGCACAACGGCCGCCACAGTCGCCTGCGCTGGGACCTGTTCGATCGCCTGGCGCACTTCGAGGATGCGCGACTGGCGGTGGAGTTTGCCTACGATGCACTGGGCCGGCGCCTGTTCAAGCACTCCAGCGCGCACTACAAAGCGCGCCGCGAAGCCGGCTCGCAGTGGAACCGCAACGAGCATGAGCGCAAGCAACGCGAGCTGGGGTGTGGCTTCACGCTGTACGGCTGGGATGGTGACCAGTTGGCATGGGAGAGCAGCCCGGCGCAGTACGAGGGTGACACCGGGCGCACGGTGCACTACCTGTTCGAGCCGGGCAGCTTCGTGCCGGTGGCGCAGGCGGTTCGGCATGAAGGGATTCGGTTGATTGCCCAGCCGACCTCTAGTCAGCCGTACAACATCGATGACGATCCGGTCTGGACCTTTGTGCCGCTGGCCAAGCCCTTCGCTGCGCTGGCGTGGTACCAGTGTGATCACCTGGGTACGCCTCAGGAACTGACCGATCACTTCGGCCAGGTGGCGTGGTCGGCGCAGTACAAGGCCTGGGGAGAAGTGAAGGAGCAGCGTTCGGAATGGGCGCAGCAGCAAGGGGTGAAGAACCCGATTCGCTTCCAAGGGCAGTACCACGACCATGAGACGGGCCTGCACTACAACCGGCATCGCTACTATGATCCCGGGGTGGGGCGGTTTGTCAGTAAAGACCCGATCAGTTATGCGGGTGGGTTGAATCTGTATGTGTATGCGCCGAATCCGGTTGGGTGGGTGGATCCGCTGGGGCTGGCTGGGTATCCGGTTAAAGGAAGCACAGTCGGACCTGATGTCATGAATCGAGGAGTTCATGTAAATGTCGAAAGGCCTGGTTCTCATGGACATGTCGCATTAAAGCCAGATACCACTGGGACTAAAATAGTTTTAGAACCTGCTGATCCCGCCATGCGCAAATTAAGCGCTTCTCAATGGAAAAAGGTTTGCGAGTGCGTTATTGATTATCTCGATGACTCGAAAAATCTTGCTAGGTTAAGTAAATCTGCACGAGCAGGGATTGATGCAAATCCAAAATCAAATCGAGTGCCAGAGTTTGAAAAAGTTGAGGCCATCCTGAAAAACCACCAAATTTCAGGTACCAATCCTGTAGTAGGTAAGGTCAAATGAAAAACATGATTAATACTTCTTTTTTTGAGATATTTTATACGTTTTTGGATAGGCTGAATTTTGATGGGGTAGAGTCGCTACATTTACCTGCTCTTCGCGTTGAAGTTTTGGAAGACGCTGGGTATGAAGTGTCAGGTGATAAGTTGGAGTTTCATGCTTATGAAAAAGAAATTTTTGTCCCATACCAAAAGCGTAGTGTGGGCTTGCTGCATAAGCTGTATTTTTTTGCAGATGAGAAAGTAGGTAGTGGTATAGGAGTAGGCCCTAAAGTACGATTGGCTACGCTTTTAAAGGCGTACTGGTCTTACCGTGCTTTGCCAAGAGGTGAGTCAGGACCGTTAGCGTTCTATTTTTGGGAAGATTATGAAGATGGTGCAGTAATAATTGAGGATAAGATAGTTGTTTTTTTTGGAAGCTGGAGAAAAAAAGGCGCATATGTTGTTAGCGCAATCGAAAGCGGGCTTGATGAATCGGGTAAACTTCCAGGGTTCGTGGTTGATACAGTTAAAAGAAGTATGAGTTTATACAGGGTTGACTGTGATGGGCGGCGAGAAAACGTTAAAGGTGCTCCTGTGGCTTTTTTAAGATTTGTTGATTTTATATGTAGTAAGAGGTAGGCGAAGCATTGCCGCTTCTGACGTGGCCCGCCATGTATTGAGGCGGGCAGCAATACATATTTAATGTTCTTTGGCGGCAGACTACGCCCTCAGGATGGACGTAGTATAGCCTTTTATGATCACCATTTTAGATGCCTCCTCTGTCATATGTCGAGGCCTAGTATCATTGCGTCCCATGGGAATGCGAGTCGCCCGAGTTTGTGCAGGTTAGAGATATTTTGACTAGACATCATAAACAAGGTACCAATCCGGTGGTTAGGTAAGGTGAATTTATTATGTTGAAGATTAATTTGATTAAGTTGTTTGATTTGTTTTTAAACCACGCGGTGGATGATTCTCCCGAAGTTTTTGGGCTCAAAGGATGGGGGGTGAGTGATGTTGTGATGGGCGACTATGATCTGGTAGGGTCTGTTTCAGACTTTCATTTTTATGAAAGGTGGTATTCTGTAAATTATGGTAATAAATGGGTTGATGTTAATGTAAAAAATTATTTTTTTTGCGATGAAAGGCTAGGTGTTGGATTCGAAGCTGTTGGTATAAGGCTGGTGCCGCTACTCAAGTATTATAGGAGGTTAAGGTGGGGTAATGATTTTGAGATCTATTTCTTTGATAAGGACCTAAAGGATGGAGCTGTTATTTTACAGGGTGGCAAAGTACTGAGATTTAGTCGGAAGAGTAAACGGGGTGGGTACAGAGTTGGCGCCCTCGAAAGCGATTTTTGTTCGGCTGATCGCTTCTCTGATGTATCGACGGGAATGGTGCGGGCTACAATGAATTTTTATTCTGCTGAGGAACTGCATTCAATCTCAAAAGTGGCTCGGATAGGTGCACTTTGTAAGTTGGTTGACTTTCTACGCTTCTCTTGATTTCATAGGCAGAATGACCTAGATGCACCCTCCTGATCATGGCCTCGTACCAACTCTTCCTGGAAGTATCAAGCGTGGGCATGGGCCGGGGTGAAGTTTATATTTACACAAGTAAAGTCCCCGAACTATATGAAAATTAAAATTGAAATTCCCGAATTTTTTCCAATGGCGATGATAGGCGTTTTTTTGAGGGGCTAGAATATATTTCTGTAGTGGGAGAATTCAAGGGTGTGGGTACTGATTTGATTTTGAAACTAGACCGTGAGCTGCTCTTTGTCATACATATAATAATCTATATTATCACCGGCCAGTTCATATTCGTCCTGCCTGTCCCGTATTAGAATGGAAAGGTCAAGCTGTATTTTTTAAGAATGAACCCGTTGGAAACGGACTGGATGTAGAGCCGATAGTCAGTTTGACGACATTGTTGAAGGCGTGCTGAGGTTGTCGTAAGTTTAAAAAGTCGTTAAGTAATTTGGAGTTTTAGTCAGGGTGGATCGGGCAAAGAAAATTTCTGGTGCTTATCTACGGTCGGTGGCTTTTCTTGTGCAAAGAAATAATGAATTTGTTTAGTTGCTGCTGTTTTTGGTGGGCTGGCTTTTCTAAGATGCTCCGTTTATGCGCCTCGGCGCAACAAGTTGCTGGACAACCTGTTGCGCGAGTATGCCAGTCCCCCTTACGAAAACGACGAGCGTGGCTTCACCCCAGATTCTTGCCCAACAACGCGTGATACAGCTCGCTGTCGCCCAATATCCCCACCACCTGATTCCCTTCCTGCAACACCAGCTTGTTCCCCGTCTGATACCGAATCTGCAACGCCTCGCGCATACCGATATTGGCATTCACCAGCGTCGGCTTGCGCTCCAGCCCCTCCACCGCCTCGCCGGGCGCCCAGTTCTGCAAGGCCATGCCGTTGACGCCCTGGCGCGCGCCCCTGATGGTGTTGCCCTCGGCCAGGTCCAGCCAAGAATCACCACCCGGGTCCAGGCATACCGAACCGTTGATGCGCTTGCACTTGTCCAGCGTGCGCATCAGGCTGCGCCCGCACAGCACGTTGAGCGGGTTGGTATGCGCGACGAAGGTACGCACATACTCGTCTGCCGGGTTGAGCACGATCTCCTCGGGCTTGCTGTACTGGATGATGCGCCCGTCCTTCATGATCGCGATGCGGCTGCCGAGCTTGAGGGCCTCGTCCAGGTCATGGCTGACGAACACGATGGTCTTGGCCAGCTTGCGTTGCAGCTCAAGCAGCTCGTCCTGCAGGCCCTGGCGGATCAGCGGGTCGAGCGCCGAGAACGGTTCGTCCATCAGCAGGATGTCGGCGTCCATCGCCAGCGCCCGGGCCAGGCCCACGCGCTGCTGCATGCCGCCCGACAGCTCGTCGGGCTTCTTGTTGCGCCACTGGGTCAGGCCCACCAGCTCGAGCTTCTCGTCCACCAGCTTGCGCCGCTCCTTCTCGGGCCGGCCCTGCATCTCCAGGCCGAAACTGATGTTCTCGCGTACCGTCAGCCAGGGCATCAGGGCGAACTTCTGGAACACCATGGCGATACGCTGGGTGCGCATCATCTTCAGCTCGGCCGGGGTGCAGTGGGCAATGTCGATCTGTGCGCCTTCATGCTCGACGAACAGCTTGCCGCGGCTCACCGTGTTCAGGCCGTTGATGCAGCGCAGCAGGCTCGACTTGCCTGAACCCGACAGGCCCATCAGCACGCAGATCTCGCCCTTGTTGATGTCCAGGCTGGCTTTCTCGACGCCGACCACCAGACCGGTCTTCTTCAGGATCTGTTCACGCGTGAGGCCCTGGTCCAGCAGGCTGAGCGCCTCACGCGGGTGGCGCGAGAAGATCACGTCGACCTCTTCGAAGCGAATGATGCTCATGCTTCACTCCTTGCCGGTGCGTCCGGTTGCTTGCAGATACGGTCGAGCATGATCGCCAGCAGCACGATCGCCAGCCCCGCCTCGAAGCCCAGCGCGATATCGGCGGTGTTGAGTGCGTTGACCACCGGTTTGCCCAGACCATCGGCGCCCACCAGCGCGGCGATCACCACCATCGACAGCGACAGCATGATGCACTGGGTGACCCCCGCCGCGATGCTGGGCATGGCATGCGGCAGTTCGATGCGCGAGAGCAGCTGGCGCCGCGAGCAGCCGAACGCCTTGCCGGCATCCAGCAGTTCCTGCGGCACGTCGCGGATGCCCAGGTAGGTCAGGCGGATGGGCGCGGCAATCGCGAACACCACCGTCGAGATCAGCCCCGGCACCACGCCCAGGCCGAACAGGGTCAGGGTCGGGATCAGGTACACGAACGTGGGCACCGTCTGCATCAGGTCGAGTACCGGGCGCATGGCGGTGTAGAACATCGGCTTGTGTGCCGCCAGGATGCCCAGCGGCACGCCGATGGCCACGCACACGAAGGTGGCGAACAGCACCTGGGCCAGGGTTTCCATGGTTTCCTGCCAGTAGCCGAGGTTGAGAATCAGCAGGAACGACAGCGCGCAGAATACGGTGAGCGCCCATTTGCGCTGGATCAGGTGAGCGATCAGGGCCACCAGGGCAATCAGGACGAATGGGTTGAACCAGGTCAGCGCCCCGGTCACCCCGTGAATCATGAACTCCAGCGCCTCGGCGAAGGCGTCGAAGTAGTTGGCGCCGTGTTGCGTCAACCACTCGACGAAGGCCGCGATGTGCTGGCCCAGGGGTATTTTTTGATCGATCAGCATGATAGCGAGCGTCCACCTGCAAGGGATTGGAAACAACCCGCGCCGGGCAATCGCCCCCCGGCGCGGGGCGTGCTTACTGCGTCAGCTTGGCCTTGGCCGCCTCCAGGCCCGGTTTGCCATCCACGGTGGTCACGCCGGCCAGCCAGGTGTCGAGCACCTGCGGGTTCTGCTTGAGCCAGGCCTTGGCGGCGGCGTCGGGCTTGACCTTGTCGTCGAGCACCTTGCCCATCAGGGTGCTTTCCATGTCCAGGGTGAAGGAGAGGTTCTTGAGCAACTGGCCGACGTTGCTGCACTCCTGGCTGTAGCCCTTGCGCGTGTTGGTGAGCACGGTGGCCTTGCCGTAGTCGGGGCCGAAGAAGTCGTCGCCGCCTTCGAGGTATTTCATCTTGAAGCGCGTGTTCATCGGGTGCGGTTCCCAGCCGAGGAACACCACGTCGGTGCCACGGCGCTGGGCGCGGTCGACTTGCGCGAGCATGCCGGCCTCGCTCGACTCCACCACCTTGAAGCCGGCGTCCTTCAAGCCGAAGGCATTCTTGTCGATCATGCTCTGGATGGTGCGGTTGCCGTCGTTGCCCGGCTCGATGCCGTAGATCTTGCCGTCCAGCTCCTTCTTGAATTTCGCGATGTCGGCGAAGTTCTTCAGGCCCTTGTCATACAGCGCCTGGGGCACGGCCAGGGTGTACTTGGCATTCTCCAGGTTGGCACGCACGGTCTCGACGGTGCCGGCATCGCGGTACGGCTTGATGTCGTTTTCCATGGTCGGCATCCAGTTGCCGAGGAACACGTCCATGTTCTTGCCGTCGGCCAGCGACTTGTAGGTCACCGGTACCGAGATCATGGTGGTGCGGGTCTTGTAGCCGAGCGCTTGGAGCACCGCACTGGTGACTGCAGTGGTCACGGTGATGTCGGTCCAGCCGACGTCGGAGAAGTTGACGGTGTGGCACTGCTCGGGCTCCACGGCCTGGGCCAGCGCCGGCAGGCTCAGCAGCGCGGCCAGCAACAGCGGGGGTGAACCTTTCATGGTGGACTCCTGGTTTTTTTCGGATGTCCCACGGGACAGGGGCCGTGCAATCGAGTCGGTACCGATCATCTAACAGCGAAAATCAAACGCCTACCGGGTGCGTCGTATCCAGTACAGGCAGGGTCGCATCCAGTGCCAATGAGGTCGCTTACAGTGTCGTCGGCCTCGAAAAACGCGGTTCTGGCGCATGTGCACCGCAAAAAAACGGCGCAGGTCCTGCCCTGGCAACGGGCGGCGCTGCTGGACAAGAGCGCGTCGGTTGCAGACGTCGTGGTCGCTGACAAAAGCCTGATGATGCGCGAAACCGGCGGATTGCCGCCTTTTCAGCGTAGCAGCCAGAGGTACGCGGCATGGCCATCAGTGTGTTCGACCTGTTCAAGATCGGTGTCGGCCCTTCAAGCTCGCACACCGTCGGCCCGATGCGCGCCGCAGCGCTGTTCGTGCAGGGGCTGCGCGAGCGCAACCTGCTGGCCCGAGTGCGGCGTATCGAGGTGCGCCTGTACGGCTCGCTGTCGGCCACCGGCATCGGTCACGGCAGTGACAACGCGGTGATCATGGGCCTGATGGGCGAATGGCCGGACGCCATCGACCCGGCGCAGATCGCCCCGCGCATCGCCACGCTGCGCGAAACCGACAGCCTGCTGCTGGACGGACGCTGGCCGGTCGGCTTCGTCTGGGCCCGCGACATGCGCCTGCTGGACGAGAACCTGCCGTACCACCCCAACGCCCTGACCCTGATCGCCGAGGGCGAGCAGGGCGAGCTGCACCGCGATACCTACTACTCGGTGGGCGGCGGCTTCGTGGTGGACGCGGCGCAGGCGGCCAGCGGTGTGCTGGACGCCGACACCACCGTGCTGCCCTACGACTTCAACAGTGCCGTGGAACTGCTGGATTTGTGCCGGCAGCACGACCTGCGCGTGTCGCAACTGATGCTGGAGAACGAAAAGGTGTGGCGCAGCGAGGCTGAAATCCGTGCCGGGCTCATGACCCTGTGGCGGGCCATGCAGGCCTGTGTCGAAAACGGCCTGCGCCACGAGGGCATCCTGCCGGGCGGGCTCAATGTGCGCCGCCGCGCGGCACGCCTGCACCGCAGCCTGCAGGAGCTGGGCAAGCCCAACGTGATCGGCTCCACCCTCAGTGCCATGGAGTGGGTCAACCTGTATGCGCTGGCGGTCAACGAGGAAAATGCCGCAGGCGGGCGCATGGTCACCGCCCCCACCAACGGCGCGGCAGGCATCATCCCGGCGGTGCTGCACTACTACATGCGCTTCAGCGACGAGGTCAGCGAAGCCAGCGTGGTGGACTTCTTTCTGGGCGCGGCGGCGGTGGGCATCCTGTGCAAGAAGAACGCGTCGATCTCCGGCGCCGAAGTCGGCTGCCAGGGCGAGGTCGGCTCGGCCTGCGCAATGGCGGCGGCGGGCCTGGCCGAAGTGCTCGGGGCCACCCCGGCGCAACTTGAGAACGCCGCCGAGATCGGCCTGGAACACAACCTGGGGCTGACCTGCGATCCGGTTGGCGGGCTGGTGCAGGTGCCATGCATCGAGCGCAACGCGATTGCCGCGGTCAAGGCGATCAACGCCGCGCAGATGGCCTTGCGCGGTGACGGCGAGCACTTCATCTCCCTCGACCGGGTGATCCGCACCATGCGCGACACCGGCGCCGACATGCACGACAAGTACAAGGAAACCTCTCGCGGCGGCCTGGCGGTGAACGCCATCGAATGCTGAGGCGTGGCTGCGCCGTTTTGGTCCACTACCTTGAGCGAGCGCTGCGTTTTGACGCACCCCGGCCGATGGCGATTCACTGGCCACGCCACCCCTTCCAGCACGCGCGGTGACACCGCGCGTTGTCGTTTCTGGGCATCCTTCCCACAAGTGCTACCCAATTTCACAACGGGACTACAGACAGGCTTTGGCCCGGCCTTTTGCGTTTAAAAGCGACCCTGCGGGCGTGGGCGAACTAGACACATCGCGATGTCGTTTTCAGGTGTTGTTGAATGCGTATTCAAGTTTGGGCATGGCATTTGCGTTGGGTTTGGCAAAGCCCCTGCAATCGAACCGGGGCCATGACAAAAAGCCCGAGCCTGAGGCACACCCTGCATTGTGTGAGGAGAGATCGCGATGACGTCGTACAACTCCGCAACCCCAAACCAGAACCGCACCCCCCAATCCATCGGTTTCCTGCTGCTGGACAACTTCACGCTGATCTCCCTGGCCTCCGCGGTCGAGCCGCTGCGCATGGCCAACCAGTTGTCGGGTCGCGAGCTGTATCGCTGGAGCACACTGAGCGTGGATGGCGGTCAGGTGTGGGCCAGCGACGGCCTGCAGATCACTCCCGATTCGGCGATGCATGCGGCGCCGGCGATGGACACCGTGATCGTGTGTGGCGGCATCGGCATCCAGCGCACCGTGACCCGTGAACACGTGACCTGGCTGCAGAGCCAGGCCCGCCAGTCGCGCCGACTGGGGGCGGTGTGTACCGGCAGCTGGGCGCTGGCCTGTGCGGGGCTGCTCGATGGCTTCGATTGCAGCGTGCACTGGGAGTGCCTGGCCGCGATGCAGGAGGCCTTCCCGCGGGTGAGCATGAGCACGCGCCTGTTTACCCTGGACCGCAACCGCTTCACCAGCTCGGGCGGCACCGCGCCGCTGGACATGATGCTGCACCTGATCAGTCGCGATCATGGCCGCGAGCTGTCGGCGGCGATCTCGGAGATGTTCGTGTACGAGCGTATCCGCAACGAGCAGGACCACCAGCGCGTGCCGCTCAAGCACATGCTCGGTACCAACCAGCCCAAGCTGCAGGAAATCGTGGCGCTGATGGAGGCCAACCTCGAAGAGCCGATCGACCTGGACGAACTGGCGGTGTACGTGGCGGTGTCGCGGCGCCAGCTGGAGCGGTTGTTCCAGAAGTACCTGCATTGTTCGCCGTCGCGCTATTACCTGAAGCTGCGGCTGATTCGTGCGCGGCAGCTGCTCAAGCAGACGCCGATGTCGATCATCGAGGTGGCATCGGTGTGCGGGTTCGTGTCCACGCCGCACTTTTCCAAGTGCTACCGGGAATACTTCGGGATACCGCCGCGTGATGAGCGGGTAGGCTCGAACACGGCCCAGCAGGTGGCGATGATGCCGCTGCCGCAGGCGCTGGTGCTGTCGCCGCTGGCCGGGCCGATGTCGGCGCTGAGTCAGGCGCGCAATGAGTCGACGTTTGCCAGTGTGAGGCTGTAGACCAGGCCGACCGCATCGCAGGTCAAGCCCGCTCCCACCGGTACATCGCTGCTCTGAAGGGCAGTGAAGCGCCTGTGGGAGCGGGCTTGACCCGCGATGGGGTCAACCGTGAAGGCTTTTGTGGTTCGCCAGCGCCGGCAGCAACTGCTTGTCGATCGCCTGGCGCACCGCCGGCAGTATCGTCGCGCTGCCGGTGTACAACTGCTCCACCAGGCCGCGCAGGGCCCGGGCGCGTTCCGCGCTCAAGCCGCGTACCGCACATTCGCAGGCCTGCTCGGCGCTAGCGCCGGCAGGCATCTCGAAGCCCAGGGCGCGCAGTTGGCCCAGCAGGTCGTCCTGATCGATCAAATCGGCGTGCATCATGGCGGTTGTCCTTGTTCGAGGCGAAGGGTGCCCCGATTCTGGGAGCGCTGCGCGGTGGCGACAAGGGGCATGGCCGGCATACCTATGAACAGGTCGTTTTTGGCTAGATCAGTGACGTGCGCAGGCGCCCTCAGCCGCGCTTGAGCAGCGCCGCACAGGCGCTCTTGTAGGCCTCATGCTGATACTTGTTCAGCGTTCCCGGCAGCTCGAGATTGTGCTTCTTGGCCTGGGCGCTGACGGTCTGCGGCGACACCAGCTCCACCGTGCAGTTGTCCAGCAACTGCAGCACGCCCTCGATCTTGAAGGTGGTCGGGCCGCCGGCAAAGTCGCCCTTCTTGCTGCGCTTCTTGATCGCCAGTTGCCCGATGCCATGCTCGCTGACAAAGGCTCTGACCTGTGCGGCGAATGCCTTTACCTGGGCGGCATCCTCGTCATCCTCCAGGCCGATCTTCTTGGTGGCCACGCCAACGTGCACGGGCTGGCCGGCGTCCAGGCTGGCCACGGCCAGCAGGGCTTCGCTGCCCTTGATTTCGATGCCGCAGATTTTCATGGGTTGCCTCAATCGGAGTTTTGCAGGCCAAGGGACTGCAGGTATTCGGAGCGGTCGTCGCTGCGTTGCGCCAGGCAGGTGTTCAGTGCGGCGTCGTACTCCTTGCCCGGTGTGCTGTCGAAGGTCTCGACCTTGCAGTCGGCGTCGCGTACTTGCTTCCACAGGTTCTGGGCGGCGTTCAGGCGGCTGCTCAGTTCGGTGATCTTCGCACCCTGGCCGGCATACTGTTCCTTGATGCGTTCGAGCAGGTCGCCGAAGGCGGCGTTCAGCTCGCGTTCGGCAACCGTACGGCTGTAGGCGGCGCAGGCGTAGTTCTGCTGGGCCGTCTCGACGTTGTCGCACGGGGTGGGAGCGTCACTTTCCTCGGCCTGTGCGCCCAGCGCCACAGCCGCAAGCACAAGCCATACCAGCGATTTCATCTACAGAGTCTCCCACCAGGGTGCGCGTAAAGGATCCGCGATTCTCGCAAAGCACCGTAGCAAAGAACAGCATGGCGAGCGGGCAATCGTCGACACTGTTCGGCACCTTCCCGACGGGTGCCGCCCGGGCCCTTTGTCGCACCTTGACGTTTTCGGCAATTCCCCTGTCGTTTTTGCATCCTGGCGACCTGGCGCCTAGGCATATGCTGGCCCCAAAGCGCCGGCAGACGATTCGGCGCCGCAACGTCATACAAGGGGACAGCCTGATGAGCCCGGCCGAATTGCACGCAGACAGCATCGTTATCGACGGGCTGATCATCGCCAAGTGGAACCGCGAGCTGTTCGAGGACATGCGCAAGGGCGGCCTCACTGCCGCCAACTGCACTGTCTCGGTGTGGGAGGGCTTTCAGGCCACCATCAACAGCATCGTCGCCAGCCAGAAGCTGATTCGCGAAAACAGCGACCTGGTACTGCCGGTACGCACTACCGCCGACATCCGCAAGGCCAAGGAGCAGGGCAAGACCGGCATCCTCTTCGGCTTCCAGAACGCCCATGCCTTCGAGGACCAGCTCGGCTACGTGGAGATCTTCAAGCAGCTGGGCGTGGGCATCGTGCAGATGTGCTACAACACCCAGAACCTGGTGGGTACCGGCTGCTATGAGCGCGACGGCGGGTTGTCCGGCTTCGGTCGCGAAATCGTCGCCGAGATGAACCGCGTGGGGGTCATGTGCGACCTGTCCCACGTCGGCTCCCGAACCAGCGAGGAAGTCATCCTCGAATCGAAAAAACCGGTGTGCTATTCCCACTGCCTGCCCTCCGGGCTCAAGGAGCACCCGCGCAACAAGTCCGATGCCGAATTGAAGTTCATCGCCGACCATGGCGGCTTTGTCGGCGTGACCATGTTCGCGCCGTTTCTGGCCAAGGGTATCGACGCGACCATCGACGACTACGCCGAGGCCATCGAATACACCATGAACCTGGTGGGTGAAGACGCCATCGGCATCGGCACCGACTTCACCCAGGGCCACGGCCAGGACTTCTTCGAGTACCTGACCCACGACAAGGGCTATGCGCGCCGCCTCACCAGCTTCGGCAAGATCATCAACCCGCTGGGCATCCGCACCGTGGGCGAATTTCCCAACCTCACCGAAACCCTGCTCAAGCGCGGCCACCCCGAGCGGATGGTGCGCAAGATCATGGGCGAGAACTGGGTCAATGTCCTGAAAGACGTCTGGGGCGAGTAACCCCACGCCTCACCCAGCCGCATCCTTTTTCTTTTATGGAGTTCAGTTTCCATGGCCAAGATCGCCCCGCAATTGCCCATCGAAGTCGACAGCGAAACCGGTGTGTGGACCAGCGACGCGCTGCCGATGCTGTACGTGCCGCGACATTTCTTCGTCAACAACCACATGGGCATTGAAGAGGTGTTGGGCGCCGACGCCTACGCCGAGATTCTGTACAAGGCCGGCTACAAGTCGGCCTGGCACTGGTGCGAGAAGGAGGCCGAATGCCACGGCCTGCAGGGCGTGGCGGTGTTCGAGCACTACATGAAGCGCCTGTCGCAACGCGGCTGGGGGCTGTTCACGATCCAGGACATCGACCTCGACAGGGGTACCGCCAGCGTCAGGCTCGAACACTCGGCCTTCGTCTATGTGTACGGCAAGGTCGGGCGCAAGGTCGACTACATGTTCACCGGCTGGTTCGCCGGCGCCATGGACCAGATCCTGGCGGCCCGCGGCAGCCCCCTTCGCACGGTCGCCGAGCAGGTCTACGGCGGTTCGGAACACGGCCACGACGACGGCCTGTTCATCGTCAAGCCCCTGTAAGTCGAGGAACCCGCCATGGCTTTCGAAGCAATGTTCCAGCCGCTGCAGATCGGCAAGCTGACCATCCGCAACCGGGTACTGAGCACCGCACACGCCGAGGTGTACGCCACCGACGGCGGCATGACCACCGAGCGCTACGTGAAGTACTACGAAGAGAAGGCCAAAGGCGGTATCGGCCTGGCCATCTGCGGTGGTTCGTCGGTAGTGGCCATCGACAGCCCGCAGCAGTGGTGGGCCTCGGTCAACCTGGCCACCGACCGCATCATCCCGCACTTCCAGAACCTGGCCGACGCCATGCACAAGCACGGCGCCAAGATCATGATCCAGATTACCCACATGGGCCGGCGCTCGCGCTGGGACGGCTATCACTGGCCGACCCTGATGTCGCCCTCGGGCATCCGCGAACCGGTGCACCGCGCCACCTGCAAGACCATCGAGCCGGAGGAGATCTGGCGCGTGATCGGCAACTACGCGCAGGCCGCGCGCCGCGCAAAGGAAGGCGGGCTGGACGGGGTGGAACTGTCGGCAGTGCACCAGCACATGATCGACCAGTTCTGGAGCCCGCGGGTCAACAAGCGCACCGATGAATGGGGCGGCAGCTTCGAGAACCGCATGCGCTTCGGCCTGGAAGTGCTCAAGGCGGTGCGCGAGGAAGTCGGCCCCGACTTCTGCGTGGGCATGCGCATCTGCGGCGACGAGTTCCACCCCGATGGCCTCAGCCACGAGGACATGAAGGAAATCGCCAGGTACTACGACGCTACCGGCATGCTGGACTTCTTCGGCGTGATCGGCTCGGGCTGCGACACCCACAACACCCTGGCCAACGTGATCCCCAACATGAGCTTCCCGCCCGAGCCGTTCCTGCACCTGGCGGCGGGCATCAAGGAGGTGGTGAGCGTGCCGGTGATGCACGCGCAGAACATCAAGGACCCCAACCAGGCCACGCGCATTCTGGAGGGCGGCTACGTGGACATGGTCGGCATGACCCGCGCGCACATCGCCGACCCGCACCTGATCGCCAAGATCAAGATGGGCCAGATCGACCAGATCAAGCAGTGCGTGGGCGCCAACTACTGCATCGACCGCCAGTACCAGGGCCTGGACGTGCTGTGCATCCAGAACGCCGCCACTTCGCGGGAATACATGGGCGTGCCGCACATCATCGAGAAATCCACCGGCCCCAGACGCAAGGTGGTGGTGGTCGGTGCCGGCCCGGCCGGCATGGAGGCGGCGCGGGTGGCGGCCGAGCGTGGGCATGACGTGACCCTGTTCGAGAAGAAGGAGGCGATCGGCGGGCAGATCAGCATCGCCGCCAAGGCTCCGCAACGCGACCAGATCGCCGGCATCACGCGCTGGTACCAGCTGGAGCTGGCGCGGCTGAAGGTCGACCTGCGCCTGGGTACGGCGGCGGACGTCGACACCCTCATGGACCTGCGCCCCGACGTGGTGGTGCTGGCGGTGGGCGGGCACCCGTTCATCGAGCAGAACGAGCACTGGGGCGCGGCCGAGGGCCTGGTGGTCAGCAGCTGGGACGTGCTCGACGGCACGGTGGCGCCGGGCAAGACCGCGCTGGTGTACGACACCATCTGCGAATTCACCGGCATGTCGGTGGCGGATTTTCTGGCCGACAAGGGCAGCCAGGTGGAGATCGTCACCGACGACATCAAGCCGGGAGTGGCGATTGGCGGCACCTCGTTCCCCACCTACTACCGCAGCCTGTACCCCAAGGAAGTGATCATGACCGGCGACCTGATGCTGGAGAAGGTCTACCGCGAGGGCGACAAGTTGGTGGCAGTGCTGGAGAACGAATACACCGGGGCACGGGAGGAGCGGGTGGTCGACCAGGTGGTGATCGAGAACGGTGTGCGCCCCGACGAGACCCTGTACTACGCACTCAAGGAGGGCTCGCGCAACAAGGGCCAGATCGATGTGGAGGCGCTGTTCGCGATTGAGCCGCAGCCGATATTGAGCCAGCCGGGGGAGGGGTACCTGCTGTACCGGATCGGCGATTGCGTGGCGCAGCGCAACACCCATGCGGCGATCTACGACGCCTTGCGCCTGTGCAAGGATTTCTGATCGCTCTGTGAACCGATTGTCCCGGTCGCTCGGGCTTTTTGTGGGAGCGGGCTTGACCCGCGATGCAAGCACTGCGGTGTGTCAGGCGTGCCGCCATCGCGGGTCAAGCCCGCTCCCACAGTGTGTGCAACCGATCATATCGAGTGTGGGAGCTTCCCATGTTGAACACCCTGCTACCCCTGCTGCTGTTTGCCGCCCTCGGCCTGGCCGTGCTCGGCGCGCTGCGGCGCGTGCGGATGTGGCGCCAAGGCCGGCCATCGCGGGTCGAGCTGCTCAAGGGCCTGCTGGCCATGCCACGCCGGTACATGGTCGACCTGCACCACGTGGTTGCCCGCGACAGGTACATGGCCAACACCCACGTCGCCACCGCCGGCGGCTTCGTGCTGGCCGCCGTACTGGCGATCCTGGTGCACGGTTTCGGCCTGCACAACCGCCTCCTCGGCTACGCCCTGCTGGTGGCCACCGCCTTGATGTTCGGCGGTGCGCTGTTCGTCTACAGGCGCCGGCTGAACCCGCCCGCGCGCCTGTCCAGAGGCCCCTGGATGCGCCTGCCGAAAAGCCTGCTGGTGTTTTCCGCCAGCTTCTTCATCGCCACTCTGCCGGTAGCCGGCATCCTGCCCGAAGGTACCGGTGGCTGGGTGCTGGTGGCCTTGCTCGGGCTGGGCGTGCTGTGGGGTGTGAGCGAGCTGTTCTTCGGCATGACCTGGGGCGGGCCGATGAAGCACGCCTTCGCCGGTGCCCTGCACCTGGCCTGGCACCGGCGCGCCGAACGCTTCGGCGGCGGACGCTCCACCGGGCTCAAGCCGCTGGATCTGCAAGACCCGAGCGCACCGCTGGGTGTGGAAAAACCCAGGGACTTCACCTGGAACCAGTTGCTTGGCTTCGACGCCTGCGTGCAATGCGGCAAATGCGAGGCCGCGTGCCCGGCGTTCGCCGCCGGCCAGCCACTGAACCCGAAAAAACTCATCCAGGACATGGTGGTGGGCCTGGCGGGTGGCACCGATGCGAAGTTTGCCGGCAGCCCGTACCCCGGCAAACCGCTCGGCGAACACGGCGGCAACCCGCACCAGCCGATCGTCGACGGCCTGGTGGATGCCGACACGCTGTGGTCGTGCACCACCTGTCGGGCGTGCGTGGAAGAGTGCCCGATGATGATCGAGCACGTGGATGCGATCGTCGACATGCGTCGCCACCTGACCCTGGAAAAAGGCGCCACGCCGAACAAGGGCGCCGAGGTGCTGGACAACCTGATCGCCACCGACAACCCCGGCGGCTTCGCCCCGGGCGGGCGCATGAACTGGGCCGCCGACCTCGACCTCGAGGTGCTGGGCGAGGTGCACGGCACCGACGTGCTGTTGTGGGTGGGTGACGGCGCCTTCGACATGCGCAACCAGCGCACCCTGCGCGCCTTCGTCAAGGTGCTCAGGGCGGCCAATGTAGGCTTTGCCGTGCTTGGCCTGGAGGAACGCGACAGCGGCGACGTGGCCCGCCGGCTGGGCGACGAGGCCACCTTCCAGCAACTGGCCCGGCGCAATATCCGGACCCTGGCGCAGTACCGCTTCACGCGCATCGTCACCTGCGACCCGCACAGCTTCCATGTACTGAAGAACGAATACGGCGCGCTGGGCGGGCACTACCAGGTGCAGCATCACAGCAGCTTCATCGCCGAGTTGATCGCCGCCGGCCGCCTCGACCTGGCGCCGCACAAGGGCGCCAGCGTGACCTATCACGACCCGTGCTACCTGGGCCGCTACAACGGCGAGTACGAGGCGCCGCGCCAGGTGCTGCGCGCGCTGGGCATCGAGGTGCGCGAGATGGCGCGCTCCGGCTTTCGCTCGCGTTGCTGCGGCGGCGGTGGCGGTGCGCCGATCACCGACATTCCGGGCAAGCAGCGCATTCCCGACATGCGCATGCAGGACATCCGCGAGACCGCCGCCGAGGTGGTGGCTGTGGGCTGCCCGCAGTGCACCGCGATGCTCGAAGGCGTGGTCGAACCACGCCCGCAGATCAAGGACCTGGCCGAGCTGGTGGCCGACGCGCTGCGTGAAGCGACGGTTGCCAGCACGCCGGTAGCAAGCCAACCAGAACCTGCGCAGGTGGACCCATGAGCGACATCATCCGGCGTGACCCGCGTGCCGAGTGGATTGCACGCAACCGTCTGCACCCGCTGCACGCAGCCATGCAGGCCCAACAGACGCAGTGGATGGGGCCCAATGGCGTGCTGCGCAAGAACCCGCATGCGGTGGGCTTCATCGGCCCCAATGGGATCAAGCGCATCGATCGCAGCGGCGCCAGCCAGGGCGCTACGAGCAAGCGCAGCGCCGCCGCCGAGGTGCTGGTGCCGCTGCATCAGGTGCCGTTGCCGGCGTTCTACATCGTGGTGGTGCCGGACATGGTCGGCGGGCGCCTGAGCAGCCACGACCGGGATGTGCTCGGGCTGGCCCACGGCCTGGCCGGCAGCGACGGCGCGGTGCTGGCAGTGGTGTTTGGCGAGCACAAGGAAACCGCCTTCGGCACGTTCGGCGTCGACCGCCTGCTGCAGATCGACGGTGACGCGTTCGCAGGTTATGCACCGGAGCAGCGGGTGCAAGGCCTGCGGGCTGTGGATAACCAGTTCAACCCGCGCCACTGGCTGCTGCCCGACAGCCGCAGCGGTGGCGGCGAGCTGGGCCGGCGCCTTGCCGCGGCGCTGGGCGAGCGCCCGGCCACGCGGGTGTGGCAGGTCAAGGACGGACTGTGCAGCGGGCGCGCCGGGGCTGGCCAGCAGGACCTGGTACGCGGGCTGGCGCGCCTGATCCTGGCGGCGGCCGAATGTGCCGAGCCGGTCAGCGAAACCCGCCATGAAGCCCTGCCGGTGGAGTTGTCCACAGGCGCGGCGCGCAGCCTGGCGCGTATCGAAGACCTCGGCCCGGTGCCGGTGGACCCGGCCACCATCGCCATGGCCGAGGCCGAATTCATCCTGTCGGGCGGCAACGGGGTCAAGGACTGGGCACTTTTCCACAGGGCCACCGCCGCGCTGGGGGCCACCGAAGGGGCCTCGCGGGTGGCGGTGGACGATGGCTTCATGCCGCGCAATCGCCAGGTGGGGGCCACCGGTACCTGGGTCACGGCGCGGGTGTATGTGGCTGTGGGTATCTCCGGGGCGATCCAGCATCTGCAGGGCATCGGTGCCTGCGACAAGGTGGTGGCGATCAACCTGGACCCCGGCTGCGACATGATCAAGCGTGCCGACCTGGCGGTCATCGGCGACAGCGCGGCGATTTTGCAGGCGCTGATCGAGGCTGTGGACAACTATCGCAACAGCGCCCGGCGCGATGCGGCCTGAGGGGGCATTCATGAACACCAAGGTCATCAGCCTGGTCTCGATCGGCGCCCACCCCACCTCGGGGCGCATGCGCCGCGCCGAACAGGATGCGCGGGCTGTGGAACTGGGGTTGCAACTGGCTGGGGATAACCTGCAGGTGCTGCATGCCGGCGACCCGCACGAGCCTGCGCTGCGCGCGTACCTGGGCATGGGGCTGGCGCAGCTGGACGTGTTGCAGCAGCCCGCAGGCGCCGATGTGCTGGGCGTGCTCGGCGACTACCTGCGCGAGGCGGGGGCGCAGTTGGTGCTGAGCGGCAGCCAGGCCGAAACCGGCGAAGGCTCGGGCATGCTGCCGTTTCTGCTGGCCGAGCGCCTGGGTTGGCCGCTGGTGGTGGGGCTGGCGCAGGTGGAATCCATCCACAATGGCGTGGCCCAGGTGCTGCAGGCCCTGCCACGGGGGCAGCGGCGTCGCCTGAGCGTGCGCCTGCCGATGCTCGCCACTGTGGATAACGCCGCGCCGGTGCCGCGCCAGAGCGCCTATGGGCCGGCGCAACGCGGGCTGTTGGCGGCCCATGAGGTGGCGGTGGTGGAGGACGAGTTATTCACAGATGCTGTATTGCAGCCGGCCAGACCCCGGCCCAAACGCCTCAAGGTAATCAAGGCCAAGAGCGGTGCCGACCGCATGAAAGCCGCCACGGCGAAGGCCAGTGGCGGCGGTGGACAGGTACTCAAGGGCGTGACCCCGAGCGAAGGCGCCGAGGCGATCCTGAAGCTGTTGGTGGAGGAGGGTGTGCTGCGCTGAAGGGTTGTGCACAAAGTCTGTTGGCGGTTCTGTGGATAAAGTGTTTGCCTATGGCTGCAGGCCACGTAATACGTGGCCTGCAGCCTATTGTTCAAATAGTGATCAATACGCGCCGCGAATTTTTCGCGGTTTTTTCATGCCCGTCGTCCAGCGAGACGGCAGTTTTGCTCACAATCCTTGTTGGCGGCTCTGTGGATAATCTGTTCGGACATGGCTGCAGGCCACGTGGTTAAAGGTGTTCAGCTATTTGATCAAAAAACGCACAAAACCTCGTCAATCCACCGCGAAATACTCACGCGGCAGCGAAAATCGGGGGTTTCGGCGGTTTATCCACATGGGTTTTGCAAAGAGGGCTACTTGCACACAAAGTCTGTTGGCGGCTTTGTGGATAAGGTGTTCGTGCAGTGCTGGGGGGCACGTATTCAAAGGCTTACAGAGGTTTGATCACTTTTTGATCTATTGCACGCTGTGGATTGAAGGGCGCTGGGCGGAAGTTTTCCACAAGGGTTGCTCACAATTGCTGTGGGTGTGGCTGTGGATAAAGTGTTGGTGGAGTAGGTATGGGGCAGTAGGGGCTGGGGTTTGCGGGTGTTGTTCAAAATTTGTACAGTTGGCACCGGCCTCATCGCGGGCCAAGCCCGCTCCCACAAGATCTACGCGGCCCTTGTGGGAGCGGGCTTGACCCGCGATGGGCCGCAAAGCGGCCCCAGTATTACTGCGCCGCCACACCTTTGAGATACGGCGCCGGCGCCGCGCCCAGGTTGCTCAGCATCCGCTCGCTGTACCAGTCCACGAAATTCACCACGCCAAACTCGTAGGTTTTCGAATACGGCCCCGGCTGGTACGCCGTCGAGTTGATGCCGCGCTGGTTCTCTTCGGCCAGGCGCCGGTCCTGGTCGTTGGTCGCGTCCCACACCTGGCGCATGCGTGCCGGGTCGTAGTCCACGCCCTCAACCGCATCCTTGTGCACCAGCCACTTGGTGGTGACCATGCTCTCCTGGGCACTGATCGGCCATACCGTGAACACGATGATGTGATCACCCATGCAGTGGTTCCACGAATGCGGCAGGTGCAGGATGCGCATCGAGCCCAGGTCGGGGTTCTGGATGCGCCCCATCAGTTTCTGGCAGCCCAGCTTGCCGTCCAGGGTCATCGACAGCGTGCCCTTGAGCAGGGGCATGCGCACGATACGGTTGCGCAGGCCGAAGCTGGCATGCGCATAGGGGATCTTCTCCGCGTCCCACGCCGCAGCGCTGGCCGCCACGTGATCCTTGAACGCCTGGTCGGCGCGCGGGTCGGTGACGTCGTCCCATTCGAGCAGGGTCTTGAGCAGCTCCGGGTGCGAGGCGTTGCAGTGGTAGCACTCGCGATTGTTCTCCAGCACCAGCTTCCAGTTGGCCTTTTCCATCAGGGTGGTCTGCACCGCCACCTTGGTGTTCTCCATGTCGTAGGGCTCCATGTAATGGGCCAGGGTGGCGAGGAAGTCATCGATCGCCGGCGGGTTGTCGGCCAGGCTGACGAAGATGTACCCACCGGCGGTCTTCACGTTCACCGGCTTGAGACCGTACTGCTGCATGTCGAAGTCGTCGCCCATCTCGGTGCCGGCGAACAGCAGCCGCCCGTCCAGCTCGTAGGTCCACTGGTGGTAGTGGCACACCAGCTTGGCCACCTTGCCCTTGTCGCTGGTACACAGGCGCGAGCCACGGTGGCGGCACACGTTGTGGAAGGCATGCACCTTGCCCTCGGCACCGCGGATCACGATGATCGGGTTCTTGCCGATCTGCAGGGTCAGGTAGTTGCCCTTGGCCGGGATCTCGCAGGTCATGCCTGCAATCAGCCATTCCTTGTGGAAAATCTCCTGCATGTCGATCTGGAACAGCCGCTCATCGGTGTAGAAGGGTTGCGGCAGCGAGAAGGTGCGCTCGCGGGTCTGCAGCATGTCGGCGGTGGCCTTGCGTGCAGCGTCCAGTGGGTCGCCCAGGCTCAAGGTTGCGGTGACGTCCATCGTTCAGGTCCTCATGGCCCGTGCGGGCCGCGAAAGTGGCTAATCGTTCGTGTGGCGACGCAGGGCTCAGACAGCAGGTTGATGTGCGATGGAGTGTGCGTTCGCCCGCGCCGGCAACCATGCCCATGGGCGACATGGCCAGATCCGTTCCCGACGCGCGAGCCCTTGTGGGCGGGGGCTGGTCGCGATAAGTACGCCGATGTCGCGAACAGGAATGTGCGCCGCCTGCACCTTGCGCATCATCGTCGCCATAACAGGCCCCGATCGGCCGCGGAGACGAGCATGTCGAACAACTTCCTCAACCCGGTGACCACTCAGACCTGGGCCAACGGCCGGCATACCGTGCGCTGCGTCAAGGTCATTCAGGAAACCTGGGATGTGCGCACCTTCTGCTTCATGGCCGACCAGCCGATCCTGTTCTTCTTCAAGCCCGGGCAGTTCGTGACCCTGGAGCTGGAAATCGACGGTCAGCCGATCATGCGTTCGTACACCATCTCCAGCTCGCCCTCGGTGCCCTACAGCTTTTCGGTGACCATCAAGCGCGTACCCGGCGGCAAGGTTTCAAACTGGCTGCACGACACCCTGCATGAAGGCCAGGAGCTGGCCGTGCACGGGCCGGTGGGGCTGTTCAACGCGATGGACTTCCCCAGCCCCAGGGTGCTGTACCTGAGCGGCGGGGTGGGCATCACCCCGGTGATGTCCATGGCGCGCTGGTTCTATGACACCAATGCCAATGTCGACATGGTGTTCGTGCACAGCGCGCGTTCGCCCAAGGACATCATCTACCACCGCGAGCTGGAGCACATGGCCTCGCGGATCGACAACTTCAGCCTGCACATCATCTGCGAGAAGCATGGCCTGGGCGAGGCATGGGCCGGTTATCGCGGCTACCTGAACCAGAAGCTGATGGAGCTGATCGCGCCCGATTACCTGGAACGCGAGATCTTCTGCTGCGGGCCTACGCCCTACATGAACGCGGTCAAGCGCATGCTCGAAGCCAGCGGCTATGACATGCAGCGCTACCATGAGGAGTCGTTCGGCGCCACGCCGCCCGAGGCCAAGGCCGATGCGGTAGAGAACGCCGAGCAGGCCGCCGAGGCCGCCGAGGTGGACGTGGCCGACCAGCACCAGGTGGAGTTCACCGCCAGCGGCAAGAGCATCCGCGTGGCGCCGGGCGAGACGGTGCATGCGGCAGCCGCCAAGCTCGGGCTGATGATCCCCAAGGCCTGCGGCATGGGTATCTGCGGCACCTGCAAGGTGCTCAAGCTGGGTGGCGAGGTGGACATGGAGCACAACGGCGGCATCACCGAGGACGACGAGGCCGAAGGCTATATCCTGTCGTGCTGCAGCGTGCCGCGTGGTGACGTGCGCATCGAGTTCTAGTCGCACAGCAGCTCGTGGTACAGCGCAGGGCGCCGGTCGGCCAGCACGTGGTTGTGGTCGCTGATCTGCTTGTCCAGTGCCTGGCCCAGCCTGATGTCGGCCAGCAGCAGCTGCTTCTTGCCGACACGCTTGCCGCCCTTGAGCACATAGCCGTCGGCATCGGTGAGGGTCGAACCGCCCACCCAGCCAACCCCGCGCTCCTCGCCACAGCGGTCGCAGGCAATGACGAACAGCCGGTTCACCGAGGCGCTGGCCTGAACCCGGATGACCTCGGCCGGGCGCTGGAAGCCGGGCCGGGAGGTGTCCGGCCAGTTCACCGGTGCGCACAGCAGCTGGGCACCGCGCAGCGCCGCCAGGCGCACCCATTCGGGAAACTCCAGGTCGTAGCAGATCATCATGCCGATGCGCCCCAGGTGGGTGTCCACCACCGGCGGCGGCTCGCTGCCGGGGGTGAAGATCTGCGTTTCGCGGTCCCACAGGTGGGCCTTGCGGTAGAAGGTGCGTCGGCCATCGGGCTCGATCAGCACCGAGCTGTTGGCCACCTGGCCGTCGGGCAGGCGCTCGCAGAAGCCGCCCACCACGATGATCTGGTACTTGGCGGCCTGCCGGGCCCAGGCCTCGAGGGTCGGCCCGTCACGGGGCTCGGACAGCGCGTGGGCCTCTTCGCGGTCGTAGAACGCGTAGCCGCTCTGCGCCAGCTCGGGCAGTACCAGCAGTTGCGCGCCGCGCTCGGCGGCCTCGGCGATGGCCACCCGGGTACGGTCGAGGTTGTAGCTTGGATTGGCAATGGCCGGCGCCAGCTGGTAGCACCCGACACGCACGGTTTGCGGGGATGGGGTCATGGCTGCGGCGCCTTGCGCTCGGCGACCGGGGGCGGCGGGGTGCCGGGCAGGTGGCGCATCAGGAGCCAGTACAGCAGGGCCGAAACGATGAAGCCGGGAACGAAGGCCAGGTCGGCGCCGGACAACGCCACCGCCACCGGCCCTTGCACGCCGGCCAGCGACACGAAGGGCAGCATCGCCAGCAGCCCCCCCAGGTAGGCCAGGATGCCGGCCCAGGCCCACTGGCCGTATTCGCCCGCCGGGTCGAACATGGCCGGGATCACGTAGTTGCCTTTGCGCAACAGGTAGTAGTCGGTGAGGTTGATTGCGCTCCAGGGCACCAGTACATACAGCATCAGTTGCAGGAACAGGTTGAAGCTGTCGAGGTAGCTGTCGGGCAACGCGATGGCGGTGAGGTACACCACCGCGCCAATGCCGCCCAGGCCCAGGGCGCGCCCGGCCAGCCCCGGCGCCAGCGGGCGAAACGCGGTGATCGCGCTGATGCCGGTCAGCAGCGCGCCGTAGCAGTTGACGGCCATGATGCCCACCAGCGCCGGCACCGCCATCAGGATCGCGAAGGTGCCGAAGCCGGGCAGGAAGCGGTTGCCCAGGTGTTGCAGGCTGCTGATGGCTTCGGGCGCCACCACTGCCGAGGCTACCAGTGCGCCCAGTGACATCAACCACACCGCAGAGCCCGCGGCGCCCAGATAGGTCCACAGCACCACCTTGCGCGCCGAGGTGCTGGGCGGCAGGTAGCGCGAGTAGTCCGAGACATACACCGAGTAGCTGATCTGGTAGCCGGCGGCGGTCGACAGCTGGATGAGAAAGCCCGACCAGGAAAATTGCAGCTGGCGCTGAACGGTGTCGGCCTCCAGCAACAGCAGCGCTGCCAGGGTGAGCAGGCCGAACACGCCGATCAGCAGGTAGGTGAGCCAGCGCTGCACGGTGTGCAGCAGGTCGTGTCCGACCACGGCGATCACCACGGCCACCGCGATCAGCAGTGCGTACCAGAAGGCATCGCTGCCCGGCAGCACAGTGGTCAGTGCATCGGTGGCCAGGATCACGTTGAACACGTTGAAGCCGATGTACACGCACACCACCGCCATGAACGGCAGCACGGCGCCTCGCAGGCCGAACTGGGCACGGGACTGGATCATCTGTGGCAGGCCAAGGCGCGGGCCCTGGTTGGCATGCAGGGCCATGCACAGGGTGCCCAGGGCCACCCCGAGCAGGATCGCCAGCACCGCCTGCCAGGCGGCCAGACCCAGGGCGGGCCCGACGAAGCCGGTGACCATGGTGGTGAGTACGAAGTTGCCGGTAAACCAGAAGGGGCCCAGGTGCCAGGCCTTGCCGTGACGCTCGTCGAGGGGCACCGGGTGGATGGTACGGGTTTCTATCTTCAGGCCTGACGTTTCAGGTGCAGGTGCCGCATTGTTCATGGCGTTCCCAGGCATTCGGGCGAAAGTTTCAATGCTGATGAGGTTAGATGAAGCTGCAACTAACGGAACAACGACACACTTTCAGCGAGCGCGCAGGTACTTGCCTTAAAGTGTCTGTAATGTCCGATGTAGAGCTATTCTGATTTGTAAACTGGTATTTATGCCAGTCTGCAATGCGGGGAGGTTATTGCGAAAAGTTATCGTGCGGCGTGAGGTTTTTGATGCCGAAGTTAAAGTGCAGTGAATATTCCTACTTAATATTAGGAATAGTTTGTGAGCAACTTTAGATAAGTCTGACGAGATAGTGTTTTCGACGGCGAGCGGGGGCCGATCGAAAAAAACCGGGCGCCCGGCGCGCACTGCGCCGGGGCCCGGTGGCGACCTACACGCTGAAGCGTGCGACCAGGCCGTTCAGGCCCACCGCCAGGCGAGACAGTTCGGCACTCGCGGCGCTGGTCTGGTGCGCCCCGGTGGCCGACTGCACCGACAGGTCGTTGATGTTCACCAGGTTGCGGTCCACTTCGCGGGCCACCTGGGCCTGCTCTTCGGCGGCGCTGGCGATCACCAGGTTGCGTTCGTTGATTTCGGCCACCGCGGTGGTGATGGTCTCCAGCGACAGGCCGGCGCCGCGGGCGATGCTCAGGGTCGACTCGGCGCGTTCGGTGCTGTGGCGCATCGAGTTCACCGCCTGTTCGGTACCGCCCTGGATGCTGCCGATCATGCGCTCGATTTCGCTGGTCGACTGCTGGGTCCGGTGGGCCAGAGCGCGCACTTCGTCGGCGACCACGGCGAAGCCGCGCCCGGCTTCACCGGCACGCGCCGCCTCGATGGCGGCGTTGAGGGCCAGCAGGTTGGTCTGGTCGGCCAGGCCGCGGATCACATCGAGCACCTTGCCGATGTCACGCGACTCGCCGGCCAGGTTGCCGATCAGCTCGGCAGTACCCTGCACGTCGGCACTCATGCGCTCGATGGCGCTGACGGTCTCCATGACCAGGTCGCGACCGTCGCCGGCCGAGCGGGTGGCCTGCTTGGACGCCTCGGATGTGCTCACCGCGTTGCGTGCCACTTCTTCCACCGCGCTGGTCATCTCGGTGACGGCAGTGGCGGCCTGCTGGATCTCGTTGTTCTGCTGCTGCAGGCCGCGCGCGCTTTCGTCGGTGACTGCATTCAGCTCTTCGGCAGCCGAGGCCAGCTGGGTGGCGGAGCCGGCAATCTGCTGCAGGGTGTCGCGCAGCTTGTGCTGCATCTTGCCCATGGCGTGCAGCAGGCGCGCCGCTTCGTCGGTACCGGTGGTGTTGATCGGTTTGGTCAGGTTGCCATCGGCGATCAGCTCGGCCGCCTGCAGCGCTTCGTCGATCGGCTTGACGATGCTGCGGGTGAGCAGCAGCGCGCACAGCAGGGTCAGTGCGGTGGCGGCCACCAGCAGCACGATCACCAGGGTGAAGGCCGTGTCGTATTGCGTGGCGGCGGTCTGGTTGGTCAGACGGGTCTGATCGGTGTTGATCTTGACCAGGCGATCGGTGACTGCGCTGATCTGCTCGGAGTTGTCGAGCAGGTCGTGGTTGATCAGGCTGCGCAGTGCTTCCACATCACCGGCCTGCGACAGGCTTACCATGCGGTTTTCGAGCTGGCGGTACTGGTTGAGCAGCTGCACGTACTGGTTGTACGCGCCCCGTTCCTCGTCGCCTTCGATCAGTGGCTCGTAGGCCCGGCGCGCTTCGTCGATCTGGGCATTGCGCTTGGCCAGCAGTTGCACGGTGTCCTGCAGGGTGGCGGCTTCGCGGTTGAGCAGCAGGCGGTAGGACAACGTGCGCAGGCGCAGGGTGAGTTGGGTGAGCTGGTCGAGGTTGGTGATGCTGGGCACGCTGATCTGTTCGATGGCTTCGCCGGCCTTGCGTATCTGCCCCATCTGGTTGAGGGCAAAGATGCCCAATGCAAGCATCAGGGCGCCGATCAGCGAAAACCCCAGAAGTGCGCGCGGGGCGATGTTCATGTTACGTAATGACATGGTTTTATCCGGCAGGGAATAGGAATGCGCGCGGTCCATGCGTCGTGGGGCAACTCTTATTGCCTATCGGTCAAAGCAGGGCAGACTTGAGGGGGCATGTAACTAAATGTGAACCACCGGTCATTTTTTTTACCCCGGCATCCGACCAAGCGCTGGAACCGGTTGCCGATCGACGGGTCAATCTGCACCCGGTCGAGGCTCTGGCCCCGATATCCCTGGCGAGTGCGGTGAGATTTCTTTATCGTGTGCGCCCCCTGAAAAACCGTGAGAACGCAATCATGCTGGAAACATCCCTGAGTCAACTGGAGCAACTGGTCAACGACCTGGTGCAGAAGAACCTCGACCTGGCCGAGCGCAACGCGCAGCTGAGCGACGAACTGGCCCAGGCCAAGGACGAGAACGAAAGCCTGCAACTGAGCCTGATGGAGCAGGAAGAGAAGCAAGGTGCAACCGCCGCGCGTATCCAGGCGCTGGTTGAACGTGCCGGTGGCGGCGCCGTTACCGCATGAAGACCACCGCGCAGTCGATCAATGTCGTGTCGATAATGGGCAATGACTATTCGATCAAGGCCCCTGAAGGTCAGGAGCAGACCCTGGCGCAGGCGGTGCAGATGCTCAAGGCCTCCCTGGCCGATACCAAGCGCAAGTACCCGTCGCTGATCGGCGACAAGTTGCTGGTGCTGGCCGCCCTGAACCTGTGCTCGCAGCAGATCGAACTGCAACAGGCACATCAGGAAGCCCTCGACCGTTATCAAGAGCAAGTCAGCGCCACGGTCGACGTCATTGCCCGGACAATCGGCAACAGCTGATTTCCCCCTCGCGTGCATTCCCTCTTTACTGTGCTGGCTCACTGACCCCTGGGGGCAGTGAGCGGCCCGAGTGTGGCTGACTGCTAGCATTGTATTTTCTGTTGTATACAATTGGCCTGGTGTTCGCGGTACACGGCTGGTTTAACTCAGGGGAAATTCATGCAGTTCTGGCGGCGCAGTATCCAGTGGCAATTGATCGCAAGCATGGGCGCGGCCCTGGTGGCGAGCATTCTGATCGTGGTTGGTATCTACACCGTGGCGGTCAATCGACTGACCGAGCGCTACCTGGTGGAGACGGCGCTGCCGGCGAGCATCGAGGCCATGCGCAACGATATCGAGCGCATGTTGGGCCGGCCTCTGACGGCGGCGGCCGACATTGCCAACAACACCCTGTTGCGCGACTGGCTGGCAGCGGGGGAGCCCCCCGAACAGGCCGGTGCGTTCGTCGAGTACCTGGAGTCGGTGCGTGTGCACAACCAGGCGTTCACCGCGCTGTTCGCCGCCACGCGCAGCAATCACTACTACAACCAGGGCGGGCTGGACCGCACCTTGAGCCGCGACAACCCGAAGGACTCGTGGTTCTTCGGGTTCATCGACAGTGGCAAGCCGCGCCTGCTCAATATCGACACGGACATCAGCAGTGGCGACCTGGCGCTGTTCATCGACTTTCGGGTGGAAAAAGCCGGCCAGCTGGTGGGCATTGCCGGGCTGGGCCTGCGCATGACCGAGTTGTCCCAACTGATCCACGACTTCAGTTTCGGTGAGCGCGGCCGGGTGTTCCTGGTGCGCGGCGATGGACTGATCCAGGTGCACCCGCAGTCCGAGTTCAGCGGCAAGCGCCAGTTGGCCGAGCAGATCGGCGAAGGCGCCGCCCAGCGTGCGTTGACCCCGCACGAGGGCCTGCAGCAGAGCCGCTTCGAGCGCGATGGCGAGACCTACCTGGCCCTGAGCCTGCCGCTGCGCGACCTGAACTGGACCCTGGTGGCCGAGGTGCCCGAGGCGCAGATCTACGCCCAGGTGAACCAGGCCGTGTGGCTCACCAGCCTGATCGGCGCGGCGGTGGCGTTGCTGTCGCTGCTGCTGGTGGTATGGCTGGCGCGCGGCATCGTGCGCCCGCTGCGCCGGGTGACCGGTGCGCTGACCGCGATTGCCCAGGGCGGTGGCGACCTGACCCAGCGCCTGGACGAGTCGCGGGCCGATGAACTGGGCGACCTGGCCCGGGGTTTCAACCGTTTTCTGGACAGCCAGCGCGACCTGATCGGCGAGGTGCTGCGCACCACCGAGCACCTGCGCAGCGCCGTGGGGCAGGTGAGCGCGGTGGTGGAGGACACCGCCGCGCGCTCCCATCGCCAGCAGGAGATGACCGAGATGGTGGCCACTGCCGTGCACCAGATGGGCCTCACCGTGCAGGACATCGCGCAGAATGCCGGCCAGGCCGCGCACGCCTCGCAGACCGCGCGCACCGAAGCGTTGCAGGCGCGCGAGGTGGTGCAGCGCTCGATTGCGCACATCGAAGGCATGTCGGGCGAGATCGGCGTGGCGGCCAGTGCGGTTGGCCAACTGGCACAGGAGGTGGCGTCCATCGACGAGGTGCTGGCGGTGATCCGCAGCATTTCCGAGCAGACCAACCTGCTGGCGTTGAACGCGGCGATCGAGGCGGCGCGGGCCGGGGAGATGGGCCGTGGCTTCGCTGTGGTGGCCGACGAGGTACGTACCCTGGCCCAGCGAACCCAGGTGTCCACCGACGAGGTGCAGCAGATGATCCAGCGCCTCAAGCAGGGGGCGGGCAGCGCGGTGGCGTCGATGCAGGCGGGGCAGGCGGCGACCGGCACCGGCGTGGCGTCGAGCCAGCAGACCGGAGCGTCGTTGACCACCATTACCGGGCAGGTGGAGCACATCACCGACATGAACCTGCAGGTGGCCACTGCCACCGAGGAGCAGTCGGCAGTGACCGAGGAGATCAACCGCAACGTGCAGGGGATTTCCGACCTGGCGCGCCAGACGGTGGCGCAGGTGGAGGCGTGTCGGGTGGATTGCCAGGCGTTGCGCGGGCTGGCTGATGACCTGGCGCGGCAGATGGGTGGGTTCAGGCTCTAGATCAGGGTGATTGCTTCGCCGGCAAGGCCGGCTCCTACAGGTTGGCGGTGTCTGTAGGGGCCGGCCTTGCCGGCGAAGGGGCCATCAGCGACCCAGCGTTACTGCACGAATATCCGCCGCCAGCTCGCGCACCCGTGCCTCGTCGGTGTCCCACGAGCACATGAACCGTGCGCCGCCGCTGCCGATGAAGGTGTAGAACCGCCAGCCCTTGGCGCGCAGCGCTTCCAGTGCCGGCTCCGGCATCTGCAGAAACACCCCGTTGGCTTCTACCGGGAACATCAACTGCACCGCCGGGATGTCCGCCACCAGCCCGCTGAGCAACTGCGCGCAGTGGTTGGCGTGCTGCGCATGGCGCAGCCACGCACCGTCTTCGAGCAACCCTACCCACGGCGCCGACAGAAAGCGCATCTTCGACGCCAGTTGCCCGGCCTGCTTGCAGCGGTAGTCGAAGTCTTCGGCCAGCTTGCGGTTGAAGAACAGGATCGCCTCGCCCACCGCCATGCCGTTCTTGGTGCCGCCAAAGCACAGCACGTCGATGCCGGCCTTCCAGGTCAGTTCGGCCGGCGAGCAGCCCAGGAACGCGCAGGCATTGCTGAAGCGCGCGCCGTCCATGTGCAGGTTCAGGCCCAGCTCCTTGCAGGTGGCGCTGATCGCCTTGAGCTCTTCGGGCCGATACACGCTGCCCACTTCGGTGGCCTGGGTGATGGTTACCACGCGTGGCTTGGGGTAGTGGATGTCCTGGCGCTTGAGCGCCACTTCGCGGATGGACTCCGGCGTGAGCTTGCCGTTTTCGCTGCGGGCGGTGAGCAGCTTGGAGCCGTTGGAGAAGAACTCCGGCGCGCCGCATTCGTCGGTCTCGACGTGGGCGGTCTCGGAGCAGATCACGCTGTGGTAGCTCTGGCACAGGGACGACAGGGCCAGGGAGTTGGCGGCGGTGCCGTTGAAGGCGAAGAACACCTCGCAGTCGGTCTCGAACAGTTTGCGAAAGTGGTCGGAGGCCTTGGCGGTCCACTGGTCGTCGCCGTAGGCGCGTTCGTGGCCCTGGTTGGCCTTGTCCATCGCCGCCCAGGCTTCGGGGCAGATGCCGGAATAGTTGTCGCTGGCAAATTGCTGGCTTTTTTCTGTCATTGCACTGTCCTGTGGTCGACGCAGGCAAGCACTCTAAACCAACTATCAAATCGCCGACTACAAGGCCCATGTCGTAAACGCACCTTTGCGTGGCGTGCGCAGGCATCTGGACGGCCCGCGCCAGCCCTACCATCGCAGCCAAAGGGCGCTGTCCATGCCACTGCCGGGAGAGATGCGATGTTCACCAAGCACGACCAGATCCAGGGTTACGACGATGCACTGCTGGCGGCGATCAACGCCGAGGAACAGCGCCAGGAAGACCACATCGAACTGATCGCCTCGGAAAACTACACCAGCAAGCGCGTGATGCAGGCCCAGGGCAGCGGCCTGACCAACAAGTACGCCGAAGGCTACCCGGGCAAGCGCTACTACGGCGGCTGCGAGCACGTGGACAAGGTCGAGCAACTGGCCATCGATCGTGCCAGGCAGCTGTTCGGCGCCGACTATGCCAACGTCCAGCCGCACTCCGGCAGCCAGGCCAACGCCGCGGTGTACCTGGCCCTGCTGCAGGCCGGCGACACCGTGCTGGGCATGAGCCTGGCCCACGGCGGCCACCTCACCCACGGTGCCAAGGTCAGTTTCAGCGGCAAGCTGTACAACGCCGTGCAATACGGCATCGACACCCGCACCGGCCTGATCGACTACGACGAGGTCGAGCGCCTGGCCGTCGAGCACCAGCCGAAGATGATCATTGCCGGGTTTTCGGCCTACAGCAAAACCCTCGATTTCCCACGCTTTCGCCAGATCGCCGACAAGGTCGGCGCCTACCTGTTCGTCGACATGGCCCACGTCGCCGGGCTGGTCGCGGCGGGCCTGTATCCCAACCCGCTGCCCTATGCCGACGTGGTCACCACCACCACCCACAAGACCCTGCGTGGCCCGCGTGGCGGGCTGATCCTGGCCAGGGCCAACGAAGCGCTGGAAAAGAAACTCAACGCCGCGGTGTTCCCCGGCGGGCAGGGCGGCCCGCTGATGCATGTGATCGCGGCCAAGGCGGTGTGCTTCAAGGAGGCCCTGGAGCCCGGCTTCAAGGCTTACCAGCAACAGGTGATCGACAACGCCCGGGCGATGGCTGCGGTGTTCATCGAGCGTGGTTTCGACGTGGTGTCCGGTGGCACCGACAACCACCTGTTCCTGGTCAGCCTGATCCGCCAGGGCCTGACCGGCAAGGACGCCGATGCCGCCCTGGGGCGCGCCCACATCACCGTCAACAAGAACGCCGTGCCCAACGACCCGCAGTCGCCGTTCGTCACCTCGGGCCTGCGCATCGGCACCCCGGCCGTCACCAGCCGTGGCTTCAAGGTGGCCCAGTGCACGGAGCTGGCCGGCTGGATCTGCGACATCCTCGACCACCTGGGCGATGCCGATGTCGAGGCCGACGTGGCCAGGAGCGTGTCGGCACTGTGTGCGGATTTTCCGGTTTACCGCTGAGTGGAGTAACAGACCATGCAACGCTATTCGGGCTTCGGCCTTTTCAAGCACTCGCTCAGCCACCACGAGAACTGGCAGCGCATGTGGCGCACGCCCACCCCGAAGAAGGTCTACGACGTGGTCATCGTCGGCGGCGGCGGGCACGGCCTGGCCACCGCCTACTACCTGGCCAAGGTGCACGGCATCACCAATGTGGCGGTGGTCGAGAAGGGCTGGCTGGGCGGCGGCAACACCGCGCGCAACACCACCATCGTGCGCTCCAACTACCTGTGGGACGAGTCGGCGCACCTCTATGAGCACGCGATGAAGCTCTGGGAGGGGTTGTCCCAGGACATCAACTACAACGTCATGTTCTCCCAGCGCGGGGTCTACAACCTGTGCCACACCCTGCAGGACATGCGCGACTCCGAGCGCCGGGTCAGCGCCAACCGGCTCAACGGCGTGGACGGCGAACTGCTGAACAGCAAGCAGGTGGCCGACGAGATTCCGCACCTGGACTGCTCCAGAAACACCCGTTATCCGGTTCTCGGCGCCACCGTGCAGCGGCGCGGCGGCGTGGCGCGTCACGATGCCGTGGCCTGGGGCTATGCGCGTGCGGCCGATGCCCTGGGCGTGGACCTGATCCAGCAGACCGAGGTGATCGGCTTTCGCAAGGAAAACGGCGCGGTGGTCGGCGTCGAGACCAACAAGGGCTTCATCGGTGCGCGGCGCGTGGGCGTGGTCACCGCCGGCAACTCCGGGCACATGGCCAGGCTGGCCGGCTTTCGCCTGCCCATCGAGTCGCACCCGCTGCAGGCACTGGTGTCCGAGCCGCTCAAGCCGATCATCGACAGCGTGATCATGTCCAACGCGGTGCACGGCTACATCAGCCAGTCGGACAAGGGCGACCTGGTGATCGGCGCCGGCATCGACGGCTGGGTGGGCTACGGCCAGCGCGGTTCGTACCCGGTGATCGAACATACCCTGCAGGCCATCGTCGAGATGTTCCCGATCCTGTCGCGGGTGCGCATGAACCGCCAGTGGGGCGGCATCGTCGACACCACCCCGGACGCCTGCCCGATCATCTCCAAGACCCCGGTGGCGAACATGTTCTTCAACTGCGGCTGGGGTACCGGCGGTTTCAAGGCCACGCCGGGCTCGGGCCACGTGTTCGCCGCAAGCCTGGCCACCGGCGAGATGCATGCACTGGCCAAGCCGTTTTCCATCGACCGTTTCCATAACGGCGCCCTGATCGACGAGCACGGCGCTGCCGCTGTCGCCCACTAACAGGAGACACTCCATGTTGCACATCTTCTGTCCCCACTGCGGCGAACTGCGCTCCGAGGAAGAATTCCATGCCGCCGGCCAGGCGCACATTCCGCGCCCGCTGGACCCGAATGCCTGCACCGACGAGCAGTGGGGCGACTACCTGTTCTTTCGTGACAACCCGCGCGGCCTGCACCACGAGCTGTGGATCCATGCCGCGGGCTGCCGCCAGTACTTCAACGCCACCCGCGACACCGTGACCTACGAGATTCTCGAAACCTATCCGATTGGTGCCAGGCCCCAGGCGCGCGCCCAGGAAAACGTCCCGCAGCTGGCTGTCACCGGCCAGGGAGAAAAGGTATGAGCCAGCGCTATCGTCTGCCCAACGGCGGTCGTATCGACCGCAGCCAGGTCCTCGACTTCACCTTCAACGGCCAGCGCTACCAGGGCTACCAGGGCGACACCCTGGCCGCCGCGCTGCTGGCCAATGGCGTCGACATCGTGGGGCGCAGCTTCAAGTACTCGCGCCCACGCGGCATCATCGCCGCCGGCAGCGAAGAGCCCAACGCGATCCTGCAGATCGGTGCCAGCGAGGCCACCCAGGTACCCAACGTGCGCGCTACCCAGCAGGCGCTGTACGCCGGGCTGGTGGCCACCAGCACCAACGGCTGGCCCAGCGTGAACACCGACGTGATGGGCATCCTCGGCAAGGTCGGCGGCAAGCTGATGCCGCCGGGGTTCTACTACAAGACGTTCATGTACCCGCAGTCGTTCTGGATGACCTACGAGAAGTACATCCGCAAGGCTGCGGGCCTGGGCCGTTCGCCGCTGGAAAACGACCCGGACAGCTACGACTACATGAACCACCACTGCGATGTGCTGGTGGTGGGCGCAGGCCCCGCCGGGCTGGCTGCGGCACTGGCAGCCGGGCGCAGCGGGGCGCGGGTGATCCTGGCCGACGAGCAGGAGGAGTTCGGCGGCAGCCTGCTCGATACCCGCGAGACCCTCGACGGCCAGCCCGCCGCCGAGTGGGTGGCCAAGGTGATCGACGAGCTGCAGGGCATGCCCGAGGTCACCTTGCTGGCGCGGGCCACGGTCAACGGCTACCACGACCACAACTTCCTCACGATCCACCAGCGCCTCACCGATCACCTGGGCGACCGCGCACCCATCGGCCAGGTGCGCCAGCGCATGCACCGTGTGCGCGCCGGGCGTGTGGTGCTGGCCACCGGTGCCCACGAGCGGCCGCTGGTGTACGGCAACAACGATGTGCCGGGCAACATGCTCGCCGGCGCGGTATCTACCTACGTGCGCCGTTATGGCGTGGCGCCGGGGCGCAAGCTGGTGCTGTCGACCAACAACGATCACGCCTATCGCGTGGCGCTGGACTGGCACGACGCCGGGCTCAAGGTGGTCGCGGTCGCCGATGCGCGGCACAACCCGCGTGGCTCGCTGGTGGAGGAGGCACGTGCCAAGGGCATTCGCATCCTCACCTCCAGCGCGGTGATCGAGGCGCGCGGCAGCAAGCATGTGACGGCAGCGCGGGTGGCAGCCATCGACGTGGCCGCACACCAGGTCACCAGCCCCGGCGAATGGCTGGACTGCGACCTGGTGGCGACATCGGGCGGCTACAGCCCGGTGGTGCACCTGGCTTCGCACCTGGGCGGCAAGCCGCTGTGGCGCGACGACATTCTCGGCTTCGTGCCCGGCGACGCGCCGCAGAAGCGCGTGTGCGTGGGGGGCGTCAATGGCGTGTTCGCCCTGGGCGATGCGCTGGCCGACGGTTTCGAAGGCGGCGTGCGTGCGGCCACCGAGGTCGGTTTCAAGGCAGTGGAGGGCGTCCTGCCCAAGGTGCTGGTGCGTCCGGAGGAGCCCACCGTGGCGCTGTTCCAGGTGCCCCATGACCGCAACACTGCGCGGGCACCCAAGCAGTTCGTCGACCAGCAGAACGATGTGACTGCGGCCGCCATCGAACTGGCCACCCGCGAAGGCTTCGAGTCGGTGGAGCACGTCAAGCGCTACACCGCGCTGGGGTTCGGCACCGACCAGGGCAAGCTGGGCAACATCAACGGGCTGGCGATCGCCGCACGCTCGCTGGGCATCGGCATTGCGCAGATGGGCACCACCATGTTTCGCCCCAACTACACGCCGGTGACCTTCGGCGCGGTGGCCGGGCGCCATTGCGGCCACCTGTTCGAGCCGGTGCGCTTCACCGCGCTGCATGCCTGGCATGTGAAGAACGGCGCCGAGTTCGAGGACGTCGGCCAGTGGAAGCGCCCGTGGTATTTCCCCCGCGGCGGCGAAGACCTGCAGGCGGCGGTGGCCCGTGAATGCAAGGCGGTGCGCGACAGCGTCGGCCTGCTGGATGCCTCGACCCTGGGCAAGATCGACATTCAGGGCCCGGACGCCCGCGAGTTCCTCAACCGCATCTACACCAACGCCTGGACCAAGCTCGACGTGGGCAAGGCGCGCTACGGCCTGATGTGCAAGGAAGACGGCATGGTTTTCGACGATGGCGTGACCGCGTGCCTGGGCGACAACCACTTCCTGATGACCACCACCACCGGCGGCGCGGCGCGGGTGCTGCAATGGCTGGAGATCTACCAGCAGACCGAATGGCCAGAGCTGAAGGTGTACTTCACCTCCGTCACCGACCACTGGGCCACGCTGACCCTGTCGGGGCCCAACAGCCGCAAGCTGCTGGCTGAAGTGACTGACATCGACCTGGACAGGGACGCCTTCCCGTTCATGAGCTGGAAGGAGGGCCTGGTGGGCGGGGTGCCGGCGCGGGTGTTCCGCATCTCGTTCACCGGCGAGCTGTCGTATGAAGTGAACGTGCAGGCCAATTACGCGATGGGCGTGCTGGAGCAGATCGTCGCCGCCGGCAAGCCGTACAACCTCACCCCCTATGGCACCGAGACCATGCACGTGCTGCGCGCCGAGAAGGGTTTCATCATTGTCGGCCAGGACACCGACGGCTCGATGACCCCGGACGACCTGAACATGGGTTGGTGCGTGGGGCGCACCAAGCCGTTCTCGTGGATCGGCTGGCGCGGCATGAACCGGGAAGACTGCGTGCGCGAGAACCGCAAGCAGCTGGTGGGGCTCAAGCCGGTGGACCCGAGCCAGTGGTTGCCCGAGGGCGCGCAGCTGGTGCTGGACCCCAAACAGCCGATTCCGATGGACATGGTGGGGCACGTGACCTCGAGCTACGCGAGCAACTCGCTGGGCTATTCGTTTGCCATGGGGGTGGTCAAGGGCGGGCTCAAACGCATGGGCGAGCGGGTGTTTTCGCCGCAGGCCGATGGCAGCGTGATCGAGGCCGAGATCTGCGCCTCGGTGTTCTTTGATCCGAAGGGTGAGCGGCAGAACATCTGATGGTTGCAGGAGCAGCCTTGCTGGCGAAGCGACCACCGCGCACCGGGTTGCAACCGGGTCGCGGGCTTCGCCGGCAAGGCCGGCTCCTACAAAGAGATCACAGCACTACTGAATTCAAGGCAGGTATGTAATGAGCGCAATCAACGTCTACCCGCAACGCCCCGAGACTGACGCCAGGGCCGAATCACCCCTGCATCACGCCGACCTGCCCAGCCTGGTCGGCAAGGGCCGCAAGAACCCCGGCGTGACCCTGCGCGAGAAGAAGTTCCTCGGCCACCTGACCCTGCGCGGCAACGCCCACGACCCGGCTTTCGTCAGCGGCGTGCAACAGGCGTTGGGCCTGGAACTGCCGGTCGCACTCACCGTGGTCGCCAGCGGCGAGACCTCGCTGCAGTGGATGGGCCCCGACGAGTGGCTGCTGATCGTGCCCGGTGGCGAGGAGCTGGCCGCCGAGCAGAAGCTGCGCGAAGCCCTCGACGGGCAACACATCCAGGTGGTCAACGTCAGCGGCGGACAGACCCTGCTCGAACTGAGCGGGCCCAGGGTGCGCGAGGTGCTGATGAAGTCCACCAGCTACGACGTGCACCCCAACAACTTCCCGGTGGGCAAGGCGGTGGGCACGGTGTTCGCCAAGTCCCAGCTGGTGATCCGGCGCACCGGCGAGGACACCTGGGAGCTGCTGATCCGGCGCAGCTTCAGCGACTACTGGTGGCTGTGGCTGCAGGATGCCTGCGCCGAACATGGCCTGAGCATCGCCTCATGAGCCGTGCGCCGGACACCTGGATCCTTACCGCCGACTGCCCCAGCCTGCTGGGTACGGTGGACGCGGTGACGCGCTACTTGTACGAGCAGCAGTGCTACGTCACCGAGCATCATTCGTTCGATGACCGGCTGTCGGCGCGGTTCTTCATACGGGTGGAGTTTCGCCAGCCCGAGGCATTCGACGAGCAGGCCTTTCGCGCAGGCCTGGCCGCCCGTGGCGAAGCGTTCGGCATGACCTTCGAGCTGACTGCGCCCAGGCACCGGCCCAAGGTGGTGATCATGGTGTCCAAGGCCGATCATTGCCTCAACGACCTGCTGTACCGCCAGCGCATCGGCCAGCTGGCGATGGACGTGGTGGCGGTGATTTCCAACCACCCGGACCTGGAGCCGCTGGCGCACTGGCACCGCATCCCCTATTACCACTTTGCCCTCGACCCGCAGGACAAGCCGGCGCAGGAGCGCAAGGTGCTGCAGGTGATCGAGGCGTCCGGCGCCGAGCTGGTGATCCTCGCGCGCTACATGCAGGTGCTGTCGCCGGAGCTGTGCCGACGCCTGGATGGCTGGGCGATCAACATCCATCACTCGCTGCTGCCGGGGTTCAAGGGCGCCAAGCCGTATCACCAGGCCTACAACAAGGGCGTGAAGCTGGTGGGGGCCACGGCGCATTACATCAACAACGACCTGGACGAGGGCCCGATCATTGCCCAGGGCGTGGAAGCCGTGGATCACAGCCACTACCCTGAAGACCTGATTGCCCGCGGGCGCGATATCGAATGCCTGACGTTGGCGCGGGCGGTGGGGTATCACATCGAGCGGCGGGTGTTTTTGAACGCCAATCGCACGGTGGTGCTGTAGCGGGCGCATCGCGGGTCAAGCCCGCTCCCACAGGGACTGTGGGAGCGGGCTTGACCCGCGATGAGGCCCGAAAGACGGACAGAACATTCAGCGCGACATAACAACAATCGAGCGAGGTGAAAGCATGTCTGGCAATCGTGGTGTGGTGTACCTGGGCGCAGGCAAGGTCGAGGTGCAAACAATCCCCTATCCCAAAATGCAGGACCCACGTGGGCGCAAGATCGAACACGGCGTGATCCTGCGGGTGGTCTCCACCAATATCTGCGGCTCCGACCAGCACATGGTGCGCGGTCGTACCACCGCCCAGACCGGCCTGGTGCTGGGGCACGAAATCACCGGCGAGGTCATCGAGAAAGGCCGTGACGTCGAGAACCTGCAACTGGGCGACCTGGTCTCGGTGCCGTTCAACGTGGCCTGCGGGCGCTGCCGCTCGTGCAAGGAACAACACACCGGCGTGTGCCTGAGCGTCAACCCGGCCCGCGCCGGCGGCGCCTACGGCTATGTCGACATGGGCGACTGGACCGGCGGGCAGGCCGAGTATGTGCTGGTGCCCTACGCCGACTTCAACCTGCTCAAGCTGCCCGACCGCGACAAGGCCATGGAGAAGATCCGCGACCTGACCTGCCTCTCCGACATCCTGCCCACCGGCTACCACGGTGCGGTCACCGCAGGTGTCGGCCCCGGCAGCACGGTGTACGTGGCCGGTGCCGGCCCGGTCGGCCTGGCCGCTGCCGCCTCGGCGCGGCTGCTGGGCGCGGCGGTGGTGATCATCGGTGATGTGAACCCGGTACGTCTGGCCCATGCCAAGGCCCAGGGCTTCGAGGTCGCCGACCTGTCCCAGGACACCCCGCTGCACGAACAGATCGCCAACCTGCTGGGCGAGCCGGAGGTGGACTGCGCGGTCGATGCGGTGGGCTTCGAGGCCCGTGGCCACGGGCATGCCGGGGCCCAGCACGAGGCGCCGGCCACGGTGCTCAACTCGCTGATGGGGGTGGTGCGGGTCGCCGGCAAGATCGGCATCCCCGGCCTGTACGTGACCGAAGACCCGGGCGCGGTGGATGCCGCAGCCAAGATGGGCAGCCTGAGCATCCGTTTCGGCCTGGGCTGGGCCAAGTCCCACAGCTTCCACACCGGGCAGACCCCGGTGATGAAGTACAACCGCGCCCTGATGCAGGCCATCATGTGGGACCGCATCAACATCGCCGAGGTGGTCGGCGTGCAGGTCATCAGCCTGGATCAGGCGCCCGAGGGCTACGGCGAGTTCGATGCCGGCGTGCCGAAGAAATTCGTGATCGACCCGCACACGCTGTTCAGCGCAGCGTAAGACCAATGTCTACCCGGTTTCAGGCCCCTGAAGCCGGGCTGACAGACAAATTGTCGCAGTAGCCCGCAATTTTTTGTTACCCTTAAACGTACTAACTGGTTAACAAGCAAGCTACCTAAATGCGCCGACTATGCTCGGGATTGGGTCGGCCAACTGTTGACGGTGGTTTTTCACTACGTTTAGGACGGTAATCACATGAACGAACAGGCAGGTGCTCCGGGCACCGCAAAGTGGCTGCTGGGAGGTCTGGGCATCCTGATCGCCCTGATCGGCCTGGTGCTGGCAGGGGGCGGTGCGTACCTGAGCAGCCTCGGTGGTAGCTGGTACTTCCTTCTGATGGGCCTGGCGATGCTGGTCAGCGGTGTGCTGATCGCGCGGCGCAAGCCGTCGGGCGCCTGGCTGTACGCGGTGGCCCTGGTACTCACCGCGATCTGGGCGGTGTGGGATGCCGGCCTGGACTTCTGGCCGCTGGTCTCGCGGGTACTGACCTTTGCCGTGATCGGCCTGGTCATCGCGCTGGTGTTCCCGAGCCTGCAACGCGCCGACGGTCGTGCGGCCGGGCGTGGCGCGTTCGCGGTGGCCGGTGTGCTGGCCGTTGGCGTGGTCGCCACCCTGGGCTACATGTTCGTACCCACCCACGTGGTCACCGCCAGCAGCGAGCCTGCGGTGCAGCCGGTCAAGCCGGGCACCGAGCAGAAGGACTGGGCGCACTGGGGCAACACCACCGCCGGCAACCGCTTTGCCGCGCTGGACCAGATCAACAAGGGCAACGTCGACAAGCTGCAGGTGGCTTGGACCTTCCATACCGGTGACGTGCCGCAAAGCACCGGCGCCGGTGCCGAAGACCAGAACACGCCGCTGCAGATCGGCGACACCCTGTATTCCTGCACCGCCTACGGCAAGGTCTTCGCCCTGGACGTGGACACCGGCAAGCAGCGCTGGATGTTCGACCCCAAGGGCAGCGCGCCGAACTGGCAGCGTTGCCGTGGCCTGGGCTACTCCGAAACCCCGCTGGCCGCCGACGCCGGCCCGCAGGCCTGCGCCAAGCGCCTGTTCCTGCCCACCGGCGATGCCCGCCTGATCGCGATCAACGCCGAAAACGGCGAAGCATGTGCCGACTTTGGCGATAACGGCGTGGTCGACCTGAGCGTCGACATGGGCGAGATCAAGCCGGGCTATTACCAGCAGACCTCCACCCCGCTGGTGGCCGGTGATGTGGTGATCGTCGGTGGCCGCGTGGCCGACAACTTCTCCACCGGCGAACCGCCGGGCGTGGTGCGTGCCTATGACGTGCGTACCGGCGAGCTGGCCTGGGCCTGGGACCCGGGCAACCCGAACATCACCAAGCGTCCGCCCGAAGGCCAGACCTACACCCGTGGCACGCCCAACGTGTGGTCGGCGATGTCCTATGACGCCAAGCTGGGCCTGGTGTACCTGCCGACCGGCAACGCCACCCCGGACTTCTTCGCCGGCACCCGTACCGAACTGGACGACAAGTACAGCTCCTCGATCGTGGCGCTGGACGTGAAGAACGGCCAGGTGCGCTGGCACTTCCAGACCACCCACCACGACCTGTGGGACTTCGACCTGCCGGCCCAGCCGCTGCTGTACGACATCCCGGATGACAAGGGTGGCGTGCAACCGGCGCTGGCCCAGGTGACCAAGCAGGGCGAGATCTTCGTGATCAACCGTGAAACCGGCGTGCCGATTGCCAAGGTCGAAGAGAAGCCGGTGCCCCAGGGCAACGTGCCGGGCGAGCGTTATTCGCCGACCCAGCCGTTCTCGGTAGAGATGCCGTCGATCGGCAACCAGACCCTGAAAGAGTCGGACATGTGGGGCGCGACCCCGTTCGACCAACTGCTGTGCCGCATCTCGTTCAAGGGCATGCGCCACGAGGGTGTGTACACCCCGCCAGGGCTGGACCCGGCGTTGCAGTTCCCCGGGTCGCTGGGTGGCATGAACTGGGGTAGCGTGTCGGTCGACCCGACCAGCAACTACATGTTCGTCAACGACATGCGTCTGGGCCTGGCCAACTACATGATCCCGCGTGCAGACATTCCCAAAGGTGCCAGCGGCATCGAGATGGGTGTGGTGCCGCAGGACGGTACGCCGTATGGCGCGATGCGCCAGCGCTTCCTGTCCGCGGCCGGTATTCCGTGCCAGAAGCCGCCGTTCGGCACCATGTCGGCCATCGACCTGAAGACCAGGAAACTGATGTGGCAGGTGCCGGTCGGTACCGTGCAGGACACCGGGCCGCTGGGCATCCGCATGCACCTGCCGATCCCGATCGGCATGCCGACCCTGGGCGCTTCGCTGTCGACCCAGTCGGGCCTGCTGTTCTTTGCCGGCACCCAGGACTTCTACCTGCGTGCGTTCGACTCGGGCAACGGCAACGAGATCTGGAAGGCGCGTCTGCCGGTGGGCAGCCAGTCGGGGCCGATGACCTACGTGTCGCCCAAGACCGGCAAGCAATACATCCTGATCAGTGCTGGCGGTGCGCGTCAGTCCCCGGATCGGGGTGATTACGTGATTGCGTACGCCTTGCCCTAGGGCGGGTTGCCATTCTGTTGCAGGAGCCAGCCTTGCTGGCGAAAGCGGCCACCGCGTACCCCTGATATCGCGGTGCTGTTTTCGCCGGCAAGGCCGGCTCCTACAGTCGATGACGGCGGAACATTCACCGCAGATACGGGTCGAAACCTCGCTTTCCTACGAGGTCCGCCCCATGAAACGTTTCGCACTGCTCTCCCTGCTGGCACTCGCCACCACCTCGGCCCTGGCCTTCAATCTCAACGATGCCGCCAACGCCGTATCTGCCATGCAAGGCAACAAACAGCAGGACGCTGCCGTTCAAGCCCCGGCCCCCTCGGCCAACCTGCTCAATACCCTGGGCGACCAACTCGATATCACCCCCGAACAGGCCATTGGCGGCACCGGCGCGCTGCTGGGCCTGGCCAGGCATCAGCTCAGCAGCAGCGACTACTCGCAACTGAGCAAGGCCGTGCCCGGCCTTGACCTGCTGTCCGGCGACAATGCCCTGGGCGGCCTCAGCGGCCTGGGCGAGCTGCTCGGCAAGAGCGGCAATTCCTCGGCCCTGAGCAACGCACTGGGCAACGTCAAGGACACCGACGACCTGAACAACGCCTTCGGCGCCCTGGGCATGAACACCGGCATGATCGCCCAGTTCGCCCCGCTGATCCTGCAGTACCTGGGCCAGCAGGGCGTGGCCGGTTCGCTGCTGCAGAGCCTGGGCGGCATCTGGGGCACCCCGGCCGCCGTGCCTTCGGTGTAAGCCGGCGGTTTGCCGAGGCGGGGCGGTGTGGTATATGTCCCGCCCCGTTCAAGCAAGGAAGTGCGACCCCGATGTTCATGGATGCCCTGAAGATGTCCCTGCCGGCCGATGCCGTGCTGGGTTTTCTGTTCTACATGGCCGGCGCCGCCGTGCTGTTCGCACTCTATGCGTTCATCTATACCCGCCTGACCCCCTACAACGAATTTGCCCTGATCCGCGAAGGCAACAGCGCTGCCGCCATCGCCCTGGGCGGTGCGCTGCTGGGTTTCGCCATTCCCGTGTCCGGGGCCATCTCCCATTCGATCTCGCTGCTCGACTTCCTGCTGTGGTCGGTGATCGCCGGCGCCGTGCAGTTGCTCGCGTTCGTGGTGGTCAGCGTGGTGGTCAAGGGCATGGACGAGCGTATCCGCCGTCAGGAAAACGCGGCCGCCATCTTGCTGGCCGCCGTGGCCATCGGCATCGGCATGCTCAATGCCGCGTGCATGACCCCAGCGGCCTGACAGCGGAGCACAGCCATGAAACGCAGCACGAGCATTCGGCTGATTGCCCTGGGCAGCCTGCCGCTGGCGCTGGCCGCCTGTGACAGTGATCGCAGCGCCACCCGCGTGGTCAGCGAGGTCAAGCGTTACCAGGACGTCGACAGCTGCGCCCTGGCCGGGGTAAGCCGTTCGGTGTGCGACAACGCCTGGAACGTCGCCCGCCAGCACCACGATGCCAACGCCCCACGCTTCACCCGCCTGGAAGACTGCCTGGCCAGCTTCGAGCAGTGCGAGCCAGGTCAGGGCGCGAGCTTTCACATGCCGCGCATGCAAGGCTTCGCCCTGACCACCGAGCGCCAGGTGTATGACGACGGGCTGAACCAGACCTCCAGCACCACCTCGTCGGCCGTGTATGGCGGCGGCGGTGGCCGCTACGACTACGTCAATGTCGAGCCGCGCTACCTGTCGGAGGCGATCTACCACGAGCGTGAAGGGCGCGAAGGGTTCAGGGCCAGCTCGCTGACCGACCAGGTCAACAGCGGCAACCAGTATGCCGGGCTGGTCGAGGACCACGCGCCGTCCAGCCGTTTCAACGGCGGGGCTGGTGCCGATGCCCATGCGTCGGTGCTGCCGGCGCGCTTCATGGCCTCGGCACGGCCCTGGACGGTGGGCAGCCACCCCGGCTTCGCGGCCCATGTACCAGGCCGTGGCGGCTTCGGTTTCGGTTCCTGAGGGCGGGCGATGAAACGTATTGCCTGCACCCCGCGCGCGGACTGGAAAGCCACCGCCGAACACTACGGCTTCAGGTTCCACACCTTCGGCGACGAGCCGTACTGGGACGAGTCGGCGTGCTACCAGTTCACCCTGCGCCAGATCGAGGACGACCTCGAAGAACCCACCCGCCAGTTGCACGAGCTGTGCATGGACCTGGTGGCGCGGGCGGTGGACAGCGAAGAGCTGCTCGACCGCCTGGCCATCCCGCGTGACTACCGCGACCTGATCCGCCGCTCATGGCGCGACGGGCACCCGCATTTCTACGGGCGCATGGACCTGAGCTACGACGGCCACGGCCCGGCCAAGCTGCTGGAAGCCAACTACGACACACCCACCTCGCTGTACGAGGCCGGCTTCTTCCAGTACCTGTGGCTTGAGCAGCAGATGCAGCGCGGTGTACTGCCGGCCGATGCCGACCAGTTCAACAGCCTTGAAGAGAAACTCGGCCAGGTGTTCGGCGCCAACACCTTTGCCACGCCGTTCTACTTTGCCTCGGTCAGGGACTCGCTGGAGGATCGTGGCACGGTGCAGTACCTGTGCGACATTGCCACCGCCGCCGGGCTCGATACACGCCTGATCGATGTGGAAGACATCGGCCTGAACCCGGCCGGGCGTTTCATCGACCGCAGTGGGGCGCCGATCCCCAGCCTGTTCAAGCTCTACCCGTGGGAAGACATGTTCCACGACCGCTACGGCCCGGCGATTGCCGGCAGCGGCACGCTGTTCGTCGAGCCGCCCTGGAAGGCGCTGCTGTCGAACAAGGGCATGCTGGCGCTGCTGTGGGAGCAGCACGAAGGGCACCCGAACCTGCTGCCCGCATTCATCGACGCCACGCCCGAACGGCCGCTGGCGCCGGGGTGGGTGCGCAAGCCGTTCTTCTCGCGGGAGGGGGCGAATGTGGAGATTCATACCCCTGACGGGCAGCGGGTGAAGGAGGAGGGGCCGTATGGCAGTGGCCCCCACGTGATCCAGCAGTTTCATGCCTTGCCACGGTTTGCCGGCAGCCACACGGTGATCGGCAGCTGGGTGGTTGGCGATCAGCCGGCAGGCATCGGCATTCGCGAGGACAACTCGCTGATCACCAAGGACAGCAGCCGCTTCGTGCCCCACGCGATCATCGGCTAGCGGCGCAGCTCCTGGCGCAGTTGCTCGATGCGCGCGTCCTTGTCGTGCCACAGCTGGTTGACCCAGTCCTGTACGCTGCGCCGGAATTGCGGGTCGTTCTCGTAGTCGCCGCGCCACAGGGCCGGGTCCAGTGCGCGTACCTGGATGTCCACGATCACCCGCGGCACTGCACCGCTGACCAGGTCCCAGAACCCCGGCGCGGTGTCGCCGGGGTACACCAGGGTCACGTCGAGCAGGGCGTCGAGCTGTTCGCCCAGCGCGGCGAGCACGAACGCCACGCCGCCGGCCTTGGGCTTGAGCAGGTGGCGGAACGGCGAGCCCTGGGCATCGCGCTTGGCCGGGGTGAAGCGGGTGCCTTCGAGGTAGTTGACCACGGTCACCGGCTGGCGCTTGAACAGCTCGCAGGCGGCCTTGGTGATCTCCAGGTCCTGGCCCTTGAGGTGCGGGTGGCGTTCGAGGAAGGCCTTGCTGTAGCGCTTCATGAACGGGTAGTCCAGCGCCCACCAGGCCAGGCCCAGGAACGGCACCCAGATCAGTTCCTTTTTCAGGAAGAACTTGAAGAACGGAATGCGCCGGTTGAACACCTGGATCAGCGCGGGAATATCCACCCAGCTCTGGTGGTTGCTGACCATCAGGTAGGAGGTGTCCAGGCGCAGGTCGGCGGCGCCGCGCACGTCCCAGCGGGTGGGGATGCACAGGGCGAAGATCAGCTTGTCGATCTCGGCCCAGGTCTCGGCGATCCACATCACCGCCCACGAGGCGTAGTCGCGGTAGCGGCCGGGCAGTACCAGCTTGAGCAGGGCGAAGACCAGCAACGGGCCGATCAGCACCAGGGTGTTGAGCAAGAGCAGCAGGGTCACAAGACTGCCGGTAAGCAGGCGGCGCATAAGAAAACTCTGATTTTCGGTTAGGCGGTCGGCCATGATAAGCAGGGATTCGGTTCAGGCCAAATTCTGGGCAGCCCACGGCGCGGACAAATGTTTCACATTGTGTTGAATACCCTGTGGCGACGAACCTATGCTGCTGCGGCAGTCTAAACACAGACTTTTCTCAAGGAAGCTGACCCGGTGAAATCCGTACTTGCACTGCTTTCCCTGCTGGCCTTGCCGGTGATGGCCGCCGAGCCGACCCTGTATGGCCGTTATGAATACATTGGCGTGGCGGACCTCGACCAGACGTTCAAGGCCAAAATGGACACCGGCGCGCTGACCGCGTCGCTGTCGGCCAAGGACATCGAGCGCTTCAAGCGCGATGGTGAGGACTGGGTTCGGTTCCGCCTGGCGACCAAGGATGCCGACGGCAAGGTGTATGAACACAAGGTGGCGCGCATCAGCAAGATCAAGAGCCGCGCCGATGAAGACGAGGACGGCGAAGCACCCGACCCGGCCAAGCGTCCGGTGGTGGAGCTGGAGTTGTGCCTGGGCGACGTCAAGCGCACGGTGGAGGTCAACCTGACCGACCGCAGCAGCTTCAACTACCCGCTGCTGATCGGGGCCAAGGCGCTGCGCGAGTTCGGCGCGGCGGTGAACCCGGCGCGCCGGTTTACGGCGGGCAAGCCTGAATGCTGAGTTGAATCCATCGCGGCTCAAGCCCGCTCCCACAAGGGCCGTCGTTCTCCCGTGGGAGCGGGCTTGAGCCGCGACAGGGCCTTGTCAGTCGAGGGATAATCCCCTACAAGTGCACCCAAACCTGCCAGGCCTGCACCGCCCATGCCCCACATACTGATTGTCGAAGACGAAGCGGCCATCGCCGACACCCTGATCTTTGCCCTGCAAGGCGACGGTCACAGCACCGAATGGGTGACCCTGGGTAGCGCCGCGCTGGAACAGCAGCGTCAGCGCCCGGCTGACCTGATCATTCTCGATATCGGCCTGCCGGATATCAACGGCTTCGAAACCTGCCGCCAGCTGCGCCGCTTCAGCGAGGTGCCGGTGATGTTCCTCAGCGCCCGCGATGGGGAGATCGACCGCGTGGTGGGCCTGGAGATCGGTGCCGACGACTATGTGGTCAAACCCTTCAGCCCGCGTGAAGTGGCGGCGCGGGTACGCGCCATCCTCAAGCGCATGACCCCGCGCAGCGGACCCGAGGCCCCCGAGACGCCCTTCAGCATCGACTCCCAGCGCCTGCAGATCAGCTATCGCGGTCAATCGCTCACCCTCACCCGGCACGAATTTCGCCTGCTGCAATGCCTGCTCGAACAACCCGAACGGGTGTTCAGCCGCGAGCAACTGCTGGATGCCACCGGCGTGCCGGCCGAGGCCGGCTACGAGCGCAACGTCGACAGCCACATCAAGAGCCTGCGCGCCAAGCTGCGCACCGTGCAGGCCGACGCCGAACCTATCCAGACCCACCGCGGCCTGGGCTACAGCTACAGCCCCGGGCACAGCTGATGCGCCTGGGCATCCGCATCTTCCTGGTGTACTTCCTGTTCGTCGGGCTGACCGGCTACTTCATCCTCAACACCGTGCGCGAACAGGTGCGCCCGGGTGTGCGCCAGTCCACCGAGGAAACCCTGGTGGACACCGCCAACCTGCTGGCCGAGATTCTGCGCGACGAGGTCAAGGCCGGCACCCTCGGCCAGGGCCGGCTGCCCGAGCTGCTCAAGGCTTACGGCAAGCGCCAGCCCAGGGCCGATATCTGGGGCCTGGCCAAGAACGAGGTCAACCACCGCATCTACGTCACCGACGCCAACGGCAAGGTGTTGCTCGACTCCAGCGGCGAAGCCCTGGGCCAGGACTATTCGCGCTGGAACGACGTGTACCTGACCCTGCGCGGCGAGTATGGCGCCCGCTCCACCCGCAGCGATCCGGACGACCCGGAGTCGTCGGTGATGCACGTGGCGGCGCCGATCATCGATGCCGGCAAGATCATCGGCGTGGTCACCGTGGCCAAGCCGAACAAGTCGTTGCAGCCGTACATCGATCGCTCCGAGCGGCGCCTGTTCAACCTGGGGCTTGGCCTGATCGTGCTGGGCCTGCTGGTGGGCGCCGGGCTGTCGTGGTGGCTGGCGCGCTCGCTACGTCGGCTGACGCGCTATGCACAGGCGGTCAGCGAGGGTGAACGCGTGGCCTTGCCGCATTACCGCGGCGGCGAGCTGGCGCAACTGGCCGGTGCGGTGGAGCGCATGCGCACGCAGCTGGAGGGCAGGGCGTATGTGGAGCGCTACGTGCATACCCTGACCCACGAGCTGAAAAGCCCGCTGGCGGCGATTCGCGGGGCCAGCGAGCTGCTGCAGGGGCCGATGAGCGACGAGCAGCGCCAACGCTTTGCCAGCAATATCGAAAGCGAGAGCGCGCGCATGCAGCAGTTGATCGAGCGGCTGCTGGACCTGGCCCAGGTCGAGCAGCGCCAGGGCCTGGAAGACCAGCAGCAGGTGCCGCTGGCGGCGCTGGTGGACGAGGTGCTGCTGGCCCAGAGCGCGCGCATCGAAAGCGCCGGCCTGCAGGTGCGCCAGCGGGTACCGGCCAGCGTGCGGCTGCTGTGCGAGCCGTTTCTGCTGCGCCAGGCCATCGGCAACCTGCTGGAGAACGCCCTGGACTTCACCCCGCCGGGCGGCCTGCTGGTGGTCGACCTGGAGACACGGGGCCCACGGCTGGCGCTGAGCCTGTACAACCAGGGGGCGGCGATCCCGGACTATGCCCTGGGCCGGCTCAGCGAGCGCTTCTACTCGCTGCCGCGCCCGGGCACGGGGCGCAAGAGCACAGGCCTTGGGCTGAACTTCGTCGAGGAAGTGATGCAGCTGCATGGCGGCTCGCTGGAGGTGGCCAACGTCGAGGACGGCGTGCGGGTGCGCCTGTGGCTGCCCAACGAGCGGCTGGGCTGAGCTCCACGCACTCTCCACATAACTCCACACAAGCGCCCAACCCCCTCCATGTACGGCGGGCAGACTGGCTCCATCGAAACCGGAGCCATTGCCCATGAACCGAACCCTGAGCATCAAACTGGGCGCCATCGCCTTTCTGATCGTGTTGCTGCTGATACCCCTGCTGATGATCGGCGGCCTGATCCAGGACCGCCAGCAGCAGCGCGACAGTGTGGTCGAGGACATCGCCCAGAGCTCCAGCTACAGCCAGCAGATCAGCGGGCCGCTGCTGGTGGTGCCGTACCGCAAGATCCAGCGCACCTGGAAAACCGTGGATGGCAGCACCCAGCAGCAGACCAGCACGGTGGCCGGGCATCTGTACTTTCTGCCCGAAACCCTGGAGGTCGACGCCAAGGTCGACACCGAGTTGCGTTCGCGGGGCATCTACCAGGCGCGCCTGTTCCACGCCGACAACCGCATCAGCGGGCAATTCAAGGTGCCGGCGCAGTGGGGCATCACCGAAGACTTCGACGATTACCGCTTCGACCCGGCGTTTCTGGCCGTGGGCATCAGCGATATCCGCGGTATCGAGAAGAGCCTGGAACTGAACGTGAATGGCCAGTCGCTGGCCTTCGCCGCGGGCACGGGGCTGGGCTGGCTGGGCGGCGGTGTGCACGTGGCGCTGCCCGACCTCGACGGCCGCGCCGAGACCCGCCTGGACTACGCCTTCGACCTGAGCCTGCAGGGCACCGGGCGCCTGCATGTGCTGCCGGTAGGGCGCAGCACCACGGTGAACATGGCGGCGAACTGGCCGCATCCAAGCTTCATCGGCAACTACCTGCCCATCAGCCGCGAGATCGACGCCCACGGCTTCAGCGCACGCTGGCAGACCTCGTTCTTCTCCACCAACCTGGAGGATGCGCTGACCCAGTGCGTGGTCAACAACGCCTGCGACGACTTTCACGGGCGCAGTTTCGGCGTGAGCTTCGTCGACCCGGTGGACCAGTACCTCAAGAGCGAGCGGGCGATCAAGTATGCGCTGCTGTTCATTGCGCTGACCTTTGCCGGGTTCTTCCTGTTCGAGATTCTCAAGAACCTCAGCGTGCACCCGATCCAGTACGCGCTGGTGGGTGTGGCCCTGGCGTTCTTCTACCTGCTGTTGCTGTCGTTGTCGGAGCACCTGGGGTTCGGGTTGGCGTATGCGCTGTCGGCGGGCGGCTGCGTGCTGCTGATCGGCTTCTACCTGTGCCACGTGCTGCGCAGCCTGGCGCGCGGGCTGGGGTTTGCGGCGGGCTTGCTGGTGCTGTACGCGATGCTCTACGGGCTGCTGGGCGCCGAGGACTACGCGCTGCTGATGGGCTCGTTGCTGCTGTTCGGCCTGCTTGGGGTGTTCATGGTGCTGACACGCCGCCTGGACTGGTATCAGGTTGGGCAGGGGATCTTGAAATGAGCGGATTGAGAGAGGAACGCACGCTGGGGGCTGTGATGGTGGGGGAAATCAGGTTGATCTGGGCTGCCGAGATCAGCGTCGACTTCATCGCGGGTCAAGCCCGCTCCCACAGGTCCGGTACAAGCCTCAAGGGCAGCAGCAGATCTGTGGGGGTGAGCTTGACCCGTGATGAGGCCCGATCAGGCCACAGAAGGGGCGGTCTTTAGCATCGATTCGCGCTGACTCACCTCGGCATACCAGGCTGCCAGGTTCGGCTGGCGCTCGCGCCAGCCAAGGTCCGGCAGGCGCAGGTCGATGTAGCCTAGCGCGCAGGCCACCCCGATTGCCGCTACGTCGAACACCGAGGCCAGTTCGGCCAGGTGCTCGTCTTCCAGGTGCGCCAGCGCGCGCCGGATCTTGTCCTGCTGGGCGTCGACCCACGGCGTCCAGCGCTTGTCCTCAGGGCGCAGGAAGGTCTCGTAGCGCGCCACCACCGCCGCGTCCATGATCGCATCGGCCAGCGACGCCAGGGTCAGGCGCCGCCAGCGCGCCGGGCCCTCGCGCGGGATCAGCGGGTTGCCCACATGCTGATGGTCGAGAAACTCGACGATCACGCGGCTGTCATGCAGCACCGTGCCGTCCTCCAGGCGCAACGCCGGGATCTTGCCCGCCGGGTTGCCCAGGTTCAGCTCGGCATCGGTCTTGATCGGGCTCAGGTCGACGGGATGCAGGGCTACCCGCTCGGCCTGCCCGGTTTCGTGCAGCAGCACGCGAACCTTGCGCACGAACGGCGAGGCGGCGGCATGGAACAGGGTCATGCTCGGTGTGCTCATGGCGTGGCCTCAGTTGCCTTGCAGGCTGGGTGGCAGGCACACGCCAGTGCCGCCGATGCCGCAGTAGCCATTCGGGTTCTTGGCCAGGTACTGCTGGTGATAGGCCTCGGCGAAGTACACGGTCGGTGCCTGGGCGATCTCGGTGGTGATCTGGCCGAAACCGGCCTTGTTCAGCTCGGCCTGGTAGGCCTGCCTGCTGGCCTCGGCCAGTTCCAGCTGTTCGGGGCTGGTGCAGTAGATGGCCGAACGGTACTGGGTGCCGACGTCGTTGCCCTGGCGCATGCCCTGGGTGGGGTTGTGCAGCTCCCAGAACATGGTCAGCAGGTCCTGGTAGCTGACCTTGGCCTTGTCGAACACCACCAGCACCACTTCGGTGTGGCCGGTCAGGCCCGAGCAGACTTCTTCGTAGGTGGGGTTGGGGGTGAAACCGCCGGCGTAGCCGACCACGGTGCTGACCACACCTTCACGCTGCCAGAAGCGCCGCTCGGCACCCCAGAAGCAGCCCAGGCCGAAGATCGCGAAATCGACGTCTTCGAAGAACGGGCCCAGCAGCGGGGTGTCTTCGAACACGAAATGCTTCTCGGGCAGCGTCATCGGGGTCTCGCGACCCGGCAGCGCCTGTTCGGCGGCAGGCAGTACGTTTTTGTTCACCAGAATCTCCGAGCGCAGGACCATGGGCGGTTCCTCTTCAAGGCAGGATGTGTAGGGGGTAGACCCGTAGTGTGCCCGAGTGTTTCGCCGCTGTCAGGCGATTGGGCCACGCGGATAGCGCTTGAGTTTTTCGATCAGCTCGCTGCCGGGGATCGGCCGGTCGAACAGGTAGCCCTGGCCGACGTCGCAGCGGTGGCGGCGCAGGAACGCCAGCTGTTCGGCGGTCTCGATGCCTTCGGCCACCACTTTGAGCTTGAGGTTGTGAGCCATGGCCACCACTGCCGAGGTGATTTCCATATCGTCTTGGTTGTCCGGGATCTCGTGGATGAAGCTGCGGTCGATCTTGATGATGTCGATCGGGAATTTCTTCAGGTAGCTGAGCGAGGAGTAGCCGGTGCCGAAGTCGTCCATGGCCAGGGTCAGGCCCAGTTGCTTGAGCTCGTCGAGCTGGCGGTGGGTATCCTCGGTGGCTTCGAGCAGCAGGCCCTCGGTCAGTTCCAGTTCCAGCAGGTGTGGCGGCAGGGCTTCTTCCTTGAGGATGTTGGCGATCGAGCTGACCAGCTCCGGGTCGGAGAACTGCTTGGGCGACAGGTTGATCGCCACCTGCAGGTTGCCCATGCCCTCGGTGCTCAGCAGCTGGCTCATGCGGCAGGCCTGGCGCGCGATCCACTTGCCGATGGGGATGATCAGCCCGGTTTCCTCGGCCACGCTGATGAACTGGTCGGGGCGGATCATGCCCCGCTCCGGGTGGTTCCAGCGTAGCAAGGCCTCCAGGCCGAGCAGGCGGCCGCTGCGCAGGCACAGCTTGGGCTGGTAGAACACGTCCAGTTCGTTCTGGGTCAGGGCGCGGCGCAGGTTGTTTTCCACGAACAGCTTGTAGCTGGCCTCGGCGTTGAGCGCCTCGGTGAACACCTGCACCTGGTGCTTGCCGTTGGCCTTGGCCTTGTGCAGGGCCAGGCCGGCGTTCTTCATCAGGGTCTGCGGGTCGCGCCCGTGCAGCGGCGCACACGCCAGGCCCACCGAGCCGGTCACGCTGATCAGCTGGTTGTCGACGAACATCGGCTTGTCGAGGGTGTTGAGCAACTGCTGGGCCACCTGCTGGCCGGCATCCAGGCTGCTGTCCTCCAGCAGCACGGCGAACTCGTTGCTGGCAAAACGCGCCAGGCTGCCACCGGGGCTCAGGCTGTTGCGCAGGCGCCGGGCCAGGCTGATCAGCAGCTTGTCGCCGGTCTGGTGCCCGAGGCTGTCGTTGATGCGCTTGAAGTTGTCGATGTCCACCAGCAGCAGGCAGATGGGGCTGTCGCTGTCGCGCTCGAAGCGCTCGTCGAGGCTGCGGATGAACGCCGGGCGGTTGCCCAGGCTGGTGAGGTTGTCGGTGTAGGCCAGGCGTTCGATGCGCTGCTGGGCCAGCTTGCTCTGGGTGATGTCTTCGTAGATGCCGATGTAGTGGGTCAACTCGCGGTTGTCGCCATACACCTTGGAGATCGACAGTTGGCCCCAGTAGGGCTCGAGGTTCTTGCGCCGGCTCTTGAATTCGCCCTGCCAGCTGTTGCCCATGGCCAGGCTCGATGGCGAGTCGAACAGCAGCTCGCTGAGGTTCTCCAGTGCGGTGAGCTCGGACAGGCGGTGGCCATGCACCTCTTCGGGTGTGTACTGGGTGATCTCGGTGAAGCTGGGGTTGACGTATTCCACCACGCCATCGCGGTTGACCAGCAGAAAGGCGTTGGCGCTTTGTTCCACCGCGCGCTGGAACAGGTGCAGGGCGCTGGTGGCGGTGCGCCGGTTGTGGTTGTTGATGACCTGGGCGAACTGGTCGGCCAGCTCGCCGGCAAAGGCGATTTCATCCGATTGCCAGGCCCGGGTCGAGCCGCTGTGTTCCAGGCAGAGCACGCCGACCACCTGGCCGTCGATGCGGATGCTGGCATCGAGCATGGCGTGGATACCGCGCTGGCGCAGGCTCTCGGAGATTTCGCGGGTGCGTGGGTCGCGCGCCGCGTTGTGCGCATCGATGGCGCGGCTGGTGTGCAGCGCCTCGAGGTAGTCGGGAAATCGCCCGGCATCGATCGCCTCGGGCAGGCGGTACTCCTGGGTGGCGCGGTAGAACGCCGAGATCGGTTCCAGTTGCTGGCCTTCCAGGTACCAGATGCTGGCGCAGTCGATGCTGTAGATTTCGCAGGCACTGCGGGTGATCAGCTCGGCGGCTTCCTGCAGCGAGTTGTCGGCGCTGTAGCGCTGGCGCGCCAGGCGCAGGATCAGGTCTTGCTGGGCGCGTACACGCTCCAGGTGCTCGAGCTGTTCCTGCTGCGCCTGCTGGTTGAGCTGCAGGGCGATCTGCAGGCGGTTGTTGCGGGTTTCGAGTTCTGCCGCCGAAAGGTCGGGTGTGTCGTTGGGCTGGGCATCGAGCACCAGCAGATAGCCGCGCAGCAACTGGCGGTTGTGCTGCCGGTAGGCTTCGCCCAGCTCCAGCATATTGAGCGGGCCCAGGCTGGTGTGCAGGGTATAACGCACCAGGTAGTACGGACGCTGCGCCAGTTGCAGCTCGATGGTGTCGTGCAGCTTGTAGCGTGCCTCGGGCTCCATCAGGCTGGCATAGGGCGAGCCGATCAGCGCACACAGGTCGACGGCCGCCTGGCCGAACTGACGCTCGCAGCCCGGGTCGAGGAACAGCATGGCCCAGCTGGCCTCATTCAGCCGCTCGAAACGCAGCATGCCGAGCCGCGAAGGCACCGGCAACTGCGTCACTACCTCGGCCACCGTACGGCTGGCGGCATCAGGTTGGCTTTTCATGGGAAGCTCGCTTCAAGAAGGCTGTTGGCGCGGGCTGGGCGAAGTGCTGCTACGCGTTTGAGCAAGGTTGCATCATGTGCTTGAGGCTGACAAGCAATAGAGTGGCCTGGCTTGATCTGTATCGGCTGACAGGTACAAATTCTTCAGTAATGCCGCGACGGATTGCGTCTGGCGGTGCCGCTCAAGGTGGGACGTTGAGCGGCACGGCATGAATCGCAGGCAAAAAAAGCCCCGCCAGATGGCGGGGTTGAGGTACGAGCGTGGCAGCTCGAAAACAGTGTCCGTGCTCCCCGGCAGGGGAGCACGGCGGGCAGCAGTTACAGCAGCATGGTGCGGATGTCGGTCAGCAGCTCGCCCAGGCGCTTGGTGAAGCGCGCGGCAGCGGCACCGTTGATCACGCGGTGATCGTACGACAGCGACAGCGGCAGCATCAGCTTTGGCTGGAACGCCTTGCCATCCCACACCGGCTGGATGGTGGCCTTGGACACACCCAGGATCGCCACTTCCGGCGCGTTGACGATCGGCGTGAAGCCGGTGCCGCCAATGTGACCGAGGCTGGAGATGGTGAAGCAGGCGCCCTGCATGTCGTCGGCAGAAAGCTTCTTGGTGCGGGCCTTTTCAGCCAGGGCCGCCGCTTCTGCAGCCAGCTGCAGCAGGCTCTTCTGGTCGACGTTCTTGATCACGGGGACCAGCAGGCCGTCTGGCGTATCCACGGCGAAACCGACGTTGACGTACTTCTTGCGAATGATCGCCTTGCCGCTAGGGGCCAGCGACGCGTTGAAGTCCGGCAGTTCCTTGAGCAGGTGCGCACAGGCCTTGAGCAGCAAGGGCAGCACGGTCAGCTTGACGCCGGCTTTCTCGGCCACGGCCTTCTGCGCAACGCGGAAGGCTTCCAGCTCGGTGATGTCGGCGCTGTCGAACTGGGTCACGTGCGGCACGTTCAGCCAGCTGCGGTGCAGGTTGGTGGCGCCAGCCTGCATCAGGCGGGTCATCGGCACTTCTTCTGTTTCACCGAAGCGGCTGAAGTCGACTGCCGGGATCGGCGGGATGCCCGCACCACCGGTCGCGCCGGCAGCCGGTGCTTCCTTGGCCTTCTGCATCATGGCCTTGACGTACACCTGCACGTCTTCCTTGAGCACGCGGCCGTGCGGGCCGCTGGCAGCCACGGCGCTCAGCTCGACGCCGAACTCGCGGGCCAGCTGACGCACGGCAGGGCCGGCGTGAACCTTGGCACCGCTTGGCGCTGGCGCAGCGGCCGGGGCCGGTGCGGCTTCGGCCTTGGCAGCCGGTGCGGCGGCAGGCGCAGCAGCCGGGGCCGCTTCAGCCTTGGCAGCCGGTGCAGCAGCGCCAGGCGCTGCTGGCGCGGCGGCGCCCTGGACCTTGAGCTTGAGGATGAAGTCGCCAGTGCCGACTTCGTCTTCGAGCTTGACGCCGATGCTTTCCACCACGCCGGCAGCCGGCGACGGGATTTCCATCGAGGCCTTGTCGGACTCCAGGGTAATCAGCGACTGGTCGGCTTCGACGCTGTCGCCGACCTTGACCAGCAGCTCGATGATCTTGGCCTTGCCCGACGAGCCGATGTCCGGCACGTGGATGTCCTGCACAGTGGCAGCCGCAGGTGCAGCGGCCGGTGCCGGGGCAGCCTCTGCAGCCGGGGCGGCAGCAGGCTTTTGTTCGGCGGCAGGCGCAGCGTCAGCCGGTGCCTCGGGCGCCGCAGCGGCGCCCTCGACTTCCAGTTCCAGCAGTTCGTCGCCTTCTTTCAGGCGGTCGCCCAGCTTGACCTTCAGGGCCTTGATCACACCGGCCTTGGGGGCCGGGATCTCCATGGAGGCCTTGTCCGACTCCAGGGTCAGCAGGCTCTGGTCGGCTTCGATACGGTCGCCGACTTTGACGAACAGCTCGATGATTTCACCTTCACCGCTGCCGATGTCAGGTACGCGAATGAGTTCGCTCACTTAAAAATACTCCTCAGCAGTCCAGTGGGTTGCGCTTGTCCGGGTCGATGCCGAACTTGGTGATGGCATCGGCCACGACCTTCGGTTCGATCTCGCCACGGTCAGCCAGGGCTTCCAGGGCAGCCAGCACCACGAAGTGACGGTCGACTTCGAAGAAGTGACGCAGCTTCTTGCGGCTGTCGCTGCGACCGAAGCCATCGGTACCCAGGACCTTGAATTCCTTGCTCGGTACCCACTGACGAATCTGCTCGGCGAACAGCTTCATGTAGTCGGTAGAGGCGATGACCGGGCCCTTGCGGCCGCCCAGGCACTCCTCGATGTAGGTCTGCTTGGGCTTCTGGCCAGGGTGCAGGCGGTTGCTGCGCTCCACGGCCAGGCCGTCGCGACGCAGTTCGTTGAAGCTGGTGACGCTCCACACGTCGGCACCGACGTTGAACTCTTCACGCAGGATCTTCGCCGCTTCACGCACTTCGCGCAGGATGGTGCCGGAGCCCATCAGCTGGACGTGGTGCGCTGCGTCCTTGGTATCTTCCTCGAGCAGGTACATGCCCTTGATGATGCCTTCCTCGACACCGGCCGGAATGGCAGGCTGCTGGTAGGACTCGTTCATCACGGTGATGTAGTAGAAGACGTCCTGTTGCTCTTCGGTCATCTTCTTCATGCCGTCCTGGATGATCACCGCCAGCTCGTAGCCGTAGGTCGGATCATAGGTGCGGCAGTTCGGGATGGTCGCGGCCAGCATGTGGCTGTGACCGTCTTCGTGCTGCAGGCCTTCACCGTTGAGGGTGGTACGCCCGGCAGTACCGCCGATCAGGAAGCCACGGGTGCGGCTGTCGCCAGCGGCCCATGCCAGGTCGCCGATACGCTGGAAGCCGAACATCGAGTAGAAGATGTAGAACGGCAGCATCGGCTGGTTGTGGTTCGAGTACGAGGTACCGGCGGCGATGAACGACGACATGGCGCCGGCTTCGTTGATGCCTTCCTCGAGGATCTGGCCCTTCTTGTCCTCGCGGTAGAACATCACCTGGTCCTTGTCGACGGGCTCGTAGAGCTGACCGACGGACGAGTAGATGCCCAGCTGGCGGAACATGCCTTCCATACCGAAGGTACGCGCTTCGTCCGGGATGATCGGGACGATGCGCTGGCCGATTTCCTTGTCCTTGACCAGCTGCGCGAGGATGCGCACGAAGGCCATGGTGGTGGAGATTTCACGGTCGCCCGAGCCGTCCAGGATCGCCTTGAGGGTTTCCAGTGGCGGGGTCGGGATGCTGAAGCTCTTGGCCCGGCGCTGTGGCACGAAACCGCCCAGGGCAGAACGGCGCTCGCTCAGGTAACGGGCTTCGGCGCTGCCTTCTTCAGGCTTGAAGAACGGCAGGTTCTCCAGGTCTTCGTCCTTGACCGGGATGTCGAAACGATCGCGGAAGTGACGCAGGCTGTCGACGTCGACCTTCTTGGTGTTGTGCGCGGTGTTCTTGGCTTCGCCAGCACCGGTGCCGTAACCCTTGATGGTCTTGGCCAGGATGACCGTAGGCTGGTCCTTGTGGTTGACCGCCTGGTGGTAGGCTGCATAGACCTTGTACGGGTCGTGGCCACCACGGTTGAGCTTCCAGATCTCGTCGTCGGACAGGTCGGCGACCATGGCCTTGAGTTCCGGGGTGTTGAAGAAGTGCTCACGGACGAACGCGCCGTCCTTGGCCTTGTAGTTCTGGTACTCGCCGTCGATGACTTCGTCCATGCGCCGCTGCAGGATGCCGTCGACGTCCTTGGCCAGCAGTGGGTCCCAGAAACGGCCCCAGACCACCTTGTTGACGTTCCAGCCACCGCCACGGAACACGCCTTCGAGTTCCTGGATGATCTTGCCGTTGCCGCGAACCGGGCCGTCGAGGCGCTGCAGGTTGCAGTTGATGACGAAGATCAGGTTGTCCAGCTTCTCGCGGCCTGCCAGGGAGATCGCACCCAGGGATTCCGGCTCGTCGCACTCGCCGTCGCCCATGAAGCACCAGATCTTCTGCTTGCCGGCAGGGATGTAGCCGCGGCTTTCCATGTACTTCATGAAACGTGCCTGGTAGATCGCCTGGATCGGGCCCAGACCCATCGACACGGTCGGGAACTGCCAGAAGTCAGGCATCAGCCACGGGTGCGGGTAGGACGACAGGCCTTGACCATCGACTTCCTGACGGAAGTTGTTCATCTGGTCTTCGCTGATGCGGCCTTCCATGAAGGCACGGGCGTAGACGCCCGGCGAGGCATGGCCCTGGAAGTAGATCAGGTCGCCGCCGTGCTCGTCGGTCGGGGCCTGGAAGAAGTAGTTGAAGCCGATGTCGTACAGCGTGGCGCTGGAGGCGAAGCTGGAGATGTGGCCGCCCAGGTCCGAGTCTTTCAGGTTGGTGCGCATTACCATGGCCAGCGCGTTCCAGCGGACCAACGAGCGAATGCGGCGTTCCATGAACAGGTCGCCAGGCATGCGTGCTTCGTGGGTGACGGGAATCGTGTTGCGGTATGGCGTGGTGATGGCATACGGCAGCTGGGAGCCACTACGGGTGGCCAGCTCGCCCATACGGGTCATCAGATAGTGAGCGCGGTCTTCGCCTTCTTTGTCGAGAACCGACTCCAGGGCGTCCAGCCATTCCTGGGTTTCGACGGGATCGAGGTCTTGCATGGCTTGCTCCAGGGCGGAAAGGCTTCCAGAATCGGTTGCCTGAGTTTGCGACTGGCCTTTTGGGCAGACGACATGAAATTCTTGGATTACCGGGCGTTGTACCGGCGGCGTGTAGTTTTACTACAAATCGATCCTCATTACATGCGTTGACAGTAAAAAAGCAGTAGTAAAACTACACGGATAAGGCTCGTAGCCCCTGTTCGGGTTGTGGGATAAAACGATACCGGTGGTTAAAAACTGGTCGGCATGCGGTTGTTTGCGATGATTTCTATCAAAGAATTACGTTTTTCAGCTATTTATGACCTTTGTACGACAGTCGAACCGTACGCCGAGTTCCCTTGCCCAAGTGCCACCAACCCTTTTCGCCGATCAAGGATAGACCATGAGCCTGCCCCTGCTGGCCGAACTGCCCGCTGCCCTGCAACCGCTGGTCAGCCGTAATGCCACCTCTTTGCGCAACGCCGTCGCGGCCGTCGACGGGCTGAGCCTGGACGACTGGAACGAGCAGCGCTGGGCCGAGTTCGCCCGCGTGGCGGCAGCCAGCGATTTCGTGCTTGAACAGAGCGTGCGCGACCCGGCGATGCTGCTGGCCCTGGCCGCCAGCGGCGAGCTCGACCGCGCCTTCGCCGCCGGCGAGTTGTGTGCCCAGGTGGCCGGTGCGGCGCAGGCCGCCGGCAGCGAAGACGAACTGGCGCGCAACCTGCGCCGCCAGCGCACCCGCCAGCAGGTGCGCATCATCTGGCGCGACCTGACCCGCCAGGCCGACCTGGTGCAGACCTGCCGCGACCTGTCCGACCTGGCCGATGCCGCCATCGACCAGGCGTATCAATGGCTGTACCCGCGCCTGTGCGCGCAGTTCGGGACCCCCACCGGCAATCGCAGCGGCCTGCCCCAGCAGATGGTGGTGCTGGGCATGGGCAAGCTGGGGGCGGTGGAACTGAACCTGTCGTCGGACATCGACCTGATCTTCGCCTACCCCGAGGGCGGCGAAACCGTGGGCGTGAAGCGCCCGCTGGACAACCAGGAGTTCTTCACCCGGCTGGGCCAGCGCCTGATCAAGGCGCTGGACCCGATCACCGTCGACGGCTTCGTGTTCCGCGTCGACATGCGCCTGCGCCCCTACGGCTCGTCCGGCGCGCTGGTGCTCAGCTTCAATGCACTGGAGCAGTACTACCAGGACCAGGGCCGCGACTGGGAACGCTACGCCATGATCAAGGCCCGTGTGGTGGCCGGCGACCAGCAGGCCGGCGCGCAGCTGCAGGACCTGCTGCGCCCGTTCGTGTACCGGCGCTACCTGGACTTCTCGGCGATCGAGGCGCTGCGCACCATGAAGCAGCTGATCCAGCAGGAGGTGCGGCGCAAGGGCATGGCCGAGAACATCAAGCTGGGCGCCGGTGGCATCCGCGAGGTGGAGTTCATCGCCCAGGCGTTCCAGCTGATCCACGGCGGGCGCGACCTGAGCCTGCAGCAGCGACCGCTGCTCAAGGTGCTGGCGACGCTCGAAGGCCAGGGCTACCTGCCGCCGGCGGTGGTGAGCGAGCTGCGCGAGGGCTATGAGTTCCTGCGTTATACCGAACACGCCATCCAGGCCATCGCCGACCGCCAGACCCAGATGCTGCCCGACGACGAACTGGACCGCGCACGTATCGCCTTCATGCTCGGTTTTGCCGACTGGGCGAGCTTCCACGCGCAACTGATGCACTGGCGCGGGCGCATCGACTGGCACTTCCGCCAGGTGATCGCCGACCCCGATGAAGAGGAAGGCGAAGAGGGCGAAGTGGTGGTCGGTGGCGAGTGGCTGCCGCTGTGGGAAGAAGCCCAGGACGAAGAGGCCGCCTGCCGCCAGTTGACCGACGCCGGCTTCGCCGATGCGGCCAGGGCGCTCAAGCAGCTGGCCAGTCTGCGCGCCAGCCCGCAGTTGCGTGCCATGCAGCGCCTGGGCCGCGAACGCCTCGATGCCTTTATACCGCGCCTGCTGGCGCAGGCGGTGGAGCACGCCGACCCGGACCTGGTGCTCGAACGCGTGCTGCCGCTGGTGGAGGCCGTGGCGCGGCGCTCGGCCTACCTGGTGCTGCTGACCGAAAACCCCGGTGCGTTGCGCCGCCTGCTGACCCTGTGCGCCGCCAGCCCGTGGATCGCCGAGCAGATCACGCGCTTCCCGCTGCTGCTCGATGAACTGCTCAACGAAGGCCGCCTGTTCAGCCCGCCCCAAGCACCGGAGCTGGCCGCCGAGCTGCGCGAGCGTCTCACGCGCATCCCCGAGGATGACCTTGAACAGCAGATGGAAGCGCTGCGTCACTTCAAGCTGGCCCACAGCCTGCGCGTGGCAGCCTCGGAAATCGCCGGCAACCTGCCGCTGATGAAGGTCAGCGACTACCTGACCTGGCTGGCCGAAGCCATTCTCAACCAGGTGCTGGCCCTGGCCTGGCGCCAGACCGTGGCGCGTCATGGCCAGCCAAGGCGCAGCGATGGCAGCCTGTGCGACCCCGGCTTCATCATCGTCGGCTACGGCAAGGTCGGCGGCATCGAGCTGGGCCACGGCTCGGACCTGGACCTGGTGTTCATCCACGACGGTGACCCCCAGGCCGAGACCGATGGCGCCAAGCCCATCGACAGTGCGCAGTTCTTCACCCGCCTGGGTCAGCGCATCATTCACCTGCTGACCACCCAGACCAACTCCGGCCAGCTGTATGACGTGGACATGCGCCTGCGCCCGTCCGGCGCTTCGGGTTTGCTGGTGAGTTCGCTGGGCGCCTTCGAGCGCTACCAGCGCAACGAGGCCTGGACCTGGGAACACCAGGCACTGGTGCGTGCGCGGGTGCTGGTGGGCTGCCCGCAGGTGGGTGCAGCCTTCGAGGGGGTGCGGGCGCAGGTGCTGGGACAGGCCCGCGACCTGGACAAGCTGCGTGCCGAAGTCAGCGACATGCGCGCCAAGATGCGCGACAACCTCGGCACCCGGGCGACCCAGGCCGGGCTTGGGCCCAACGCCTTCGACAGCGGGGTTGCCTTCGATATCAAGCAGGATGCCGGTGGTATCGTCGATATTGAATTTATGGTGCAATACGCGGCCCTGGCCTGGTCCCACACGCACCCGGCACTGCTGCGCTACACCGACAACATCCGCATTCTCGAAGGGCTGGAGGAGGTCGGGCTGATGCCGGCCAGCGATGCAATTTTGTTGCGTGAAGTGTACAAGGCCTTCCGCTCCGCCGCGCACCGCCAGGCCCTGCAGAAGCAGGCCGGGGTGATCGATGCCGGGCAGTTCGTCGACGAGCGCCGGCAGGTACGGCGCATCTGGGGCGAGCTGGGGTTGACCTGAACGCGGGCTGAACAGCCACCAGGCGATACGGCGCAATGAAGCGGCGGCGACCACGTCCTACACTGAGTGGCGTACACTGGTCGCACCACGCCTGATTATAAAGAGGGGAGGCCAGGCTGTTGGAAAACAGGCTGTAGCCTCCCTGATCGTTTCTGGATAAAGCATGAGAATTTTGATCATTGGGCCCAGTTGGGTGGGCGACATGGTAATGGCGCAGACGCTGTTCCATGTGCTGAAGCAGCGTCACCCTGCGTGCGTGATCGATGTGCTGGCACCCGAATGGAGCCGCCCGATCCTCGAGCGCATGCCCGAAGTGCGCCAGGCCTTGAGCTTCCCGCTCGGCCACGGCGCGCTGGAACTGGCCACGCGCCGGCGCATCGGCAAGTCGCTGGCCGGTCAGTACGACCAGGCGATCCTGCTGCCCAATTCGCTCAAGTCCGCGCTGGTGCCGTTCTTTGCCGGTATCGCGCAGCGCACCGGCTGGCGTGGCGAGCTGCGCTACGGCCTGCTCAACGATGTGCGCACCCTCGACAAGGCGCGCTACCCGCTGATGATCGAGCGCTTCATGGCCCTGGGCTACCCCGCCGGTGCCGAGCTGCCCAAACCCTACCCGCGCCCCAGCCTGCAGATCGAGACCGCCAGCCGCGATGCGGCGCTGGCCAAGTTCGGCCTGAGCCTGGACCGCCCGGTGCTGGCGCTGTGCCCCGGCGCCGAGTTCGGCGAGGCCAAGCGCTGGCCCTCGGAGCATTACGCCAAGGTCGCGGAAATCAAGATTCGCGAAGGCTGGCAGGTGTGGCTGTTCGGCTCCAAAAACGACCATGCGGTGGGTGAATCGATCCGCGAGTGGCTGATCCCGGGCCTGCGTGAAGAGTCGGTGAACCTCAGCGGCGAGACCTCGCTCGCCGAGGCGATCGACCTGCTGTCGTGCAGCGATGCGGTGGTGTCCAACGATTCGGGGCTGATGCACGTGGCTGCAGCGCTCAATCGCCCGCTGGTGGCGGTGTACGGGTCGACCTCGCCGGGCTTCACCCCACCGTTGGCCGACCAGGTCGAGGTGGTGCGCCTGGGGCTGGAATGCAGCCCGTGCTTCGACCGCACCTGCCGCTTCGGCCACTACAATTGCCTGCGTCTGCTGGAACCGGAGGCGGTGGCCTCGGCGTTGCAGCGGCTCAACGGTCCGTCGCTGGTCGACGTCACGGTCGAGGTCGATTAAGTTGCGGGTACTGCTGATCAAGACCTCCTCGCTGGGGGATGTCATCCACGCGCTGCCGGCACTGACCGACGCGGCGCACGCCATTCCCGGCATCCGCTTCGACTGGGTGGTCGAGGAAGGCTTCGCCGAAATCCCCACCTGGCACCCTGCGGTCGATCACGTGATCCCGGTGGCCATCCGTCGCTGGCGCAAGAACCTCTGGCAAACCTTGAAGAACGGCGAATGGCGCCAGTTCAAGAAGCGCCTGCGCGAGCGCAAGTACGACCTGGTGATCGACGCCCAGGGCCTGGTGAAAAGCGCCTGGCTGACCCGCTACGTCAAGGCGCCGGTGGCCGGGCTGGACCGCTACTCGGCACGCGAGGGGCTGGCCAGCCGCTTCTACGACCGGCGCCTGTCGGTGGCCCGCGGGCAGCATGCGGTGGAGCGGGTGCGCCAGCTGTTCGCCCTGGCGCTGGGCTACGACCTGCCCTCGGGGCTGGGTGACTACGGCCTGGATCGCTCGCGCCTGGAAGAGATACCCACCAAGCCCTACGTGGTGTTCCTGCATGGCACCACCTGGGACACCAAGCACTGGCCCGAACTGTACTGGCGCCAGTTGGCCGAACGCCTGGGGCGTGCCGGCCTGCATATCTGCCTGCCATGGGGCAACCCGGCCGAAAAGGCCCGCGCCGAGCGCATCGCCCAGGGCCTGAAGAACGCCCAGGTGCTGCCCAGGCTGAACCTGGCCGGGGTCGCCCGGGTGCTGGCTGCCGCCAAGGCCTGCGTGGCCGTCGACACCGGCCTTGGGCACCTGGCGGCGGCACTCGATGTGCCTACCCTGTCGCTGTTCGGCCCTACCAACCCGGGCCTGACCGGGGCCTACGGCAAGGCCCAGGTGCACCTGGGCAGTGACTTCCCCTGCGCCCCGTGCCTGCAGAAGAAGTGCACCTACAAGCCGAGCGCCGACGACCGGCGCCGGTTCGATCTCAAACGCGAGTGGCCGCTGTGCTTCACTCGCCTGAACCCCGAGCGTGTGGCGAGCCAGTTGAGCGCGTTGCTGCGGGCAGAGGATGTGCGTTGATGCAACTGGCCTTTGTGCTCTACAAGTATTTCCCCTTCGGCGGCCTGCAGCGTGACTTCATGCGCATCGCCCTGGAGTGCCAGCGCCGTGGCCACCAGATCCGGGTGTATACCCTGATCTGGGAGGGCGACGTGCCCGAGGGCTTCGAAGTGCTGGTGGCGCCGGTCAAGGCGCTGTTCAACCATCGGCGCAACGAGAAGCTCACCGACTGGATGCAGGCCGACCTGGCCAGGCGCCCGGTCGACCGCCTGATCGGCTTCAACAAGATGCCGGGGCTGGACGTGTACTACGCCGCCGACGGCTGCTTCGAGGACAAGGCGCAGAACCTGCGCCACTCGCTGTACCGCCGCTGGGGCCGCTACCGCCACTTTGCCGAGTACGAGCGTGCGGTGTTCGGCAAGGACGCCAAGACCCAGATCCTGATGATCTCCGAGGTCCAGCAGCCGCTGTTCGTCAAGCACTACGGCACCCCCGCCGAGCGCTTCCACCTGCTGCCTCCGGGCATCAGCCAGGACCGCCGGGCGCCGGCCAATGCCGCCGAGATCCGCGCCGAGTTTCGCCGCGAGTTCAACCTGGCGGACGACGAGCGCCTGCTGGTGCAGATCGGCTCGGGCTTCAAGACCAAGGGCGTGGACCGCAGCCTCAAGGCGCTGGCCGCCTTGCCCAACAGCCTGCGCAAGCGCACCCGGCTGATGGTCATCGGCCAGGACGACCCCAAGGTGTTCCAGCTGCAGAGCGCGACCCTGGGGCTGACCGAGCAGGTGCAGTTCCTCAAGGGCCGCAGCGATATCCCGCGCTTTCTGCTCGGGGCCGACGCACTGATCCACCCGGCCTACAACGAGAACACCGGCACCGTGCTGCTCGAAGCCGTGGTGGCCGGGTTGCCGGTACTGGTTTCGGCAGTGTGCGGCTATGCCCATTACATCGCTGAGGCCGATGCCGGCCTGGTGCTCGACGAGCCGTTCGAGCAGGAGCAACTCAACCGCTACCTGCAACGTATGCTCGAAGACGATGCGGCGCGTGCCGACTGGGGCCGCAACGGCCTGGCATTCGCCGACACCGCCGACCTGTACAGCATGCCGCAGCATGCGGCCGACGTGATCCTGGCGCAGGAGCGCGCATGAAACTGATACTGGCTGAACCCTTCAAGCGCCTGTGGGCCGGGCGCGATGCCTTCGACGCCGTCGAGGCCCTGCAAGGCGAGGTGTACCGCGAGCTGGAAGGCCGGCGCACGCTGCGCACCGAGGTCGAGGGCAACGGTTATTTCGTCAAGATCCACCGCGGCATCGGCTGGGGCGAGATCTTCAAGAACCTGTTCACCGCCAAGCTGCCGGTGCTCGGTGCCGGCCAGGAATGGCAGGCCATCCAGCGCCTGCACGAAGTCGGGGTGCCGACCATGACCGCGGTGGCCTACGGCGAACGCGGCAGCAACCCGGCGACCCAGCATTCGTTCATCGTCACCGAGGAGCTGGCGCCCACCGTCAGCCTCGAGGACTTCAGCCTCGACTGGGTCAGGACGCCGCCGGCGCCGCGTCTCAAGCGCGCGCTGATCGCCGAGGTGGCGCGCATGACCGGCATGATGCACCGCGCCGGGGTCAACCACCGCGACTGCTACATCTGCCACTTTCTGCTGCACACCGACCGCCCGGTAACCCCGGACGACTTCAGGCTGTCGGTGATCGACCTGCACCGGGCCCAGACCCGCGCCAGCATTTCCCGACGCTGGCGCGACAAGGACCTGGCCGCGCTGTACTTCTCGGCGCTGGACATCGGCCTGACCCGACGCGACAAGCTGCGCTTTCTGCGCGGCTACTTCCAGCAGCCGCTGCGCCAGATCCTGGCCGAGCACGCCACCTTGCTGCGCTGGCTGGAGGGCAAGGCAAACAAGCTCTACGAGCGTAAACAACGGTATGGGGACGCGCTCTGATGGCGGGTTGGACACTGGAGCCGGCCTACGCGGCCCTGGCACAGGATTTCGGCAGCATCGACGCGGTGTTCGCGCTCAAGGGCGAACGCCTCACCCACGACCCGCTCAGCGAAGTGATTCGCGTCGAGCGCGGCGGGGTGAACTACTACGTCAAGCGTTACACCGGCGCCGGCAAGGGCCTGCGCCGCTACCTGGGGCGCCCGCGGATCAAGGCCGAGTGGCAGAACCTCAAGCAGTTCGCCAAGTGGGACATCCCCACCGCCGAGGTGGTGGCCTGCGGCCTGGAACGGCGAGGCTTCGCCTTCCACCGGGGCGCCATGATCACCCGTGAGCTGCCGCGCACCGAGGACCTCTCGGCGCTGGCCAAGCGCAACGACCCGCGCCTGGCAGATGCCGGCTGGGTCGACCATGTCAGCCGACAGCTGGCCCGCCATACGCGGGTGATGCACGACCATCACTTCACCCACAACGACCTCAAGTGGCGCAACCTGCTGGTCGATGACAAGGGCATGCTGTTCTTCATCGACTGCCCGACCGGTGCGTTCTGGGTCGGCTTCATGCTGCGCTATCGCATCACCAAGGACCTGGCCTGCCTGGACAAGGTGGCCAAGTATCACCTGTCGGCCACCCAGCGCCTGCGGTTCTACCTGCAATATCGCCGTCGCGATCGCCTGAACGCGTCGGACAAGCGCCGCGTGCGGCACGTCGTGACGTTTTTCGAGGGGCGCGAATGAGTGATTTCCTGGCCAGTGCCGAAGCTGCACTGCTTGAACGCCACGGCCTGAACAGCTTCGAGGCGCTGTGGGCGCTGCAGTTGGACGCCGTGGACGAGCCCAACACCGGGCGCGGCGGCTGGAGCCGCGTGTACCGCCTGGAGCTGGAGGGCAAGGGGTTCTACCTCAAGCGCCAGAGCGACTACCTCACGCGCACCCTGCACAGCCCCTTCGGCGAGCCGACCTTCGCCCGCGAGTTTCGCAACATCAAGCGCTACCAGAAGCTGCAGATCCCGGCCTTGCAGGCGGTGTTCTACGCCGAGCGCCGGGTCGACGGCGAGCGCCGCGCGATCCTGATGACCCGTGCGCTGGATGACTGGAGCGATCTTGACCACCTGCTCGGGCAGTGGCCGCAACTGGCCCTGGAGCAACGCCAGGGCATCCTGCGCGCCTGTGGCGAACTGGCCCGCACGGTGCACGCGGCGGGGCAGGTGCATGGCTGCTTCTACCCCAAGCACATCTTTTTGCGCGAGCGCAGCGAAGGCTGGCAGGCGCAGTTGATCGACCTGGAGAAAACCCGGCCGCTGCTGCTGGGCCAGCGTGATCGCCTCAAGGACCTGGAGCCGCTGCTGCGTCGTGCTGGCGCATGGAGCGAGAGCGATGTACGGCTGATGCTGGCCGCCTACCTGGAGCAACCGGCCGACAGTACGCTGGTGGATACCTGGCTGCAGCGCCTGCTGCATCGCCGTCGTGAAAAAGAGGCCCGCTGATGCGTTTGTCTGAACTCAAGGACGCCGGGCGCAGCCCGCAACTGCCATTGAGCATTGCCCTGGCCGACGCCGCCGGGCCGGCCGAGCTGCAACTGCTCAGCCTGCTGCGGGTGCTGCCGGGGCAGCGGTATGTCGGTGCCGGGATCTGGCGTGGCAAGCCGGTGCTGGCCAAGCTGCTGGTGGGCAGCAGCGCCGCCCGCCACTTCCAGCGCGAACTGGACGGTGCGCGCCTGCTGGCCAGCCAGGGGCTGACCACGCCGTTGCTGCTGGCCGACGGCCTGCGTGAAGGCGAGGGCGGCTGGCTGCTGTTCGAATTTCTTGAGCACGCCCACAGCCTGGCGGATGCCTGGGCGGCGGTCGAGGGCCTGCCGGTGCTCGCCGATGCCCAGCAGGAAGTGCTGGGCGAAGCCCTGCGCGCCGTGGCGCAGATGCATGCCAAGGGCCTGTGGCAGGCCGACCTGCACCTGGACAACCTGCTGCGCCATGGCGGGGAGCTGTACCTGATCGATGGCGCGGGGGTGAAGGCCGAAACCCCGGGCCAGCCGCTGTCGCGTCAGCAGGTGCTGCAGAACCTGGGGGTGTTCTTTGCGCAGTTGCCCAAGCGCCTGGAGCCCTTCGTCGAGGAACTGCTGGTGCACTACGTGCTGGTCAACGGCGAGCATGCGCTGCCGCTGGAAGCCTTGCAGAAGCAGATCGACAAGGTGCGCAGCTGGCGTCTGAAGGACTACCTGGACAAGGCCGGTCGCGAGTGCACGCTGTTCAGCGTGCAGCGCGGGGCCTCGGGCCTGCGCGCGATCCGTCGATCGGAGGTGGCGGCCATGCTGCCGGTGCTGGAGCAGGCCGACGCGCTGATCGACCAGGGCCACCTGTACAAGACTGGCGGCGCGGCGAGCGTGGCACGGGTCGAGGCGTGCGGTCGCAGCCTGGTGCTCAAGCGCTACAACATCAAGAACACCGCCCACTGGTTCAAGCGCTTCTGGCGCCCCAGCCGGGCCTGGCATTCGTGGATCGAAGGGCATCGCCTGGAGTTCCTCGGCATCGCCACGCCCAGGCCGCTGGCGGTGCTGGAGCAGCGCGTGCTGGGGCTGCGCAGCCGTGCGTACCTGGTGACCGAGTATGCCGACGGGCCGGACCTGATCGAGAGCTTTGCGCCCTACGTCGACAGCGCCGAGGTGCCAGAGGAGCAACTGCAAGCGCTGCAGACCCTGTTGCAGCAGCTGATGGGCGAACGCATCAGCCACGGCGACCTGAAGGGCCACAACCTGTTCTGGCAGGACGGTCAATGGTCGCTGATCGACCTTGATGCGATGTGCCAGCACGCCACCCAGCTCAGTTTCGCCAAGGCCTTCGCCCGCGACCGGGCGCGGTTGTTGCGCAACTGGCCGGCGGACAGTGCGTTGCACCAGCGGCTGGATGAGTGCCTGCCGAAACTGGCTGACTGACCTGCGCCTTTGCCGACAAGGCCGGCTCCTGCAGACGACGTGAAACCTTGCAGGCGCCGGCCTTGCCGACCAAGACTATCGCGCGGCCGGCCAAAAACCTCGCAGGCTGTACCCCACCGGCAGGGCCAGCCCCACCCACGCCAGCACATCCCACGGGCCATCCCCCAGCAGCGCCGCGAACAGCCCCACTGCGCCCAGCAGGGCAATCAGGCCCGGCATGCCGAACACCTTCCAGAACCTCGATTCACGCTTCATCACGTCGCCTGCGCACCCACCACAAATACACGCCGCTGCCGAGCACGATGATCGTCAGCACATCCAGCAGCGCCCATAGAATCTGCATCGGCCGGCCGCCGTAGTCGCCAAAGTGCAGCGGCTGCGACAGGCCCATCGCGTCCATGTACCACGGCCGCTCGCCAATCGCCGTCACCTGCAGGGTGCTGGCATCGATCAGTACCGGGTTCAGCAGGTGAGCGGTCAGGTGGGTGCTGCCCTTCATGAACACCGCATAGTGGTGCTCGCTGGAAAAGCGCGTGCCGGGGAAGGCGATGAAGTCCGGCTGCATGCCCGGCGCCGCCTCGGCGGCAATGTCCAGCAGACCGCTGGCCGGGGCCAGTGCGGTCAGCGGCGGTGCATCGCGGTACGGTGCGATCATCGCGCTGAGGCTGTCGTTGCGCCAGGCGGCGATGACCAGGTCGGACAGCGCGCTGATCACCCCGGTCACGCCCACCACCAGCGCCCAGGTCAGGGTCACGATGCCGATCAGGTTGTGCAGGTCGAGCCAGCGCAGGCGCCGCGATTTGTCGTGGCGTACCGTGGCGAACTTCAGCCTGCGCATGAATGGCGCGTACAGCACCACCCCGGAGATGATCGCCACCACGAACAGCAGGCCCATGAAGGCCAGCAGCAGCTTGCCCGGCAAGCCGGCGAACATGTCCACATGCAGGCGCAGCATGGTCAGCATGAAGCCGCCGTTGGCCGAGGGCATCTCCACCACCTCGCCAGTACGCCCGTCGAGCATGAAGGTGTGCGACGAGTTGGGCTCGGTACCGGCGGTGGCGGCCATGATCGCGATCACGCCGTTGCTGTCGTCCTCGTCCCAGCCGAAGTACTGCATCACCTCGCCCGGGCGATGGGCCTGGGCCTTGAGCACCAGGGCCTGCAGGTCGAGTCTGGGTGTGTCGGCGGGCATTACCTTGAGCTCGGGCGCATCGCCCAGCAGGTGGTCGATCTCGTGGTGGAAGATCAGCGGCAGCCCGGTCAGCGCCAGCAACAGCAGAAACAGCGTGCACACCAGGCTGCTCCAGGTATGCACCCACGACCAGCGACGTATGGTTTGGCTCTTCATCGGTGGCCCTAGAACGCGTAGTTCACGCTGGCGACCACGTTGCGCTGGTCGCCGTAGTAGCACCAGAACCCGTCGCAGTTGGCCAGGTAGTCCTTGTTGAACAGGTTCTTGGCTTCCACCGCCACGCTCAGCCCCTTCATGCTGCTGTCCAGGCGACCCAGGTCGTAGTGCACGGCAGCGTCGTACACGGTGTAGGAGCCTACATGCGCCACCTCGGTGTTGGCGGTGTTGCCGTAGGTATCGCCGACATAGCGAACCCCGGCGCCCATGCCGAAGCCGTCCAGCGGGCCGGCGTGCCAGGTGTAGTCGGCCCACAGGGTGGCCTGGTTGCGCGGGATCAGCGCCATGCGGTTGCCGACTTCGCCAGGCACGCCCTTGCGGATCTCGGTATCGGTGTAGGTGTAGGAGCCGACCAGTTTGAGGTTGTCGGTGACGGCGCTGGTGGCTTCCAGCTCGATGCCGCGCACCTGCAATTCACCGACACTGCGAGAGATGCTGCCTTCGGTGACCTTCACGTTGCTCTGGCGCAGGTCGTAGGCGGCTGCGGTCAGCAGGGTGTTGCTGCCCACCGGCTGGAACTTGACGCCCATTTCGTACTGGCGGCCTTCGGTGGGCTTGAACGACTGCGCTGCATCCACGTTGGCGCCGGTGGTCGGCTGGAACGACTCGGTGTAGGACAGGTACGGGGTGAGGCCGTTGTCGAACACGTAGCTCAGGCCCACGTTGCCGGTGAAGGCCTTGTCGCGCTGGGTGCTGGTGGCGTCGCCCTTGTTGTGGAAGGTGGTGCCGGTGTGAATCCAGTCCTCACGCCCGCCCAGGGTCAGGCGCCAGTTGTCCAGGGCGATCTGGTCCTGCACGTAGACGCCGGTCTGGCGGGTTTTCTGGCCGTAGTCCTGCAGTGCGAAGTAGTTCACGTTGGACATGTCGGCGCCATACACCGGCCGGATCACGCTGATTGGCGGCACGTTGATGCCGCTGATGTTGCCGTTGGCGTCGTAGTTGTACGAGCCGCCATACAGCCACTGGTAGTTGGTGTTGGAGCGCTGGTGGTCCAGGCCCAGCAGCAGGGTGTGCTCCAGCGCGCCGGTGCTGAAGTTGGCCTGCAGGTTGTTGTCGACAGCGAACTGGCTGATGTCTTCGTTGACGATCCCGGCCTCGCGGTTGACCGTACCGTCGGGTTCTACGGTATTGAAGGTGGCCACGTTGACCGCGCGGAACGACAGGTCGCTCTTGGTGTAGCGCAGGTTCTGGCGCAGCTGCCATACGTCGTCGAGGCGGTGCTCGAAAGCGTAGCCCAGGGCGTAGTAGGTGCGGTCGTAGAAATCCCAGTCCGGCTCACCGAGGTTCTTGTGGTGGGAAATCTTTGCCCCGGCAGGCGAGGCCAGCCGGGTGCCCTGCAAGGGCAGGAACTGCCCGGTGATGCCGGTATCGTCGCGGGTGAACTGCGAGATGAAGGTCAGGCTGGTGTCGTCGTCGACGTTCCAGGTCAGGCTGGGGGCGAGGTTGTAGCGCTTGTCGGGAATATGGTCGACCGGTGCGTTGCTGTCGCGTACCACGCCGCTGACGCGGTACAGAAACTGGCCGGCGTCGTCGATCTTGCCGGTGCTGTCGAAGTTGATCTGCCGGTGTTCGTTGCTGCCGACCTGGGCTTCGATCTGGTGCACGCTTTCGGCCTGCGGGCGTCGGCTGAGCATGTCGAGCATGCCGCCGGGCGGGGTCTGGCCATACACCGAAGAGGCCGGGCCGCGCAGTACGGTGATGCGTTCCAGGTTCCAGGGTTCGACCTTGGGGTTGGCGAACGAACCCTTGGGCAGCGGCAGGCCGTCGAGAAACTGGGTGGGGTCGAAGCCGCGCACGCGCAGCCAGTCGGCGCGCGAGTCCGAGCCGTAGCCGCTGCTTTGCACGCCCGCGGTGTAACGCAGCGCGTCGTTGAGGTTGAGCACCTGGCGCTGGTCGAGCTGTTCGCGGGTGATCACCGACATCGAGCGTGGCGCCTCGACGATCGGAGTGTCGGTCTTGGTGCCGGCGGCGGTGCGGGTGGCGACGTAGCCGGTGGTCGGGCCCCAGGCGCTCTCGTAGTCGCCGGCGGCGTTGATGCTGGTTTCCGGCAGGGCCAGGCTGCCTTCGGGGGCGGCGATCAGGCTGTAGGTGCCGGCGCTGCTCTGCTGCAGTTGCAGGCCGGTGCCGCGCAGGGCGGCCTGCAGGGCGCCGAGGCCGTCGTACTGGCCGCTGACCGGCGCCGAGGTGCGTCCGCTGGCCAGGCTCGGGTCCAGGGTCAGGGCGATGCCGGCCTGGCTGGCGATCAGGTTGAGGGTGGTCGACAACGGCCCGGCGGGCAGGCTGTAGCTGCGCGCGGCGCTCGATTCGGCGGCGATGGCGGCGGTGCTGGTCAGGGCCAGGGTCAGCAGGCAATGACGCAACAGCTTTTCAAGGGGACGGGACATGCAGCGGTTCCTCGGCGCAATAGTGCTAACTAGCTTCCATGCCGAGTGAAAAGGGAAAAGTGTCAGGGGGTGGGTAAAAAATAATGTTGAGGCCTTCGCCGGCAACGACCGCTCCTGCAGGAGGGCGTTGCAGGCGAAGGCGTTTTACGGGGTCTCGCCCTTGGCCACGATCGTCACCCACCATGGCGTGCGCTTTTGCACCTGCACCGGCAAGGTCGGCAGCAGCGACTGCAGCGCAAGGTCGGTGTCGTGCAGCGGGAAGCTGCCGGTAATGCGCAACCCGGCCACCTCCGGCGACACCCCCAGGTAGCCGCTGCAATAACGCCCCAGCTCCTGCACCAGCGCATCCAGGCGCACGTTGTCGACCACCAGCATGCCGTGGGTCCAGGCGTCGGCGCCCAGGGCCAGCGGATCGATGCTGCCCAGCTGGTCGTGGCTCATCATCACCTGCTGGCCTTCGCGCACGATCTGCTCGTCGCCGCTGTCCTGCGGCTTGGCCGCCACCGCCGACTGCAACACGCTCAGGCGCGTGCCCTGGTCTTCCAGGCGCACCAGGAAGCGTGTGCCCAGTGCACGCAGGCGCCCGTCGGCCGTGGCGACGATGAACGGACGGTCATCCTTGTGCCCGGTCTCGATGGAAATCTCGCCCTCGCGCAGCACGATCAGGCGCTGCTGGCCATCGAAGCGAACATCCACCGCCGAATGGGTGTTGAGGCTGAGCAGGGTGCCGTCCTCCAGGCGCAGGCTGCGCTGCTCGCCGGTGGCCGTGCGCTGGTCGGCCAGCCAGTAGTCCAGGCTCTGGTGGGTACTCAGCCAGCCGAGCAGGCCGCCCACCAGCACGATGCTGGCCAGCCCGCTGCCCAGCTTGCGCACGCGCTGGCGCAGGCCGGCCCGGGTTTCGCCCAGGGCCTTGCGCGCCGGGCCGGCCGCCGCGGCGAAGCGCTGGTTGAGCATGCCCAGCTGCATCCAGGCCCGCGCATGTTCTTCGTCTGCCGCGTGCCAGCGCTCGAAATCGGCACGCTCCTCGGCGCTGCCCGCATCCAGGCACAGCTGCCAGGCGATGGCGGCATCAAGCACCTTGGCCGATACCGGCCTGCTACTGAAGCCGTTCATGTCGGCTCGCCGTACAGCGCCACATAGCACTGGCGCATGCCCTGGGCCAGGTACTGACGCACCCGCGACACCGACACGCCCAGGCGCTCGGCGATCTCGGCATGGCCCATGCCGTCGAGGCGGTTGTACAGGAACGCGGCGCGCGCCTTGCTCGACAGCTTGCCCAGCAGGCGGTCGATGGCCTTGAGGTCTTCGAGGATCAGGTGCTGTTCTTCCGGTGACGGCTGCTCGGCTTCGGGGATCAGCATCAGTTCGGCGAGGTACGCCTGCTCCAGTGCCGCCCGGCGAAAGTGGTCGAACAGCAGGCCGCGCGCCACCGCGGCCAGGAACGCCCGCGGCTCGCGTGGTGCGGGCAGCTGCTCGCGCCCGAGCAGGCGCACGAAGGTGTCCTGGCTCAGGTCTTCGGCGCGCTCGGCACAGGCGACGTTGCGCCGCAGCCAGCCCAGCAGCCAGCCGCGATGGTCACGGTACAGCGCACCAACCAGCTCACCGTGTGGGCTTTGCACTGACGACAAGGTGTTCCCCGGAATAGATGCGTTAACTAACGAGAATTATTCGCGATTGTGTCAGAGCCGCTGGCACTGTGCAATTAACGCTCATCGGATGACGTATCCGGGGCTGGTCAGAAGCCGTGGCTGTGTTGCCGTCGCCGGCGCCAGCCTTGCAGGCGATGCTCCAGCAGCAGCGGGCTGTCGATGTGCTGGCGTCGCGCCTGGCTGAACAGGATCAGTGCCAGTTCGGCAGTGACCTGTGCATCGGCGCTGGCGTGGTGGCGTTCACCGGCCTGCAGGCCGAAGTGCGCGGTCCAGTCGTCGAGCCCGGCGTCGCGCAACACCACGTCGGGGTTGAGCAGCGGGGCCAGCTCGGCCACGTCGATGAACGGGTGCTGCAGGCGGTAGCCCAGGCTGTCCTTCAGGGCTCGGCTGAGCATGCGCTGGTCGAAGCCGGCGTGGAACGCCAGCAGCGGGCTGTCGCCGATGAACGCCATGAGGTCGAGCAGTGCATCGGCCGGCACGCAGCCGGCGGCAATCGCACTGGGCCCCAGGCCATGGATCAGCACGCTGGGGCCCGGCTTGTGGTCATGCCGGTGCAGGGTGCGCTCGAACTGCTGGCTGAAGTCGATGGCGCCGTCCTCGATCACCACCGCGCCAATCGACAGCACCTGGTCGCGGTTCAGGTTCAGGCCTGTGGTTTCCAGGTCCAGCACCACCCAGCGCTGGGCGCGCAGGGTGTGGTCCTGCAGCGGGGCGGGGCCGGGCAGTTGGGCCAGACGCTGCTGCTGGGCGGCGTCCAGTGCGGGTTGGCTGGGGCGCAGCCAGGCGAACAGGCTCATGACAGGTAGCTCATAGTTGGTAGCGCAGGGCCAGGCTGCTTTGCAGACGCTGGGCCTGGCGCAGCGATTCGCGCAGGATGCGCCGGTCCAGGTCGTTGAGGCTGTCGGGGTCGACGCGGTTGGAGTAGGGCAGGTTCTGGCGGGTCTGCAACTGGTGCTGCTGCATGCGGGTCTGCTGGATGAAGTGGTAGGCCTCTTCATAGGCGCCGCCATCGAGCGGGTCGATCACTTCCTTGCCTACCAGCTGGCGCAGGCGCTCCAGGGTGTTGTTGGCGTGCACGCCATTGGCCAGCGCCAGCAGGCGCGCGCCGTCGACGAAGGGCGTGAGGCCCTGCACCTTGAGGTCGAGGGTGGCGGCCTTGTCGTTGCCGCTGCGGGTCAGCACGAACTCGCGAAAGCGCCCCACGGGCGGGCGCTGGCGCAGTGCGTTGGCGGCCATCATGCGCTGGAACAGGCGGTTGTCGGCGACCTGGTCGAGGATGCCCTGGCGCAGTTGTTCGCACGCCTGTTCGTCGCCCCACACCACGCGCAGGTCGAAATAGATGCTCGAGGCCAGCAGGTTCTCGGGGGTGGCTTCGCGGATGAACGCGGCAAAGCGCCGTGCCCACTCGGCCCTCGACAGACACAGCTCGGGGTTGCCGGCCATGATGTTGCCCTTGCACAGGGCGAAGCCGCACTGCGCCAGGCCCTGGTTGATGTGCTGCGCCAGCGGCAGCAGGCGGGCGCGAATTTCGGCAGCCTGGGCCGCGTCGCGTGCCTCGAACAGGATGCCGTTGTCCTGGTCGGTGTGCAGGGTCTGTTCGCGGCGGCCTTCGCTGCCGAAGCACAGCCAGCTGAACGGCACGCCGGGGTCGCCCTTGTCCTGGATCGCCAGTTCGATCACCCGGCACACGGTGTGGTCGTTGAGCAGGGTGATGATGTGGGTGATCTGGGTGGACGAGGCGCCATGGGCGAGCATGCGCTCGACCAGCTGGCCGATCTCGCCGCGCAGCGACACCAGGTTCTCGACCCGCGCGGCGTGACGGATGGTGCGCGCCAGGTGCACCAGGTCGACCCGCTGCAGCGAGAACAGGTCGCGCTCGGAGACCACCCCGCACAGGCGCTGGTCCTGCACCAGGCACACATGGGCGATATGGCGCTCGGTCATCGCGATGGCGGCGTCGAAGGCGCTGGCCTGGGGGCTGAGGTAGAAAGGCGCGGCGGTCATGTGCGCGGCGATCGGCGCGGCGAAGTCGGCACTGGCATCGGCCACCACCTGGCGCAGGTCGCGCAGGGTGAAGATGCCGACCGGTGCGCGCTGCTCGTCGACGATCACGATGCTGCCCACCTGCTGCTCGTGCATCAGGCGTACGGCCTCGCGTACGGGCGTATCTGGGGCGCAGGTGACCGGATGACGCATGGCCAGCTCGCCCAGGCGGGTATTGAGCGAATACTGGTTGCCGAGGGTTTCAACTGCGCGGCGCTGGACCTGCTGGTTGACCTGGTCGAGCAGGCTGCTGACACCCCGCAGGGCAAAATCCCGAAACACTTCTGAGAGTGCGAACAGACGGATGAACGCCGCCTTGTTCAGTTGCAGGCAGAAGGTGTCTTCGGCGGCCAGGTGTTCGGTACGGGTGGCGCGCTCGCCCAGCAGGGCGGCCAGCGGGAAGCACTCGCCTCCGGTGATCTCGAAGGTGGTCTCGGTGCCGGTGGCGGCATGGTTGCGCTCGCCCACCACGCGTCCCTGCTTGACGATGTAGAAGTGCTCGACGGGTCCGTCGGCAGGCTTGATGATGCTCTCACCGCTGGCGTAGAAGCGCAGCTGGCATTGTTCCACCAGGTACGCCAGGTGGGCGTTTTCCATCTGGTTGAACGGAGGAAAGCGTTGCAGGAACTGCATGGTGCCGTGAATATTCTGCAGTACTGCGGTTTTGCCGGCCTGGTCGAAGGCGTCCATCTTGCTCATGAGCTTTACCGCATCTGTGCGTCGGCGCCGAGGGCCGAGCATTTGTTTTTATCGTGCTGCATGGTCGGCCGCGGGGTGCGCAGTGCCCATTGGACGTTTGTCTAAAGCGGGTAAGCGTCAATTATCCGACGAAAGGCGGGTTGCGGCACATGCGTTTGCGGTCTGAACTTGATTCAACGGATATTTTTACGATGGAACAGCCATGCCCGAAGCCGACGACATACTGAGCGAAGCCGAGCGCAAGGCGCTGGCGAGCGTGACTGCGCGCGGGACCGCGCTGCCCAAGGTGCTGATCGTCGAAGACGACAAAGGGTCGCGCGAAGCGCTGGCGAGTTACTTGAAGGCCCATGGCATTCGTTGCCTTGCCGCAGAAAACACCACGGTGGCGTTCGACTACCTCAAGCGCGAACCCAGAATCGGGCTGCTGATTACCGACCTGCGCATGCAGCCGGTGGGGGGCATCGAGTTCATCGAGCAGATTCGTGAGTCGGACCAGGCCGCGTTGCCGATCATCATCGTGTCGGGCGATGCCAAGGTGCAGGACGCGATTGCGGCAATGCACCTGAGCGTGGTCGACTTTCTGCTCAAGCCGCTCGACCAGGAGAAGCTGGAAAAGCTGGTGAAGCTGGTGAAGCATGAGCTGGGCATCGGCTGAACCCCTTCGCTGGCTTGCCAGCGAAGGGGTGCGTCAGGCAGCGCTGTAACGAGCTTACAGCCCGTTGCGCGCCTTGAACTCGCGACGACGGCGATGCAGTACCGGCTCGGTATAACCGTTCGGCTGCTTCGCACCCTCGATCACCAGCTCGACCGCCGCCTGGAAGGCGATGTTGCTGTCGAAGTCCGGTGCCATCGGGCGGTACAGCGGGTCGTTGGCGTTCTGCTTGTCGACCACCGGCGCCATGCGCTTGAGGCCTTCGATCACCTGCGCCTCGCTGATGATGCCGTGACGCAGCCAGTTGGCCAGCAACTGCGCGGAAATCCGCAGGGTGGCGCGGTCTTCCATCAGGCCCACATCGTTGATGTCCGGCACTTTCGAGCAACCCACGCCCTGGTCGATCCAGCGCACTACATAGCCAAGAATGCCCTGGGCATTGTTGTCCAGTTCGTTGCGGATCTCTTCGTCCGACCAGTTGGTGTCGGTGGCCAGCGGAATGGTCAGGATATCGTCGACCGAGGCCGGCGCACGCTTGGCAAGTTCCGCCTGGCGGGCGAACACGTCGACCTTGTGATAGTGCAGCGCGTGCAGCGCGGCGGCGGTCGGCGACGGCACCCAGGCGGTGTTGGCACCGGCCAGTGGGTGGGCGATCTTCTGCTCGAGCATGTCGGCCATCAGATCAGGCATGGCCCACATGCCCTTGCCGATCTGCGCGCGGCCCTGCAGGCCGGTGGCAAGGCCCACGTCGACGTTGTTGTTCTCGTAGGCACCGATCCACTTCTGGGTTTTCATGGCGCCCTTGCGCACCACGGCGCCCGCTTCCATGGAGGTGTGGATCTCGTCGCCGGTACGGTCGAGGAAGCCGGTGTTGATGAACACCACGCGCTCGCTGGCGGCCTGGATGCAAGCCTTGAGGTTGACCGTGGTACGGCGCTCCTCGTCCATGATGCCGACCTTCAGGGTGTTGCGCTTGAGGCCCAGCACGTCTTCGACGCGACCGAACAGCTCGTTGGTGAAGGCGGCTTCTTCAGGGCCGTGCATCTTCGGCTTGACGATGTACACCGAGCCGGTACGGCTGTTCTTGCGGGTGGTGTTGCCGTTGAGGTTGTGCACCGCAGCCAGGTTGGTGACCAGCGCATCGAGGATGCCTTCGGGCACTTCGTTGCCATCCTTGTCGAGGATCGCGTCGATGGTCATCAGGTGACCGACGTTGCGCACGAACAGCAGCGAACGGCCATGCAGGCTCAGCGAGCCGCCATTGGGCGCGGTGTACTCGCGGTCCGGGTTCATGGTGCGGGTGAAGGTCTGGCCGGCCTTGCTCACGCTTTCGGCCAGGTCGCCCTTCATCAGGCCCAGCCAGTTGCGGTAGATCACCACCTTGTCGTCGGCATCCACCGCGGCCACGGAGTCTTCGCAGTCCATGATGGTGGTCAGGGCGGCTTCCATCAGCACGTCCTTGACCCCGGCGGCGTCGGTCTGGCCGACCGGGGTGCTGGCATCGATCTGGATCTCGAAGTGCAGGCCGTTGTTTTTCAGCAGCACGGCGACAGGGGCGGTGGCATCGCCCTGGTAGCCGACCAGTTGCGTGTCGTCGCGCAGGCCGCTGTTGCTGCCACCCTTTAGGGTGACCACCAGCTTGCCATCGGCAATGCTGTAGCGGGTGGCATCGACGTGGGAGCCGGCCGCCAGTGGCGCAGACTCGTCGAGGAAGGCGCGGGCGAAGGCGATGACCTTGTCGCCGCGTACCTTGTTGTAGCCCTTGCCCTTCTCGGCGCCACCGGCTTCGCTGATGGCGTCGGTGCCGTACAGCGCGTCGTACAGCGAGCCCCAGCGGGCGTTGGAGGCGTTGAGGGCGAAGCGTGCGTTCATCACCGGCACTACCAGCTGCGGGCCGGCCATGCGAGCGATCTCGTCATCGACATTCTGGGTGGAGGCCTGGAAGTCCGCCGCTTCTGGCAGCAGGTAGCCGATCTCCTGGAGGAAGGCCTTGTAAGCCGGAGCATCGTGGGCCTGGCCCTTGCGCGCCTGGTGCCAGGCGTCGATCTGCGCCTGCAGGGTGTCACGCTTGGCCAGCAGGGCTTTGTTCTTTGGAGCGAGGTCGTTGATGATCTTCTCTGCCCCGATCCAGAACTGCTCGGCGTTGACGCCGGTTCCGGGAATGGCTTCGTTGTTCACGAAGTCGAACAGGACTTTGGCGACCTGAAGGCCACCGACTTGAACGTGTTCAGTCATTGCTTGCCTCACTCTGCTCAGCTATTCAGCTCTTGTTTCAACATTTTTGTAGTGCGCGTCGCGGCATACTACATGAAGCGCTGCGCTTGGGAAAATCAGACTAAATACGCCGTTTTGCGACCATTTGGTCGCAAAACGTCGTTCTGGGAGCGGGCATGTTCTCAAAAATCGAGTGAATTGTTCCAGATAAATCTAAAAACAGTACACGATTTGTTGTTCGAGCCCGCTGCGGCAGGTTGCCGCGCCTTGCCTATACTTGATCGGCGCCCCCGGTATTCGGGGGCTGGAGAGAGGACTGGCGCGTGGATCATCTTGTCTTGACCGTGATTGCCCCTGACCGCGCCGGCCAGGTGGAGCGGGTGGCCGAATGCATCGCCGAGCATAACGGCAACTGGCTGGAGAGTCGCATGTCGCGCATGGCAGGGCAATTCGCCGGCATCCTGCGCGTCGCGGTACCGGCCGAATCCTATGACGAACTGGTGGAGGCGTTGCAGGCGCTGGGCAAGCACGGGATTCGCGTGCTGATCGCCGAAAGCGGCATCGAGCCGTCGTGCACCTGGAAGCCGATCGCGATGGAGCTGGTGGGCAACGATCGCCCCGGCATCGTGCGCGACATCACCCGGCTGCTGGCCGAACAGGGGGTGAACCTGGAGCGCTTCAGTACCGACGTGCGGCCCGCGCCGATGAGCAGCGAGCCGCTGTTTCACGCCGATGCGCTGCTGGCCCTGCCGCTGACGCTGTCGCTGGATGACCTGCAAAAGCGCCTGGAGGCCCTGGCCGACGACCTGATGGTGGAGCTCAAGCTGCGCCCCGAAGAGTCGGCGTAGGGGGTGGCGTAGCGCTCAGGTGCGCCGGCGAATGCTCAGCCAGGCATCCACGCTGTACAGTGCCAGGCCGGCCCAGATGAACATGAACGCCACCAGGGTGCTGCTCGACAGATGTTCGTCGAACAGCAGCACCGCCTGCAGCAGCACCAGGGTCGGCGCCAGGTACTGCAGAAAGCCCAGAGTGGTGTAAGGCAGATGCCGCGCGGCGGCGTTGAAGCACACCAGCGGTATCAGCGTGACGGGCCCGGCGGCGGCCAGCCACAGCGCGTCGCTGGTGCTGTAGAAGCTGGCCTGGGCGCTGTGGGCCATGGGGTTGAGCAGCAGCCAGCCGATGGCCAGCGGTACCAGCATCCAGGTTTCCACCACCAGCCCCGGCAACGCCGCCACCGGCGCCTGCTTGCGGATCAGCCCGTAGAAGCCGAAGCTCAGCGCCAGTACCAGCGACACCCATGGCAGGCTGCCCACCTGCCACACCTGCTGCGCCACCCCCACTGCCGCCAGGCCTACCGCCACCCACTGCAGGCGGCGCAGACGCTCGCCCAGCAGCAACATGCCCAGCAGCACGTTGACCAGCGGGTTGATGTAGTAACCCAGGCTCGCCTCTAGCATGCGCCCGTTGTTCACCGACCACACATAGGTCAGCCAGTTGCCCGCGATCAGCGATCCGCTCAGGGCCAGGATGGCCAGGCGCCGCGGGTTGTCGCGCAGTTCGCGCCACCAGCCCGGGTGCTTCCAGAACAGCAGCAGGATCGAGCCGAACAGGGCCGACCACAGCACCCGATGCACGATGATTTCCACGGCGGGCACGTTCTGCAGGGCTTTGAAATAGATGGGGAACAAGCCCCAGATGATGTAGGCGGTCAGGCCCAGTATGTACCCGCGGCGCGGGTTGGCGGCTTGCATGCTGATTCCTTGCTTAGGCAGCTATCTAAAACCCGGCTATTGTAGACAGACTGGCAGCAGGTTCTAGAACAATTTCAGCGGCTCTTCGGCCAGTGCGGCGGTCTGCTCACGCAGGGCCAGGACCTGGTCGCCCCAGTAGCGTTCGCTGCCAAACCACGGGAAGCTGCGCGGGAACGCCGGGTCGTCCCAGCGGCGCGCCAGCCAGGCGCTGTAGTGCAGCTGGCGCAGGGCGCGCAGCGGTTCGATCAGGGCCAGTTCGCGGGGGTCGAAATCATGGAACTCGTTGTAGCCATCCATCAGTTCGGCCAGCTGGCCCAGGCGCTCGTGACGATCGCCGGCGAGCATCATCCACAGGTCCTGCACGGCGGGGCCCATGCGGCAGTCGTCCAGGTCGACGATGTGGAACACCTCATCGCGGCACATCATGTTGCCGGGGTGGCAGTCGCCGTGCAGGCGGATGCTCTTGTACGGGGTGCGGGCGTAGGCGTCCTCCACGCGCTTGAGCAGGTCGCGGGCCACCGACTCGTAGGCCGGCAGCAGGCTGCGCGGCACGAAGTTGCCTTCGAGCAGGGTGGCGAGGGAGGCGTGACCGAAGTTGGCCACGCCCAGCGCTTCACGGTGTTCGAACGGGCGCGTGGCGCCGACCGCGTGCAGGCGACCGAGCAACTGGCCGAGGCGGTACAGCTGGTCGAGGTTGCCCGGCTCCGGCGCGCGGCCGCCACGGCGCGGGAACAGTGTGAAGCGAAAGCCTGCATGCTCGAACAGGCTCTGGTCGTTGTGCACCAGCGGGGCGACCACGGGGACTTCGCAGTCGGCCAGTTCGGCGGTGAAGGCGTGCTCCTCGAGAATCGCCGCGTTGCTCCAGCGGCCGGGGCGATAGAATTTGACGATCAGCGGTTCGGCGTCTTCGATGCCCACCTGGTAGACACGGTTCTCGTAGCTGTTGAGTGCCAGAACACGAGCGTCGCTGAGAAAGCCGATGCTTTCGACAGCGTCCAGGACCAGGTCGGGGGTAAGGGTATCGAAGGGGTGTGACATGGGAGCTCCTGCAGCGCGACGGGTGGCCGGGCGTATGAGAGCCATGGTACAGCACCCCGGGGACGCTGCATGCCCCATCGCGGGTCAAGCCCGCTCCCACAAGGAAATCGCTGAACCTGTGGGAGCGGGCTTGACCCGCGATGGGCTGTGCAGCAGCCCCAATAATCTAGAGCGGCGTACCCAGCAGCACATACGCCGGCGAAAACCGCACTGCCACTTCACTGCCTACCACCACCCGGTTGTCCAGCAGCCACTGCGGCTCGGCAAATGCGCACAGCGTCTGGCCGTTGCTCAGGCTCAGGCGCACCTCGGTAGTCCCTTGCGGGTCATCGATCAGTTCCTGTACCACGGCGCTCAACTGGTTGACCTGCGCCGGCCCGGGCATCGCCACCTCCAGCCAGCCGGCCTTGATCAGCGCCACCACTGGCGTGCCCGGTTCCAGCTCCAGGCGCAAGGTGCTGTCATGGGTGATCTGCGCCTCGATGCGCAGCCCCCCGGCCAGGGTCAGCTCCACGGTGTCGATGCGGCCCTGCGCGCGAATGGCGCTGACCCGCCCATGCAACTGATTGCGCGCACTGGTGCGCAGCATCAGGCGCCCGAGCAGGTCGAGATCGTCGGAGTCTTCGGCCGCTTCCAGCACCTGCGCCTGCAACAGTTGCAGCTTCTGGTACAGGCGCAACACCCGCTGCCCCTCCAGCGACAGTTTCGCCCCACCGCCCCCGCGCCCGCCCACGCTGCGTTCTACCAGCGGGCTGGCGGCCAGGTTGTTGAGCTCGTCGATGGCATCCCACGCGGCCTTGTAGCTGATGCCGGCGCTCTTGGCCGCCCGGGTGATCGACCCCTGCTCGGCGATGTGGGCAAGCAGGGCGATGCGTTGCGGGCGACGGACGATATGTTGGGTCAACAGGGCAGGCAGGGACATGGGCGGGCACGCAGTCGGGGCAGGGATGGCCCAGAAAGTGCCCGCCGCCCCGGCGCAAGTCAAGCGCCGCCGGGCTTGGGCGTGCGTGCCAGGCAGTATACGTCCACCCGCGGGGCACCCGCCGCCCGCAACAGGCTGGCCAATGCCTGCGCAGTGGCGCCGGTGGTGAGCACATCGTCGACGATCGCCACATGCTGCCCCCTGATCGCCGCCGAATCGGCCAGGGCAAAGGCGTGGCGCAGGTTGCGCTTGCGCGCCTTGGCCGTCAGCCCCTGCTGGGCCGCCGTTTCTTGCGGGCGTTGGAGCAGACGTGGCTCGCAGGCGATCTCCAACTGCCCGGCCAACCACTGGGCAAGCATCGCAGCCTGGTTGAAGCCGCGTTCGCGCAGGCGCCGGCGCGCCAGCGGTACCGGCAACAGCAGGCCGGGCCGCGGCAGGTCTTCGGCAAAGCGGTAGGCAAGCCAGTTGCCCAGCAGTTGCGCCAGCAATCGGCCCAGCGGCCACTGGCGCTGGTGCTTGAAGCGGGTGATCAGTGCATCCACCGGGAAGCCGTAGTGCCAGGGCGCCTCGACCCGGGTGAAGGCGGGTGGGCGGCGGCTGCACTGGCCGCAGGTCAGGCCCCGCATCGGCAAGGGCAGCGCGCAGGTTCGACAGCATTCTTCCAGCCAGGGCAGTTCGGCTTCGCAGGCCACGCAAATGGGGTGTGACTGCTGGGCAGGTTCATCGCACAGCAAACATGCTTGGTTGATATTTAGCCAGTTGTAAACCAGTTGTTTAAGGTGTGGTTGACAGTGCATGGCGCTTCCTTAACTATGCGAGCTATCCGTGATGCGCTGGCGGGCTTTCCTGTCCCGGCGCCAGTACAAGCCTAAACAAGGAAACACCCATGAGCGCCAGCACAACTGCAACGCTTCGTCACGACTGGTCCCTGGCCGAAGTCAAAGCACTGTTCCAGCTACCGTTCAACGACCTGCTGTTTCAGGCGCAGACCGTTCACCGCGCGCATTTCGACGCCAACCGCGTTCAGGTCTCGACCCTGCTGTCGATCAAGACCGGCGCCTGCCCGGAAGATTGCAAATATTGTCCGCAGTCCGGCCACTACAACACCGGCCTGGAAAAACAGAAGCTGATGGAGGTGCAGAAGGTGCTGGAGGAGGCCGCCCGGGCCAAGGCCATCGGCTCCACGCGCTTCTGCATGGGCGCGGCGTGGAAGCACCCGTCGGCCAAGGACATGCCCTACGTGCTGCAGATGGTCAAAGGGGTCAAGGCCCTGGGCCTGGAAACCTGCATGACCCTGGGCAAGCTCGACCAGGAGCAGACCGTGGCCCTGGCCCAGGCCGGCCTGGACTACTACAACCACAACCTGGACACCTCGCCGGAGTTCTACGGCAGCATCATCACCACCCGCACCTACGGCGAGCGCCTGCAGACCCTGGCTTATGTGCGCGATGCCGGGATGAAGATCTGTTCGGGGGGGATCCTGGGCATGGGCGAATCGCTGGACGACCGCGCCGGGCTGCTGATCCAGCTGGCCAACCTCCCGGAGCACCCCGAATCGGTGCCGATCAACATGCTGGTGAAGGTGGCGGGCACGCCGCTCGAGAATGCCGAAGACGTCGACCCGTTCGACTTCATCCGCATGCTGGCAGTGGCGCGCATCCTCATGCCGCAGTCCCATGTGCGCCTGTCGGCCGGGCGCGAGGCGATGAACGAACAGATGCAGGCACTGGCCTTCTTCGCCGGGGCCAACTCGATCTTCTACGGCGAGAAGCTGCTGACCACCGCCAACCCGCAGGCCGACAAGGACATGCAACTGTTCGCGCGCCTGGGCATCCAGCCCGAAGCGCGCGAAGAGCACGCCGACGAGGTGCACCAGGCGGCCATCGAGCAGGCGCTGATCGAGCAGAAGAGCAGCGAGCTGTTCTACGACGCCGCCTCCGCCTGAGGTCGCCATGAGCTTTGATCTGAGTGCGCGCCTGGAACAACGGCGCGCTGCGGCGCTGTATCGCCAGCGCCCCCTGCTGCAGAGCCCGCAGGGGCCGCAGGTGATGGTGGACGGCACGCCGTTGCTGGCGTTTTGCAGCAACGACTACCTGGGCCTGGCCAACCACCCCGAGGTGATCGACGCCTGGCGTGCCGGCGCTGAGCGTTGGGGCGTGGGCGGCGGGGCGTCGCACCTGGTGATCGGCCACAGCTCGCCGCACCATGAACTGGAACTGGCCCTGGCCGAGTTTACCGGTCGCCCGCGCGCGCTGCTGTTCACCACCGGCTACCTGGCCAACCTGGGTGCGTTGACCGCGCTGGTGGGGCAGGGCGACAGCGTGCTGCAGGATCGCCTCAACCATGCTTCGCTGCTGGATGGCGGGTTGCTCAGTGGTGCGCGCTTCAGCCGCTACCTGCACAACGATGCCGACAGCCTCGGCAAGCGCCTGGACAAGGCCACCGGCAATGCGCTGGTGGTCACCGATGGCGTGTTCAGCATGGACGGCGACATCGCCGACCTGCCGGCACTGGCTGCCCAGGCGCGGGCCAGGGGCGCCTGGCTGATGGTCGACGATGCCCATGGCTTCGGCACCCTGGGCCGCCACGGCGGTGGCGTGGTGGAGCATTTCGGCCTGGACATGGGGCAGGTACCGGTGCTGGTCGGCACCCTGGGCAAGGCCTTCGGTACCGCCGGTGCGTTCGTCGCCGGCAGTGAGGAACTGATCGAGTGCCTGATCCAGTTCGCCCGCCCGTACATCTATACCACCAGCCAGCCACCGGCCCTGGCCTGCGCCACGCTCAGGAGCCTGCAACTGCTGCGTGACGAGCACTGGCGCCGGGAGCACCTGGCGGCGCTGATCCGCCAGTTCCGTCAGGGCGCCGAGCAGATCGGCCTGCACCTGATGGACAGTTTCACGCCGATCCAGCCGATTCTGATCGGCGATGCCGCAAGGGCCATGCGGCTGTCGGCGATGTTGCGCGAGCGCGGGCTGATGGTCACGGCGATCCGTCCACCGACGGTGCCGGCCGGCAGTGCCCGGCTGCGCGTGACCCTGACCGCCGCCCACAGCGCCGCGCAGGTACAGCTATTGTTGAATGCATTGGCCGAGTGTCATTCGCTGCTGGAGCCTGCTGATGCGTGATCGACTGATTCTGTTGCCGGGCTGGGGCCTGGGTACCGCTGCACTGGAGCCGCTGGCCGCGAGCTTGCGCGCCCTGGATGCCAAGCTGCACGTGGAGCTGATGCCTCTGCCGGAGCTGGATGGCAGTGACGTGCCTGTATGGCTGGATCACCTGGACCGCACGCTGCCTACCGACACCTGGCTGGGAGGCTGGTCGCTGGGCGGCATGCTCGCCGCCGAGCTGGCGGCGCGACGCGGCGATCACTGCTGCGGGCTGGTGACGCTGGGCAGCAACGCCAGCTTCGTGGCCCGTGCGGACTGGCCCCATGGCATGCCGACCGACACCTTCAATACCTTTCTCGACGGTTGCCGTAGCCATACGCAAGTGACGCTCAAGCGCTTCAAGTCGCTGTGCAGCCAGGGCGCCCAGGCGCCGCGCAGCCTGGCGCGGTTGCTGGAGGTGGGGGTGCCGGCAACCGACCCGCTGTACCTGGCCACGGGCCTGGAGGTATTGCGGCAACTCGATACCCGGGCTGCGCTGAGCAACTTCGGCGGCCCGCAGTTGCACCTGTTCGCAGGCAGCGACGCGCTGGTGCCGGTCGAGGCGGCCAAGGCGCTGTTCGAGCTGCTGCAGGACGTCGAGGTGGGCATTGTCGAGGACAGCGCCCACGCCTTCCTGCTGGAGCACGCCCAGGCGTTGGCGACCTTTATCAAGACCTTCCTGCACGAGAGTGGCGATGACTGATCTTTCCCTGCCCAGGCTGCCCGGCGCCTTGCCCGACAAGCGCCAGGTGGCGGCCTCGTTTTCCCGTGCTGCGGCCAGCTACGACAGTGTCGCCGCGTTGCAGCGGGCTGTGGGCGCTCATCTGCTGGCGCAGCTGCCCGCCGATTTGCAACCGCGTTGCTGGATCGATCTGGGCAGTGGCACCGGGCATTTCAGCCGGCACTTGCAGCAACGTTATCCACAAGGGCTGGGTGTGGCGGTGGATATCGCCGAAGGCATGCTGCTGCATGCCCGTGAGCTGGGGGGCGCGCATTACCATGTGGCGGGCGATGCCGAGCGTCTGCCACTGCGTGATGGCAGCGCCGGGCTGATCTTCTCCAGCCTGGCGGTGCAGTGGTGCGCCGACCTGGCTGCGGTACTGCGTGAAGCGCAGCGGGTTCTACAGCCTGGGGGCGTGCTGGCGTTCGCCAGCCTGTGCGTGGGCACGCTGTTCGAGCTGCGTGAAAGCTGGCAGGCGGTGGACGGTCTGGTGCACGTCAATCGCTTCCGCCCTCTGGCGCACTACCAGCGTCTGTGTGCCGACAGCGGGCTGCAGGTGCTCGGGCTGGAGGCCCGGCCCCATGTACTGCATTACCCCGATGTGCGCAGCCTGACCCATGAGCTCAAGGCGCTGGGCGCACACAACCTCAACCCCGGTCGCCCCGCCGGCCTGACCGGCAGGGCACGCATGCAGGGCCTGCTGCAGGCCTACGAGCGCTTTCGCCAGCCGCAGGGACTGCCCGCCACCTATCAGGTAGTCTATGCGGTACTGCACAAGCCGCAGCACCAGGGGGATTGAGATGCATGCTGCCTATTTCATCGCCGGCACCGATACCGATGTGGGCAAGACCACCATTGCCGCCGGCCTGCTGCATGCGGCACGTCTGGCCGGCCTGAGTACCCTTGGGGCCAAGCCGGTAGCGTCGGGCTGCGAGGTGACCCCCAAGGGCCTGCGCAACGCCGATGCACTGGCCCTGATCGCACAAAGCAGCCTCACGCTGCCCTATGCGCAGCTCAACCCTTTTGCCTTCGAGCCCGCCATCGCCCCGCACCTGGCGGCCCGCGAGGCAGGTGTTGCGCTGAGCGTGCAGGCGTTGCTGGCGCCGATGCGCACGGTGCTGGCGCACAACGCCGATTTCACCCTGATCGAAGGGGCGGGTGGCTGGCGGGTGCCGTTGTCCGATCAGGCCAATCTGTCGGACCTGGCGATTGCCCTCAAGCTGCCGGTGATCCTGGTGGTAGGCGTGCGCCTGGGTTGCATCAACCATGCGCTGCTCAGTGCCGAGGCGATTGCCCGCGATGGCCTGCAACTGGCCGGCTGGGTGGCGAACATCATCGAGCCGCGCACCTCGCGCCTGGAGGAGAACCTGGCTTCGCTTGCCGAACGCCTGCCAGCCCCCTGCCTGGGCCGGGTGCCAAAACTCAAGGTGGCCAGCGCCGAGGCGGTGGCCGCATACCTGCAGCTGGATTTGCTCGACTAGGCTGAGTCTATTGAAGGGCACTGTGCCATTAGTGTTTTTGACGGGCCTTTTGCCGGGTTGTCTGCTTCAATAGGGGCCATTGATGTCATCTGTGCCTTCCGTCACCTGGAGAGTTTGAAATGGAAATCTCGGGCAGTTCCGCATTCTATGCCGGCCTGGGCGCCATTCAGAGCGGCCAGAACCGCGTCGATCAGGCCGCCAGCCAGATCGCCAACACCACTGTCGAACGTGCTGCCACCAGCCAGTCCAGCGACTACCAGGCCGAACGCCTGCGCTCGGTCGACCGCAGCCAGCAGATGGACCTGGCTACCAGCACCGTCGAACTTGCCCTGGGCAAGCATCAGGTCGAGCTGGGTGTCAAAGTGGCCAAGGCCTCCGACGAAATGCTCGGCACGCTGATCGATACCTACGCCTGAGCCAGCCGGCCCTCGCATCTTCCCGGTTTTACCCCTACATCCTGACTCGACGCCCTGGCCCAAGGCCGGGCGCCTTGTCGTGCCTGCGTTCTGGCGAGCGGGGCCGGAGCGTAGCCTGCCATGGCAGAAATGCCCTCATGGGGGTGCTTGACAAGGTTTCGGCGTAAACGTATGTTTCAAACAACTGTTTGACCGAAAGCCGCCTAGAGCTGGTCGGTGTATGTCGCGGTCTCCCTATTCAAGGATCCATCAGCAGAGGTTCATCGCTATGCCTGATTACAAAGCCCCCTTGCGTGATATTCGTTTCGTTCGCGATGAACTGCTGGGCTACGAAGCGCACTATCAGAGCCTGCCGGCTTGCCAGGACGCCACCCCCGACATGGTCGATGCGATCCTCGAGGAAGGCGCCAAGTTTTGTGAACAGGTATTGGCCCCGCTGAACCGTGTGGGCGACCTGGAAGGCTGCACCTGGAGCGAGTCGGGCGTTAAGACCCCCACCGGCTTCAAGGAAGCCTACAAGCAGTTCGTCGAAGGCGGCTGGCCGAGCCTGGCCCATGACGTCGATCACGGCGGCCAGGGTCTGCCCGAGTCGCTGGGCCTGGCGGTCAGCGAAATGGTCGGCGAGTCGAACTGGTCGTGGGGCATGTACCCGGGCCTGTCGCACGGCGCGATGAACACCATCTCCGAGCACGGCACCGCCGAGCAGCAGAACACCTACCTGACCAAGCTGGTATCCGGCGAATGGACCGGCACCATGTGCCTGACCGAACCGCACTGCGGTACCGACCTGGGCATGCTGCGCACCAAGGCCGAACCTCAGGCCGACGGTTCCTACAAGGTCACCGGCACCAAGATCTTCATCTCGGCCGGTGAACACGACATGGCCGACAACATCGTGCACATCGTGCTGGCGCGCCTGCCCGATGCACCGGCCGGCACCAAAGGCATCTCGCTGTTCATCGTGCCCAAGTTCCTGCCGACCGCCGAAGGCGGTGTGGGCGAGCGCAACGCCGTTTCCTGTGGCTCCATCGAACACAAGATGGGCATCCACGGCAACGCCACCTGCGTGATGAACTTCGACGCCGCCACCGGCTACCTGATCGGCCCGGCCAACAAGGGCCTGAACTGCATGTTCACCTTCATGAACACCGCTCGCCTGGGTACCGCGCTGCAAGGCCTGGCCCACGCCGAAGTGGCGTTCCAGGGTGGCCTGAAGTATGCCCGCGACCGCCTGCAGATGCGTTCGCTGACCGGCCCCAAGGCGCCGGACAAGGCGGCTGACCCGATCATCGTCCACCCGGACGTGCGTCGCATGCTGCTGACCATGAAAGCCTTCGCCGAAGGCAACCGCGCGATGGTGTACTTCACCGCCAAGCAGGTCGACATCGTCAAGTACAGCCAGGACGAAGAAGAGAAGAAGAAGGCCGACGCACTGCTGGCCTTCATGACCCCGATCGCCAAGGCGTTCATGACCGAAGTCGGCTTCGAGTCGGCCAACCACGGCGTGCAGATCTACGGCGGCCACGGCTTCATCGCCGAGTGGGGCATGGAGCAGAACGTTCGCGACAGCCGCATCTCGATGCTGTACGAAGGCACCACCGGCATCCAGGCGCTGGACCTGCTGGGCCGCAAGGTGCTGATGACCCAGGGCGAGGCGCTCAAGGGCTTCACCAAGATCGTGCACAAGTTCGTCCAGAACAACGAAGGCAACGAGGCCATCAGCGAGTTCGTCGCGCCATTGGCCAAGTTGAACAAGGAGTGGGGCGAACTGACCATGAAGGTCGGCATGGCCGCTATGAAGGACCGCGAAGAAGTCGGTGCCGCCTCGGTGGACTACCTGATGTACTCCGGTTACGCCTGCCTGGCCTACTTCTGGGCCGACATGGCGCGCCTGGCCGCCGAGAAACTGGCTGCCGGCACCAGCGAAGAGGCGTTCTACACCGCCAAGCTGCAGACCGCTCGCTTCTACTTCCAGCGCATCCTGCCGCGGACCCGCACGCATGTGGAAACCATGCTGTCGGGCGCGAGCAACCTGATGGACATGAACGAAGAGCACTTCGGCCTCTCGTACTGAGTCATCGCCTGAAGCAAGAAAGCCCGCCCTTACCGGCGGGTTTTTTTATGCGCTAGTCAGAACCTGAAACGAATACGTGCTAAGCCCTGCTCCTACCCTGCCGTTACAAGTGCTGCCGGCATATTCATCTATTCATGTGCGCTGCCGACACATTAAAGGCACAATGCCATTACTTGATCTGCCGGGTCGGAGATTCCCTTGTTTCGTTTATCCGCTGTACGACTGAGCCATTTTCTGCCGTCACTGTTCCTGCTGGTGTCTGGGCTCGCCGCTGCTTATGTCAGAGACCTCAACGTCTTCTTCACCTCGCTGTTCAACGTGCTGCCAACCCTGGTGCTGCTGCTGGGCGGGGCCTACTGCACGGTCTACCGCCGTCAGCGTGAACTGTTCCTGATGGTCACGGTGTATATCGCCTACTTCCTGCTCGACACCCAGACCGACTACTACCGCGACAATGGCGTGGTACGCCAGGACGCCGCCGTGGTGTTCCACCTGGTGTGCCTGTTGCTACCCATCCTGTTTGCGCTGTACGGCGCCTGGCAGGAGCGCACGCACCTGTTCCAGGACATGGTGGCGCGCTTTGCCGTGCTGCTGGCGGTCGGCAGCACGGCGCTGGGGCTGGAGCAGAGCTACCCGCAGGCGCTGCTCAACTGGCTCGCGGAAATCCGCTGGCCGGCGCTGCACGGTCAGTGGATGAGCCTGATCCAGCTGGCCTACCCGGTGTTTCTGCTCGCCTTCATCCTGCTGGTGGTGCAGTACCTGCGCGAACCGCGCCCGCTGCATGCGGCGCAGGTGATCGGTCTGATGGGGATCTTCTGGATGCTGCCGCAGACCTTCATCCTGCCCTTCACCCTGAACATCATGTGCAGCCAGGTGATGCTGATGATCGCCGCCGCGGTCTCCCACGAGGCCTACCAGATGGCGTTTCGCGACGAGCTCACCGGCCTGCCGGGGCGCCGCGCGCTCAACGAGCGCATGCAGCGTCTGGGGCGCAACTATGTGCTGGCGATGACCGACGTCGACCACTTCAAGAAATTCAACGATACCCACGGGCACGACGTGGGCGACCAGGTGCTGCGCCTGGTGGCCAGCAAACTGTCCAAGGTCACCGGCGGGGGCCGCGCCTACCGCTATGGCGGCGAGGAATTCGCCCTGGTGTTCGCGGCCAAGACCATCGAGGAATGCCTGCCGCACCTGGAGGCGGTGCGCGAGGTGATCGCCAACTACAATATCCAGCTGCGCAACCAGGACAGCCGCCCCCAGGACGACCAGCAGGGGCGACAACGCCGTGGGGCGGCCGGGGCCAGCAGCGTGTCGGTGACCATCAGCATCGGTGCCGCCGAGCGCCTGCCCGAGCACCGCAGCCCCGATGAGGTGCTCAAGTCGGCCGACCAGGCGCTGTACAGTGCCAAGGGAGCGGGGCGTAACTGCACCATGACCTACGGCCACCAGAGCAAGCGTGGAGCGGTGCGCACGGCGTGACCAGAAGTGACCATATGGTCGCCAGATGACCCTATGTGTCACAAAAGTTGTTAGGTTACACTGGCTCGCAACTGTGTAGCGGCCCTGCGGGGCCGTCCCGACTCAAGGTGTGAGAGGTTGCCATGGCTGACTATAAAGCGCCCCTGCGCGATATGCGCTTCGTCCTCAACGAAGTCTTCGAAGTATCCCGGCTGTGGGCACAACTGCCCGGGCTGGCCGAGGCGGTCGACGAAGAAACCGCACTGGCGGTGCTCGAGGAAGCCGGCAAGGTCACCAGCCAGCGCATCGCTCCGCTGAGCCGCAGCGCCGACGAAGAGGGCTGCCATTGGGACAACGGCGCCGTGCGCACCCCGGCCGGCTTCATCGATGCCTACCGCACCTACGCCGATGGCGGCTGGGTGGGCGTGGGCGGCGACCCTGCCTATGGCGGCATGGGCATGCCCAAGGTGATCTCTGCCCAGGTCGAAGAGATGGTCAACTCCTCGAGCCTGGCCTTCGGCCTGTACCCGATGCTGACCGCCGGTGCCTGCCTGTCGATCAACGCCCATGCCAGCGAAGAGCTCAAGACGCGGTACCTGCCCAACATGTACGCCGGGGTCTGGGCCGGCTCCATGTGCCTGACCGAGCCCCACGCCGGTACCGACCTTGGCATCATCCGTACCCGCGCCGAGCCGCAGGCCGACGGCAGCTACAAGGTCACCGGCACCAAGATCTTCATCACCGGCGGCGAACACGACCTGACCGAGAACATCATCCATCTGGTGCTGGCCAAGCTGCCTGACGCCCCGGCCGGGCCCAAGGGCATCTCGCTGTTCCTGGTGCCCAAGTTCCTGGTCAACCCCGATGGCAGCCTGGGCGAGCGCAACCCGGCCACCTGTGGCTCCATCGAGCACAAGATGGGCATCCAGGCCTCGGCCACCTGCGTGATGAACTTCGACAGCGCCGTGGGCTACCTGGTCGGCGAGCCGAACAAGGGCCTGGCAGCGATGTTCACCATGATGAACTACGAGCGTCTGGGGGTCGGCATCCAGGGCCTGGCATCGGCCGAGCGTTCCTACCAGAACGCCATCGAATACGCCCGCGACCGCCTGCAGAGCCGTGCACCTACCGGGCCCCAGGCCAAGGACAAGACTGCCGACCCGATCATCGTGCACCCCGACGTGCGGCGCATGCTGCTGACCATGAAGGCACTGAACGAAGGCGGCCGGGCTTTCTCCACCTATGTTGCGATGCAGCTCGATACCGCCAAGTTCAGCGAAGACCGCGAGGCCCGCAAGCGCGCCGAAGACCTGGTGGCGCTGCTGACGCCGGTGTCCAAGGCGTTTCTCACCGACCTGGGCCTGGAAGTGACCGTGCATGGCCAGCAGGTGTTTGGCGGCCATGGCTACATTCGCGAGTGGGGCCAGGAGCAACTGGTGCGCGACGTGCGCATCACCCAGATCTACGAAGGCACCAACGGCATCCAGGCCCTGGACCTGATGGGCCGCAAGGTGGTGGGCAGCGGCGGGGCGTTCTACAAGCTGTTCGCCGACGAGATCCGCCATTTCATCGCCACCGCCGACACGGCGCTGGGCGAGTTCGTCAAACCGCTGGAGACGGCGCTGGACAGCCTCGACGACCTGACCGCCTGGGTGCTCGACCGCGCCAAGGCGAACCCCAACGAAATCGGCGCGGCGTCGGTGGAGTACCTGCACGCCTTCGGCTACACCGCCTATGCCTACATGTGGGCACTGATGGCCCGCACGGCCCTGGCCAAACAGGGTGAGGACGACTTCTACGCCAGCAAACTGGGCACCGCACGCTTCTACTTCGCTCGCCTGCTGCCGCGTATTCACTCGCTCAGCGCTTCGGTGAAGGCGGGCAGCGAGTCGTTGTACCTGCTCGACGCGGAACAGTTTTGATCTGACGGCGTCATGTAAGCATTTGCTTACATGACGTGGTGACGTTTGGCCTCTTCCGTAAGATTGGATCCACAGCTAATCTTCACCTCATGGACGTCGCGCAGGATGCGCACAGTACATAACAGGGACACGGAAGGATTTCCTGCCAGGACGGCGGGACGAAAAGGATGTCAGGGAAACAGTCTGCAAAACCCCGCTTCGGCGGGGTTTTCTTTTGCCCGGGTTTTTTCTAGCCGAGCACATCCAGAGGTGAACCGCCGATCTGGCGAGGGTCGATCTCTTCCTCCAGCAGATTGCGCAGCAACTCCACCGACGCCTGCTGGCGCTGCGCATCGCGAAACACCAGGCCTACCTTCAGTGGCACCCGCGGCTCGCTCAGCGGCTTCCAGAGCAGCTCTGGATCGTCCGTGGCGTCGCGCGCACGCCCCGGCAACACGGTTGCCAGCGAGGTATGCGCCAGGCTGTCGAGAATCCCGCCCATGTTGTTCATCTCGGCCTGCACCTGCGGGCGGCGCCCGAGGTTGGCCAGTTGCGCCTGCCAGATCTGGCGTACCTGGAACTCTTCGCCCAGCATCAGCATGGGCAGTTCGGCGGCCTGCTTGAGCGAGACCTTCTTGAATTCGCGCAGCGGGTGCGTGTGCGGGATCACCAGTTGCAGCTCGTCTTCGTACAGCAGCAGGCCGTGAAGGCCCGGCTGGCGCGGCGGCAGGTAGCTGATGCCGATGTCCAGGGTGCCGTTGAGCAGGCGCCGTTCGATCTCCAGCCCCGACAGTTCGTAGATCTGCACCACCAGGTGTGGTTGCGCCTTGCGCAGGCGGTCGAGCAGTTGCGGCACCAGGCTCGGCCGTACCGTCTGCAGCACGCCGATGGCCAGGGTCCGCAAGGCCTGCCCGCGGAAGTTGCGCAACGCCTCGCGGGCGCGTTGCAGGCCGTCGAGCAGGGGCAGGGCGTGGTTGTACAGTGTGTGTGCGGCCAGGGTTGGCAACAGGCGCTTGTTGCCCCGTTCGAACAGGCTCACATCGAGGCTGTGCTCGAGCTGGCGGATCTGCTGCGACAGCGCTGGCTGCGACAGTGAAAGGCGTTCGGCGGCCCGGCCCACATGGCCTTCTTCATACACCGCGACGAAATAACGCAGTTGGCGAAAATCCATAAGCAATACTTATCAAAAAAGCTCGAAAAACGAAATGGCCGAAGGCCCGCGAGAAGCCTAGTCTATCCCGTATTCACAAGGTTTACAGGGCCAGAAGGCGCGATGAATACCGTGTATGTGGATGGCGTTTACATAGGCAAGGCAAAAAATGTCGGTTATGGGTTACTCACCGATATCGATAAGGAACAGGTTGCAAGAAGGCTGTGGTTATGGCCACAGGGGCTGGGCAGCGACGAACACGGCGACCCGCGCTTCCATACCGGCCCCGAGCGGGCCTTGCACCACTATCCGGCCGAGCACTACGCCTGGTGGCGGCGACGTTATCCACAGATCGACTGGTGCGCGCCGGGTTTTGGCGAAAACCTCTCGACCCGCGGCCTTACCGAAGAGCACGTCTGCCTGGGCGACATGTTCCGCTGGGGCGGGGCGCTGCTGCAGGTCAGCCAGCCGCGCTCGCCGTGCTACCGCCTGAGCCATCGCTGGGGCTTGCCGAACCTGCCGCAACAGGCGCAGGACGCGCTGCGCTGCGGCTGGTTCTACCGGGTGCTCAAGCCTGGCTTCGTCAGCGCCGACGAGCCGTTCGAACTGATACAACGCAGCTATCCGGGCCTGACCGTGGCCTGGGCACTGCATACTTTTTACCGTGAACCTCTGGAGCATGCGGGTTTGAAAAAGCTGGTGGATTGTCCGGCCCTCTCGTCACGCTGGCGCGACATCGCGATCAAGCGCCTGCGCAGCGGCCAGGTCGAGGACTGGGCCGCGCGCCTGCTTGGCCTGCCGCTGGAAGGGCTGCGCGCATGAACCTGTTCAATCTGCGTCGCCAGGCGGCGCGCGCTGCCGAGCAGGCACCGGCGCCGGTGGCACTGGCCCAGGCCGAGCAGCTGTCGCGGGAATGCCTGATGCCGGCCACCGAGCGTGCGCCACAGGTGTTCGTGCGCGGCCAGGGTTCATGGCTGTGGGACAACGAAGGCCGCGCCTATCTGGATTTCACCCAGGGTTGCGCGGTGAACAGCCTCGGGCACAGCCCCAAGGCGCTGGTGCAGGCACTGAGCAGCCAGGCCCAGGCATTGATCAACCCCGGCGCCGGCTTTCATAACCGTGGCCTGTTGAGCCTGGTCAACCGCCTGTGCCAGAGCACCGGCAGTGATCAGGCCTACCTGCTCAACAGTGGTGCCGAAGCCTGCGAAGGTGCGATCAAGCTGGCGCGCAAGTGGGGCCAGCTGCATCGCAATGGCGCCTACCACATCATCACTGCGCGCCAGAGCTGCCACGGGCGCAGCCTGGGGGCGCTGTCGGCCTCCGACCCGTCGGCGTGCAACCGCTGCGAGCCGGGCCTGCCGGGTTTCAGCAAGGTGCCGTTCAACGATCTGGCCGCGCTGCATGCAGCAGTGGACTCGCGTACCGTGGCGATCATGCTCGAGCCGATCCAGGGCGAGGCCGGGGTGATCCCGGCCACCCAGCAGTACCTCAAGGGTGTCGAGCGCCTGTGCCGCGAACTGGGCATCCTGCTGATCCTGGATGAGGTGCAGACCGGCGTGGGCCGTTGCGGCGCGCTGCTGGCCGAGCAGACCTACGGCGTGCGCGCCGACATCATCACCCTGGGCAAGGGCCTGGGCGGCGGTGTGCCGCTGGCCGCCCTGCTGGCGCGGGGTACGGCCTGCTGCGCCGAGGCCGGCGAGCTGGAAGGCAGTCACCATGGCAATGCACTGATGAGTGCGGCGGGCCTGGCGATTCTCGATGCCGTGCTGGAACCGGGCTTCATGGAGCAGGTGCAGGCGTCGGGGCGGCACCTGCGTGATGGCCTGAGCCACCTGGCGGGGCGTTATGGCCAGGGCGAGGTGCGCGGCCAGGGCTTGCTGTGGGGCCTGGAGCTGAGCGACGACTCGGCCGCGGCCCTGGTCAAGGCGGCGCTGCAGGAAGGGCTGCTGCTCAATGCGGCGCAGGCCAATGTGCTGCGCTTTTCGCCGGCGCTGACCGTCAGCCGGGGCAACATCGACGAAATGCTGCTGCGCCTGGCGCGTGCCTTTGCCCGTGTGCACACGGCGCAACTCAACCAGCGGCGTGCCTGACCCGGTAGCGCCGTACCAAATTCAACGAACCGTCTCGCGTTCCTGCGCATCGCCCCGGGCCTGATCCTTTTGGCCTGGGGCGTTTTTTTATGGGGGATGGCTATTTGAACCAGTGGGGGGTGCTTGCAGTCTGTAGTTAGGACTTTAGACAAGGAGCTGCCCGATGGACCTGATCCGAATTATCTTCGCCATTCTGTTGCCGCCGCTGGGCGTGTTCCTGCAGGTGGGTTTTGGTGGCGCCTTCTGGCTGAACATCCTGCTCACCTTGTGCGGTTACATTCCGGGGATCGTGCACGCGGTGTACATCATCGCCAAGCGCTAGACCGCGTCGCGGCCATCGCCTGTAGGAGCCGGCGTTGCCGGCGAATGGGCCTGTACGGTTCAGACCGCGCTGGGACATTCGCCAGCAAGGCTGGCTCCTACAATGGCAATGGCCGTGACAGAACCTCCCGGTAGAACTTCCACTCTTCTTCCAGCGCATGCGCCAGGTTCGCTGCCGTCCGGAACCCGTGCCGCTCGGTCGGGTAGAAATGCCCTTCGGCACGCACCCCATTGGCCTTCAGCGCCGCCAGCATCGAACGGGTCTGCTCCGGTACCACCACCGCATCCAGTTCGCCCTGGAAGAAAATCACCGGCACCTTGATCTGCGCGGCATGCAGCAGTGGCGTGCGCGCCTGATAACGCTGCACATCCTGCTGCGGGTCGCCGATCAGCCAGTCCAGGTAATCGCCTTCGAACTTGTGCGTGGCGCGCGTCAGCGCCAGCGGGTCGCTGACCCCGTACAGGCTCGCCCCGCCACGGAACACATTCTGGAACGCCAGCGCACACAGCGTGGTGTAGCCCCCGGCGCTGCCCCCGCGGATGAACGCCTGCGTCGGGTCGATCAACCCTTGCCCTGCCAGGAAGTCGACCACCGCGCAGGCATCCTGCACGTCCACTTCGCCCCAGCGCAGGTGCAGGGCCTGGCGATAGGCGCGGCCATAGCCGCTGCTGCCACGGTAGTTGAGGTCGGCCACGGCAAAGCCGCGCTGGGTCCAGTACTGGATGCGCGGGTCGAGCACCGGGAAGCACGCCGAGGTCGGTCCGCCATGCACGAACACCACCAGCGGCGGCGCCTCGACACCATTCATGGCCGGGTAGAAGAAGGCGTGCGCCTGGGCATCGCCGCTGGGGTAGGTGATGCTGCGCGGTTGGCTGACCTGTTCGCTGGGCAAGGGCATCGCACCGCCGGCCAGCACCTGAACGGCATGGCTGCGGCGGTCGATGGCGATGACGGCGGGCGTGCTGATGGCAGAGGCGGCGATGGCATACAGGTACCGGTCGTCGATCTCCAGGCAGCGAAAGCGGGTGTAGACGTCACTGAAGTCTTCCAGGGTGCCATCGGCATGATGCACGCCCAGGCGGCTGAAGCCGCCCTCGAACCAGCTCGCCAGATACCCGCCGCCGTCCAGGGGCAGCCAGGTGCTGGCGCCCAGTTGCCACGGTGCGCCAGCATGGTCGGCGCGCTCGGCCGGCAGTGCTGCCCAGCCCTGCGGGGTTTCGCCCCAGGGTTGCCAGTAGCCGTCACGATCCGACAGGCAGTACAGGCGACCGTCGGCATCGAAGCGCGGCTGCTGCAGCGATTCCGGTTGCGCCTCGCTGCCGGCGATGCAGCGCGGCGCTTCCCAGGTGTGTGCATCGCGGCGTTCGGCGCACAGCAGGCGGGTGGCAGTCCAGGGTTGGTGCGGGCGGCTCCATTCGATCCAGGCCAGGCGCTGGCCGTCGGCGCTGAGGGTGGGAGCGGCATAGAAGTCGGCGCCTTCGGCCAGTACCGTGCGGGTGCCGGCGGCGATCGATACCAGCCGGTGCACATCGGCGTCTTCTTCAACCGCCAGCACCTGGCCGGCGCCCCAGCGCAGGTCACCGTAGCGGCACGGGCCGTGGGTCAGCGGCTGCGGCTGCCCGCCGCCGAGCCCCTGGCTGTAGAGCTGCTGGTCGGCTTCGTTGACGAACACCAGCCCGTCGTCGCTCAGGCAGAAACCGCCGCCGCCATACTCGTAGACGCGGCTGCGCACGCTGAAGCCATCGGGAGTCAGGCAGCGGGCCTGGCCGTCACGCCACTGCCAGATGCGGCAACCACCGTCCTGGGGGCGAAACTCGTTCCAGAACAGCCCCAGCGGGCTGCGCTTGAGTTCGGCGTAGTCGGTGCCGGCGGCAACCGCCTGTTGTGCGCTGAAACGCTCAGCCGCGGGCGATGAGACGAGAGTTTCGATCATTGCGGAAGGTCATCTGGTCGATGGTCTGGGTGGCGGTTTCGGCCTCCTCCCGAGCAGCGAGGATGATCCCGTGGTCCGCCGATTTGGCGCAAACCGGGTCGGCATTGCTGGCGTCGCCGGTCAGCATGAAGGCCTGGCAGCGGCAGCCGCCGAAGTCCTTTTCTTTCTCGTCGCAGGAGCGGCACGGCTCGGGCATCCAGTCGTAACCGCGAAAACGATTGAAGCCGAACGAGTCATACCATATGTGCTGCATGCTGTGTTCGCGCACGTTGGGGAATTGTACCGGCAACTGGCGTGCGCCATGGCACGGCAGTGCGGTGCCGTCCGGGGTGACGGTGAGGAAGATGCTGCCCCAGCCGTTCATGCAGCCCTTGGGCCGCTCTTCATAGTAGTCGGGGGTGACGAAGATCAGCTTGCACGGGTTGCCCGCAGCCTGCAGTTTCTCGCGGTATTCGTTGGTGATGCGTTCGGCGCGCTCCAGCTGCGCGCGGGTGGGCAGCAGGCCGGCGCGGTTGAGCTTGGCCCAGCCGTAGAACTGGCACGTGGCGAGCTCGACGAAGTCGGCTTCCAGGGCGATGCACAGCTCGATGATGCGGTCGATCTTGTCGATGTTGTGCCGGTGGGTGACGAAGTTCAGCACCATCGGGTAGCCGTGGGCCTTGACCGCGCGCGCCATCTCCAGCTTCTGCGCGAAGGCTTTCTTCGAGCCGGCCAGCAGGTTGTTGACCTGTTCGTCGCTGGCCTGGAAGCTGATCTGGATGTGGTCCAGCCCGGCGCGCTTGAAGTCGGCGATCTTCTGTTCGGTCAGGCCGATGCCGGAGGTGATCAGGTTGGTGTAGTAGCCCAGGCGGCGCCCCTCGCCGATCAGCTCGGCCAGGTCCTGGCGCACCAGTGGCTCGCCGCCGGAAAAGCCCAGCTGCGCGGCGCCCATTTCACGCGCCTCGGCCATCACCTTGAACCACTGCTCGGTGCTCAACTCCTTGCCCTGCTCGGCGAAGTCCAGCGGGTTGGAGCAGTACGGGCATTGCAGCGGGCAGCGGTAGGTCAGCTCGGCCAGCAGCCACAGCGGCAGGCCGGCTGCGGGCTTGGCCGGTACCTCACTCAAGGACGATCCAGTGTTGCTCACGGGCGACCTCCATGAATTGCTCGATGTCGTCACCGAGTTCGGGTACACCGGGGAATTGAACGTCCAGCTCGGCAATGATCGCGGCCACATCGCGCTTGCCGTCGATCAGCCCGCCGATCAGCGCGGCGCTTTCGTTGAGCTTGATCATGCCTTCGGGGTAGAGCAGCACATGGCCCTTCTGCGCCGGTTCGTACTGGAAGCGGTAGCCGGGGCGCCAGTGCGGCGTCTTCGAACGGTCGAAACTCATAAGGTGATCCCCTTGTGCCACACCCGCTCGCTGGTGACGCTGTGGTAGGGCGGGCGGTTCAGTTCATAGGCCATGCTCATGGCGTCGAGCATGCTCCACAGAATATCGAGCTTGAACTGAAGAATCTCCAGCATGCGTTGTTGACCCTGCACCGTGGTGTAGTGCTGCAGGGTGATGCTCAGGCCATGCTCCACATCGCGCCGGGCCTGGCCCAGGCGGGTGCGGAAGTACTCGTAGCCGGCCGGGTCGATCCAGGGATAGTGCTGTGGCCAGCTGTCCAGGCGTGACTGGTGGATCTGCGGGGCGAACAGTTCGGTCAGCGAGCTGCTGGCCGCTTCCTGCCAGCTGGCACGGCGGGCGAAGTTGACGTAGGCGTCGACCGCGAAGCGCACGCCGGGCAGCACCAGCTCCTGCGAGCGTAGCTGGTCGGGGTCCAGGCCCACGGCCTGGCCCAGGCGCAGCCAGGCTTCGATGCCGCCGTCTTCGCCGGGGGCGCCGTCGTGGTCGAGCAGGCGCTGGATCCACTCACGGCGGATCTCGCGGTCCGGGCAGTTGGCCAGGATCGCCGCATCCTTCATCGGGATGTTGACCTGGTAGTAGAAGCGGTTGGCGACCCAGCCCTGGATCTGCTCGCGGCTGGCGCGGCCTTCATACATGGCCACGTGGTAGGGGTGATGGATGTGGTAGTAGGCGCCCTTGGCGCGCAAGGCCTGCTCGAACGCGGCGGGGGAAAGCGGTACGGCTTCGCTCATGGGGGCTCCTACAGCTCGATGCTCATGCCGTCGAAGGCCACTTCGACGTTGCGGCGGGCCAGTTCGGCGCGCTCGGCGGAGTCTTCATCGAGAATCGGGTTGGTGTTGTTGATGTGGATAAGTACCTTGCGCTGGTCGGGGAAGCCTTCGAGTACCTCGAGCATGCCGCCGGGGCCATTCTGTGCCAGGTGACCCATCTCGCGGCCCGTACGGGTACCGACACCGCGGCGCTGCATCTCATCATCCTCCCACAGCGTGCCGTCGACCAGCAGGCAATCGGCGTCGTGCATCAGTTGCAGCAGCTTGTCGTCGAACTGGCCAAGGCCCGGGGCGTAGAACAGCTTGCCGCCGGTGCGCAGGTCTTCGACCATCAGCCCCAGGTTGTCGCCCGGGTGCGGGTCGAAGCGGTGCGGGGAGTAGGGCGGCGCGGCGCTGCGCAGCGGGAACGGGGTAAAGCGCAGGTTCGGGCACGCCTCGATCACGAAGCTGCCTTCGAGCTCTATGCGGTTCCACTGCAGGCCACCGTTCCAGTGGCTGAGCATGGTGAACAGAGGGAAGCCGGTGCTCAGGTCCTGGTGGACCATGTCGGTGCACCACACCTGGTGCGGGCAACCTTCGCGCAGGCTGAGCAGGCCGGTGGTGTGGTCGATCTGGCTGTCGAGCAGGATGATCGCGTTGATCCCGGTGTCGCGCAGGGCGCGGGCGGGCTGCATGGGGGCGAAGCCTTGCAGCTGCGCGCGGATGTCCGGCGAGGCGTTGCACAGCACCCAGTGCACCCCGTCGTCGGACAGCGCGATCGAGGACTGGGTGCGTGCGCTGGCGCGCAAGGTGCCGTCGCGAAAGCCCTTGCAGTTGTCGCAGTTGCAGTTCCACTGCGGGAAACCGCCGCCGGCGGCGGAACCTAGAATCTGGATGTACATGGCCACTCCTGCTGCGTCCAAAAATGAAAACGCCCCGGCTGACCGAGGCGTTGTACCGCAAGCAGACTCAGCGACTTGCGAAATACATGGTCACTTCAAAGCCAATACGCAGGTCAGTGTAAGCAGGTTTGGTCCACATGGGAGTACTCCTTCCGGATAGGTCTGGGGGCGGGTGGCTACATATTTAGGCCCCCCTTTGAAACAAGGGGTTACAACGGCCCGGGTAGCGCCATCTTACTAAAATTAATGGACAGTTTGGTTAAACCTGCGAGAAAGGCTGTTGCGTTGCCGGTAACAATCCGCCCTGTGCGGCGCTGGCCAGGTACAGGGCGTTGTCGAACAGGTGCCGGGCGGCGTGTTCGAGCTGCTGTGCGGTGACGGCCAGCAGCTGCTGTCGCAGCGTGTCCAGGCTGGGGGTGTCGCTGCCGGCCAGCCGCGCCTGCCAGGCCCATTCGGCGACGTCGGCATTGCCCATGTCCGGTTCGTGGAACTGCGCCGCCAGGGCCTGACGCGCCTCGGCATCATCGGTCAGGTCATGGGTGAAGCCTGCGACCACGCAGCGCATGTGCTCGAGAATCTGTGCCGGGTCGGCCTTGGGCGACTGCACGCCCAGCAGCAGGCCGGTATGGCCCTGCACCTGGCGCAATGCGCTGAACACTGCATAGCCCAGTTGCAGCTCCACCCGCAGGCGCTGGTAGAAGGGCCCTTGCAGTCGATGTGCCAGCAGCCGGTACACCGCCTCGCTGCCGGGCGGGGCGGGGCAGAACACCAGCAGTGCGTGCTCGCCTTCGGGCAGCGGCACATGCTGCCAGGGCCCTGTGGCATCGCCGGTTATCGGCTCGGCCATGCCCGGCTGTCCCGGTACCTGGGCCAGCAGCGCATTCAGCGCCGGCTGCACCGCTTCGGTGAAGCCGCAGGTCATGCCCTGCCAGCGGGCATGCTGCCAGAGCGCGTCCAGCTCGGGCTGGGCGATCAGGCAGGCCGGCAATGGCCCCGGGTCACGCCCGACGATGTAGCTCGGCAACTGCTTTAGCAGCAGGCGGATCGGGATCAGCGCCGGCTCGGTGCCTGGGCCTGCGCTCCAGTCCTGGGCGGCAGGCAGGCGCAGCAGCGCCAATGCCTGCTCGACGACTGCGACCACGGCGGGCGGTGACCCGGCGCAGCGCAGTTGCCAGAGGTGCTCGCACTCGCTCCATTGCAGCTCCACCGAGGCGCGGGTGGCGCGCTCGACCAGTGGGCGCAGGGCACCTTCGAGTACGCGCCACAGCCGCGCGCGCAACGCCGAGCGCACCTGCCAGCGCAGGTAGATCACGCCGTACTGCCGCACGGCCGGCAGCGCCGGGCTGTGGATAACCCCGGCGGGTGTCGGCGTAGCGGGTGCATCGCTGAAACCGACGGCCAGCAAGGGCTCGGCAGGTGGCAGTCGCCAGGGCTGGCGGGCTTGCTCGGTGAAGGGTTCGAGCAGGCCTTGCAGTGCCGCCAGGCCCTGGGCGTCGAGTGCACTGAATGGCTGGCCGCTGCTGTCGCGGCGCGCCAGTTCCAGGGCGCCGGCGGCCAGCGCGCGTGACTGCTGGATACGTGCATATTCGCTGTTCAGCGCCGTCAGGTCGGCATCGCGCAAGAAGCTCAGCCAGTCCCGGAACAGGTCTTCGACCTGGTCGGCAGGTGCCGCGTCATTGAGCTTGAAGCGCGCGTGCAGCAGTGCCTGTGCGGCGAACTGATGCAATGCCGAAAAACTGAAATCCTCCAGCCAGCGCCGTTCGCGCAAAGCGGCCAGCAGCCCGCCCGGGCGGGTGTCCGAAAGCCAGGTGTCGAGAAAGGCGATCGCCTGGGCAGCGCCGGCGGGCAGCCGTTCATAGCCGAGCAGCACATCCCGTTGCCCGGGCAGCTGTTCAACCCGCGCAGCGCGAAGCTGCAGCGCCGGTGCCGGGCCTTGTTCGATGGCCTGCCCGGGTGCGAAGACGGCGCCGTACTGCATGGCCAGGGCTTCAAGGGTGGCCAGCGGCTGTGGGCCGACCAGGCTCAAGGTCATCTGCCCGGCCTGGTAGTAGCGTTGGTGAAAGGCTTGCAGGGCGCTCTGGAAGGCCGCGTCGGGTACCGGCAGGCTGTAGCGGTTGCCAGCGTGAAAACCGCTCAGCGGATGCTGCGCCGACACGCTCTGCAGCAGTGCGTGCTGACGCTGCGCTTCGGGGTTGCGCGCCCAGGCAATGAACTCGGCATGGATCACTTCGCGCTCGCGCAGCTGTTGCGCACGGTCGGCCTGGGGGGTGGCGAGCATTTCACACAAGCGCTCGATGCCCCCCTCGAAGGCGGCAGCCGGCACTTCGAAGAAGAAGTCGGTGGTGCGCTCCCGCGTGCTGGCATTGACCTGGCCGCCCTGGCGCTGCACGTAGCGCATCAGGGCGTCGTCGATGGCAAAGCGCGGGTTGCCGAGAAAGAACAGGTGTTCGAGAAAGTGCGCCAGCCCCGGCCAGGCGTTGGGAGCATCGTGGCTGCCGGCGCGAACCCGCACTGCCGCTGCACAGCGCTTGAGCCGCGGTGCATGGCGCAGGGTGACGTGCAGGCCGTTGGGCAGGGTGAGGTGGGCGCAGGACATGACGGCTCCGGTAACGTGCGAACCGTCATGCTAGCGGATAAATCAGTGCTTGCGCGGGCCGCCGTGGAGTTCCACACGCAGGTCGTGCAGGTACGGTGTGCTGGCGCGGCCTTCGTGCACCCGTTGCACCTCGAGGTCGGCCACCAGCAGCGTGGGCTCATGCCCGGCCATGGCCAGCAGGCTGCCGTCCGGGCCGATGATGCTGCTTTGGCCGCAATAGTGGATCTGCTCCTCGGCGCCGCAGTAGTTGGCATACACCAGGTAGCACTGGTTCTCCTGGGCGCGTACGCGCACGGTGAACTGGCAGATGAAATCGTAGGGCCGCATGTTGGCTGTCGGCACCACGATCAGCTCGGCCCCGGCCAGGGCCAGGCGGCGGGCGTTTTCCGGGAACTCGATGTCGTAGCAGATCAACAGGCCCAGCTGCCAGCCATTGAGCGTGACCACCGGGAAATGGTCGGGGCCGGGGCTGAACATGGCGCGGTCCAGCCCGCCGAACAGGTGGGTCTTGCGGTAGTTGGCCAGGCTGCTGCCGTGGGCGTCGATCAACTGCACGCTGTTGTACACCTGGCCGTCCTCGCCAAGCTCGGGGTAGCCGTAGACGATGGCGATGCGGTTGGCCTGGGCAATTTCCACCACGGCCATGGCCGATGCGCCGTCCTGCGGCTCGGCCAGGCGTGCGACCGCTTCGCTGCCGATGTTGTAGCCGCTGAGGAACATCTCGGGGCACACCAGCAGTTCGGCGCCGCGTGCCGCCGCCAGCTGCGCCTGCTGGTGCAGGCGCTCGAGGTTGCCGGCCACGTCCATCGGGTGGGGCTGGCCCTGGTACAGGGCTATGCGCATGGGTCTCTCCTTTCAGTCGGCCAGGGCGATCGGGCCGATCTCGTTGAATACATCGCCAGGGCCGGGGTTGTCGGCGTGGGTGCGGCCACCGAAGTGGTTCATGATGCCCCATACCGCGTTGAGCGAGGTCTGCACCGCGCCTTCGACCCAGGCCGGGGTCCAGGAGACGTCGTCGCCTGCGATAAAGATGCCGCGCTGCTCGGCAGGCAGGTCCTGCTGCATGAAGTGCGCGTACATGCGCTGATTGTAACGATAATGACCGGGCAGGGCGCCCTTGAACGCCCCCAGGAAATGCGGGTCGGCTTCCCACGACACAGTGATCGGGTCGCCGATGATGTGCCCGGCGATATCGACCTTGGGGTAGATCTTCTTCAGGGCGTCCAGCGCCAGTTTCACGCGTTTTTCCACCGGGTGCGGCAGCATCTTGAGCGCATCGCTCATCCACGAGTACGACAGGCAGATCACCCCCGGCCTGTCGTCGCCGTTGTCGAACAGGTAGGTGCCGCGGGTGAGGCGGTCGGTGAGGGTCATGCTCATCAGGTCGCGGCCGGTCTGCGGGTCCTTGTCCTTCCAGAACGGGCGGTCGACCATCACGAAGGTCTTGGACGACTGCATGTAGCGGGTGCGGTCCAGGGCCATCCACATCTTCTGCGAGAACAGCGACTCCTCGCACTCGATCTGGGTGGTCAGCAGCCAGCTCTGACAGGTGGTGAGCACCGCGGCGTAATGGCGGGTGACGCCCCAGGTGTCGGTAACGGCCAGGCGCCCATCGTCGGCGCGCGCGATGCTTTTCACCCCTGAATGTGGCGTGCCACGGTGCAACGAGCTGAGGCTGGTGCCTTGCGGCCAGTGGGCGCAGCGTTGCGGCACATGCCGCCAGATGCCCAGGGGCACCTGCTCGACACCGCCCACCACCAGGTGCTGGTGATCGTCGCAGTTGGTCATCACCACGCGGAAGATCTCGAGCATCGAGTTGGGGAAGTCGGAGTCCCAGCCGCCGGTGCCAAAGCCGACCTGGCCGAACACTTCGCGGTGCAGGAAGCTGAGCTTGGCGAAGGCCTTGGAGGTGGCGACGAAGTCGTAGAAGGTGCGGTCGTCCCACAGCGGCACCAGGGTGTTCCACAGCGCCTTCAGGCGCGGCACGTCGCGATCGCGGATTGCCTGCTGGATGTCGCCGAAGCGTGCGCCATCCTCCAGCGCATCGGCCCAGGCATCGGCCACTTCCTGGAACAGTGCCGGCAGGTCGCTGAGTTTTTCGGCGTAGTGGGTCTGGCCCTCGAGGTCGATCACCGTGCTGCCGGAGGCGGGGGTCAGCGGGTTGGGGAAGGGTCTGGTCTCCAGGCCCAGCTTGTCGACGTAGTGATAGAAGGCCGTGGAAGACACCGGGAAGCGCATGCCACCCAGCTCGGCGACGATGCCTTCGGCGCCGGAGAAGGTCTGCGAGCGCAGGCGCCCGCCCATTTTCGACGCCTCGTACACCACCGGCTTGAGGCCCAGCTTCATCAGCTCGTAGGCGGCCACCAGGCCGGCGATGCCGGCACCGACGATGGCCACCTCCTCACCGTGGCGCTCGGCGGGAATGCTGCCCAGGCCGGCCGGGTGCTCGATCCAGTCGTCGAAGGCGAAGGGGAAGTCCGGGCCGAAGATGGTGACCGGTTTTTTGCCGTCGGCGGGGTGGCGATTGTTCTTGTTCATGGGAGACCTTGCCAGGGCTGCGCGGGGAGCGGAGCTTGAGTATAGGAAATGCTGGCGGTCATTCTACGAGGGGAGGGTGTTGGTTATTAAGATGCAGAGTGTCGTCGTTTTGTGGGTATTTTTGTCATTGTGACGGGATGCTTGAGCAGAGTGATGCCTTCGCCGGCAAGGCCGGCTCCTACAGGTTTGCGAGCACCGTTAGCATGCTTGCCAGCGAAGGGCCCTATCTGTTCCCCGCTAATCCATGTCAAACCGGTTGGCCGCGGTCCACCTTGCTGCTGAGGATGATCGAGGTGGTGGTTTTCTCCACGCCCTCGACACTGCCAATCTGGTCGAGCAACTGGTCCAGTTGTTCGGGCGAATCGCTGCGCAGCCACGCCACATAGTCGAACTCGCCACTGACCGCACACAACTGCTGGATCTGCCCCATGGCGCTCAGGCGGCGTACCACCTCCTTGCCCGAGCGGGGGCGCACGGTGATGCCCACATAGGCCTGCAGGCCGCCGTCGATCACACGTTGGCCAAGGCGCACGCCGTAACCGCTGATGACGTTGGTTTTCTCCAGGCGCGCCAGGCGCGAGGTCACGGTGGTGCGGGCAATGCCCAGTTGCCGGGCAAGCATGGCCACGCTTTCGCGGGCATTGATCTGCAGGGCGGCGATCAGTTGACGGTCGATTTCATCGAGGGCGACAGGGCGGGTGGGCATGGACAGGGATCGTTTCTTTCGCTTGGGAAGTGGGCCGATTAAGGCAGCTAATCGACCCACTGTCCACGCCGGTGCTATCAGGGCGCGGCCTTGAAGCAGTGCTCCAGCCCCGGGAACTCCCCGCTGCGCACCTCGCGGGCGTAGTGCTCCAGTGCCTGTTCGATCTGCGGTTGCAGCTCGGCATAGCGTTTGACGAAGCGCGGCTGGTACTCGCCGAACAGGCCCAGCAGGTCCTCGGTCACCAGCACCTGCCCATCGCACGCAGGGGATGCGCCAATGCCGATGGTGGGGATGTGCAACGCTTCGCTCAGGCTGCGGGCCAGCGGCTCGGCGATGCCCTCGAGCACCACCGAGAACGCCCCCGCCGCCTGCATGGCCAAGGCATCGTCGCGCACCTTGGTTGCGCTTTGTTCATCCCGCCCCTGGGCCTTGAAGCCGCCCATGCTGTTGACCTGCTGCGGCATCAGGCCCACGTGCGCCATCACCGGAATGCCACGGCGCACCAGAAATTCGACGGTGTGGGCCATTTCGGCGCCACCTTCGAGCTTGATGCCCTGTGCACCGGTTTCGCGCAGCACCCGGGCGGCGCTGACAAATGCCTGCTCCGGCGAGGCCTGATAGCAGCCGAACGGCAGGTCGACCACCACGCAGGCGCGCTCTGCCCCGCGCATCACCGCCTGGCCATGGGCAATCATCATGTCCAGGGTCACGCCCAGGGTGCTGGGCATGCCGTACAGCACCATGCCCACCGAATCGCCGACGATGATCAGGTCGGCATGGGCATCCACCCAGCGGGCCATGGGCAGGCTGTAGGCGGTCAGCACCACCAGGCTGCCGGCGCCCTTGCGCTGCTGGATGGCGGGAATGGTCAGGCGGTTTTGACGTACATGGGTGCTCATCGACAAGTCTCCGATCAGGTTGTGCAACGGGTCGCGGCGCAGGCTACCATCGGCACTTTTGGCTCACTTGAGCAAAGGGGACAGCTGATGCCGCAAGCGGGACAGATACCGCAGGTGCCGCCCGTACCGCTGGCGCTTTCGCGCCCGGTGCAGCGGCGCATGTTCGGCATACCGGCAGGTTATGAAGTGCAGATGCACAGCCATGACTGGGTGCAGTTCACCTATGCCAGCGCCGGGATCATGCAGGTGCTGACCGAGCGCCACAGCTATCTGCTGCCGCCGCAGTGCGCGTTGTGGATTCCGCCAGGGGTGCAGCACACGGCGTTCAGTGAGCAGGCGCTGGCGTTTCGCGGGCTGTACCTGGATGCCGCGGTGCTGCCGGGCGCTCGCCGTGACTGCGCGGTACTGCAGGTGACGCCGCTGGTGCGCGAGCTGATCGAACGGGTCAGCCACTTTCCCGCCGACTACCCTGACGACGGGCCGCAGGCGCGCCTGCTGCAGGTGCTGGTGGACGAGTTGCAGGGGCTGGCCGAAGCACCGTTCAGCCTGCCGCTGCCCAGCGACCCGCGCCTGCGCCGGATCACCGATGCACTGCAGGCCGAGCCTGGGGACAACCGCACCATCGAGCAATGGGCGCAGCAGGTGGGGGCATCGCGGCGCACCCTGGTGCGCCTGTTTCAGGCGCAGACCCAGCTTTCATTCCGTGAATGGCGCCAGCGCCTGCGCTTGCTGGCCGCATTGCCGTTGCTGGCGCAGGGCATGAGCGTGACTCGGCTGGCGAATGAACTGGGGTATGACTCGGTGTCGGCGTTCATCGGGTTGTTTCAGCGCCACTATGGGAAGACGCCGGGGGTGTATGCGGCCAGTTTGGGGATGTGATTGTGAAGTTCTGAGGGCCGGAAACGCAATGCGCGGCTTTGAGTATGGTGGGCCCACACGGACTAGTGTTTAGCGTAATTGGCGAAATGGTTGGAAGCTGGGCACTGTACCGCCAGGGTATGTTTTTTGTACCGCGGAGCGGTCAGGTTTTTCGGCCATGACGTTGTTCTCCTGGTAAAAATGTGATCAAGGTTGTTGCAGGGTGGCCATTACACACCTAAGATGCCCGCCTTCTCTCACCCGACAGCAAAGGAGGTACATCATGCAACAGTTGATCATCCTTTGCAGGTCGCGCCTGGCTTGAACGCATTCGCCGCTACTCGTTAGCGGTACCGCAACGCCCGGCCTCTGGCCTGCCAATCCGAACATCTTTTTGTTTCAACCCATCAGGATTGGACTATGGGCACTTGCATTCGCAATTTGTCCGACGGCGCCGTATTGGTCGCCGCGGACGACACCTGGATCGAAGGAAAAGCGATCCAACAACTCGAAACCACCGCTCGCCTAGGGGGCATGCATCGGGTGGCCGGCATGCCGGACCTGCATCCGGGGCGTGGCTATCCGGTCGGCGCGGCATTCTTTTGCGTGGGGCGTTTGTACCCGGCGCTGGTCGGCAATGACATCGGCTGTGGCATGGCGCTGTGGCGCACGGACATCCCGACCGCCAAGCTGCATCTGGACAAGCTGGAGAAACGCCTTGGCAACCTCGACCTGCCGCTCGACGAGACGTGGCAGGAGGCCGTTGCCAGCTTCGGTTTGCCTGCCACGGGGCACGAGCGTTCTCTAGGCACCATTGGTGGTGGTAACCACTTCGCCGAGCTGCAGCAACTTGATGAAAGCTACGACGATGCGGCCCTGGCAGCCTTGGGCATCGAGCGCAAACACCTGCTGTTGCTGGTGCACAGCGGCTCGCGTGGTTTGGGCGAGGCGATCTTGCGTGAGCAGGTCGACCTGTTCGGTCATCACGGACTGGAGGCGGGCAGCGAGGCCAGCACTCATTACCTGGGCCGGCACGACGGCGCGCTGCGTTTTGCCGAAGCCAACCGTCAGTTGATTGCCCGGCGCATGCTCGACCGCTTGCGTGCCGATGGCGATGTACTGCTCGACATCAACCACAACCTGGTGTCGCCAGCGCAGGTCGACGGGCTCGATGGTTGGCTGCATCGCAAAGGCGCCACACCGTCGGATCAGGGGGCGGTGGTGATCCCTGGTTCGCGCGGCGACTACAGCTACTTGGTACAGCCGATCGCCGACGAGCGCAGCCTGTTGTCCCTGGCCCATGGCGCCGGACGCAAATGGATGCGCAGCGAGTGCAAGGACCGCCTCGCCTCGCGCTACAGCGTCGAGCAACTGAGTCGTACGGCACTAGGCAGCCGCGTGATCTGCGCCGACCGGGCGCTGATCTACGAGGAAGCGCCGGAGGCCTACAAGGCTATCGGCTCGGTGGTGGGTGCCTTGCGTGAAGCGGGGTTGGTTCGCGTGCTGGCACGACTGAAACCGGTGCTGACCTACAAGACGCGCGGAGGGTGCTGCTGATGATCCTGCTGCAACTCTCGGCGGCTCAGGGGCCGGAAGAATGTGCCCTTGCAGTGGCCAAGGCATTGCTCAGGCTGCAGGCCGAAGCGGATGCCCAGGCCGTGGCGGTACGGATACTCGAAGAAGAGCCGGGGCCGCGGCGCGGTACCTTGCGCTCGGTGTTGCTGGCACTGGATGGCGAGCAGGCCGAGCGCCTGGCGGATCACTGGACGGGCTCGCTGCAATGGACGTGCAGCAGTCCGTACCGGCCGGGGCATGCGCGCAAGAACTGGTTCTTTGGGGGTGCACGGTTTGCGCCACCGGCACCGGAATTGGCGAGCGAGATCCACTTCGAGACCTTGCGTTCGTCCGGGCCGGGTGGTCAGCATGTCAACACCACCGACTCGGCAGTGCGCGCCACGCACCTGGCCAGCGGCGTCAGCGTCAAGGTACAGAGCGAGCGTAGCCAGCACGCCAACAAACGCTTGGCGCTGCTGCTCATCGGGCAACGCCTGGCGCAACAGGCAGAGCAGGTCGACAGCGAACTGCGCGCGGAGCGGCGGTTGTTCCATCACCGCATCGAGCGTGGCAATCCACGTCGGGTGTTTCGCGGCGAGCGCTTCAAGCCGGCTGACGAGTAGATTGTGTGCGAATAGTCGTCGAGCAAAAGTCAGGCCGGGCGGCGTAGGCTATGCCGGCCCCACAAAAACGGATGAGGAAAGGACCCGGCTCGCACTCGGGTTTACGAGTTGCAAATGAGCACTGCGTATCTGAGGCGATCCCGCCAAAAACGCAAAAGCCGCGCAATGCGCGGCTTTGAGTATGGTGGGCCCACACGGACTTGAACCGTGGACCAAAGGAGTAGGATGGCCAGCCGGATCCCTGAGCTATGGCGTTGAGGTCACCAAAGCCCTTGGACGCCAACTGGCTTCCTCCGAACGCAGCGTGCAGGTTTCCAAGCACTGCGCTCTCCAGATGTTCCTCAGGCTGCCGCCACGTGAAGGTGTGCGAAGCTGGATAGGGATATGCCGTCGTATTCACCACGGTGAATCTTGTGGTGGCACTCGTGGCATACGGGGATCTGCTTCCGGTTAAGGATGGCCATGATCCTCGTGAACCCAACTACCTTGCTTCCCAGCTTCCGAATATGCTTCACATGGTGCATTGCTACTCTGTCATCGCTATCGCAGATAACGCAAGGAGATCCTAGTTTGGATCGTGTTCGCAGTCGCAGGTTTCTCTCCAGGAAATCTGTGTCTACTTCCCCGATCATGAATCGGTTCGGTTTCGACGCCCAGCTTTTCACGAGAGGCATTGCTACCTGCTTAATTTCCTTGCCAGCCTCGTTCCTCACTCTTACTCGGAGCTTCGTCCCGTGCTTCGTGAAAATCTTGCTCCTGGTAGACCTGTGTTTGGTCGCCAGGGTTTTGGCTGCTGCGTGCTGTAGGATGTATTGGATTCTGTTGAGATTGCTGAAACTATCCACGAAGGAATAGTAGTTGCAGATACCTCTCCAGACACTTCCTACTTGCTCGACTATTTGATAGTCGTCCAGATGGATCCATCTATTGATGGTGGTGGGCTCGCCTTGAGGGCTACAGAAGCCTTTCGAGCAGAGTTTTGCCACGATATCCGTCACAGGGGCGTACATCAGTGGTGTCCAACCAGCCACCCGTTTGGTGAACCATTTGCCGTGTCGTTTGATTCGCATGATCTTCGGGCTGGTGGAGCCTACCCTAAAGGAGGTTCCCAGGAATTTTGCTGGCTCCGTCTTCGCGTGTCGAATGTGGGTCTTCTCCATGCTGAGTTCGAGTCCCAGATTTCGAAGGTGATCCCCTATCTCCGTGCGTAGTCGATCCGCTAATTCCCTTGGCCCGTTGATACCTACGACCCAGTCGTCGGCGTACCGGACGTACTTCACCCTTATGAATCCATTGCGTGACACGAGAGTTGGAGGGAGTTTGAGCGTGGCCTTTTTGATCTCACGTATTTGTTCGATCAGCGAGTTGCGCTCGTCCCCTTGGACTGTGTCCGCTTTCTTCTGAAGGTGTTCCCGCTTCGCGACGAGTTTTCGGTACACCGGGTTTCTTGCCTTACTATCTTCTTCCCCGGCGTTATGTTCCTTTATCAGTTCTTCCGCTTTCAGGTCGAGCTGGTGCAGAAACACGTTAGCCAGAATAGGGGAGATGATGCTTCCCTGGGGCGTCCCAAGGGATCCAGAGAAAAAGGCCCCGTTGTCGAAGTAACCCGCGTTTAGCGCTTTCCTTATCAGGGTGATGAATCTTTCGTCTTTGATGCGCGTCCGCAGCGTGTTGATCAAGAGCTCGTGCTGGATATTATCGAAGCAGCCTTTGATGTCTCCCTCGATTACCCAGGTCACCCCTGACCACGTGTCGCGGATTTGCCTCAGAGCAGTATGGCAGCTCCTTCCCGCCCGAAAACCGTGGCTGTTGTTGCTGAACGTTGGTTCGAATATGGCCTCCAAGATCATTCTCATGACCTCTTGAACGACTTTGTCGGTGGGTGGCGCGACAGCTAGTGCTCTTGTCTTGCCGTTGGCCTTGGGGATGAGAACCCGTCTGGCACCCCTGAATGAAAAACTCTCGTTCTTCATTTTCTCGATCATATTTCTGACCGTGGTGGTCGAGAACTGGTCGAGCGTCGTCTTATCCATACCCGGCGTCATGTTGCCCGGTTTGCTCTTGATCTTCTCGTAGGCCACGATGTACAAGTCTTCCTTGAACATGAGGCGGTAGAGGCGGTCATTGGCGTAGGTCGGGTCGGCGTTCGCTTTCCTGATTGCCTCGATTCTCGTGAGGCTTTTGTACTGCATCACGCATACCCCCACGATCCTAGAGACTGAATATCCTAGGCCCCTTCCCTTTCACCGGGTGTTAACCGGTCGTATTCGTGGTGGTCGGTAGCTGGTGAATGGACACGTCCCCTCACCTTGAAGATGGTGGGCCGGGCGGGATTTGAACCCGCACTCAACGGCTTATGAGGCCGCTGCATTAACCGTTATGCTACCGGCCCAATACAAACAGGTACTACGAGCCTTCCGTCACCATGGGGATTACTCCCGTTAGGTGATCCCGTAGTTAACGCAAAAACGTGCTCAGATTTTAGGTTGCCATTTCGGTTGTCTTTCGCACTACTTGTGCTAGCGCCTCCGGTGTGACGTGCAGGAGACTCATAACCGTCCTCCCGCAACCGAAGGGAGTGGCGTCAATCTCAGTGCCACCCCAGTTACGACTACCCACGCTTCACCTTGGCTTCAAGCAATCCAGCCTTAACCATGACCTGCCCTAGCTGACTCCCCCTATTGGAGTTGAGATCCTCCGCAGGGAGCCTTTTAACGGCATGCTCTTGTCCCTTGCAGGGTTTCCCCTTCCGGTAAGCCGCTGCTTTACCCCTAATGTCACAAGGGGATGGCTATTAACCACAACGTTTTTGCGCCATCTTACGGCGCACTTATGAGTCCTCTGCTCTAACCAACTGAGCTATAGGCCCCAGTGGTCGCGGATTATAGCGAGGGTTTCGAGGCTGTGCTATCCGAAAGATCCGAAACTGCCCGGCGTAGAAAGGTCGCGGCGAATTCAGGCGCCGCCAGCGGCAGGCTGACGATGTAGCCCTGGATCTGTTCGCAACCCTCGGCCGCCAGAAATTGCTGCTGCGCCTGGTTCTCCACGCCCTCGGCGATGATGGTCAGCTGCATGCTGCGCCCCAGCGCAATGATCGCCCGCGCAATCGCCGCATCGTGCGGGTCATCCGGCAGGCCGCGGATGAACGACTGGTCGATCTTGAGGATGTCCAGAGGCAGGCGTTTGAGGTAACTGAGCGAGGAGTAGCCGGTGCCGAAGTCGTCGATGGCCAGTTGTACACCGATGCGCTTGAGCTGGTGCAGGATGGCCAGCGCCTCCTCGGCCTGGCTCATGATGAAGTTCTCGGTGATCTCCAGCTGCAGGTCACCCGCCTTGAGCTGGTGAGTGCGCAGCAATTGCTCGATGCGCTGTACCAGCAACGGCTGACGCAACTGCGCGCCCGCCAGGTTGACCGACAGCGGCCCGAACGCAAGGTAGCTGTGCTTCCACGCTTGCATCTGCCGGCACGCCTGCTCCAACACCCAGTCGCCCAGCTGCAGAATCATGCCATTTTCTTCAGCCAGCGAGATGAAGTGCTCCGGCGGTACGTCGCCGAAGGTCGGGTGGCGCCAGCGAATCAGTGCCTCGGCGCCCACCAGGCTCTGGGTCTTGAGGCTGAACTTGGGCTGGTAGCTCAGGCTCAGTTCCTTGCGCTCGATGGCGCGGCGCAGTTCGTGCTCCAGCGCGATGCGCTCGGCGGCCTGGGCGGTCAGGTCGCGGGTGTAGCTCTCGACCCGGTTGCGCCCCTTGGCCTTGGAGCGGTACATGGCCGCATCGGCGTTGCGGATCAACGAGGCCACGTCGGTGCCGTCCTGGGGGTACAGGCTGGTGCCGATACTGGCACTGGTGAAGAACTCGTGTTCGCCGGCCTGGAACGGTGCGCCAAAGCAGGCCAGTAGCTTGTTGGCGATATGCTCGGCATCGCTTGGCTGGTGCAGGCCGGGCAGCAGGATGATGAATTCGTCCCCGCCCAGGCGTGCCACGGTGTCGTTGTCGCGCACCTGTTCTTTCAGGCGCTGCGCGATTGCCTTGAGCAGCAGGTCGCCGACCGGGTGGCCGAGGCTGTCGTTGATGTGCTTGAAGCGGTCCAGGTCGAGGAACAGTACCGCGCCCTGGCGACCCGAAGGCTGCGGGCTGCTGAGGGCGGCCTGCAGCCGGCTTTCGAACAGGGTGCGGTTGGGCAGGCCGGTGAGGGGGTCATGGTGGGCCTGGTAGTCGAGCTCGGCCTGGGCATGCTTGAGGCTGGAGATGTCGGCGAACACGGCGACGAAGTGGGTGATCTCACGCTCGTGATTGCGCACGGCGCTGATTGTCAGCCACGCAGGGTAGAGCTCGCCGCTCTTGCGCCGGTTCTGGATTTCGCCCTGCCAGTGGCCCTCGGCGGTCAGTTGATGCCACAGGGCGGCGTAGAAGGCGCTGTCGTGCTGGCCCGAGGCGAGCAGGCGCGGGGTCTGGCCCAGCGCTTCGAACTCGCTGTAGCCGGTGATTTCGCTGAACGCGCGGTTGACCGCACTGATGTGCTGGTCGATGTCGGTGATCAGTACGCCTTCGGCCGTGTTTTCAAACACAGTGGCCGCCAGTTGCAGTTTTTCCTGCATCAGATGGCGCTCGGTGATGTCGCGGGCGATGGTCAGCATGCAGTCCACGCCGGCAATCGGCAGCGGCCGCGCCGAGACTTCGCACAGGCGGATCTGCCCGTCGGCGCGGCGGATGTGGCAGCTGAAGTCGCGTACGAAGCCGTTTCGGTTCAGCAGCTCGAGCAGTTGCCGGCGCTCGTTGAGGTCTACCCAGATGCCCAGCTCCAGGGTGCTGTGGTCCAGTACCTGGCTATCGAAGCCGGTGATGCGGCAGAACCCGTCGTTGACCTCGATCAGCAGCCCGTCGCTCTGGCGCGACAGCAGCAGGCCGTCAGGCGAGGCGTGGAAGGCCTTGGCGAACTTTTCTTCGGAGGTCTGCAGTTGCTCCTGGGTCTGTTTGAGCTGGCTGATGTCGCGCACCGCCACCACCAGCGCCGGGGTGCTGTCCAGGTCGAAGATCTCCGCCGAGGTGAGCCCGGTGAACAGCTGGCCGTTGCTGCGCCGAAAAGGCATTTCGAGGTTGCGGATGTTGCCGCCCTGCAGGCGCTGCAGCGGGGCTGGCCCCTGGTCTTCGATGCCCCACAGGTTGAGCTCGGCGGCGGTGCGGCCGATCACCTGGTCCTGGCTCAGACCGATCTGGTCCTCGAAGGCTTCGTTGACCTCCAGCAGGCAGCCATCGCTGACCCGGGCGATCAGCAGGATGTCGGGGCATTGCTGGAACACCGAGGCGAATTTCTGCTCCGACAGACGCAGGGCCTGCTCGGTGTTCTTGGTTTCGCTGATGTCGATCATCAGCCCGCGCATCACCGGGGTGTGCCCATGCTCGATCAGGCTGACGATGTCGCGTACCCACAGCACCCTGCCATCGGCGCGGATCACCCGGTAGTCCAGGCTGTGGTCGCGGCCGGCGGCGGTTTCGCTGTCGCAGTAGGCCTGGGCCCAGAGGGCGTCGTCCGGGTGCAGGATGTCGCGCCAGAAGCCGGGCTTGAGCCATTGGCTGATCGGGTAGCCGAGCAGGTCTTCGGCGTGGGGCGAGACATAGCTGTAGGTGAAGTTGTTGGCATCGGCTTCCCAGGCAATCGCCGAGAGGCTCTCGACCAGGCCGCGGTAGTGGTACTCGCTGCTGCGCAGCTCCTGTTCCAGGGCTATGCGCCGGGAAATTTCCGAGCTTAGCCGGCGGTTGACGCGCATCACCGCCGCCAGTATCGCCACCAGCAGCAGGATGCCGGGCAGGCCGTAGAGCAGCAGGTCGCGCCAGCGGTTGCTGTTTTCCAGCACTTTGCCGACCCAGCGCTCCTGGATATGACTGAGCTCGGCCGGGCTCATGTCGGCAATCACCTTGTCGAGGATGCCGATCAGCATCTTCTGTTGGCGCGGGGCCGCCATGGCCAGCTGGTAGCGGTAAGGGGTTTCGCCGCTGACGTAGAGCCCTTCGAGCTTTAGCTGGCGCAGGCTCCAGACGCTGGAGGCGAGGTCGCCGACCACGGCATCGACTTCGTCGGTGGCCAGGGCCTGAAGCGCCGAGCTGACATTGGGCAGCGCCACCAGGTTGAGGTCAGGGTGGTGGGTACGCAGCAGTTCGTGTGGGGCGTAGTTCTCCACCACGGCGACTTTCAGGCCGTACAGCTCCTTGAGGTCACGTGGCCTGGGCCCGCCTTCGTGGGCCAGGATCACGATGGGGAAGTCGAGGTAAGGGCGGGTGAAGGCCAGGTAGCCCTGGCGTTCGGGGGTGGACATGATGCCGGGCAGCAGGTCCAGCTGGCCCTGCCGGGCCTGTTGGAGCACGGCCGACCAACTGCTCGGCTCGATCGGCGTGAACACAACACCCAGGCGCTCCTGGATCAACGCAATGTAGTCGGCGGCCAATCCCTGGTACTTGCCGTCCTGGTCACGGTATTCGAAGGGTGGCCAGGATGCGTCGACGCCCAGGCGCAGCTGCGGATGCGCACTGAGCCAGGCTTTCTCTTCGTCGTTCAGGGTCAAGGCGCCGGCCGCTGCACTCCACATCAGCAGGAGGGGCAGCACGAGGGCCGGCAGTCTGGGCATAGCGGCCTCGTCACTCAAGTGGATAGATTCGAGTGTAGACGGGGGTTTGGCCGAAGGGCGAAGAACGCAGGGGTTAAAACGTCAGGGCCTGAAAAAGAAAAACCCCGGCATTTGCCGGGGTTCGTCATTACTCGTCGAGGAAGGAGCGCAGATGCTCGCTTCGCGTCGGGTGGCGTAGCTTGCGCAACGCCTTGGCCTCGATCTGACGGATCCGCTCGCGGGTCACGTCAAACTGCTTGCCTACCTCTTCGAGGGTGTGGTCGGTGTTCATGTCGATACCGAAACGCATGCGCAGCACCTTGGCTTCACGTGCGGTCAGGCCGGAGAGCACGTCCCGGGTCGCTTCCTTCAGGCTTTCGACCGTGGCCACATCGATTGGCGACTGCATGGTCGAGTCCTCGATGAAGTCACCCAGGTGCGAATCTTCGTCGTCACCGATCGGGGTTTCCATGGAGATCGGCTCTTTGGCGATCTTGAGTACCTTGCGGATCTTGTCCTCAGGCATCTCCATGCGCTCACCCAGCTCTTCCGGGGTCGGTTCGCGACCCATTTCCTGCAGCATCTGCCGGGAAATGCGGTTGAGCTTGTTGATCGTCTCGATCATGTGCACCGGAATACGGATGGTGCGGGCCTGGTCGGCGATCGAGCGAGTGATCGCCTGACGGATCCACCAGGTGGCATAGGTCGAGAACTTGTAGCCACGACGGTATTCGAACTTGTCCACCGCTTTCATCAAGCCGATGTTGCCTTCCTGGATCAGGTCGAGGAATTGCAGGCCACGGTTGGTGTACTTCTTGGCGATGGAGATCACCAGACGCAAGTTGGCTTCGACCATCTCTTTCTTCGCGCGGCGGGCCTTGGCCTCACCGATCGACATGCGACGGTTGATGTCCTTGATCTCGGCGATCGTCAGGCCGGTCTCTTCCTGCAGGTCGATCAGCTTTTGCTGGCAACGCACGATATCGGCGTCCAGGCGGCCCAGTGCTTCGGCCCACTTGGCGCTGCGCTTGGACAGATCGCCGCTCCAGGTGGTGTCCACTTCGTTGCTCGGGAACAGACGCAGGAAGTCGGCACGTGGCATGCGGGCATCACGCACACACAGTTGCATGATGGCGCGTTCCTGGGCGCGCAGGCGCTCCAGGGCGCTGCGCACGCGCTCCACCAGTACTTCGAACTGCTTGGGTACCAGCTTGATCGGCATGAACAGCTCGGCCAGTTGCAGCAGCTCGGCAATGCCTTGCTTGCTGTGGCGACCGTGCTTCTTCAGGACCTTGGCGGTTGCTTCCAGCTGGTCGGCGACAGCGCCGAAACGCTGCTGGGCGACGACCGGATCGGGGCCGCTTTCGACCTCGTCCTCTTCATCGCTGGCGCCTTCCTTCTCTTCTTCCTCGTCGTCGTCCGCATCGGCCTTGGCCGGGGCTTTCGGATCGACGGGCGGCGGTACTTCGGCCGGCGGCGCGATGCCGTCATCCGGGTCGATGTAGCCACTGAGCACGTCGGACAGACGGCCACCTTCGGTGGTGACGCGGTCGTATTCGCCGAGGATGTAGTCGACGGTGCCCGGGAAGTGCGCAATGGCGCCCATCACTTCACGGATACCTTCTTCGATACGCTTGGCGATTTCGATTTCGCCTTCGCGGGTCAGAAGCTCGACGGTACCCATTTCACGCATGTACATGCGCACCGGGTCTGTCGTGCGACCGATATCGGTCTCCACGGCCGCCAACGCTGCGGCAGCTTCTTCGGCGGCGGCTTCGTCGGTATCGGCCTCGGCCAACAAAAGGGCATCCGCATCCGGAGCACTCTCGAATACGTTGATCCCCATGTCGTTGATCATGCGGATGATGTCTTCCACCTGCTCCGGATCTGAAATATCCTCTGGCAGGTGGTCGTTGACCTCCGCGTAAGTCAGGTAGCCCTGCTCACGACCGCGGGTGATCAACTCTTTGATGCGAGACTGCTGTTGCGCTTTTCCGGACATAACACCCTATCCACTGAAGGTCTTGGCGGGCAAAAAACAAGCCGAGGATTATACCCGAGCTAGGACCTCACGCGCCAGTTGAGGTCGGGGTTTGTGCGGGAACATTCCGGCTTAACAGGTCACGCAGCTGATTTTTCTCGTCTGCGCTCAACTCACTTTGACGTGCTTTCCTGAGCAGATGTTCCAGGCTGCGCTCGCGTTGGCGAGCGGACAAGCTAGTTATGGTGTCGAAAAACTGTTGTTCAAGGTTGTCGGCATCGATCAGCCATTCCTTTTCTGCCAATGCGCGCAACAATCGGCCCTGTTCGGTGCCGTGCCAACGCGCGATCAGCTGTAAGGAGCGTAGCTCAGGATTCTTTTGCAAGGCTTCGAGCAACGCCACCAGCAACTGGGCATACACATGCTCTTCAGCGGCGAAATGGCTGGCATCCTCGACCTTCTTGGCCAGTTGCGGATGGTGCATGAGGGTGCGCAGGGCGCTCAAGGTCGGCGGTTCCACCGACGTCGGCACCCGCGGCGGTGGCTGGAAGTCGCGTTTGCCGTTCTTGTCCCACGGCTTGCCCTTCTTGTCCCACGGCTTGCCTTCCCACTTCTTCTTCTGTCCGCCCTGGCTTGGTGTCCATTGTTGCTGCTGCGGCTGGAAATGCTCGGGCTGGTGGAAGTCGCTGTAATCCGGGCTGTAGTCGGGAATCGCATCGTAGTCGATGCCCGGGTCGTACGCCGGTGGCGCCTCGCTGGGGGCGCTGTGGGCCAGCTGTTCGACCTGGTGCAGGTCCAGGCCGGTTATTTCGCGCAGGCGGTTGCGCATCAGGGCCTTGAGGTTGGCACCGGGCACTTTGTCGATCAAGGGCGCGGCCAGGGTCACCATGTGCGCCTTGCCTTCGAGCGACCGCGGGTCGGCTTCTTCGGTCAGTTGCTGGAAGAAGTAATCGGCCAGCGGCTGAGCATGCTGGTTGATGCGCGCACGGAAGGCGTCGGTGCCCTCGGCACGCACCAGGGTGTCCGGGTCTTCGCCTTCTGGCAGGAACAGAAAGCGCGCCTTGCGCCCGTCCTGCAGGCTCGACAGCGTGGCTTCCAGGGCACGCCAGGCGGCATTGCGGCCGGCCTGGTCGCCGTCGAAGCAGAACAGCACGCTGGGCACCACGCGGAACAGGCGCTTGAGGTGGTCTTCGCTGGTGGCGGTGCCAAGGGTGGCCACGGCATTGCGCAAACCTTGCTGGGCCAGGGCGATGACGTCCATGTAGCCCTCGACCACGATGATCTCGTCGAGGTTGCGGTTGAACTTGCGTGCCTCGTACAGCCCGTAGAGCTCCTGGCCCTTGTGGAACACAGGGGTTTCGGGGGAGTTCAGGTACTTGGGCTTGTCGTCGCCCAGCACCCGCCCGCCGAAGGCGATGACCCGGCCACGGCTGTCGCGGATGGGGAACATCACGCGGTCGCGGAAGCGGTCATAGCGCTTGCCGGTCTCGGCATTCTCGATCAGCAGGCCGGCGTCGACCATGGCCTTTTGCTGCAGGGCGTCGCTGCTCAGGTGCTTGAACAGGTTGTCCCAGCCCGGCGGCGCGAAGCCCAGGCCGAAGTCGCGGGCGATTTCGCCGGACAGGCCGCGGCCCTTGAGGTATTCGACGGCCGAGCGGCGTGTCGGGTGGTTCTTCAGGGCCTGGCGATAGAACTCGGCAGCGGCTTCGAGCAGCGGGTACAGCGGCGAATCGGTGGGCTGGCGGGGCTTTTGCCCGCGGCTGCTCTCTTCGCGCGGCACTTCCATGCCGGCGGCCTTGGCCAGCTCTTCGACAGCCTGGGGGAAGTCCAGGTTGTCGTGGTCCATGATGAAGCCCAGGGCGTTGCCGCCGGCGCCGCAACCGAAGCAGTAGTAGAACTGCTTGTCGGGGCTGACGCTGAAGGAGGGGGTCTTCTCCTTGTGGAACGGGCAGCAGGCCGTGTGGTTCTTGCCGGACTTTTTCAGGTTTACACGCGAACTCACCACGTCGACGATGTCGGTGCGGTTGAGGAGGTCGTCAATAAAACTCTGGGGAATCAGCCCGGCCATGGCACTCTCGTCATCAGGCGACAATCAAGTGTAATCGCTAATGCTGCGGGAACAGCGACGCATTCGATGCAAGCTCGAATGACGTGACACAAAAAAGGAAAGGGGTGTGCTCGTCTGCAGCCGGTGAAGGCTCGTCAGGGGTGACGTGCACTGCTGGCGGTTAGGCCAGGTCTGACGTGTGAGGCAGGCTTGCCCTTGCTGCATAGCAGTTTGGGCATCTCAGGCGCTCGACCCGAAGGTCCAGGCCAGAGGAAACAGCATCAACTGCCGACAGCCCGGCTTGCACCGGGCATGGCAGAAGCTGGCGACGAACGTCTGTATCAGTACAGACGAACGGCGCGGCGCTGTTCGCGCTGAACTTTCTTGGCGTGGCGTTTGACAGCGGCTGCTGCCTTGCGCTTACGCTCGGAAGTTGGCTTCTCGTAAAATTCGCGGCTACGAACTTCAGCCAGTACACCGGCTTTTTCGCAGGAGCGCTTGAAACGACGCAGAGCTACGTCGAAGGGTTCGTTCTCTTTAACTTTGACGGCTGGCATCCAGAGCTACCTTCATTCATTACCGGGGGTCAACGAACTCGTGGCAAATATGTGCACTGGAGAACGTCGGTTTTTAAGGGTTGCGGATGTTAACCCTTAGCTGGCCTGAATGCAAAGCCTCTGATCGAAAACCGCTGGTCGGCACCGGGAGCGAGGACTATCATGCGCGCCTTCGAATTCAGCCCCAACAAGGCGCAAACCCATGCTAGTACTGGGATTGGAAACATCCTGCGACGAAACTGGTGTCGCATTATACGACAGCGAACGCGGCCTGCTGGCCGATGCACTGTTCAGTCAGATCGACCTGCACCGCGCGTATGGCGGGGTTGTGCCGGAGCTGGCCTCGCGTGATCACGTCAAGCGCATGCTGCCGTTGATCCGCCAGGTGCTGGCCGAGGCCGACTGCGTGGCCACCGAGATCGACGCCATCGCCTACACGGCAGGCCCTGGCCTGGTCGGGGCGCTGCTGGTGGGGGCTTCGTGCGCCCAGGCGCTGGCCTTTGCCTGGGGCATCCCGGCCCTGGGCGTGCACCACATGGAGGGCCACCTGCTGGCACCGATGCTCGAGGCACAACCGCCGGAGTTTCCGTTCGTCGCCTTGCTGGTGTCGGGCGGCCATACACAGTTGGTACGTGTGGATGGCATCGGCCAGTACGAACTGCTTGGCGAGTCCCTCGACGATGCGGCCGGCGAAGCGTTTGACAAGACGGCCAAGATGATGGGCCTGAACTATCCCGGTGGCCCGGAGATCGCGCGCCTGGCGCTGCAGGGCGTGCCGGGTCGGTTCGTGTTCCCGCGGCCGATGACCGATCGTCCGGGCCTGGATTTCAGCTTCAGCGGCCTGAAGACCTTTGCCCTGAACACCTGGCAGCAGTGCCAGCGTACCGGGGACGACACCGAGCAGACCCGTTGCGACATCGCTCTGGCGTTCCAGCAGGCGGTGGTGGAGACTTTGACCATCAAGTGCAAGCGCGCCCTCAAGCAGGCCGGGCTCAAGCGCCTGGTGATCGCAGGTGGGGTGAGTGCCAACAAGGCCCTGCGTGCCTCGCTGGAGGAGATGCTGACCGGGCTCAAGGGCAATGTGTACTACGCGCGACCCGAGTTCTGCACCGACAACGGCGCGATGATCGCCTATGCCGGGTGCCAGCGTCTGGCGGCCGGGCAGCGGGAAACCCTGGCGATCAGCGTGCAGGCACGCTGGCCGATGGAGCAGTTGCAGGGGCTGTGAGCATGAGCGCCGCTCATGTGAACGCCTCAGAAATGCCGTTCGCGCCCGGCAAAAAGGTCGCGTAGATTGCCGCGATGGCGCCATACGATGAGCACGGTCAGCACGCTCATCGGCAGCAACGCCTCGGGCTCGCGCCAGGCCAGCAGGGGCAGGGCCAGGGGCGTTGCGATCAGGGCGGCCAGCGAGCTGGTGCGGGTCAGGTAGAAGGTCAGCAGCCATGCGCTGATGGCCAGCAGGGCGGCCGGGGGGTAGAGCCCCAGCAGCACGCCGGCGGCAGTGGCCACGCCCTTGCCGCCGCGAAAGCGGAAGTACAGCGGAAACAGGTGGCCGACCACCGCGCACAGGCCTATCCAGGCCTGCTGCTGCTCGTTGAGGCCGACCAGGCTGGCGATCAGCACGGGCAACAGGCCCTTGCACAGGTCGCCAAGCAGGGTCAGGATCGCCAGCTTGCGGCCTGCCAGACGCAGCATGTTGGTGGCGCCGGCATTGCCTGAGCCGCAGGCACGCGGGTCGGGGCTGCCGCTCAGGCGGCTGAGAACGATGGCGAAGGACAGCGAGCCGAGCAGGTAGGCGAGCGACGCCAGTAACCAAAACATGCTAACTATTCCGGGCGAGGACGCCCTGATTCTAGCGGCGCAAGGCGCCCTTGTCGTGCTGTGGAGAGAAGTGCTTGGACAGAGTGTTCATCGAAGGGCTGGAAGTCGACACCGTGATCGGCGCCTATGACTGGGAACGCGGTATTCGCCAGTGCCTGCGCCTGGACCTGCGGTTCGCCTGGGACAATCGCCCGGCGGCGGCCGGCGACGACCTGAGCCTGGCCCTGGACTATGCCAGCGTCACGGCACGTATCCAGGCATTTGCCGAACAGGCCAGCTATGAGCTGGTCGAGACGTTCGCCGAACGCCTGGCCAAGGTGCTGATGGACGAGTTCCAGATTCCCTGGCTGCAACTGAAGCTGACCAAGCCTGGCGCCATCGCGGCGGCAAGCGGGGTGGGCGTGGAGATCGAGCGCGGATGTCTCTGACCCCGGTATACCTAGGCCTTGGCAGCAACATCGAGCGCGAGCGGCACCTCGGCGCCGGGCTCGATGCGCTGGCTGCGATGCTCAGGGACATGCGCTGCTCGACGGTGTTCGAAAGCCAGGCGGTGGGCATCAAGAGCGGGCCGTTTTTCAATCTGGTGGTCACCGGCCTGACCGACCTGCCATTGCTTGAACTGGACCGTCGCCTGAAGTTCATCGAGGCCGACAACGGCCGTTATGCTCCGGATCGCAAGGGGCTGCCGCTGGATATCGACGTGCTGATGTATGGTGACCTGCACGGCAGTTTCGACGGCCTGCTGTTGCCAAGGGCCGAAATTCTCAAGAATGCGTTCGTCTTGTGGCCATTGTCGTTGATCGCGCCGGAACTGGTGCACCCTGGAGCAGGCAAGAGCATGGCCCAGTTGTGGCAGCAGGCGCAGATCGACCAGGTGCTCGAACCGGTGCCATTCACCTGGAATGGCAAGGCGCTGCCGCTGGACTGACGGTCAGGGGCGGCAATCAGGAATCGCCGCCCTTGCCGGCCTAACGATTCAGGGTTTGGCGCTTTCCTTGTAGGCCTTGAGCGCATTCAGCCGCTCGCGCTTGATCGCCTCGCCCAGGCCCTGGCCGGCAAAGCCCTTCTCTACCAGTGGCTGCACCGCCACTGCCCGCGCGGCGTCTGCTGCGCCACGCAGGTAGGTGGCCTGTGGATAATCACGTTCCTCCAACCCCAGTCGCCCGCGCGCGTCCATCTCGCACGCGGCGATGAACTCTTCAAAGCGTTGCGGGCGCCGGTACACGTCGAAGCGCTGCAGCAACTCCAGCAAGGTCGATGCCTTCAGCTCCAGGGCCCGGTGGCCATGGGTATGGTACTCGCCCACCAGCAAGGCCAGTTCCTGGCAGTCGCGCGGTACCTTGAAGCGCTGGTTGACCGCCTTGATCGCCTTCAGCCCGCGGTGCTCATGGGCGATATGCCGCGGCCACTCCTCTTCGGGGGTCAGGCCTTTGCCCAGGTCATGCAGCAGGCAGGCCCAGCGTACCGTCAGCGGCTGGTTGTGACGGGCCGCCTGCTCCAGCACCGACAGGGTATGCACGCCGGTGTCGATTTCAGGATGATGCGCCGCAGGTTGCGGAACGCCGAACAGCACGTCGAGTTCGGGCATCAACTGCTTCAGCGCCCCGCAATCACGCAGCACCTGAATGAACACCTGGGGTTGCTCTTCCATCAGGGCGCGGGCGATTTCCTTCCAGCTGCGCTCGGCGGTAAGGGCCTGCAGTTCACCCGACTCGCTCAGCTCGCGCATCAGTGCGAGGGTTTCGGGGGCTACCTGGAAACCCAGCCCGGCATAGCGCGCGGCGAAACGCGCTACGCGCAGCACACGCAGGGGATCTTCGGCGAACGCGGGGGAAACGTGGCGTAAAATCCGGTCTTGGAGATCCTGCTGGCCCTTGTACGGGTCGGTGATCCGGCCCTGTTCGTCCTCGGCCATTGCATTGATGGTCAGGTCGCGCCGCACCAGGTCTTCTTCCAGTGTGACCTCGGGGCTGGCATGGAAGGTGAAGCCGCCATAGCCGCGCCCGCTTTTGCGCTCCGTACGCGCCAGTGCATATTCTTCACCGCTGTGAGGGTGAAGGAAGACGGGGAAGTCGGCCCCCACCGGACGGTAGCCCTGGGCCTGCATCTGCTCGACCGTCGCACCCACCACCACCCAGTCGATATCGGTGACCGGCCTGCCTAGCAGGCGGTCGCGCACGGCACCACCGACTTTATAGATCTGCATGAAAAAACCTCCGTTGAGGCCACAGGATACCCTGTCTGGCCACAACGGAGGTTGGCGCGGGCGGCTACAGGTGGACGACAGCCAGGTCCAGCCGTCCGTAGTCACCTTCGCCGTGTTCGCCCTTTGGGGGGACGTGGTGGGTCTTCATCACCTGGTCGCCTTGCAGGGTCTCCAGATGGATGTCGAAGCCCCACAGGCGGTGCAGGTGCTTGAGCACCTCGTCGGTGGAGTCGCCCAGCGGTTTGCGGTCATGTTGCTGGTGACGCAGCGTCAGCGAGCGGTCGCCACGCCGGTCTATGCTCCAGATCTGCACGTTGGGTTCGCGGTTGCCCAGGTTGTATTGCGCGGCCAGGATCTCGCGGATGGTGCGGTAGCCTGCTTCGTCGTGGATGGCCGGTACCAGCAGGTCGTCCTTCTGGTCGTCGTCCAGGATGCTGAACAGCTTGAGGTCGCGAATCACCGTGGGCGACAGGTACTGCAGGATGAAGCTCTCGTCCTTGAAGCTGCTCATGGCGAACTTGATGGTCGACAGCCAGTCGCTGCCGGCAATCTCGGGGAACCACCGGCGGTCTTCCTCTGTGGGGTGCTCGCACATGCGCCGGATGTCGCGGTACATGGCAAAACCCAGGGCATAGGGGTTGATGCCGCTGTAATAGGGGCTGTCGAAGCCTGGCTGGAACACCACGCTGGTGTGCGACTGCAGAAACTCCATCATGAAGCCCTCGGTCACGAGGCCCTCGTCGTACAGGTCGTTCATCAGGGTGTAGTGCCAGAAGGTCGCCCAGCCTTCGTTCATCACCTGGGTCTGGCGTTGCGGGTAGAAGTACTGTGCGATCTTGCGCACGATGCGCACGATCTCGCGTTGCCAGGGTTCGAGCAGCGGGGCGTGCTTCTCGATGAAGTACAGGATGTTTTCCTGCGGTTCGGCCGGGAAGCGCGCGTTGTCTTTCTCGTTGTACTTGTCGGTGCCCTTGGGAATGGTGCGCCACAGGTCGTTGATCTGCTTTTGCAGGTGTTCTTCGCGGTCCTTCTGGCGGCGACGCTCTTCTTCGGCGGAGATCGGGTAGGGCCGCTTGTAGCGGTCGACGCCGTAGTTCATCAGGGCATGGCAGGAGTCCAGCAGGTCTTCCACCGCGTCGATGCCGTGGCGCTCCTCGCACTGGGTGATGTACTGCTTGGCGAACACCAGGTAGTCGATGATCGAGCTGGCGTCGGTCCAGGTGCGGAACAGGTAGTTGCCCTTGAAGAAGCTGTTGTGCCCGTAGCACGCGTGCGCTACCACCAGCGCCTGCATGCAGATGGTGTTCTCCTCCATCAGGTAGGCGATGCAGGGGTCGGAATTGATCACGATTTCGTAGGCCAGGCCCATCTGGCCGCGACTGTACGATTTTTCTGTGCTCAGGAAATGCTTGCCGTATGACCAGTGGTGATAGCCCAGCGGCATGCCGACCGACGCATAGGCGTCCATCATCTGCTCGGCGGTAATCACCTCGATCTGGTTGGGGTAGGTGTCCAGGGCGTAGCGCTCGGCCAGGCGACTGATTTCGCGGTCGTAGGCCTGGATCAGCTCGAACGTCCACTCGGACCCGGTGGAAAGGGGTTGGCGCTTCTGCTCTCTGGCGGTCATGTGGCTAACCTGCGCTGGAAGAGTTCACGGAAGACCGGGTAGATATCGCCGGCCGACACCAGCTGCTGCTGGGCGAAGGTATCGGCGAAGGCTTCGCCGATGCGTTCGTATTCGAACCACAAGGCCTGGTGCTCGCGAGGGGTGATCTCGACATAAGTGTAGTACTGCACGAACGGCATGATCTGCTTGGTGAGGATCTCGCGGCAGATGGGCGAGTCGTCGTTCCAGTTGTCACCGTCCGAAGCCTGGGCCGCGTAGATGTTCCATTCGCTGGCCTGATAGCGCTCGGCCATGATTTCCTGCATCAGTTTCAGGGCGCTGGAGACGATGGTGCCGCCCGTCTCGCGGGAATAGAAGAACTCTTCCTCATCCACTTCGCGCGCGCTGGTGTGATGGCGGATGAACACCACCTCGATCTTGTCGTAGTTTCGCTTCAGGAACAGGTACAGCAGTATGAAGAAGCGCTTGGCGATGTCCTTCGTGGCCTGGGTCATGGAGCCGGACACGTCCATCAGACAGAACATCACGGCCTTGGAACTGGGGTTGGGCTGCTTGACCAGCAGGTTGTACTTGAGGTCGAAGGTGTCGAGAAAGGGTACGCGGTGGATACGTGCACTCAGACGTTCTATTTCCCCTTCGATTTCCTGGATATCGCCGAAGTTGTCCGGCTCTTCGCGCTTCAGGCGTGCCAGCTCTTCCTGGGCCGCGCGCAGTTTGGCGCGGCTGCTGCCCGACAGCGCAATGCGCCGCGCATGGGCTGAGCGCAGGGTGCGGATGATATTGATGCGCGACGGGTTGCCTTCGTTGCTGATGCCCGCGCGCACGGTCTTGAAGGTGTCGGTGCCGGTCAGGTGACGCTTGACCAGGTTGGGCAGCTCGAGGTCTTCGAACATGAACTCGAGGAATTCTTCCTGGGTGATCTGGAAGACGAACTCGTCCATGCCTTCGCCGGAATTACCGGCCTTGCCCTTGCCGCCGCCTCCACCGCCGCCCTGCGGGCGCGCGATATGCTCGCCGGCGGTGAACTCCTTGTTGCCCGGGTGTACGACGGTCTGCTTGCCGCCGCGTCCATGGTGCAGTACCGGTTCGTCGATATCCCGGCCAGGAATGCTGATCTGCTCGCCATGCTCCATGTCGGTGATGGAGCGACGGCTCACGGCCTCTTCGACGGCCTTCTTGATGTGGTCACGGTAACGCCGCAGAAAGCGCTGGCGGTTGACCGTGCTCTTGTTCTTGCCGTTCAGGCGTCGGTCGATCACATAGCTCATAGGCCCCTCCGGGAGTAGGCAGTAGCTGCAAGCTTCTAGCTTCAAGATGGGCAGCGCTGTCGCTGCAGGCCCGGCGCGTACTCCGGGCTTGCCGCTGACAGCCTGACGCTTGCCGCTTATTGCGATTTCCTGACCCGCAGGTACCATTCCGAGAGCAGCCGGACCTGTTTGTCCGTGTAGCCGCGTTCGACCATTCGCGTAACGAAGTCATTGTGCTTCTGCTGGTCCTCCTTGCTCGCCTTGGCGTTGAAGCTGATGACCGGCAGCAGGTCTTCGGTGTTGGAGAACATTTTCTTCTCGATCACCACCCGCAGTTTTTCGTAGCTCAGCCAGGTCGGGTTCTTGCCGTTGTTGTTGGCCCGGGCGCGCAGCACGAAGTTGACGATCTCGTTGCGGAAATCCTTCGGATTGCTGATGCCAGCCGGTTTCTCGATCTTCTCCAGCTCCTCGTTGAGGGCGATGCGGTTGAGGATCTCGCCGGTTTCGGGGTCGCGGTACTCCTGGTCCTGAATCCAGAAGTCGGCGTACAGCACATAACGGTCGAAGATGTTCTGCCCGTATTCGCTGTAGGACTCCAGGTAGGCGGTCTGGATTTCCTTGCCGATGAACTCGATGTAGCGCGGTGCCAGGTATTCCTTGAGGTAGCGCAGGTAGCGCTCGCGCACCTCGGCCGGGAACTGTTCCTGTTCGATCTGCTGCTCCAGCACGTACAGCAGGTGCACCGGGTTGGCCGCGATTTCATGGGGGTCGAAGTTGAACACCTTGGACAGGATCTTGAAGGCGAAGCGGGTTGACAGACCGTTCATGCCTTCGTCGACACCGGCCGAGTCGCGGTACTCCTGGATCGACTTGGCCTTCGGATCGGTGTCCTTGAGGTTCTCGCCGTCATACACGCGCATCTTGGAGTAGATGTTCGAGTTCTCCGGCTCCTTGAGGCGCGACAGCACCGTGAACTGGGCCAGCATCTTCAGGGTGTCGGGTGCGCAGTGGGCCTTGGCCAGGGAGCTGTTGAACAGCAGCTTGTCGTAGATCTTGATCTCGTCGCTCACGCGCAGGCAGTACGGCACCTTGACGATGTAGATCCGGTCGATGAACGCCTCGTTGTTCTTGTTGTTGCGAAAGCTGTGCCATTCCGATTCGTTGGAGTGGGCCAGCAGAATCCCGGAGTAGGGGATGGCGCCGAGGCCCTCGGTGCTGTTGTAGTTGCCCTCCTGGGTGGCGGTGAGCAGCGGGTGCAGGACCTTGATCGGTGCCTTGAACATCTCGACGAATTCCATCAGGCCCTGGTTGGCCCGGCACAGTGCGCCCGAATAGCTGTAGGCGTCGGCGTCGTTCTGCGGGAATTCCTCGAGCTTGCGGATATCGACCTTGCCCACCAGCGCCGAGATGTCCTGGTTGTTCTCGTCGCCCGGCTCGGTCTTGGCCACGGCGATCTGGTTGAGGATCGAGGGGTAGAGCTTGACCACCTTGAACTGGCTGATGTCGCCGCCGAACTCGGCCAGGCGCTTGGTCGCCCAGGGCGACATGATGGTGTTCAGGTAGCGGCGCGGGATGCCGAAGTCCTCTTCGAGGATGGCGCCGTCCTCGGTGGCGTTGAACAGCCCCAGCGGGGACTCGAACACCGGCGAGCCCTTGATGGCGTAGAAGGGCACCTTTTCCATCAGTTGCTTGAGTTTTTCAGCCAGGGACGACTTGCCGCCACCCACCGGGCCGAGCAGGTAGAGGATCTGTTTCTTTTCCTCCAGGCCCTGTGCGGCATGGCGGAAGTAGGAAACGATCTGGTCGATGCATTCTTCCATCCCATGGAAGTCTTCGAAGGCGGGGTAGCGCCGGATCACCTTGTTGGAGAAGATCCGCGACAGCCGCGAGTTGTTCGACGTGTCGACCAGTTCCGGCTCACCAATAGCCATCAACAGGCGTTCGGCCGCCGACGCATAGGCACTACGGTCCTGCTTGCAGAGCTCAAGATACTCCTGCAGCGAGAGCTCTTCCTGACGGGTGGACTCGAAACGTTGTTGGAAGTGGCTAAAAATACTCATGACGTCACCTCGCTCGATACGTGGAGCCGACGTCGGATCGATCAGTTGATGCTGGCATGCAGACGGCACTGCCGCCTGCTGTATACCCCCCAGAACACCCTTGGAACCTTACCGATGACCCGCACGCCGGTGTACCGGCTCTCCCCTTTTTGGATGGCCTGGGCTTAAGGATAGTTGGTAATCGGCGAGGTCAAGGGCGGTTGGGCGATTAGTTCGCCACGACCGTTCGTCTGGTCTGGCGCGAGCCCGCGCAGGGCGCGGGCTGCAGGCCAACAAAAAAATTATTCGGCGGAGCCCTGGGCGGTTTCTGCCGGGAAGGTGGCGCGCCACAGCTCGAAGCCGCCGTCGAGGCTGTAGACGTCGGAAAAACCCTGGCTGACCAGATACGCGGCCGCGCTCTGGCTGGAGTTGCCGTGGTAGCAGACCACCACGGTAGGGGCGTCGAGGTCGGCGCCGCGGATGAAATCGGCGACCGACTGGTTGTCCAGGTGGCGGGCGCCGGTGATGTGGCCGTTGGCAAAGGTGGGCTGGTCGCGGATATCGACCACCACGGCGCCTTGCGCACGCAGCGCCTGAGCCTGCTCTGGAGGGATACGTTTGAATTCGCTCATGGGCGGGTCCTTCAGGATTGATCGGCTATTCTAGCCGGTTGCACGGGGCTGGCCAGCGGGCGTACGGTGCCTTCTTCGGTGCACTCGCAGCGGTGGTACTGGCCGGTATCGACATTGAACAGGGTCATCGCACCGCCCCACACGCAGCCGGTATCCAGTGCGTACACGCCTGGCTCGGTGCAGCGGCCCTCGAGCGCTGCCCAGTGTCCAAAGATGATCTTCACGTGACGCGAGCGACGGCCCTTGTGGGCGAACCACGGTTTGTAGCCGGGTGGGGCGGTGTCGGCGCCTTCCTTGCCCTTGAGGTCCAGTTTGCCCTCGGCGGTGCAGAAGCGCATGCGGGTGAAATAATTGGTGATGACCCGCAGGCGTTCGACCCCGCCCAGGTTCTTGCTCCACTTGTTCGGCTCGTTGCCGTACATGCCGTCCAGATAGAGCTTGAGCCGATTGTCATCGCGTAGCACTTCTTCGACCTCGCCAGCCAGCTCCAGCGCCTTGCCCAGGGTCCACTGCGGTGGAATGCCGGCATGCACCATCGCCACGCCGCGCTGCTCGTCGTAATGCAGCAGCTTTTGCCGGCGCAGCCAGTCGAGCAGTTCGTCGGCATCCGGGGCGTCGAGAATCTCGCGCAGGGTGTCGCTTTTCTTCAGGCGCTCGATGTTGTGCCAGGCGGCCAGCAGGTGCAGGTCGTGGTTGCCCAGCACGCACACCAGCGAGTCGCGCATGGCGTACAGATAGCGCAGGGTTTCCAGCGACTCGGGGCCGCGGTTGACCAGGTCGCCGACCAGCCACAGGCGGTCGACCGACGGGTTGAAGTTGACCCGCTCGAGCAGGCATTTGAGCGGTTGCAGGCAGCCCTGGAGATCGCCGACGGCATACACCGCCATCAGTGCAGCGACCCGGGTACGGCCAGGCGGAACGCCTTGATCGGGGCCTCGAAACGGATGCCATCCTCGGCGAACATCTGATAGCTGCCTTCCATGGTGCCCACCTGGGTGCTGAGCACGGCACCACTGCTGTAGGTGTGGCTCTGGCCAGGCTCGATCAGCGGCTGCTGACCGATCACCCCGGCGCCCTTGACCTCTTCCACCTGGCCATCGCCATTGGTGATGAGCCAGTGACGCGACATCAGCTTGGCCGCCACCGAACCGTTGTTGTGCACGGTAATGGTGTAGGCAAAGGCAAAGCGGTCGTTTTCGGGATCGGAATGTTCTTTGAGGAAGCGGGTGACGACGTCGACGTCGACCTGATAGCGGGGATCGGACATTCAAGAGGGCCTTGGCAACAGACGCGAATACGGCAATGGCATCAGTCTAGGCTATCGGCGGGGTTGCCGGCCAGTCATGCGGGCATGACCGGCCGTTATCAGGTGTTACTGCGGCTGTTCGGCCAGCTTGTCGGCCAGGCGCACGAAGGCGGCCAGGTCCAGTTGCTCGGGGCGCAGGCTGCCATCGACACCGGCGGCGGCGATCTCGTCGCTGCTGAGCAGGGCCTTCAAGGTGTTGCGCAGTGTCTTGCGGCGCTGGTTGAACGCTTCGCGCACGATGCGCTCGAGCAGGCGATGATCCTTTGCCGGGTGCGGCAGGGTGGTGTGGGGTACCAGGCGCACGATGGCCGAATCGACCTTGGGCGGTGGGTTGAACGCCCCCGGGCCGACGTTGAACAGGTGTTCCACGCGGCAGTGGTACTGCACCATGATCGACAGGCGGCCCCAGTCGCCACCGCCCGGGCCGGCGGCCAGGCGCTCGACCACTTCCTTCTGCAGCATGAAGTGCATGTCGCGGATCAGCCCAGCGTTGGCCAGCAGGTGAAAGATCAGTGGGGTGGAGATGTTGTACGGCAGGTTGCCGACCACCCGCAGGCTGCGCGGCGCGGCGCCCAGGCTGGTGAAGTCGAACTTGAGCGCATCGCCCTGGTGCAGGCGGAAGTTGTCACGGCCGGCGAACTGCTGGTTGAGGATCGGTACCAGGTCCTTGTCCAGTTCCACCACATCCAGCTGGCCGCCGCTGTTGAGCAGGCCCTGGGTCAGGGCGCCCTGGCCCGGACCGATTTCCAGCAGGCGCTCACCTGCCTTGGCGCTGATCGAGCGCAGGATGCGGTCGATGACGCCGGCGTCGTGCAGAAAGTTCTGGCCGAAGCGCTTGCGCGCCTTGTGTTGGTATTGCTCGGTCATAAATGGGTCTCGGCCATCTGGTAGGCGGTTTCCAGTGCTACCTGCAGGCTGCCGGTGTCGATCCTGCCGGTGCCGGCAAGGTCCAGGGCAGTGCCGTGGTCCACCGATGTGCGAATGATCGGCAGGCCCAGGGTAACGTTCAAGGCGGCGCCGAAGCCCTTGTACTTGAGCACCGGCAGGCCCTGGTCGTGGTACATCGCCAGCACTGCGTCGCAGTGCTCCAGATATTTGGGGGTAAACAGGGTGTCGGCAGGCAACGGGCCGCGCAGGTCCATGCCTTCGCTGCGCAGGCGCGCCAATGTCGGTTCGATGATGTCTATTTCTTCGCTGCCCAGGTGGCCGCCTTCACCCGCATGCGGGTTGAGCCCGCACACCAGGATGCGTGGCTGGGTGATGCCGAACTTGCTCTGCAGGTCGGCATGCAGGATCCGCGTGACCCGCTCCAGGCGTTCGGCGGTGATGGCGTCGGCCACTGCGCGCAGCGGCAGGTGCGTGGTCACCAGGGCCACGCGCAGCCCGCGGGTGGCAAGCATCATCACCACTTGCGTGGTGTGGGTCAGCTCGGCGAGGAATTCGGTATGCCCGGAAAACGCAATGCCGCTTTCGTTGATCACGCCCTTGTGCACGGGCGCGGTGATCATCCCGGCAAAGTGCCCGTCAAGGCAGCCCTGGCCCGCACGGGTCAGGGTTTGCAGTACGAAGGCGGCGTTGCGTTTGTCCAGCTGCCCGGCGACTACCCGGCTTGCCAGCGGCGTGTCCCACACGTACAGGCTGCCCGCAGGGGCAGGCGCATCCGGGAAGGCGTCGGGGCTGACAGGCAGCAGCGTGACGGCCACGCCCAGTTGCGCGGCCCGCTCGACGAGCAGGTCACGACTGGTAATGGCGATCAGGGGGTGGGGCTGGGCGTGCTCGGCGAGCAGCAGGCACAGGTCAGGTCCTATGCCGGCCGGCTCGCCGGGTGTCAGGGCGAAGCGCTGGTGTTTCACTGGGCTGCCTGGTCGGCGCCAGGAAGCTTGATTTCAACATAGGCTTCGTCGCGGATCTGACGCAGCCAGCTTTGCAGCTCTTCGTCGTACTTGCGGTTGCGCAGCACGTTCATGGCTTGCTGTTCGCGTGCCTGTTCGGTGCTGTCGGTGGAGCGACGACCCAGGACTTCCAGTACGTGCCAGCCGTACTGGGTCTGGAACGGCTTGGACAGCTGACCCTGAGGGGTGCTGGCCATGACTTCGCGGAACTCGGGTACCAGTGCGTTCGGATCGACCCAGTTGAGGTCGCCGCCATTGAGTGCCGAACCCGGATCTTCGGAGAAGCTCTTCGCCAGCTCGGCGAAATCTTCGCCGGCGCTGATGCGTTCATAGAGCTTTTCCGCCAGTTGCTGGGTGGCGGCTTCGCTGCGCACTTCGCTTGGCTTGATCAGGATGTGGCGAACATGCACTTCGTCGCGCAGCTGTGTCTGGCCGCCGCGCTTTTCCTGCAGCTTCAGGATGATGAAGCCACCCGGTGTGCGTACAGGCTCGGTGACGTCACCCACAGCCATGGTGCTGAGCAGGCGATCGAAAGGAGGTGGCAACTGGGCGGCCTTGCGCCAGCCCATCTCGCCACCTTCCAGTGCGTTCTCGCTGGCCGAACGGGCAGTCGCCAGCTGGGCGAAGTCGGCGCCTTGCTTGAGCTGCTGGTAGATCGCGGCCGCTTGCTGGCCAGCCGCCTGGATAGCCGCCGAGTTGGCGCTTTCCGGGGTCGGGATCAGGATGTTGGCCAGGCGGAACTCTTCGGACAACTGCATCTTGCCCAGGTCCGAGGCGAGGAAGTTCTTCACTTCCTGTTCCGAAACCTGGATGCGTTCGGCTACCCGGCGCTGGCGCACGCGGCTGATGATCATCTCGCGACGGACCTGCTCGCGGGCGTCATCGAACGACAGGCCGTCATGGGCCAGGGCCGCACGGAACTGGCTCATGTTCATGCCGTTGCGCTGGGCAATGGTGTCCATGGCCTGATTGAGTTCTTCGTCGGTGATGCGGATGCCGGAACGATCGCCAATCTGCAGTTGCAGGTTTTCCACGATCAGGCGCTCCAGCACCTGCTGGTCGAGCACGCCGGGCGGAGGTGTGGCGCCGCCGCGCTTGGCGATGGTCTGTTCGACCTCGCGCACGCGCTGGTCCAGCTGGCTTTGCATGACCACGTCGTTGTCGACGATGGCCACCACCTTGTCCAGGGTCTGCACCGCGGCGTGCGCGGTGCTGCTCAGTAGTACAGCGCCCAGCATCAGCGGGCGCAGACAATCAATAAGCTTGGTCTTCACGTGCACGGTAACCTTGAATGCCTTGATCGAGGAAAGTTTCGACCTTTTTACCTACTACACCACCGAGGCCTTTCAGCACGATCTGCAGGAAGATCCCATGGTCGCCTTTTTCGTTGGAGGGTGCGTCCTGGCTGTATTCGTCGTAATCGATCCAGTAGCGGTTGATCAGACGCAGCTTCCAGCAGCAGTTGTCGTACTCGAAACCGCCCATGGCTTCCAGGGTGCGGTTGCGGTTGTAGTCGTGCTGCCAGCGGGCGATTGCAGTCCACTGCGGAACGATTGGCCACATGACGGAGAAGTCATGTTGCTGGATCTTGTAGTAGTCCTTCACATAGCCAGGTTGTCCCGGGGTGCCGTAGTCGCCACCACCCACCTGCCAGCGACCGGTGCTTTGATCGTAGCGAACCCCGTCGTTGCGATAGCGATAACCCAGGTTGACGATCTTGTTGACGTTGTCTTCCGGTTGGTAGTGGAACATGGCGCTGCCGGAACGCGTACTGCGGGTATCCGGGTCCCAGTTGAAGTCGGAATTCACGCGCCAGTCGCGGTTGAAGCGGAACTGGTATTCCAGCGCGTAGGGCGAGACGTCGGATTGCGAGTCGTTGCGTGTGCGGTAATCGATACGCGGCAGCTGAACCTTGCGATCCTTGAAGTACAGCGCTTGGCCAACGCTCAAACGTTGACGTTCGAAACCGTTGTCTTCGATCCAGCGGTTTGTCAAACCCAACGACAGCTTGTTTTCGTCGCCGATACGGTCTGTCCCACTGAAGCGGTTTTCGCGGAACAATGATGCATAGCTGAAAGTCGATTCGCCGGTATCGAAAACCGGAATGTCCGTCTGGTCCTTGTATGGGACGTACAGATAGAACAGGCGCGGTTCCAGTGTCTGGCGGTAGTCCTTGCCGAACCACTGCGTGTCGCGGTCGAAGTACAGACCGCTGTCGACGCTGAAAATGGGCACGCTTCGGTCTTGCGAACTATTGAATTGTTCATCTGCTGCGAGTGTCTGTTTGCCGCGTTGGTCCAGATCCAGCTGGTAATTGGTGTAGACATATGTCAGCGAAGGTCTGACGTAGCCATAAGAGGCGTTCAGCGGCAAGCTCATGTTGGGAGCGAGATTGATCCGGTCACCGTTGGCACGCGCCAGACCGGATACTCGAGTGTCATACCACGGCGTGGAGCGGTCGTCCTTGTCTACGAAGTTACCCTCGCGCAAGTCGCGATCGAAACGTACGAACTCGGTACTGTAGGCAAAGTCCAAGCCCCCGGGATGGTAGGGTAGCCTGCCGCCAAAAGTAACCTGGGGCAGACGGCCATACGGAGTGATCTGGCTGATAGTCGCCAGTTTGTAGTCCTGCATATTCAGCCGCGCAGTATAACTGTCTCCCCGATATGTCAACGCACCCTGCTGGTTGATATAGTCGGTACTTTCTACGCCGAGCTGATCCGTTTCCAGGTCCTGGAAGTAGTAGGGATCGCTGATGTTGGTGTAATCGACCTCGGTCATCAGGCGCTCGTCCAGGCCACCCTTGTGCTGCCAGTTGATCATCCAGCGCTTTTCTTTGTAGTCGGACTGGCGCTTGCGCTCGTCCTCCTCGTCATTCAGCCACGCACCACCGAACTGCCCTTCGCTGGACTTGGTCAGGTAGCGGAACTCGCCTTCCATCAACAGGCCGCGCTTGGCCATGTAGCGTGGATACAAGGTGGCGTCGTAGTTCGGTGCCAGGTTGAAGTAGTACGGCGTGACCAGCATGAAGCCGGTGTCGCTGCTGGTACTGAACGATGGCGGCAGGAAGCCGGACTGGCGACGGTCATCGATCGGGAAGTAGATGTACGGGGTGTAGAACACCGGTACATCCTTGACCCGCAGGGTGACGTTGGTCGCGGTACCGAAGCCGGTGGCCGGGTTCAGTGTGATGTTGTTGCCCTTGAGCTGCCAGGCGTTGCTGTTCGGCTCGCAGGTGGTGTAGGTACCGTCCTTGAGGCGAATGATCGCGTTTTCGGCACGCTTGGCGTACAGCGCGTTACCGCGGATACGCGACTTGTGCATCACGTACTCGGCGTTGTCGACCTTGGCTTCACCGGTGTCGAGCTGGATGTCGGCGTGATCGCCAACCACCAGCGAACCATTGTCGCGGATCTTCACGTTGCCGCTCAGTTCGCCACGGTTCTCGGCCTGATACAGATTGGCCTCGTCGGCCTCGACCTGCATGCTGCCCTGGCGCATCACCACGTCACCGGCGAGGGTGGCGATCTGCTGCTCCTGCTGGTAGCGCGATACCTTGGCACCGATGAAGGTCGGCGCCTCGTCCTTGGGCGTGGTGTCATCCATGCCCGGACGGGTTGGCTCGATGTAGGCACCGGAGCAATACGGGCCGGCTTCGGCGAGCTGGGCAGGGGTCAGCTGATCGCGTGGTACCCAGTCCAGATGGCTGTAGTCGGCGCTGCGTGCCTTCAGGCCGCGCCCCTTGGTTTCGGTGACGAGTGCTGGGCCCTTGCCCGCCGCTTCGGCACTGCCGTCGGCGCTCTGGGCAGGCGTTTCGCCGGTCGAGCTGACCGCCGCACCGTCATGCACAGGGCGTGGTGGCAGGTTCGCGGTGCTGGTCTTGGGCTTGCAGTCCCAACCTCCGGCAGCGGAAACTTGGCAGTCGAACTGCTCGGCAGCCACCACGTACGACGTGGCCAGGGGTTGCATCGCCAGCAGACCGCCGGTGACGAGCAACGGGAATTTTTTACGAAACGCGGGGGATTTCAATGCCATCTTATTAGTCCGGGCTTCCTGCGTGCCATCTGCCCGCGTGTGGGGCCGCACGCCTCTCGATGGTCTGAAAAAGATGCTGGATAATAAAGCATGACCCGCTTGACGGCTAGGGCCGTCGGAGACCCATGTAATGCCCGAACATGATGTACGCCTGCAACACCTGAATGTATGGCTGGCCGAACAGCTGGCAAATCTTTTCCATAAACAGGGCTGGGGTCCGGTTCCAGCGGGCTGCCTGACCGCTGCCAGCAGCGACGCGAGCTTTCGCCGCTACTTCCGCTGGGCCGCCGAAGGACGCAGTTTTATTGTGATGGATGCCCCGCCGCCGCAGGAAAACTGCCGGCCTTTTGTGGAAATTGCTCATTTATTGGCCAGCGCCGAGGTCAATGTGCCGCAAATTCACGCTCAGGATCTCGAGCGCGGCTTCCTGCTGCTGAGTGATCTGGGCAACCACACCTACCTCGATGTGATCACCAGCGACAACGCCGATGGCCTGTTCGACGATGCCATCCAGGCGCTGCTGGCCTTCCAGCAACTGCCGATGCAGGCGCCGTTGCCCAGTTATGGCGTGGCCCTGCTGCGCCGCGAGCTGGAGCTGTTCCCAGAGTGGTACGTGGGCCGTGAACTGGGCCTGCAGATGAATAATGAGCAGCAGGCGGCCTGGCAACGCATCAGCAGCCTGCTGATCGACAGCGCCCTGGCCCAGCCCAAGGTGCTGGTGCACCGTGACTACATGCCGCGCAACCTGATGCAGAGTGTGCCCAACCCGGGCTTGCTGGATTTCCAGGATGCGGTGTACGGCCCGGTGACCTACGACATCACCTGTCTGTTCAAGGACGCCTTCCTCAGTTGGCCGCAGGCACGGGTAGAGGGCTGGCTCAAGGACTACTGGCAGCGGGCGCAGGCTCTGGGCGTACCGGTGCAGGCCGATTTCGAGGACTTCCAGCGTGCCAGCGACCTGATGGGCGTGCAGCGCCACCTCAAGGTGATCGGCATCTTCGCGCGCATCTGCCACCGTGACGGCAAGCCGCGCTACCTGGCCGATGTGCCGCGGTTCTTTGCTTATATAGATGAAGTGATCGCCCGCCGCCCTGAGCTGGCCGAGCTGGATGAACTGATCGACAGCCTGCAGGCCGCAGGCGGGGCGCGCGCATGAAGGCGATGATTCTGGCCGCAGGCAAGGGCGAGCGCATGCGCCCGCTGACCCTGCATACACCCAAGCCACTGGTGCCGGTGGCCGGCGTGCCGTTGATCGAGTATCACCTGCGCGCCCTGGCGAGGGCGGGCTTCACCGAGGTGGTGATCAATCATGCCTGGCTGGGGCAGCAGATCGAAGAGCACCTGGGCGATGGCGCGCAACTGGGCCTGAGCATCCGCTATTCCGCCGAAGGCGAACCACTGGAAACCGGTGGCGGGATCTACAAGGCGCTGCCGCTGCTTGGCGACGCGCCTTTTGCGCTGATCAACGGCGACATCTGGACCGAGTACGACTTCAGCCGCCTGCCTGCGTCGCTGTCCGGGCTGGCGCACCTGGTGCTGGTGGACAACCCGGGCCATCACGGCAAAGGTGATTTCCGCCTGCAGGCCGGGCAGGTCAAGGATGCCGACGCGGTTTCGCCGACCTTGACCTACAGCGGGATCGCCGTGCTGCACCCGGAACTGTTCGACGGTTGCCAGGCCGGCGCCTTCAAGCTGGCACCGCTGTTTCGCCAGGCGATGGCCAAGGGCCTGGTCAGTGGGGAGCATTTCACTGGCCAGTGGTTGGATGTCGGTACCCTTGAACGCCTTGCCGAAGTCGAGCGCCTGCTCGCCGAGCGCCGCTGACATGTTGTGGCCGAGCACAGTGATTGGTGCCGGAGCGGGTTTTGCCATCGCCAGCATTCCAGGGGCGTTGCTGGGGGCATTGCTCGGTCAGGCGATGGACCGCCGTCTGCAACTGCACAGTTGGGCGCACCTGCGCGAGCGTCTGGGCGGGCGCGCGGTGCTGCGCGACGACGAAGTGCTGTTCGTGCTGCTTGGGCGCCTGGCCAAGAGTGAAGGGCGGGTGGTCGACGGACATATCCAGCAGGCGCGTCAGGAAATGCAGCGCCTGGAGATGAGCGAACCGGCACGTCTGCGCGCGATTGCCGCATTCAACCGGGGCAAGAGCGGCAGCGAGCGCCTGCATCCGCACCTGCGTCGCCTCAAGCAGCAACCCCATGCTGCCGAAGGCTTGCTGCGTGCCTGCTGGCGCATGGTCTGGGCCGATGGCCGGGTAGGGCGTCACGAGCGCGAACTGCTGATGCAGTGGGGGCAGCAGCTGGGCTGGTCGACGACCCGGGTGCAGGCATTGGCCAGCGACTACGAGCCGCACCGGGCGGCCCTGGGCAATCAGGGCATCAGCTATCCCGAGGCCCTGCGCTTGCTGGGGGTGTTACCCGAGACCGAGCCTGTACAGGTCAAGCAGGCCTACCGGCGCCTGCTCAGCCGGCATCATCCGGACAAGCTGGTGGGTAGCGGCGCGAGTCCGGCGCAGGTGCGCGACGCCACCGAGCGTACCCGGGACCTGCATCAGGCCTACGCGGTGGTACGCAAGCGGCGCGGCTTCTAGTCGACCGCTTGCGGGCTCAGCCAGCCGCGAATGCGGCGGAACAGTTGCTCCTGCTCGGCAGCCTGGTTGCCGGGCATGGCCGTCAGGGCGACCTGGTGGTAGCTGCTGTCCTTGAGTCGCTTGCTGGCCTGCAGGCGGTTCACGGCCGCCTGCCTGGCGCCGGCCTGGTTGGCATAGTAGAAGTCGGCGGTCGGCAGCTTGAGCGTGGCGGCCAGGCTGTCGAGGCTGTGTTCGACGCGGGCCGGGTTCTGCGCAGCGACCATCACCAGCTTTTGCACCTGCGGCGGTTGCCGTTCGCTGATGTAACGGGCTGACCAGTAGGCACCGCTGCCGCTGCCCAGCAGCACCACGCTGCGTGCGTTCTGCTGCTGTGCGTAGGCGACGGCGGCATCCAGGCGGGCGAAGATGCGCTCGGCGTCGGCCTTTTCACTGGCCGCCGGATCGGTACTGGCGGGCGCTTCGGCGCTTTCGCTGTTTTCGGTTTCTGCTGCGGTGGCCTGGGCGATGTTGGCATTGGCATCGGCCGGCGTGGCCTTGGCCGGTGCGCCCTTCACGTCCTTGTCCGGTTGCGGGGGCGGTGCCGGGGTTTCCTTGCGGGCCACCGGGCTCTCGGCCAGCAGATCCGGCAGGCTCAGGCTCAGACTGGCCCACTTTGCATCGGGGAACTTGCGCCGCAGGGGGCCGACGGTGCGTGGCCAGTCGGCGCTCTCGCCGGCACCCGGGACGATGATCACCACGCCTTCGGGTGCCGGGGTGTTGGCAGGTTTCCACAGGGCCAGGAAGCTGTCGCTGCCGGCCTGCAGGGTTTGCTGCTCGTCCTTGGGCACTTGCCGCTCCAGGGCCTGGGCGTCTTCCTGGCTGCGCTCGGGCAGCGCCTGGCGCGTGGCCGGCGCGGCATCGGCGTCGGCGGCCGGCGTTTCCTGCGCCAGAACTTGTGCGGTACAAGGTAGTATCAAGGACAGGCATAGCGCCGAAAGCGCCGTGCGTTTGAGTACGAACATTGATCGATCCAGGCCAGAGTGATACCGGCAGCCTAATGGTATTTGTCGACGACGGCCATGTTCGATGGCGGTCCCTTCATTGACGAGATTCAAGATGATGCGTTTGCGCTGCCTGTTGTTTATCGGCTGCTTGTGCTGGCCCTTTATGGCGAACGCGGAGCAGGCATCCGTACCGGCTGCGGTACGCCTGGACCCGGCGCAACAGCAATGGCTCGACCAGCATCGCAGCTTGCGGGTGGGCCTGGTGTTGCAGGCTCCGTTCGCGCAGTTCGACCGGCGCCTGCAGCAGCTGTCAGGTGTCAACGTCGAGCTGATGAACTGGCTGGGCAGGGCATTGGACCTGGACCTGACGTGGCGCAACTTCCCCGACCAGGCCGCGCTCGAGCATGCCCTGGCCGGCGGCGAGATCGACCTGGCGCCAGGGCTGACCCAGACCCCGGCCAGCCTGCGTCGCTGGTTGTTCAGCGACCCCTACATGCGCGTACCGCAGTTGATCGTGGGCCCGCGCAACGGCTCGATGGCAGTGGACCTGGAGCGGCTCGCCGAAAACGAGCGAGTGGCGGTGCGCATGCCCAGTTCGCTGGCCGACTATCTGCGCGCGACCTATTCCAACCTGAATCTTCAAGGCGTGCCGGCCGAGCGCCAGGCCTTGCAGCTGTTGCTCAGCGAGCAGGTGCGCTACGCGGTGCTGGATGAAGCGCAGTTGAGCCGGTTGTCGCGCGAGAACGAATTCAGCGATCTGGTGGTGGTGGGCGACATCGGTTTGCCGCAGTTGCTGCGGGTGGGCTCGCGGCGTGACTGGCCGATACTGGCCGACATCATCGAGGTCGGCCTGCAGGCCATCCCGGCCAAGGACCTGGAGCAGTTGCACAACCGCTGGCTGCAACCCCGCTACCCGCGCCTGAGCGAGTCACCGGGGTTCTGGCAGAACCTGGCGTTGCTGTTCGCGGCGCTGTTCTTCAGTTGCGTCTTCATCGTGATCTGGCAGCGGCGCCAGCAACAGCAGTTGGAACTTAATCTGCTGGCTGCGCGGGAAAACATCGCCAAGCGCCTGGCCCGCGAAGAGGCGCTGCGCCTGAGCCAGTTCTCCCTCGACCAGAGCACCGTGGGCATCCTGTGGGTGCATTGGGACAGCCATGTGCGCTACGCCAACCGCGCGGTCGAAAGCATGCTCGGCTATACCTCGGGGGCGCTGAACGATCGCCCGCTGATCGATATCGAGCCCAACCTGCACATGGACCGCTGGCTGGACCTGTGGAAGCGCGCACGGGCCAGCGACGAGGCGGCGCAGCGCTTCGAGACCCAGTGCCTGCGCGCCGATGGCAGCCTGGTACCGGTGGATGTGTCGTTGAGCTTCTTGCGCTTTCGCGATGCCGAATACCTGGTGGTGTTCATCAATGACGTCACCGAGCGCCGCCGTGCCCTGGCGGCGCTGCGCGAGAGCGAGGCGCGGCTCAAGGGCATTGCCGGCAACGTGCCGGGGCTGGTGTTCCGGCTGGAGCGCAACCCGGCGATCGGCGACCTGGAGTTCCCCTATATCAGCGAAGGCAGCGAGGCCCTGGTCGGCTACTCGCCCATCGAACTGCAGCACCCGGACATGGGCTTGCGCAACCTGGTGCACAGCGAAGACCGCGCCGACTATCACCGCGTGCAGGACCAGGCGCTGGCCACCGACCAGGACTGGTCGTGGCAGGGCCGCATCGTCACGCGCCAGGGTGAGCAGCGCTGGGCCGACATCAAGGCCAGTACCCGCAATCTGCGCGACGGCCGCGTGGTGTGGGACGGGGTGGTATGGGACATCAGCCAGAGCAAGCGCGCCGAGCTGGAACTGGCGCGCTCCCAGGAGCAGCTGCGCGAACTGTCGGCGCACCTGGAGAGCGTACGCGAGGAAGAGAAAGCGCGGATCGCCCGCGAGGTGCATGATGAGCTCGGGCAGATGCTGACCGTGCTCAAGCTGGAAACCTCGATGTGCGAGCTGGCCTATGCCGGGCTGGACCCGGGCCTGAACGAGCGCCTGGGCAGCATGAAGCGCCTGATCGCGCAGCTGTTCCAGCTGGTGCGCGACGTCGCCACGGCCTTGCGCCCGCCGATTCTGGATGCCGGCATTGCCTCGGCCATCGAGTGGCAGGCCCGACGTTTCGAGGCCCGCACGCAGATCCCGTGCCTGGTCGAGGTACCGGACAACCTGCCGCCGCTCAGCGACGCCAAGGCCACCAGCCTGTTCCGCATTCTGCAGGAGGCCCTGACCAACGTCATGCGCCACGCCCACGCGCATACTGTGCAGATCAACCTGGGCCTGGACGGTGCGATGCTGTGCCTGACCATCAGCGACGACGGCGTGGGTTTCGTGCAGAGTGACCAGCGCCCGACCTCGTTCGGCCTGGTGGGCATGCGCGAGCGCGTGCTGATGCTGGGCGGCAGCATGCGCCTGGACAGCGAACCGGGCGAGGGCACCACGTTGAGCGTACGCATCCCCCTGAACAACGACAGGAGCTGACAGTGATTCGAGTATTGGTTGCCGAAGACCACACCATCGTGCGCGAGGGCATCAAGCAGTTGATCGGCCTGGCCAAGGACATGCAGGTGGTGGGCGAGGCCGGCAATGGCGAGCAGTTGCTCGAAGCCTTGCGCCACACCGAATGCGAGGTGGTGTTGCTGGATATCTCGATGCCGGGGGTGAACGGGCTGGAGGCGATACCGCGAATTCGCGCGTTGAGCGCGCCGCCGGCGATCCTGGTGCTGTCGATGCATGACGAAGCGCAGATGGCGGCGCGGGCGCTGAAGATCGGCGCGGCGGGGTACGCGACCAAGGACAGTGATCCGGCGCTGCTGCTGACCGCGATTCGCCGGGTGGCGGGGGGCGGGCGCTACATCGATCCGGACCTGGCCGACCGCATGGTGTTCGAGGTGGGGCTGACGGATTCGCGCCCCCTGCACTCGATGCTGTCGGAGCGCGAGTTCTCGGTGTTCGAACGGTTGGCCCAGGGGGCGAATGTCAACGACATTGCCCAGCAGCTGGCGCTGAGCAACAAGACCATCAGCACCCACAAGGCGCGCCTGATGCAGAAGCTGAATGTGACTTCGCTGGCCGAGCTGGTGAAGTATGCGATGGAGCACAAGCTGGTGTGAGTGTTCCAAAAACGACATCGGGTTGATCCCTTCGCTGGCAAGCCAGCCGCCACAGGTTCGGCGTGTACCGACAAACCTTGTGGGGGCTGGCTTGCCAGCGAAGGGGGCAGCACGGCTATCAACGTGTCTGAAAACGCCACCCTTGTAGGGCAATCCCTACCCGCAAGTTTCCATCCGGCTGATGGCATTCTCTCAGCACCCCCGATTTGCGCCACCTTCTGCCTTCTCTAGTCTTGGGTCACAGCAGTCATCCAACAAGAAGGTGCAGGTATGAGTGAGGTGAATTCGAACGCTGCAACCGGCGAAGTGCTGGTCAGCTTCCGTGGTGTGCAGAAGAGCTACGACGGCGAGTCGCTGATCGTCAAAGACCTGAATCTGGATATTCGCAAAGGCGAGTTCCTGACCCTGCTCGGCCCCTCGGGCTCGGGCAAGACCACCAGCCTGATGATGCTGGCAGGGTTCGAAACCCCTACCGCCGGCGAGATCCTGCTGGACGGGCGTTCGATCAACAACGTGCCGCCGCACAAGCGCGACATCGGCATGGTGTTCCAGAACTATGCGTTGTTCCCGCACATGACCGTGGCCGAGAACCTGGCCTTCCCGCTGAGCGTGCGCAACCTGAGCAAGACCGACATCAGCGAGCGGGTCAAGCGCGTGCTGAACATGGTGCAGCTCGAAACCTTCGCCCAGCGCTACCCCGGCCAGCTTTCCGGCGGCCAGCAGCAGCGTGTTGCGCTGGCTCGCGCCCTGGTGTTCGAACCGCAACTGGTACTGATGGACGAACCCCTCGGCGCCCTCGACAAGCAGCTGCGCGAACACATGCAGATGGAAATCAAGCACCTGCACCAGCGTCTGGGCGTGACCGTGGTCTACGTGACCCACGACCAGGGCGAAGCGCTGACCATGTCCGACCGTGTGGCCGTGTTCCACCAGGGCGAGATCCAGCAGATTGCCGACCCGCGCACCCTGTATGAAGAGCCGAAGAATACCTTCGTGGCCAACTTCATCGGCGAGAACAACCGTATCAACGGGCGTCTGCTCAGCCAGACCGGCGATCGCTGCCTGGTGGCGCTGCCCCGTGGCGAGAAGGTCGAGGCACTGGCCGTCAACGTCGGCCAGCCGGGCGAGCCGGTCACCCTGTCGATCCGTCCGGAGCGCGTGCGTCTGAACGGTCACAGCGAAAGCTGCGTCAACCGCTTCTCTGGGCGGGTGGCCGAATTCATCTACCTGGGCGACCACGTGCGGGTGCGTCTGGAAGTGTGCGGCAAGGCGGACTTCTTCGTGAAGCAACCTATCGCCGAACTCGACCCGGCTCTGGCCGTGGGCGATGTGGTGCCACTGGGCTGGGAGGTCGAGCACGGTCGCGCACTCGATCCTATTCTGGAAGCCCAGTGAGGATCGCCTCACCCATCCCAGCAACGCGGAGAGAACAATAATGAACAAACACTTGAAGCTGACCGCTCTGACCCTGGGCCTGTTCGCAGCAAGCCAGGCCATCGCCGCCGACCTGACCGTGGTCGCATTCGGGGGGGCCAACAAGGCCGCCCAGGTCAAGGCGTTCTACGAGCCGTGGGAAAAGGCCGGCAACGGCAAGATCATCCCCGCCGACTACAACGGTGAAATGGCCAAGGTCAAGGCCATGGTCGACACCAAGAGCGTGAGCTGGAACCTGGTGGAAGTGGAGTCGCCGGAACTGGCTCGCGGTTGTGACGAAGGCATGTTCGAGCAGCTCGACCCGGCCCTGTTCGGCGATGAGTCCGACTATGTGGCCGGCGCCATCCAGCCGTGTGGCGTGGGCTTCTTCGTGTGGTCGACCGTCATGGCCTACAACGCCGACAAACTCAAGACTGCGCCCACCAGCTGGGCGGATTTCTGGGATACCCAGAAATTCCCGGGCAAGCGCGGCCTGCGCAAGGGTGCCAAGTACACCCTGGAATTCGCGCTGATGGCCGACGGTGTGGCACCTAAAGACGTCTACAAGGTGCTGGGCACCAAGGAAGGCCAGGACCGCGCCTTCAAGAAGCTCGACGCCCTCAAGCCAAACATCCAGTGGTGGGAAGCAGGTGCACAGCCGCCGCAGTACCTGGCCTCGGGCGACGTGGTGATGAGCTCGGCCTACAACGGTCGCATCGCTGCGGTGCAGAAGGAAAGCAACCTGAAGGTGGTATGGAACGGCGGTATCTACGACTTCGATGCCTGGGCCATTCCGAAGGGCGCGAAAAACCTCGAGGACGCCAAGAAGTTCATCGCCTTCTCGATCCAGCCCGAGCAGCAGAAGGTGTTCTCCTCGAACATCGCCTACGGTCCGGCCAACAGCAAGGCCGTGGCGTTGCTGACGGACGAGGTCAAGAAGGACATGCCGACCACGCCGGAGAACATCGCCAATCAGGTGCAGATCGACGTGGTGTTCTGGGCTGACAACAGCGAGCAGCTGGAACAACGCTTCAACGCCTGGGCGGCCAAGTAAGCCGTGCCAATGGGGCGTCGGCATCGTGCTGACGCCTCTTGTTTCCAAGATTTTCGGAGTTCGCTATGGCCATCGCAGTGCCCCTGAACGAAGGCGCAGGTTCCAACCTCAAGAAGCGCCTGGCGCGTGCTGAACGCGTCAACCGCTGGAAGGCAAAAGCATTGATCGCACCGCTGGCAGTGTTTCTGCTGCTGGTTTTCATCGTGCCGATCGCCGCGCTGCTGTACAAGAGCGTCGGCAACCCCGAGGTGGTTGGCGGCTTGCCGCGCACCGTCGCCGCGGTGGCTGAATGGGACGGCAAGAGCCTGCCTGGCGAGGACGTGTACAAGGCCCTCAGCGAAGACCTCGCCGAATCGCGCAAGAACCAGACCCTGGGCGATGTTTCCAAGCGTCTGAACATGGAGCTGGCCGGCTACCGCAGCCTGCTGGCCAAGACTGCCAGGGCCCTGCCGTTCAAGACCGAGCCGCAATCCTACAAGGATGCGTTGCAGGAGCTGGACGAGCGTTGGGGCGACCCGGCCTACTGGCAGGCGATCCGCCGCAACACCAGCAGCGTGACGCCGTTCTACCTGCTGGCCTCGGTGGACCACCGTATCGATGATCTGGGCGAGCTGGCGCCGACCACCCCGGACCAGGCCATCTACCTCGACATCTTTGCCCGCACCCTGTGGATGGGCCTGGTGATCACCGTCATCTGCCTGGCGTTGGCGTACCCGCTGGCCTACCTGCTGGCCAACCTGCCGACCCGGCAGAGCAACCTGCTGATGATCCTGGTGTTGCTGCCGTTCTGGACCTCGATCCTGGTGCGGGTGGCGGCGTGGATCGTGCTGCTCCAGTCCGGGGGGCTGATCAACAGCGGCCTGATGGCGCTGGGGCTGATCGACAAGCCGATGGAACTGGTGTTCAACCGTACCGGCGTGTACATCTCGATGGTCCACATTCTGCTGCCGTTCATGATTTTGCCGATCTACAGCGTGATGAAGGGCATTTCCCCGACCTACATGCGTGCGGCGATCTCCCTGGGTTGCCATCCGTTCGCCAGCTTCTGGCGGGTGTACCTGCCGCAGACCTATGCCGGCGTCGGCGCAGGGTGCCTGCTGGTGTTCATCCTGGCGATCGGCTATTACATCACCCCGGCACTGCTGGGCAGCCCGAACGACCAGATGGTCAGCTACTTTGTTGCCTTCTACACCAACACCAGCATCAACTGGGGCATGGCCACCGCGCTGGGCGGGTTGCTGTTGCTGGCCACCGTGCTGTTGTACCTGATCTATAGCTGGCTGGTTGGCGCAAGCCGCCTGCGTCTGAGCTGAGGAGCGTTGTCATGCTGAGCCCTTACATGTCGCCCGTCGAACGGGTCTGGTACTACAGTTTGCGCATCCTTTGCGGGCTGGTGCTGCTGTTCCTGGTGTTGCCGGTACTGGTGATCATCCCGTTGTCGTTCAACTCGGGGAGCTTCCTGGTGTATCCGCTGCAAGGCTTCTCGCTGCAGTGGTACCAAGACTTCTTCGGTTCGGCCGAGTGGATGCGCGCCCTCAAGAACAGCATCATCGTGGCCCCGGCGGCGACGCTGCTGGCGATGGTGTTCGGCACCCTGGCCTCGATCGGCCTGACCCGTGGCGACTTTCCCGGCAAATCGCTGGTGATGGCGCTGGTGATCTCGCCGATGGTAGTACCGGTGGTGATCATCGGTGTGGCCAGCTACCTGTTCTTCGCCCCGCTGGGCCTGGGCAACAGCTTCACCTCGCTGATTCTGGTGCATGCGGTGCTGGGTGTACCGTTCGTGATCATCACGGTGTCGGCCACCCTGCAAGGCTTCAACCACAACCTGGTACGGGCTGCGGCCAGCCTGGGCGCCTCGCCGGTCACCACGTTCCGCCGGGTGACCCTGCCGCTGATCGCCCCGGGTGTGATCTCGGGGGCCCTGTTCGCCTTCGCGACATCGTTCGACGAGGTGGTGGTGACGCTGTTCCTCGCCGGGCCGGAGCAGGCCACGCTGCCACGCCAGATGTTCAGCGGTATCCGCGAGAACCTGAGCCCGACCATTGCTGCAGCGGCGACCTTGCTGATCGCGTTCTCGGTGGTGCTGTTGCTGACCCTGGAATGGCTGCGCGGGCGTGGCGAGAAGCTGCGTACCCAACAGCCGGGCTGAAACAGACGACCCTTCGCCGGCAGGGCTGGCTCCTGTAGGAGCCGGCCTTGCCGGCGAGGTGGGCACCACCGATCCTGATCCAGGCTTGATGCCAGTCAGCCCCTGACGGTTTGCCTGAGGTACAATGCGCGCCACCGTGATTCTGCCCAACAGGTGCGCCATGCAGCCCTACGCTATTGCCCCCTCCATCCTCTCAGCCGACTTTGCCCGCCTGGGCGAAGAAGTCGACAAGGTGCTCGAAGCCGGCGCCGACATCGTCCACTTCGACGTGATGGACAACCACTACGTTCCCAACCTGACCATCGGTCCGATGGTGTGCAGCGCCCTGCGCAAGTACGGCGTGACCGCGCCGATCGACGCACACCTGATGGTCACCCCGGTGGACCGCATCATCGGCGACTTCATCGAAGCCGGCGCCACCTACATCACCTTCCACCCCGACGCCACCCTGCACGTCGATCGCTCGCTGCAGCTGATCCGTGACGGCGGCTGCAAGGCGGGCCTTGTGTTCAACCCGGCTGCCTCGCTGGATGCGCTCAAGTACGTGATGGACAAGGTCGACATGATCCTGCTCATGAGCGTCAACCCGGGCTTTGGCGGCCAGAAGTTCATTCCGGCCACCCTCGACAAGCTGCGCGAAGCCCGCGCGCTGATCGATGCCAGCGGGCGTGATATCCGCCTGGAGATCGACGGTGGGGTCAACGTCAACAATATCCGTGAAATCGCCGCTGCTGGCGCCGACACCTTCGTGGCCGGCTCGGCGATCTTCAATGCCCCGGACTACAAAGAGGTGATCGCCAGGATGCACGCCGAACTGGCCCTGGCCCGCCCATGAGCGGCTTCGAGCAGCTGTTCCCCGGGGGCCTGCCCAAGCTGGTGATGTTCGACCTGGATGGCACCCTGATCGATTCGGTGCCGGACCTGGCGGCCGCCGTGGATCACATGCTGCTCGAAATGGGGCGCCAGCCCGCCGGTGTCGCCGCCGTGCGCGAATGGGTCGGTAATGGCGTGCAGGTGCTGGTGCGCCGCGCCCTGGCCGGCAGCATCGAGCATGCCGGGGTGGACGACGATGAGGCCGCGCGCGGGCTCGAGCTGTTCATGCAGGCCTATGCCGACAACCATGAATTGACGGTGGTCTACCCCGGCGTGCGTGACACCCTCAAGTGGCTGCACAAGCAGGGCGTGGAAATGGCCCTGATCACCAACAAGCCGGAGCGCTTCGTCGCTCCCTTGCTGGACCAGATGAAGATCGGGCGATACTTTCGCTGGATCATCGGCGGCGACACCCTGCCGCAGAAGAAACCCGACCCCGCCGCATTGCTGTTCGTGATGCAGATGGCCAACGTGGCGCCGGCCCAGGCGCTGTTCGTGGGCGACTCGCGCAGTGATGTGCTGGCGTCCCGGGCGGCAGGGGTGCAATGCGTGGCGCTCAGCTACGGCTACAACCATGGCCGCCCGATCAGCGAGGAGTCGCCCGCGCTGGTGATCGATGACCTGCGCGCGCTGCTGCCTGGTTGCTTAGATTCGGCCACTGAGCTAATGTCGGACGATCAATCCCCCCCTGATAGAGATTCCATCGTGGTGGCACCCGGCAAACTCTGGATGAAAGTCATCAAGGCCCTGGCCCGTTGGCGTTGGCGCGCCTGACTTTTTTCTGGCCGGCCTGATCCGGCGCGTTTGCCTGTACGACCTATTGCCCCATTGCCACGAGGCTATCATGACCCGCGAAGAATTCCTGCGCCTGGCCGCTGCCGGCTACAACCGCATTCCCCTGGCCTGCGAAACCCTGGCCGACTTCGACACGCCGCTGTCGATCTACCTGAAACTGGCCGACCAGCCCAACTCCTACCTGCTCGAATCGGTGCAGGGCGGCGAGAAGTGGGGGCGTTATTCGATCATCGGCCTGCCATGTCGCACCGTGTTGCGCGTACATGACCATCAGGTGCGCATCACCCATGACGGTGTCGAGATCGAACAGCATGAAGTCGAAGACCCGCTGGCCTTCGTCGAGACGTTCAAGGAACGCTACAACGTACCGACCATCGACGGCCTGCCGCGCTTCAACGGTGGCCTGGTGGGGTATTTCGGCTACGACTGCGTGCGCTATGTAGAGAAGCGCCTGGGCAAGTGCCCGAATCCCGATCCGCTGGGCGTGCCGGACATCCTGCTGATGGTGTCGGACGCCGTGGTGGTGTTCGACAACCTGGCCGGCAAGATGCACGCCATCGTGCTGGCCGACCCCGCTCAGGACAACGCCTACGAAAATGGCCTGGCGCGTCTTGAAGAACTGCTCGAACAACTGCGCCAGCCGATCGCCCCGCGTCGCGGCCTGGCCCTGGGCGGCCCTCTGGCTGCTGAGCCGGAGTTTCGCTCAAGCTTCACCCAGGCCGACTACGAACGCGCCGTCGATACCGTCAAGGAGTACATCCTGGCCGGCGACTGCATGCAGGTGGTGCCCTCGCAGCGCATGTCCATCGACTTCAAGGCCGCGCCCATCGACCTGTACCGCGCGTTGCGCTGCTTCAACCCCACGCCGTACATGTACTTCTTCAACTTCGGCGACTTCCATGTGGTGGGCAGCTCGCCGGAAGTGCTGGTGCGGGTCGAAGACAACCTGGTCACCGTGCGCCCGATTGCCGGCACCCGGCCGCGTGGTGCCAACGAGGAGGCCGACCGAGCGCTGGAGCAGGACCTGCTGTCGGACGCCAAGGAGATCGCCGAGCACCTGATGCTGATCGACCTGGGCCGCAACGACACCGGTCGCGTTTCCGAAACCGGCTCGGTCAAGGTCACCGAGAAGATGGTGATCGAGCGTTACTCCAACGTGATGCACATCGTGTCCAACGTCACCGGCCAGCTCAAGCAGGGCCTGAGCGCGATGGACGCGCTGCGCGCCATTCTGCCCGCCGGTACCCTGTCGGGGGCGCCGAAGATCCGCGCCATGGAAATCATCGACGAGCTGGAGCCGGTCAAGCGTGGCGTGTACGGCGGCGCCGTCGGCTACCTGGCCTGGAACGGCAACATGGATACCGCCATTGCCATCCGCACCGCCGTGATCAAGGACGGTGAGCTGCATGTGCAGGCCGGTGGCGGCATCGTCGCCGACTCGGTGCCGGCGCTGGAGTGGGAAGAAACCATCAACAAGCGTCGGGCGATGTTCCGCGCGGTAGCCTTGGCTGAACAGACACCGCTCAGCTGAGAAGGGCGCCGCTGCGGCGCAACACAGAATTCAGAGTCGCCAGACTCAAGAGGTTGACCCAGATGTTACTGATGATCGACAACTACGACTCCTTCACCTACAACGTCGTGCAGTACTTCGGCGAGCTGGGTGCAGAGGTCAAGGTCATTCGCAATGACGAACTGACCATCGCCCAGATCGAGGCACTGCAGCCCGAGCGCATTGTGGTGTCCCCTGGCCCGTGCACCCCGACCGAGGCCGGTGTATCGCTCCAAGCCATCCTGCACTTTGCCGGCAAGCTGCCGATCCTGGGCGTGTGCCTGGGCCACCAGTCCATCGGCCAGGCCTTTGGCGGTGATGTGGTACGCGCGCGCCAGGTGATGCACGGCAAGACCAGCCCCGTGTCGCACATCGACCAGGGTGTGTTCGCAGGCTTGAACAACCCGTTGACGGTGACCCGCTACCATTCCCTGGTGGTCAAGCGCGAAACGCTGCCCGAGTGCCTGGAAGTGACTGCCTGGACCACTCTGGACGACGGCTCGGTCGACGAGATCATGGGCCTGCGTCACAAGACACTGAACATCGAAGGGGTGCAGTTCCACCCCGAGTCGATCCTCACCGAGCAGGGCCACGAGCTGTTCGCCAACTTCCTCAAGCAGACCGGCGGCCGCCGCTAAGGATTTGACACCATGGATATCAAGAGCGCGCTGGGCCGCATCGTCGGTCACCTGGACCTGAGCACCGAGGAAATGCGCGATGTGATGCGCGAGATCATGACCGGCCAGTGCAGCGAGGCACAGATCGGCGCCTTCATGATGGGCATGCGCATGAAGAGCGAAAGCATCGACGAGATCGTCGGTGCGGTATCGGTGATGCGCGAGCTCGCCGACCAGGTACAACTGCAGACCCTGGACCAGGTGGTCGATGTGGTAGGTACCGGTGGCGACGGCGCCAATATCTTCAACGTTTCCACCGCCTCGGCATTTGTCGTGGCCGCTGCCGGCTGCACCGTGGCCAAGCACGGCAACCGTGCGGTATCGGGCAAGAGCGGCAGCGCCGACCTGCTCGAGGCCGCCGGTATCTACCTGAACCTGACGCCAGTGCAGGTCGCGCGTTGCATCGACAGCGTCGGTATCGGCTTCATGTTCGCCCAGACCCACCACAAGGCGATGAAATATGCCGCCGCCCCGCGTCGTGACCTGGGGCTGCGCACGCTGTTCAACATGCTCGGCCCGCTTACGAATCCGGCCGGGGTCAGGCACCAGGTGGTCGGCGTGTTCACCCAGGCATTGTGTCGGCCGCTGGCCGAGGTGCTGCAACGCCTGGGCAGCAAGCATGTGCTGGTGGTGCACTCCAAGGACGGCCTGGACGAATTCAGCCTGGCCGCGCCGACCTTCGTTGCGGAACTGAAGAACGGCGAAATCACCGAGTACTGGGTAGAGCCCGAAGACCTGGGCATGAAGAGCCAGAGCCTGCACGGCCTGGCGGTAGACAGCCCGGCCGCGTCGCTGGAGTTGATTCGCGATGCCCTGGGGCGCCGCAAGACCGAAAACGGTCAGAAGGCGGCAGAAATGATCGTGCTCAATGCCGGCGCTGCGCTGTATGCCGCCGACCATGCCATGAGCCTCAAGCAAGGCGTCGAGCTGGCCCATGATGCACTGCACACCGGGCTGGCGCGAGAAAAGCTCGAAGAGCTGGGCGCCTTTACCGCGGTATTCAAGCAGGAGAATGAAGAGTGAGCGTACCGACGGTTCTGGAAAACATCCTGGCGCGCAAGGTTCAGGAAGTGGCCGAGCGCAGTGCCCGCGTCAGCCTGGCTGAACTCGAGCGCCTGGCGGCCGTCGCCGATGCGCCGCGCGGGTTCGCCAATGCGCTGATCGAGCAGGCAAAGCGCAAGCAGCCGGCAGTGATCGCCGAGATCAAGAAGGCATCGCCGAGCAAGGGCGTGATTCGCGAAGACTTCGTGCCGGCCGACATTGCCGTCAGTTATGAAAAGGGCGGGGCCACCTGCCTGTCGGTGCTTACCGATATCGATTACTTCCAGGGCGCCGATGCATACCTGCAGCAGGCGCGCGCCGCGTGCACGTTGCCGGTGATCCGCAAGGACTTCATGATCGATCCTTATCAGATCGTCGAGGCCCGTGCGCTGGGTGCCGATTGCGTGCTGCTGATCGTCTCGGCGCTGGATGACGTGAAGATGGCCGAGCTGGCGGCCACGGCGAAGAGCGTAGGGCTGGATGTATTGGTCGAAGTGCACGACGGCGACGAGCTGGAGCGTGCGCTGAAAACCCTGGATACACCGCTGGTGGGCGTGAACAACCGCAACCTGCACACCTTCGAGGTGAGCCTGGAAACCACCCTCGACCTGCTGCCGCGCATCCCGCGTGATCGCCTGGCAATCACCGAAAGTGGCATTTTCAATCGGGCAGACGTCGAGCTGATGGAGATCAACGAGGTCTACTCGTTCCTGGTGGGCGAAGCGTTCATGCGTGCCGAGCACCCGGGGTTGGAACTGCAGCGCCTGTTCTTCCCCGAGCGCGTGGTGCACAACCCGGCGCAAGGCCTGGACTGATCCACACTGAAGCCGGCGTTGCCGGCTTTTTTGTATCGACAAGGTGGGTGTGATGACTGAACAAGCTGTTGCGGTGACGGTGGAGGCGGGCTTGCAGGCCGAGCAGGACCTGCTGGCGGCTGTGTGCAAGGGCGAAAAGCAACATGGCCTGCTGTTCTGGCAGCCGACGGACCGCGCGCTGGTGATGCCGCGGCGCATGAGCCGGCTGGAAGGTTTCGAGGCCGCCTGCACCGAATTGGCCGTTGCCGGCTGGCCGGTGCTGCTGCGCGAGACCGGCGGTGAGCCAGTGCCGCAGTCGGCTGCGACAATCAATATCGCGTTGGTGTATGTGGCGCCGCGCAGCGAGGGTGATCACGGTCGTATCGAGAAGGCCTACGAGCGCCTGTGCCTGCCGCTATGCGAGGTGTTGCGCGAATGGGGCGGGCTGGCGTCGGTGGGGGAGATCGAGGGGGCGTTCTGCGATGGGCGCTACAACGTCAACCTCAATGGTCGCAAGCTGGTCGGCACGGCGCAGCGCTGGCGTCAGGGCCTGGGCGGCAAGCGCCCGGTGGTGCTGGTGCATGGCGCCTTGCTGCTGGACAACGAGCGCGAGTCGATGGTGGCGGCAGTCAATCGCTTCAATGAATGCTGCGAGCTTGAGCAGCGCTGCCGCGCCGACAGTCATATCGCCCTGCATGAAGTGGTGCCCCAGGCACCGCTGCTGGCGCGCCTGGAGCAGGCCTACTCGCAGGTGATCGCGGCGATCGAGCGCGATTAACGGGTGCCGAAGACCACCATGGTCTTGCCTTTGACATGCACCAGGTTACGTTCTTCGAGGTCCTTGAGCACGCGGCCGACCATCTCTCGCGAGCAGCCGACGATGCGGCCGATTTCCTGGCGGGTGATCTTGATCTGCATGCCGTCGGGGTGGGTCATGGCATCGGGCTGCTTGCACAGCTCCAGCAGGCAGCGGGCCACCCGACCGGTCACGTCGAAAAACGCCAGGTCGCCCACCTTCTGCGTGGTGTTGCGCAGGCGCTGGGCCATCTGGCTGCCCAGGGCGTAAAGGATGTCCTGGTCCTGGCGGGCCAGTTCACGGAATTTCTCGTAGCTGATTTCAGCCACTTCGCATTCGGTCTTGGCGCGTACCCAGGCGCTGCGCTGGTGTTCCTTGCCGATGGGTTCGAACAGGCCCAGCTCACCGAAAAAATCGCCACTGTTGAGGTAGGCGATGATCATCTCGCGGCCTTCCTCGTCCTCGATCAGGATGGTCACCGAGCCCTTGACGATGAACGACAGGGTATCGGCCCGATCACCAGCGCAGATGATGTTGTTCTTGGCTGCAAAGCGGCGACGCTGGCAGTGGGCGAGCAACTTGTCGATGTTCTTGATCTTGGCTGGAAGGGTTGTTGCAACCATGGCTGAATCCTGGAAAGACGCGACGCGTGGGCATTCTTGTCGACCGCTGGGCGCGGGTGCCAGCAGTTTGGCGCCAGCTTATCAGACGCCTGTAGGTGTATCGGCATATTTACTCGAACGCTTAGCCTTTTCGCACGTGCGCGCAAGGTCTAAGCTGACAGCCTTTTTTCAAAGCAAGGGAATCCGGGTGATGAAGGCGCGTATCCAGTGGGCAGGCGAAGCCATGTTTCTTGGCGAATCGGGCAGTGGCCATGTAGTGGTCATGGATGGTCCACCCGAGAGTGGTGGGCGCAACCTGGGCGTGCGGCCGATGGAGATGCTCCTGCTGGGCCTGGGTGGCTGCAGCAATTTCGACGTGGTGAGCATTCTGAAGAAATCGCGCCAGGCGGTAGAGAGCTGCGAGGCGTTTCTCGAGGCCGAGCGGGCCGACGAGGACCCCAAGGTGTTCACAAAGATTCATCTGCGCTTTGTGGTCAAGGGCCGCGGCCTGAAGGAGGCCCAGGTCAAGCGCGCGGTGGAGTTGTCGGCCGAGAAGTACTGCTCGGCATCGATCATGCTGGGGCGCGCCGGGGTCGAGATCACCCACGCCTACGAGATTGTCGAGCTGGGTTGATCGTTGCGTGGCCATTCGCCGGTAACGCCGGCTCCTACAGGCGGATGCCGCTTCCCTTGTAGGAGCCAGCCTTGCTGGCGAAGCGCTCCAGCGCAAACAGCAGCATCAGCCCCGGTACCAGCGCCAGCAACCACCAGTGCAGGTTCAGCACCAGCAGCCCGAGTACTTCGCTTGTGCTCCAGGTATTGCCGAACGCGGTGGAGAACAGCTCGCACAGCAGCCAGGCACTGACGGCCGCAATGGCAGCAAACACGCCGCCCAATACGCGGCGCCGGCGGATGATGCTGCCCAGCAACACGAACAGCAGCATTCCGGGTACACAGAACAGCGCCAGATCCAGCGCGCTGTTGTCGGAATCGCCCAGATAGGGCAGCGACATGCTGAAGGGCGTTTCGCGCAGGCTTGCGGTCATCGCCAAGATGAACAGGTAGCCCACCAGCACCAACCCCATGCTTTGCAGCGCTCGAATCAGCAGCAGGCGCACCCTCATCGACGAAGCCCCGGCAACAGGTCGAGCAGGCCGTTCGGCAGCAGTGCGCGAAGGTTTGTACTCAGGCGTTCGCGATGCTTCTGGTAGAGCAGGCCAAGGCCGATGACCCCCAGGCCGATCATGCTCAGCACTACCGGGAACAGCAGCGAGTCGGCGAATACGTCATACGACAGGTAGCCAAGGTAGGCCGAAACGCCCATGGCCCCGAACACCATGAACAATGGCCGGCGCAGCAGCACGGCGACCGCCATCAGCCCCAGGTTGATCAGGCAGTACAGCGCCTTGCCGAACTCGCTGTCACTGTCCATCGAGGTCAGCCCGCCCCAGAAGGCCAGCAGCCCGGCCAGATAACCCCAGAACGCATAGTCCTCGCGGGTTCGGCCATCGATGCCGAGGAACACCAGCAGCAGACCGAGGCCGAACCAAAGCGAAACCTTCTGGCGTTGCGCCCAGTTGAACGGCTCGCCGTAGATCCACTCGGTCAGGTCCATCGACATGAACCACAGCGCCACGGCGATCGGCATCACGATGAACGGGAAGGGGATCAGGCGCAGCATCAGCAGGCCGGCGATCACGGTGGCCGCTTCCATCAGCAGCCAGCCGCCCTGCACGTAGGTGTAGTAGCTGTGGTAGTGAGTCTGGGTATCGTCCAGGGGCCAGAAGCCGGTAAGGCGCTCGAGGGCGAACACCGCCAGCGGTACGATGCTGACCGCCACCGCTGCCAGCAGACCGGCAGGAATACGCTGGCCGCGTCGCTGAAGTGCCAGGCCACCGCCGGTCAACACAGCCATGTAGGCCAGCGCGATCAGCAGCAGTGCGCTGTCGCCGATGCGCATCCAGGCCTCGCTCAGCAGCCAGCCCATGGCCCCCATGATCAGCAGGGCGCCGAAGTAGAACGCGACATGGGCCAGCTGGAAGCTGGGCCGTTGTGCGGGCTGGCGCTTGAGGAATTCAAGCAGGGCCTTGTCCTGGCCCGGGTTCAGTACGCCGGCATCGACGGCGCGGGCCAGATCCCTGGCATCGAAGTGTTCCATCAGATTCGATAGGTGCTCTTGGTCATGACCTTGGCCATCAGACTCATGCCGAACTTGACCGGTGCGGGGAAGCGAAAGCCGCCGGCATCCAGTGCCGACTCGGCGTGCTGCTCTTCATCAACGCGCATCTGTTCGAGGATTGCGCGGGACTTTTCGTCCTCGGCCGGGATCTGTTCCAGGTGCTCGTCCAGGTGCTTGCACACCTGGTGCTCGGTGGCCGCGACGAAACCGAGGCTGACCTTGTCGCTGATCAGGCCGGCGACAGCGCCGATGCCGAACGACATGCCATAGAACAGCGGGTTGAGAACGCTCGGGTGGCTGCCCAGTTGGCGGATGCGTTGCTCGCACCAGGCCAGGTGGTCGATTTCTTCCTCGGCGGCATGTTCCATCGCCTTGCGTACCTGCGGCAGCTTGGCAGTCAGGGCCTGGCCCTGGTACAGCGCCTGGGCACAGACTTCACCGGTGTGGTTGATGCGCATCAGGCCGGCGACGTGGCGGGTCTGGTCGTCGCTCAGGTCGGCGTCTGGCTGGATGATCGCAGGCGACGGGCGGGACGGTTGGCCGCTGAAGGGGAGCAAGGTGCGCATGGCGGTATCGGCCTGCAGCAACAAGCGGTCGAGCGGCGAATAGTGACGTTCGGTAGCCATCGGGCACCTCCGCAAGAATGTGCCCGACAGTCTAACCCAATCCAGATGACAGGGCTTGCGTTGGATCAGCCCGGCGGCCAGGTCATCTGGCGCTGGCCGAGCACGTGCATGTGGATGTGGTAGACGGTCTGTCCACCCTGCTCGTTGCAGTTCATCACCACGCGGAAACCTTCCTCGCAACCCAGTTCCTTGGCCAGTCGCTGGGCGGTGAACAGGATATGACCGGCCAGACCCTTGTCTTCTTCGGTGAGGTCGTTGAGGGTGCGGATCGGCTTTTTCGGGATGACCAGAAAGTGCACCGGCGCCTGGGGGGCGATATCGTGGAAGGCCAGAACCTGGTCGTCCTCGTAGATGATCCTGGCCGGAATCTCCCGGTTGATGATCTTGGTGAACAGAGTTTCCACAACGCTTGCTCCATGGTGGGGTTCGGGCTTGAGTGTACTCAGGCGCCGCTTGCTCGCCCAGTGCCGATTCGCTTCAGCGTGGGCAGTAGGCCCGGTTGATTGCGCCGGCCAGCTTGCGCGCAAGCCAGCGCGACAGCCAACGCGGGCTGGCGGCCAGCCAGCGGTTGCGCCGACCGGGGATGATCAGTGCGCGGTTCTTTTCCAGTGCGCGCACGGTGTACAGGGCCACTTCCTCGGGGCTCATGCAGCGGTTGCCGTTGTCCAGCCGGGGGATGCGCCGCAGCGGCGATCGAACCGGGCCGGGGCATAACACCGAAACCTTGATGCCGGTCTGCTTGAGTTCCTCGCGCAGGCCTTCGGAAAAATGCAGCACATAAGCCTTGCTCGCCGCATAGGTGGTCATCCAGGGGCCGGGGGCGAAGGCGGCCAGCGACGCGACATTGAGGATCTGCCCGCCACCCTGCACCGCCATCGCGTTGCCCAGCGCATGGCACAGGCGGGTGAGGGCGAGGATGTTGACCTCGATGATGTCCTGCTCGTCGCCCCATTCCTGGGCCAGGAAGTGCCCGTAGGTGCGGATGCCGGCGCAGTTGACCAGCAGGTCGATCTGTCTATCGCCTTCCTCGAGCTCCAGCAGAAAGCCGGACAGGCGCAATGGCTCGCCCAGGTCGCAGGCGCGCAGCAGCACTTCCACGCCGAAGCGCTGGGTCAGTTCCAGGGCGATGCTTTCCAGCAGGTCGCGCTGCCGGGCCACCAGTATCAGGTTGCGCCCCCGGCGCGCGAGGGCCTCGGCCAATGCCAGGCCCAGGCCACTGGAGGCGCCGGTGATCATGGCGTAACGGGTCATGCAGTTCTCCAATCGGCAGGGGGCGGTGCGGCTGGCGCCTAGTTTACAGACTGGAGCAGGTAAAGGCTGCGGTCAGCCGTTGAGGGCAGTCATGTAGATACCCCACGCCATGAACGGTATCCACAGCGAGGCCACCACGATAACCGCCTTGGTGTTGGGGGGCGGTGGCGGCCCGTAACGATTACTGGCGGGGTTGCCGGGAATCAACAGCAGGGCCAGGAAAACCAGGTTGCCGATGTAGTAGGGGATCAGGGTCAACAGGCTGTACCAGCCATTGAAGCCCAGGTCGTTCATGCGCCGGGCGATGAACACCAGGCTGAAGATCTTGGCGGCCAGCAACATCGGCACGATGGCGGCGGCCAGGTCTTTGGAGAGCGAGGACATCAGTGCGACCAGTAGCACCGTCCCGAACACTGCGCCAATCAGCACCAGGCTCCAGGCCAGTAGCCGCACCCTGCCAATGCGGCCGCGCACGCTCATGACCCTGAGCTTTTCGTTGTTCAGTTGAAGGGGGTTGATGTAGGTGTCGCGCATCGGGCTTCCTTTGCCGTTGAGAGTGGTTCAGCCAGGCCGGTGCTGGCCCAGCTGGATCGCCGCGGCCTGGGCCTGGCGGTATTCGTGGTCGAGTCGAGCGATCAGTTGATCAACCGTGCCCAGGCTGTCGATGGCGCCGACGCCCTGGCCGGCGGACCATACGGTCTTCCAGGCCTTGGCCTCGTCATCCAGTGGCTTGAGCCGGCTTTCGCCCGACTTGCCCAGAGCGTTGAGGTCGAACCCGGCGTTTTCCAGGCTCTGACGCATGAAGCTGGCCGGCACCCCGGACACTGCGGCGGTGTGGATGATATCGGCTGCCTTGGCATCCAGCAGCATTTGTTTGTAGGCGTCAGGCGCCTGGCTTTCGGTACTGCCAATGAAGTGGGTGCCCATGTACGCGAGATCCGCGCCCAGCAGTTGCGCGGCCAGAACTTCGTGGCCGCGGTTCAGGCAGCCTGCCAGCAGCAGCGTCTTGTCGAAGAACTGGCGAATTTCGGCAATCAGGGCAAAAGGGCTCCACGTACCGGCGTGACCACCGGCGCCCGCCGCCACGGCGATCAGGCCGTCCACGCCGGCCTCGGCGGCTTTCTCGGCATGGCGCCGGGTGGTCACGTCATGGAACACCAGGCCGCCATAGCCGTGGACGGCATCGACCACTTCCTTTGCCGCACCCAGGCTGGTGATGACGATGGGCACGCGGTGCTCGATACAGATCGCAAGATCGGCCTGCAGGCGCGGGTTGCTGGGGTGCACGATGAGGTTCACCGCATAGGGCGCGGGGTTGTCGAGCCCGGCCAGGCCCGCCTCTATCTGCTCCAGCCAGGCCCTGAAGCCGGCACTGTCACGCTGGTTGAGCGCCGGGAAGCTGCCCACCACGCCATTGCTGCAGCAGGCCAGGACCAGCTGTGGATTGGAAATCAGGAACATCGGCGCTACCACCACGGGCAGGCGCAGGCGTTGTTCAAGCAGGGCGGGCAATGACATGGCGGGCTCTCGGAGTGGAGGATCAGAACGGTTTGACCACGACCAGGATGACGATGAGCAACAGGATGACCACAGGCACTTCATTGAACCAGCGGAAGTACACATGGCTGCGGGTGTTTTCGCCGCGCGCGAAGCGCTTCACGTTGGCGCCGCACATGTGATGGTAGCCGGTCAGCAGAATGATCAGGGTCAGCTTGGCGTGCATCCAGCCCTGCTTGAGGAAGTCGGGGTTGAGGCTGAGCAGCCAGATGCCGAACACGAAAGTCGCGATCATTGCCGGGCCCATGATGCCGCGGTACAGCTTGCGCTCCATGGTGACGAAGCGTTCCTGGCTGATGGTGTCCTGGCTCTGGGCGTGATAGACGAACAGGCGAGGGAGGTAGAACAGGCCGGCAAACCAGCAGACGACACTGACGATGTGCAGGGCTTTGATCCAGAGAAACAGCATTTTTAGGTAGTCCTTCAGGTTCACGGTCGTCAGATAGTAGTGGCTTGTGTGTGCAGGCGTCACCCGAACGGTTGTTACCAAGGCTGTGGGCCCATATTATCCGTGGTTTTCCAGTCGGTTCGTTGAAAGGGGCAGGTATATGGTCAAGGTCGGTATCGTCGGCGGCACGGGTTACACCGGTGTCGAGCTGCTGCGTCTGTTGGCACAGCATCCACAGGCTGAAGTGGCAGTCATCACCTCGCGTTCCGAAGCGGGCCTGCCGGTGGCCGAAATGTACCCGAACCTGCGTGGCCACTACGACAACCTGGCTTTCAGCGTGCCGGACACCAAGACCCTGGCGGCCTGTGACGTGGTGTTCTTCGCCACCCCGCACGGCGTGGCCCATGCCCTGGCCGGCGAGTTGCTGGCAGCCGGCACCAAGGTCATCGACCTGTCGGCCGACTTCCGACTGCAGGACGCCGATGAGTGGGCGCAGTGGTACGGCCAGCCCCACGGCGCGCCAGAGCTGCTCAAGGATGCGGTGTATGGCCTGCCGGAAGTGAACCGCGAGCAGATCCGCAGCGCCCGCCTGATCGCCGTGCCGGGTTGCTACCCCACCGCGACCCAGCTGGGGTTCCTGCCGTTGCTGGAAGCGGGCATTGCTGATGCCTCGCGCCTGATTGCCGACTGCAAGTCTGGGGTCAGTGGTGCAGGCCGCGGTGCCAGCGTTGGCTCGCTGTTCTGTGAAGCCGGTGAAAGCATGAAGGCCTACGCGGTGAAAGGCCACCGTCATCTGCCCGAGATCCGTCAGGGCCTGCGCCGGGCAGCCGGTGGTGATGTCGGCCTGACGTTCGTGCCTCACCTGACGCCGATGATCCGCGGTATTCATTCGACGTTGTATGCCACCGTCGCCGACACCTCGGTCGACCTGCAGGCGCTGTTCGAAAAACGCTACGCCAATGAGCCGTTCGTCGACGTGATGCCAGCCGGCAGCCACCCGGAAACCCGCAGCGTGCGCGGGGCCAACGTATGCCGCATTGCCGTGCATCGCCCGCAAGGGGGTGATCTGGTGGTGGTGTTGTCGGTAATCGACAACCTCGTGAAGGGGGCCTCGGGCCAGGCGGTACAGAACCTGAACATTCTGTTCGGTCTGGACGAGCGTATGGGCCTGTCCCACGCCGGGCTGCTGCCTTAAGGCGCAACCGGCAGGCTGCAAGCGGACATAGGGCGGCATTTGCCGCTTGTCGCTTGCGGCCTGCCGCTGCTTCTATTGTTGACCGATTTTCTCGGAGAAGCGGATAATGCGCGTCATCACGCATTAAGGCGGCAACAGCGCCGGGAGAAAGTCAGCATGAGCGTCGAATCCTTCACCCCCACGATTTTGCAATTCACGCAGGGTGCCGCGCACAAGGTGAAGACCCTGGTCGATGAAGAGGGCAATGATCGCCTCAAATTGCGCGTGTTCGTGACCGGTGGCGGTTGCTCGGGCTTCCAGTACGGCTTCACCTTCGACGAAGATGTGGCTGAAGACGACACCATCGTCGAGCGCGAGGGTGTTGCCCTGGTGGTCGACCCGATGAGCTTCCAGTACCTGGCGGGCGCGGAAGTGGACTACCAGGAAGGTCTGGAAGGTTCGCGTTTCGTCATCAAGAACCCGAACGCCACCACCACCTGCGGTTGCGGCTCTTCGTTCTCGATCTGAGTTACAGGCAGTACTGCTGACGCCGCGCCTCTGCGCGGCGTTTTGCTGTGTGCGTTCAGGCGGGGTAGATCGCGCCCAGAACGCGCAGGCCCTTGGCGCCAGTAACACTGGGGCGGTTGGCGGCGATGCCCTCCAGGCAGCAGTGTGCCAGCCAGGCGAAGGCCATGGCTTCCACCCAGTCTGGATCGACGCCGTTGATGGCAGTGCTGCTGACCCGGGCGTTGGGCAGCAGGCAGGCCAGACGCTTCATCAGTGTGCCGTTGTGGGCGCCGCCGCCACAGACCAGCAGCGCCTGGGTGGCTGTCTGCGCCGCCTGCAGCGAGCTGACGATGCTATGGGCGGTAAGTTCGAGCAGGGTGGCCTGCACGTCGGCATCGCTGCCGGGGGGCTGGCCGGCCAGGTGCTTGCGCAGCCATGTCAGGTTGAACACCTCGCGGCCGGTACTCTTGGGACCGGTGCCGGCAAAGAACGGATCGCTGAGCAGGCTGGCGAGCAGCCCGGGGATGACGTGGCCTGTGGCCGCCCAGGCGCCGTCGGCATCATAGCCGTGACCTTGTTTCTCGTTGATCCAGGCATCCAGCAGTACGTTGCCCGGGCCACAGTCGAAGCCGCTGACCGGCTTGCCGGTCTCGATCAGGCTCAGGTTGCTGAAGCCGCCGACGTTGAGTACTGCCAGGCGCTCGCCCTGATTGTCGAACAGCGCTTCATGAAAGGCCGGCACCAAGGGGGCCCCCTGGCCGCCGGCAGCCACGTCGCGGCGGCGAAAATCGCTGACCACTGTAATCCCGGTCAGCTCTGCCAGCAGCGCCGGGTTGCCGATCTGAACGGTGAAGCCCTGGGCAGGCTCGTGGCGAATGGTCTGTCCGTGGCTGCCAATAGCGCGGATATCTGCAGGCTGCAGGTGCTGTTCGGCCAGCAATTGCTGAATGCCTTCGGCGGCCAGTCTCACCCAGACAGCCTCGGCCAGGGCGGCGCGGGCAATTTCGTCGGGGCCGCTGGCGCACAGCGCGAGCAAGTCGTCGCGCAGCGCCTGGGGCATCGGAATGTAATGGGTAGCGAGCAGCGTGAGACGCTGCTCCTGTCTGATCAAGGCGATGTCCAGGCCATCGAGGCTGGTGCCGGACATCACTCCCAGATACAGGGCCATGGCTTAGCGCTTGGCCGAGGCCAGCATGGTGGCCTTCTCTTGTTCCATGCGCGCCATCAGCGGCTGGCTTTGCTGCAGGAAGCGCTGGCGTTCAGCCTTGGCGATCGGATCGGCCATTGGCAGCTTCTGTCCGAGCGGGTCGACGTGCACGCCATTGACCTGGAACTCGTAGTGCAGGTGCGGCCCGGTGGACAGCCCCGTGGTGCCGATGTAGCCGATCACCTGGCCCTGCTTGACCGTGCCGCCGGTCTTGATGCCCTTGGCGAAGCCCTGCATGTGCCCGTACAGGGTCTGGTAGGTATTGCCGTGCTTGATGATCACGGTGTTGCCGTAGCCTCCACGACGACCGGCCAGCAGTACCTTGCCGTCACCGGCGGCCTTGATCGGCGTGCCGCGCGGCGCTGCATAGTCGACGCCCTTGTGGGCGCGGATCTTGTTCAGGATAGGGTGCTTGCGACCTGCCGAGAAGCGCGAGCTGATGCGGGCGAAGTCCACCGGGGTACGAATGAACGCCTTGCGCATGCTATTGCCGTCGGCGGTGTAGTAGCTGGTGTTGCCCTGCTTGTTGGTATAGCGCACCGCAGTGAAGCTCTTGCCGCGGTTGGTGAAGCGTGCCGACAGGATGTTGCCGTTGCCGACCACCTTGCCATTGACCACTTTCTGTTCGTAGATCACGTCGAATTCGTCACCCTGGCGGATGTCCTGGGCGAAGTCGATGTCGTAGCCGAAGATGCGGGCCATGTCCATGGTCAGCGAATGGTTCAGGCCGGCACGCTGCGCGGAAGCCGACAGCGAACTCTTGATGACGCCGTGCACGTAGGCCGAGCGAACCACAGGCTTGGTGATTTCACGGTTGAAGGCATAGCCCTTGTCGCCCTTGGTCAGGCGGATGGTCTCGAGATCGCTGACCTTGCTGTGCAGGCTGGCCAGTTGGCCGTCCTTGTCCAGTTCGATTTCCAGTACCTGGCCATGCTTGAGCTGGCTGAATTGCTTGGCCTGCTTGTTGCTGGCAAGCACCTCGTGCACCACATTGGCCGGCAGGCCGACCTTGGCGAACAGTGTCGACAGGGTGTCGCCACGGGCCACGGTGACTTCGCGGTGGCTTGGATCCTTGGCGGGTTCGGCAGTTGGGGTGGGTTCGGTCTTGGCGGTTTCTTCGGTGGGCGCGGGGGCAGTGTCAATCTGGGCGAACGGCGAGGCGGTGGTTTCTTCGCGGACGTCGGCCTGGGTGGTTTCCTGTTGCTTCAGCTGCTCGGCAGGGGATTCCAGCTCGAGGTTAAGGGTGGTTTTCTTGGCTTCGACCTCGCTGGAGGGGAACACCAGCAAGGCCAGGCTGAGCAGGGCGGCGATACCGCTGGCGGCCAACAGGTGGCTCTTCGGATAAAGCGGAGGCGCTTTAGTCGGTTCGTTGGTCATAGGTAGATTGACTTTGAAAAAGATGGATTGGAAAAGATGAATGACATGATGAAGATGAAATAACTGTATAAAATATAACCAAATCCCCTTCAGCGCAAGCGCGCAGACGTCATCAGTCGGGTGTGCGGTCACATCCGGGGCAAAAACTTGTATTTGATGGCTGATCTTGTATGGTTGGGGCCCTTTGAATCTGAGCCTTGCGGGTCTGTTATGAAGTCGGTTGAAGAGCAGCTAGCGCTGATCAAGCGTGGTGCGGAAGAGGTACTGGTCGAGGCCGAACTGGTCGAGAAGCTCAAGCGCGGGCAACCGCTGCGGATCAAGGCGGGTTTCGACCCGACTGCGCCGGATCTGCACCTGGGGCACACCGTCCTTATTAACAAGCTGCGCCAGTTCCAGGAACTGGGGCATCAGGTGATCTTCCTGATCGGCGACTTCACAGGCATGATCGGTGACCCGAGCGGCAAGAGCGCCACACGCCCGCCGCTGACCCGCGAGCAGGTGCTGGAGAACGCCGAGACCTACAAGCAGCAGGTGTTCAAGATTCTTGATCCGGCCAAGACCGAGGTCGCGTTCAACTCTACCTGGATGGACGCGCTGACCCCGGCCGACTTCATTCGCCTGGCTTCACAGTACACCGTGGCGCGCATGCTCGAGCGCGACGACTTCGACAAGCGCTATACCAGCAACCAGCCGATCGCGATTCACGAGTTCCTCTATCCGCTTGTGCAGGGCTATGACTCGGTGGCGCTGAAGGCCGATGTCGAGCTGGGCGGTACCGACCAGAAGTTCAACCTGCTGATGGGGCGCGAGCTGCAGCGTGGCTACGGCCAGGAGGCGCAGAACATCGTCACCATGCCATTGCTCGAAGGGCTGGATGGCGTGAAGAAGATGTCCAAGTCGCTGGGTAACTATGTAGGTATCCAGGAAGCACCAGGGGTGATGTACAGCAAGCTGGTGTCGATCCCTGATACGTTGATGTGGCGTTACTTCGAGCTGCTGAGCTTTCGCTCCATGGAAGAGATCGATGGGTTCCGTGCTGAAGTGGCTGCTGGTGCCAACCCGCGGGATATCAAGATCAAGCTGGCTGAAGAGATCGTGGCACGCTTCCATGGTGAGGAGGCTGCGGCCAATGCCCACCGCGCAGCGGGTAATCGCATGAAGGATGGCGAGCTGCCGGAGGACCTGCCGCAGATCGACGTGCTGGCTGCCGAGGCCATGCCGATTTCTGCTGTGCTGAACAAGGCGGGCCTGGTCAAGAACTCGGCGGCAGCCCGTGATCTGCTGGCGGCAGGAAGCGTGAAGGTCGATGGTGAGGTCGTTGATCGTGGCTTCGTCTTCGAGCTGGGCTCCACCCATGTGTGTCAGGCGGGCAAGAAGGCGTTTGCACGTATCAGTCTGAAGGCTGAATAAAGAGAGGGCGGCGTAAGCCGCCCTTCCTATATAGAGAAGGTCTGGTTTGCTTTGTTTTGCGAAAGTTTCAAATTAGCCCTTGACGCACGATTTAATCTCTCTATAATTCGCCCCACTTCCAGCGTAGCA
>NZ_JANIAH010000014.1:0-164163 GCF_028682105.1 Pseudomonas sp. 8209
GCGTCGAATTTACAACCGGGTGACCTGGTCGGGCACGCTGTTCCAGATTTCTGCCGTCAGCGTCTCCAGCAACTTTTTCTCCTCCTTGGCCAGGTTGGCTTGCAGTACGTGGCTCTGGCGCAGGTACGCCGCTTCGGTGATGTGCCCTGCATCTGCATCTGCCTGCAAGGCCTCCATGCGGGCGTGCAGCGGCTTGGCGATGCGCTGGTAGCGCTCGGCATACTGCACCTTCAGGTAGCTGACCCAGAAGTCGCGCTGGGCAATCGAAGCCTTGAGCACTGCCGGCGTCTCGCCCTCTTCGATCTCCTTCTGCGCAGCCTTGATATCGGCATCGGTGACCTGGGCAGTGGCTCGGTAGCGCATGGTGTTGGGCTGCCCCGGCAGTTCGAGCGGCTCGGTCAGCGCGGTACGGTAAGCCAGCCGCACTTCGACCTCGTCCACCACCGTGCCAGCACGCACACGTGCATCGATGACCCGTTGGGCAATCAGCTCGACCTGCTCCAGACGATACAGCCCACGCGCCAGCTTCATCAGTGACCACTCGGCACCCAACTGGCTACCCAGCGCCAGGGCGTGGTTGATCAGCACCTGCACCTCAAGCTGGCTGAACACCAGGATCACCGCATCGCCACAATTGCGCACGCTGTCCAGGGTCTGCAGTACCTCCTCGCGCAGCGCCGTGTTGGCGCTCACTGCCTTGATCAGCGCCCACACCCGCTGCTTGAGGTCGTCGTAGGTCTCGCGAAAATCGGACGTCTCCCCCAGGTCATCGAACAGCCGGAACAGTTCGCCGGTGCCCGGTTCGGCCTTGAGCGCATCCCACATCGCCTGCAGTTCGGCCGCCTGCACCGCATCTGCACCGGCAAGCCAGGCCGTGGCACCGGCAGCCATCGGCTCGGGCGCAAAATGGACGCGCAGGTTCGGCGTCACGCCAAAGCTGATACGCGTGCGCTGACGATAGACCGTCAGCCTGACCTGGCTGTCGGCATCGATCGGGTTGCCGTGCAGGCTGGTGACCCGATTGATCCTCAACACCCGATCGACACGCTCGGCTGCGGGCGCCAGCACGTCCTGCGGCACCACCTGAATGTTGTTGGCGCGCAGGTCGACCTCTTCGAGCATGTCAAGGTCCATCAGGCCGGTCGGCCAGGTACTGATGCCCGTGTGCTGCAGCCTGAGCCCGCGCAGGTCGACCAGGGTCGAAACATCGGGCGCGGTTATCAACGGGTTATGGTCCAGGTTGAGGATTCTCAGGCGAACCAGTTTGGCCAGCACCGCATTGGCAGCAGCATCCATGACCAGGCTGTTGTAGCTGAACGTCAGCCGGGTGATGCGCGGTATGGCTTCCAGCGCGGCAGGCAGGGTGCTGAACAGGTTGTTGGAAAGGTTGAGCCAGCGCGTATTGGCAAACTGCTCGACAAAGGCTTCGGGCAACTCACTCAACTGCATGTCGCGCATGAACAGCGACGCCACATGGCTGAAATCGGCACTCAGAATCGGCAGACCTTCAAGGCGCGTCTCCGACAGGTTGAGGGTGTAGCCGACGGTTCGCCCTTCAAAGGTTACCACCGGGCTGGTCTGGCGCCGCCAGCAACGCTCGATGCGATCGGCCGCCACCTCCCGGTGGCGACGGGTGGCGAAACTCACGGACTGATCGTTGCGCCAGGCGGTCAGCTCATCGATCAGCTTGAACAGTTCCTGGCGACGCCCCTCAAGCTTGACCAGCAGCTCCTCCTCACTGAGCCCCTCGCCTAGCTCCTGCAAAAAGGCCTGCACCTCGTCCACCGCCAGGTCGGGGTACAGCGCCCGGACCCTCTGCATCGGCGTCTGCGGCCTGCCGAACGGGCGCCGGCCACTGAGCGGATAACCGATCTGGCCATCGAGCATGCGCATTGGCGGCTTGAACCAGCGCGTGCGCGGACGCACGCCGATGCTGCTACGCACCGCAGCCGTATCCTTGGCGGCATTCTCGGCCAACATCAGGCGCAACGCGTCGGCCTGGTTGATGTTCAGGCCCAGCAGCACGCGCTCGCTGTCGGGCAGCGCATGCAGCATGGCGGCGCACAACGGCTCCACCCCGCCCAGCGCGTTATGCTCGCTGTCATAAGCCTGATAGCCTTCGTCCAGCCGCGCGAGAATACGCTTGGTGCCGGTGGCCGTGCTGCTCCCGACCGCCTTGAGCTCATCGCCCCACGGGCTGCCCTCACGTACCTGCAACAGCACATCGCCAGACCAACCCGGCAAGGCCTGCAACTGGTCCATGGCAACCTTCAGGCAGTCCAGGCGATCGGTGTAGCCCAGGTAGAGGCCCTCACGGGCACGCACCACGCGCGCCTGCTCCACCAGCCAGCGGGCCTGTTCGGCCAGGCGCAACGGCACCCGCGGCGGGTTGGCGGTGAGCTGCGCTCGCTCGCTGACGCTGGCACTCTCGACCAGCTCTCTGGCCTGCCGCCACGCCAGCCCGGCAAACTGCTTGCGTACCACCGCCATGCCCGCCACCTCCTGCACCGGGTCGGCGCGGTAGAGGCTGTCGAACACCTGGCTGCGGTTGACGCTGGCGTAACGGGCATAGGCTTCACGCAATTGCGTCAGGCGACCAGCCTCGGTCCTGGCCAGGTAGGGGCCGAACAGGGCCTTCTCTTCCTGTTCGGTCAAGCCCTGCAGCAGCGTTGTCAGGAAGCGACCGTCGACCAGTTCCTGGCGCGTGATCGACAGGGTCCGGTTGTCGGCGCTCAGCGGCGTACCGTACTCCTTGACCAGCTGCCCGTCCTCCATCACCCGCACCAGCACACCGGCCGGCCAACCCGGCATGCGTGTGAGCAAGGCCAGGGGCAAGGCATCGAGCTCGGTGGCCAGTGGTTGCCCGTCGCGCATGGCCGCAATCACATCCGCCACCCTGCGGCTCATCTGCCAGCGCACCAGGCTGTCGCCGAGCAACGCCGGCAAAGGCTCGTTGTTGCTGTGCAGGCGGCGCAGGCGTGCCTCGTCGATGCCGGTGATGGCGGCCATGTTCAGCAGGTCCTCGTCACCCATGCCGTCCACCAGATGGCCCAAGCGCCGCCACAACGTCAGGCCTTCCCACTGCTGCGGGTCTTCGGCCTCGAGGCGCCAGGCCCCGGCGCCGTTGTGCACCACCGGCGGCTGGTAGGCGTCATCGCGAGGATGGCGGACCTGGTACTGGCCCGCTTCGGTGCCGACCACCTCGTAGGCGCGGCCCTGCACACGAATGTAGGTCTTGTCGCCCACGCTGTAGCGCCCCTGAAGGTCCGGCACGACCCCCGACAGATCGACATCCGCGGCATAGGGCTCCAGCTGCGGCTTCCACAGCCGGTACTGCCCGTTGGCCAGCCTGATCTGGACTGTGCCTTCCAGCAACTCGCTGCCCGGCCCGACGGCCAACGGCTTGAGGGCAAGCCCCAGGCCCACGGCGAATGCAATGTTCAGTGCCACCGACTGCAGGTGCGCCATGGCCAGCTCGCGATCACCCACCTCCCAGTCCTCGATGCCCTCGACCACCTCCCCGATCAACTGGCCGGCCGCCACCACCGCCATCACCTCCCCCAGCCCGGGTACGAAGAAGGCGGCGCTGTTGAGCACGTTCAGACCGATGCTTTCCCAGTACGCCAGGCGCGCCTCGCGGGCCGCTTCGTCCGCGTCGGCACTGGGCACGGCCAGGTGCCGCGCATCAGCCCTGGCCTTCTCGATCAGGCGTCGATGCTGCAACTCGAACAGGTCTTCTTCCACCCGGTGTTCACGCAGGTACAGGTCCGCCTCCAGGTTGGGCTGGCGCTCCAGCAGCCCGTGCTGGCCATCGACCAGGTGAAACAGATTGCTTTCCAGCAGCCCGAAGAAGCGCTCTTCATCGGCCCGTGCCACACAACCGCGCATGGCCTGCTGATAGGCGGGCGAAATCAGGTTGATGCGCAGGTCGCGCTTGAACGCCTCGATGCTCGGGTATTCCTTGAGCGGGTACAGGGGCGCGCCAGGCACATACACCAGCACAGGCTCGGTCTGCTCGCTGAGCAGGCGGTCGGCACTGGCCACCCAGATACCGGACAAACCAATGCCGAACATTTCCAGGGTGCTGAACACCAGGGGCTTGCCGTTGTACTGGGCGGCACCGGTGCCATCGAGCCAGCCGAGCAAGGCGCTGCGGGCAGCCTCGCCAATCTCGCCCTTCATCGCCGCAATCCAGGTGCGCACGCGCAGGCGCGCCTTGTAGGCCTCGATGGACTGCCGGCGAACCCGATCATGGGTGGCCGGCGCCTCGTACACCGCAGCCAGGTGGTCCTGGTACTGCTTGCCCAGGTCCAGCTCATGGCACACACGGGCAAAGTCGCGCGGGGCCACCGCCAGCTTGCTGCTGTAAACGTAGCGATAGCGCGGCGCGTGCTCGCTGCCAGGTACCAGCGTCATGGAAAATGCGCCCTTGGCCGCCAGGGCCGTACCGGCGTCGAATTCGGCATCCCGGGCAAAGTTCTGCAGCGCCGCCTGCAGCAGGCTCTGGCGCCTGGGCACCACGCGCACCAGCGCACCCAGCAGTTCGGTGTCGTGGGTAACGTGCACGAATTCGTGGGTGTTGACGTCGTCGTCGCGCTGCAAGTCGCGCTTGAGCCTGGCCTTGAGCAGCGGCTCGGCGAACTCGACGATGCCTTTGAGGGGGCGCAGGGTACGCGCCAACGCGTCGGCGCAGGCGCGGGCGTGCTGCTGGCAGGCGAGCAGTGCCTGGCGCTGGTCCTCGCGGGCATTGCTGAACCAGGGCGCCGGCGCATCCCCTGCGCCCTGGTGCTGTTCGGCGCCCCAGGGCCGGCTCAGGGCCGCGAAACTTGCAGGGGTGGAGTGCTTGAGCCAGTCAGGCATGCGCTGATGGATGAAGGGGCCGTGCGGCCCCGGGGTGACATAGGTGTCGGTGGAATCGGTGGGAGTGGTCATGATGGTCCTCGGGGTAGATTGAACCCCAAGCAGACCCCATCATGACGCAGGTGAAGTGCTACATATTGCTCAGCGCCAGCGGCCCAGACGGCTCCACAAGCCCACCAGGGTGTTCTCGATGGAGGCGCTGGCAGCCAGGCCAACGCGCTCCTGCAGGCTCTTGCGTTCGGCAAAATGCAGGTGATACAGGTTCGAATCGCGAGCGCGTTCGCTCAGGTATTCGTCACTGGTGCGCAGCTCGTCCACCAGTTGCTTGTTCAATGCCGCCACCCCCAGCCAGACCTCGCCGGTGGCCACCTCATCGATGTGCAACTGCGGGCGGTAACGCGAGACGAAATCCTTGAACAGCTGATGGGTCACGTCCAGGTCTTCCTGGAACTTCTCGCGGCCCTTCTCGGTGTTTTCGCCAAACACGGTCACGGTGCGCTTGTACTCACCCGCCGTGAAAACCTCGAAGTCTACATCGTGCTTTTTCAGCAGGCGGTTGACGTTGGGCAACTGCGCCACCACCCCGATGGAGCCCAGAATGGCGAAGGGCGCACTGACGATCCTGTCACCGATGCAGGCCATCATGTAGCCGCCGCTGGCCGCCACCTTGTCGATGCACACCGTCAGCGGCACGCCGGCCTGGCGGATACGCGCCAGCTGCGAGGACGCCAGGCCGTAGCTGTGCACCATGCCGCCACCGCTTTCAAGGCGCAGTACCACTTCGTCCTTGGGCGTGGCGAGGGTCAGCAGCGCGGTGATTTCATTGCGCAGGCTCTCGGTGGCCGAGGCCTTGATGTCGCCGTCGAAATCCAGCACGAACACCCGCGGCTTGTCCTCGGGCTTTTTCTTCTGCTGCTTGTCGCGCTTGGCCTGCTGCTTGCGCAGGGCCTTGAGCTGGGCCTTGTCGAGCAGACCCGACTCCAGGCGCTCGCGCAGGTCCTTGTAGAAATCGTTGAGGCGAGTCACGTGCAACTGCCCCCCGGCCTTGCGCCGGCCCTTGCCGCGCAACCCGGCAATGGCCGACAACACCACCAGGAGCGCGATCACCAGGGTCGCGGTCTTGGCCAGAAAGCTGGCGTATTCAGCAAGAAAATCCACAGTAGCTCCTTAACATGTCTGCGCCCGTACGGCGCCAAACGTGGCCCAAGCATACCGGCGCGGCCACGCCTCCACCAGCGTGGGCAACGCCCCGAAACGCAGTTCAAACGACCTTTTCAAACGCTTGTATGTTTTTTCGTTGACAGGCCGCCATCGGCCACCTACCCTCGCCAGAACCTTCACTCCAGGCATACGACGTGGGCAGCATCTACCTCATTCGACATGGCCAGGCCTCCTTTGGTGCCGACGACTACGACGTGTTGTCGCCGACCGGCATTGCCCAGAGCGAAGCACTGGGCGATCACCTCGCCCAGCTGGGCCTGCGCCTGGATCGCTGCGTGGCCGGCGACCTGCGCCGCCAGCAGCACACCGCACGCCTGGCCCTGGCCCGCCTGCAGGCTGCCGGCAGCGCGGTACCCAGCCTGGAAACCGACCCTGCCTTCAACGAATTCGACGCCGACGCCGTCATCCGCGCGCTGCTGCCCGGCCTGCTGCCGGACGAGCCCGAGGCGCTGCACATCCTGCGCAATGCCCGCGACAACCGCAGCGAGTTCCAGCGCCTGTTCGCCCTGCTGGTGCAGCGCTGGCACGGCGGCGAGCACGATGTCGACGGCCTGCAAAGCTGGCAGGGCTTCGTCGAGCAGGTGCACGACGGCCTGCAACGCCTGCTGCGCGAGGCCGGGCAAGGCGACAACATTGCCATCTTCACCTCCGGCGGCACCATCACCGCCCTGCTCCACCTGATCACCGGCATCACCCCCAGCCAGGCGTTCGCGCTGAACTGGCAGATCGTCAACACCTCGCTCAGCCAGCTGAAGTTTCGTGGCCGCGAGGTGGCGCTGGCTTCCTTCAACAACCAGGCCCACGTGCAGTTGCTGAGGGTGCCGGCGCTCATCACCTACCGATGAGCACCGGCCTGTTGCGGCCCCAGGGTCGCTTACATCACTTAATAAGGAATACACCATGACCGACGTAGCTAAAGCCGTTCAAGCCATGCAAGAGAAGTTCAACCCTGCCGCCGCTGCCGGCCTGGACCTGGTGTTCGGCTTCAACATCACCGACGAAGACAAGCACTTCTCGCTGATCGTCAAGGACGGCACCTGCGACCTGCAGGAAGGCGAAAACCCTGACGCCAACTGCACCCTGGTGCTGGACAGCGAAACCCTCAAGGGCATCGTCAGCGGCGAAACCGACGGCATGCAGGCCTTCATGGGCGGCAAGCTGCGCGTCGAAGGCGACATGATGCTGTCGATGAAACTCAGCGAGCTGTTCCCGGCCTGAGCCTTGCGCTGATGCCGACCAGAACCGAAGCCTTGTGCTTCGGTTTTTTTTCGCCCGGCATCAGGGGTGGTGATCGTGGTGCAACACGCTGGCCTATAACACAGTCAAACACTTGTTCGGTTTATCCACGAGAATTAGATTAAACAATAATCAGCGACTTTCAGAATAAGGGAAAAGCATGACGCTCACCGACCAGTCGACCCAGGTTCGCCCCGGCGAAGAACTCGATGCCGCCCTCATCGACCCTTATCTCAAGGCCAGCATTCCAGGCCTGAGCGGCACGCCGGTGATCAGCCAGTTCCCCGGTGGCGCGTCCAACCTCACCTACCTGCTCAGCTACCCGGACCGCGAGTTCGTGCTGCGCCGCCCGCCGTTCGGGCAAAAGGCCAAGTCGGCCCACGACATGGGCCGCGAGTTTCGCATCCTCAACCAGCTCAACAGCGGCTTCCCCTATTGCCCCAAGGCCTACGTGCACTGCACCGACGAATCGCTGATCGGCGGCGAGTTCTACGTGATGGACCGGGTCAAGGGCATCATCCTGCGCTCGGACCTGCCCCCCGAACTGGGCCTGGACAACCAGCGCACCGAAGCCCTGTGCAAGAGCTTCATCGACCGCCTGGTCGAGCTGCACCAGGTGGACTACACCGCCTGCGGCCTGGCCGACCTGGGCAAGCCCGAAGGCTATGTGCAGCGCCAGATCGAAGGCTGGAGCGCACGTTATGAAAAGGCCCTGACCCCGGATGCGCCGCGCTGGGAAACGGTGATCGCCTGGCTGCGCGAGAAGATGCCGGCCGACCACCCACGCCCCGCCATCGTGCACAACGACTACCGCTTCGACAACGTGATCCTCGACGCCGACAACCCCATGCGCATCATCGGCGTGCTGGACTGGGAAATGACCACCCTCGGCGACCCGCTGATGGACCTGGGCAATACCCTGGCCTACTGGATCGAAGCCGGCGACCCTGCGCCCGTGCAGCTGATGCGTCGCCAGCCGAGCAACGCACCGGGCATGCTCACCCGGCGCCAGTTCGTCGACTACTACGCCGAACGTGCCGGGCTGCAGATCGACAACTTCGACTTCTACTACACCTACGGCCTGTTCCGCCTGGCCGGCATCGTGCAGCAGATCTACTACCGCTTCTTCCATGGCCAGACCCAGGACAAGCGCTTCGCCCAGTTCGTGCACATGAACAAGCTGCTGGAGCACATGAGCCTGCAGGTCATCGGCAAATCCACGCTCTGACGCCCTACAACTACAAGGAACCCGCCCCATGTCCAAGACCCAGTTGTTCGACCTCGACGGCAAGATCGCCTTCGTGTCCGGCGCCAGCCGCGGCATCGGCGAGGCGATTGCCCACCTGCTGGCCCAGCAGGGTGCCCACGTGATCGTGTCCAGCCGCAAGCTCGACGGCTGCCAGCACGTGGCCGACGCGATCATCGCCGCCGGCGGCAAGGCCACGGCGGTGGCCTGCCACATTGGCGAGATGGAACAGATCGGCGCGGTGTTCGCCGGCATTCGCGAGCAGTTCGGGCGCCTGGACATCCTGGTCAACAACGCCGCCACCAACCCGCAGTTCTGCAACGTGCTGGACACCGACCTGAGCGCCTTCCAGAAGACCGTCGACGTGAACATCCGCGGCTATTTCTTCATGTCGGTCGAGGCCGGCAAGCTGATGCGCGAAAACGGCGGCGGCAGCATCATCAACGTGGCGTCGATCAATGGCGTATCGCCGGGGGTGTTCCAGGGGATCTACTCGGTGACCAAGGCGGCGGTGATCAACATGACCAAGGTGTTCGCCAAGGAATGCGCCCCCTTTGGCATCCGCTGCAATGCGCTGCTGCCGGGGCTGACCGACACCAGGTTCGCCTCGGCGCTGGTCAAGAACGAAGCGATCCTGAACACGGCGCTGCAGCAGATCCCGCTCAAGCGCGTGGCCGATCCGAAGGAGATGGCGGGCGCGGTGCTGTACCTGGCCAGCGATGCGTCCAGCTACACCACCGGTACGGCGTTGAATGTGGATGGGGGGTTCCTGTCCTGATACCGCAAAGCGGGTCAAGCCCGCTCCCACAAGGATCACCGCTATTTCTGTGGGAGCGGGCTTGACCCGCGATAGGGCCCTGACAGGCACGCACCATCTCCTTTACCATAGCGCCCCTCAGGCGCAGCTTTACCGTTCTGCGCCCCAGTCGAATAAGCCCAACACCATGCCCTTCGAACTCAGCGTAGATCTCACCACCCTAGCCATTCTTGCCGCCGTGGCCTTCGTGGCCGGGTTCATCGACGCCATCGCCGGCGGCGGCGGCCTGCTCACCACCCCCGCCCTGCTCACCGCCGGCATGCCGCCGCACCTGGTGCTGGGCACCAACAAGCTCAGCTCCACCTTCGGCTCGGCCACCGCCGGCTTCACCTACTACCGGCGCAAGCTGTTCCACCCCGCGCAGTGGCGACACGCCCTGGTCGGCACCCTGGTAGGGGCCTTCATCGGCGCCATCGTTGCCCACTACCTGCCGGCCGAATGGCTGAACAAGATGCTCCCGGTGGTGGTGTTCGCCTGCGGCGTTTACCTGCTGTTCGGCGGCACGCCAAAGGCGCCGCTGGACGCCGATGCGCCGATCAAGAAGAAGTGGCAACTGCCCCAGGGCTTGACCCTGGGTTTCTATGACGGCGTGGCCGGCCCGGGCACCGGCGCGTTCTGGACCGTCAGCACCCTGCTGCTGTACCCCATCGACCTGGTCAAGGCCAGCGGCGTGGCGCGCAGCATGAACTTCGTGAGCAACGCCGCAGCACTGTCGGTGTTCATCTTCTCCGGCCAGGTGGACTGGGCGGTGGGCCTGGCCATGGGCTCGTCGCTGATGGTCGGCGCGTTCTTCGGCGCACGCACCGCCATCAGCGGCGGCAGCAAGTTCATCCGCCCGGTGTTCATCACCGTGGTGCTGGCCCTGACCGTGCGCCTAGCGTGGCAGCACTGGTTCGGCCAGGCCTAGGCGGCGCGCCACGTACAGGTCGATCAGGTAACGCGCAATCGAGCGGCCCGCCGGCAACGGCGGCAGCGCATGCACGCTGAACCACTGGGCATCCTCGATCTCGTCGGCCTGCATCACGATCTCGCCGCCGGCGTATTCGGCATGAAAGCCCAGCATCATCGAATGCGGGAACGGCCAGCACTGGCTGCCCACGTACTGGAGGTTCTTCACCTCCAGCGCCACCTCTTCACGCACCTCGCGCACCAGGCAGTCCTCGGCCGACTCGCCCGGCTCGGCAAACCCGGCCAGGGTGCTGTACACGCCGGTCACGAAGCGTGGCGAGCGCGCCAGCAGTATCTCGTCGCCACGGGTGATCAGCACGATCATGCTCGGCGAAATGCGCGGGTAGCTGCGCAGCTCGCAGCCGGCGCAGTACATCGCGCGCTCCCACTGGATCTGCACCATCGCCTGCCCGCAACTGCCGCAAAAGCGGTGCTCGCGGGCCCAGGTGGCGATCTGCGCGGCATAACCAAGGAGGGTGTAGGTATCGGAATCGCCTTCCAGCATGAACTGGCGCAGGCCGCGCCAGCTGCAGCCCTGCGGCGCCTGTGCCGAGCGCAGTTCGAGCAGAAACACCGGCTGGCCGTCGAAGTGGCCGATGCCGTGCTCGCACACCACGTCCAGGTCCTGGCGCCTGAGCCAGTCCCGCGGGAACAGCGCGCCGTTGGCGTCCACCAGAAAGCCCTCGGCACAGTGGGCGACGGCCAGGCCGCCGGGGGTATTGGGGTCCAGTACTGCAGTGGTCCAGCGCGCTGACATGTTGCGTTCCTTGAGGGTTCGCGACCGGGCTCAGTCGTCGAACTGCGGTTTCTGTTTGCTCATGCTGGCGGCCATCGCCACCCGCAGGTCGGTGGATTGCAACATGGCAGCGTTCCAGGTGGCAATGTATTCCAGCCCGTCGTCGATGCGGTGATCGCGCATGTAGCTGAGCATCTCCTTGGTGCCGGCCACGGCAATCGGGGATTTGCCCGCGATCTCGGCGGCAATCGCAAAGACCCCGTCCAGCAGGCTGGCCTGATCGTCGAAGGTGCGGTTGACCAGGCCGATCTGGCGCGCCTCGTCGGCGCCGACAGTGCGCCCGGTGTAGGCCAGCTCGCGCAGCACGCCGTCGCCGATGATGCGTGGCAGGCGCTGCAGGGTGCCGACGTCGGCGGCCATGCCCATGTCGATTTCCTTGATCGAGAACTGCGCATCGGCAGCCGCGTAGCGCATGTCGCAGGCGGCGATCAGGTCGATCGCGCCGCCCAGGCAGTAGCCCTGGATGGCTGCCAGCACCGGCTTGCGGCAGGTATCCACGGCATTGAACGAGGCCTGCATCTGCAGGATCTTGCGCCGCAGCAGGCGCGCGTTGCGGCCTACGTCCTTGCCCATTTCGTTGGCCACCGAGGCCAGCAGCATCAGGTCGATGCCGGAAGAAAAATGCTTGCCGGCGCCGCTGATCACCACCACGCGCACCGCGTCGGTCTCGTCGATCCACTGGAAGATCTCGACGATCTCGCTCCAGAACGCGGCATTCATGGCGTTGATCTTTTCCGGGCGGTTGATCTGGACGTGGGCGATGCTGTTCGACAGTTCGACCTTGAACGCGGTGTAGTCGGTCACGTGGCACTCCTTGGGCTGACGCGGGATGAGGTGGCTGGACTATATCGCAGACCGTAGGCGGCGCTTGTGCCAAAGGCTGGGCTGTTGCTCCTGCACTGCACGAGCCGGCCTTGCCGGCGAAGCGGCCGCCGCAGTCACCCGCAGCGGGCCCTGTCGCGCACCGGACACTGCGCCCGGTGCAGGTTCAGCGCCGTGTTGATGATGCCGATATGGCTGAAGGCCTGCGGGAAATTGCCCAGCATGCGGCCACCTTGCGGGTCGTACTGCTCGGCCAGCAGCCCCACATCGTTGCACAGCCCGCACAGGCGCTCGAACAACGCCTGGGCCTCTTGCTGACGCCCCAGCAGCACGTACACGTCCGCCAGCCAGAACGAGCACACCAGAAACGTACCCTCCCCCGGCGCCAGCCCATCGCAGCCGCTGTCGCTGTCGTAGCGGCGCACCAGCCCGTCATGCAGCAGGCGCTTCTCGATCTGCGCCAGGGTTGCCAGAAACCTCGGGTCGTCGGCTGGCAGAAAACCGGTCAGGGCAATCTGCAGCAGGCTCGCGTCCATCTCCTGCGAGCCATAGGCCTGCACAAAACAGCCCAGCTGCGCATCGACGCCCTGCTCGCACACCTGGCGATGGATCTGCGCGGCCACCTCGCGGTAGTGCGCAGCCTGGGCCTTGCCCTCCTCGGTCGGCTCGCTAAGGCTGGCCGCCCGATCGAACGCCACCCAGGCCATCACCTTGGAGTGGGTGAAATGCTGCTGCGGCCCGCGCACCTCCCAGATGCCCTCGTCGGGCTGGCGCCAGATGGTCTCCAGGTACGGCATGATCACCCGCCCGATCGCCGCACTGCGTGGCAAGCGCGGCAGGCCGCCGCGCATGGCCTGACACAGCGCATCGGCCACCTCGCCATAGATGTCCAGCTGGTGCTGCACCGCCGCGGCATTGCCCACCCGCACCGGCTGCGAACCGGCATAGCCGGCCAGCCAGGGCAGCTCGTACTCCGGCAGCCGGCGCTCGCCGGCCAGGCCGTACATGATCTGCATCTGCTCGGGGTTGCCCGCCACCGAGCGCAGCAGCCATTCGCGCCAGGCCTGGGCCTCCTCGAAGTAGCCCAGGTTCATGAACGCCAGCAAGGTCATGGTGGCATCGCGCAGCCAGCAGTAGCGGTAATCCCAGTTGCGCTCGCCACCCAGGTGCTCCGGCAGCGAGGTGGTGGCCGCGGCCACGATGCCGCCGGTGGGTGCATAGGTCAGCGCCTTGAGGGTGATCAGCGAGCGCTTGACCCGCGCCGTGTGCTCGCCCACCTGCGGGCAGCGCGCAGCAAACTCGCGCCACTTGTGCGCGGTGTCCAGCAGCGCCTGCTCCGGCTCGAAGGCCGGCTGCAACGGCAGGTGCGATGGCTGGTGGCTCAGGCTGAAGGTGTGGCGCTGCCCGGCCTTCACGCTGAAGCGGCTGCCGGTATGGTGATCGCGTGCGTGGGTGCTTACCGTGCTGCGCAGGGTCAGGCGGTCCGGCCCTGCCACCGCCGTCAGGGTCAGCGGGTCGAGCTTCTCGACCCAGGGCACGCTGCTGCCATAGTCGAAGCGCATCACCAGGTCCATGTCGAAGGCCACCTCGCCCTCCAGCCCTTCGACGATGCGCAGCACGCTGTGGTGCGCGTCGTCCAGCGGCATGCAGTCGATCAGCCGCGCACGGCCGCTGGCAGTCACGAAGGTGGTGTGCAGGATCAGGGTGTCCTGCTGGTACTCGCGGGTTACCTCCAGCGGCGCTTCACGCGGCGCGATCTGCCAGCGCCCGTTTTCTTCGTCGCCCAGCAGCGCGGCAAAGCAGGCCGGCGAGTCGAAGCGTGGAAAGCACAGCCAGTCCAGCGAGCCGTCACGGCCCACCAGTGCTGCGCTGCGGCAATTGCCCAGTAGTGCGTAGTCTTCGATGGCGCCCGTCATGAACCTCCCGTCAACCAATGCTGTGCCAGACCCGCCGATCGCGGGCCAGCAGTTCGTCGGCCGCCTGCGGCCCGTCTTCCCCGGCCGCATACGGCTGCACCTCGCCGCCCTGCGCCCAGGCGTCCAGGAACGGCTGCACCGCACGCCAGCCGTTCTCGATGTTGTCGGCACGCTGGAACAGCGTCTGGTCGCCCGTCAGGCAGTCGTAGATCAGGGTTTCGTAGCCCGTGGAGGGCTGCATCTTGAAGAAGTCCTTGTAGGCAAAACCCAGCTCGACGTTCTCCATGGCCAGGGTCGGCCCCGGGCGCTTGGCCTGCAGGTCGAACCACATGCCTTCGTTGGGCTGGATCTGGATCTTCAGGTAGTTGGGCTTGGGCCGCTCGGCGTCGCTGTCGCGAAACTGCGCATAGGGCGCCGGCTTGAAGCAGATGGCGATCTCGGTGTCACGCACGCTCATGCGCTTGCCGGTGCGCAGGTAGAACGGCACGCCCACCCAGCGCCAGTTGTCGATCATCACCTTGAGCGCCACGTAGGTTTCGGTCTGGCTATCGGGGTCGACCCGTGGCTCTTCGCGGTAACCGGCCAGCTTCTTGCGCCCCTGCTTGCCGGCGGTGTACTGCCCGCGTACCGAGTTCTTCAGGGCCATGGCCTTGGACCACGGGCGAATCGCACCGATCACCTTGGCCTTTTCACTGCGCACCGCGTCCGCGCCAAAGGCGGCGGGCGGCTCCATCGCCACCATCGCCAGCAGCTGGAACAGGTGGTTGGGCACCATGTCGCGCAGTGCCCCGGTGGTGTCGTAGAAGGCACCACGGGTTTCCACGCCCACCGTCTCGGCAGCGGTGATCTGCACGTGATCGATGTAGTGGTTGTTCCAGAACGCCTCGAACAGGCCGTTGGAAAAACGGCTGACCAGGATGTTCTGTACCGTCTCCTTGCCCAGGTAGTGGTCGATGCGGTAGATCTGCTTTTCGCTCATCACCTTGAGCAGGCAGGCGTTCAGCGCCTCGGCGCTGGCCAGGTCCGAACCGAAGGGCTTCTCCACCACCACCCGACGAAAGCCGTTGGCCTCGTCCAGCAGCCCGGCCGCCCCCAGTTGCTGCACCACGCCGCTGAAAAAACGCGGCGAGGTGGCCAGGTAGAAGATCGCGTTGCCGGTGCGCCCCTTGTCGATGCGCTCGGCGATGGCCTGGTAGGTGGAGGGCTCCATGAAGTCGCCGGTGAGGTAACCGATGCCCTTGGCCAGGCGCTTCCACAGCTTGTCGTCCAGGCACCGGGTGGCGCCCTCGCCCTGGTCGCGTTCACGCATGAAGGTTTCCAGGCGCTCGGCAAATTCGCCGTCGGTGGCCGGGTTGTGGTCGACCCCGACGATGCGCATGCCTTTGTCCAGCAGGCCGTCGCGGTGCAGGTTGTACAGCGCCGGCATCAGCAGGCGTTTGACCAGGTCGCCATTGGCGCCAAACAGGAACAGGGTACAGGCTGGTGCCGCTTCGACGTCGTGTTCACTCATTCGGGCTTCTCGACATGGCCACCAAAACCGAAGCGCATCGCCGACAGCAGCTTGTCACCGTAGGTGCCCTGCTGCTGGCGTGAACGAAAGCGCGCGAACAGTGCGCTGGACAACACCGGTACCGGCACCGCCTGCTCCACCGCCGCATCGATGGTCCAGCGCCCTTCGCCGCTGTCGGACACCGAGCCGCTGTAGCTGCTCAGCTGCGGGTCGGCCACCAGTGCATCGGCGGTCAGGTCCAGCAGCCACGAGGTGACCACGCTGCCGCGGCGCCACACCTCGGCGATTTCGGGCAGGTTGAGGTCGAAGCGCTGGTCGGCCGGCAGGCTCTCGCTGGCCTTGGTCTTGAGAATGTCGAAGCCCTCGGCATAGGCCTGCATCAGGCCGTACTCGATGCCGTTGTGGATCATCTTGACGAAATGCCCGGCGCCGGGTGGCCCGGCATGGATATAGCCCTTTTCGGCGCGCTCGCTGGGGCCGGTTCGGCCACGGGTACGTGGAATGTCGCCCTCACCCGGTGCCAGGGTGGCGAACAGCGGCTCGAGGCGTTCGAAAATCGCCTGCTCGCCGCCGATCATCATGCAGTAGCCGCGCTCAAGGCCCCACACGCCACCGGAGGTGCCGACGTCCACGTAGTGCAACTGGCGCTCGGCCAGGTGCTGGGCGCGGCGGATGTCGTCCTTGTAGAAGGTATTGCCGCCGTCGATGATCACATCGTCCGCTTCCAGCAGGTCGGCCAGTTGCGCGATGGTCTGCTCGGTGGCCTCGCCCGCCGGCAGCATCACCCAGACCGCGCGCGGCGCGTCCAGTTGCTGCACCAGTGCGGCCAGGTCGGCGGCGCCTGTGGCGCCCTCGGCCACCAGCGTATCGATGGCGGGCGCGTTGCGGTCATGCACCACGGTGTGGTGCCCCTCGCGCATCAGGCGCCTTGCAATATTGCCGCCCATGCGGCCCAGCCCCACGATTCCCAGTTGCATGTGCCGATGCTCCGTAAAGTGTAGAAAGCCTGCTCAGGCCTTCAAGGTTAGTCCGGGCAGGCCCGGGTTGGTTTCATCGACCAACGGCACGACAGCGATAAACAAAAAAGTTCCCATGACAGGAAAAAGAATTCAGAATCGCGGCCGATCGAGCGTCTACGCTCAAACCATGTACCAAACCAATTGCGAGGTGTGCAATGGGAACCTTGATGTCAGCGAGCCCACCCCAGACCCTTTACGTGAGCGTGCGCCGCGACGAACTGCGCCGCCTCAAGGAAGAACGCGACCAGTTGCAGCGTCAGGTGGCGCAGCTGAGCCTGCTGTTGCAACAGGCCCAGGGCAGCGACAAGGCCGTGGTCACCCTCTAGGCGGCCAGCAGCGCCCGCGCCGAATACACAGCGCCGGCCACCGCCACCAGCAACAGCACCAGCCCCGACAGCCGGGCCACCAGCGCCCGGTGCCGCTGCGCCAGGGCGCCGCGCATCAGCGCGATGTACAGCGCCAGCACCCCCAGGTCGACCACCAGCCACAACGCCGCCAGCACCCCGATGCTGGTGCCGAACGAGGCCGTGACGTGGATGAACTGCGGGAAGAACGCCACGAAGAACAGAATGTCCTTGGGGTTGGCGATACCCACCGCAAAGCCGTGCCACCAGCCACTTGCCCTGGGCGGCGGCGCATCCTCCACGGCTGGCGCACGCAGCGCCCCCAGCCCCAGCCAGGCCATGAACACGCACCCCACCAGCGCCACCGCGTTGAGAACCACCGGGCTGAGTGCCAGGCTGCCGGCCAGGATCAGCGCAGCGGCGGCCACCAGCACCAGGGAGGCGGCATTGGCCCCCAGCGCCGTGCGTATGGCCGCCCCGGTGCCCGAACGCCCGCTGGTGCCGACCACCAGCGCCACCACCGGCCCAGGGGTGGCGATCAGAATGAGTACAGTGCCCAGGTAGGCCAACAGCAGCGTGGTGTTCAAAAGAGGCTCCTTTGTCGTCAATGCAGGTCAGGTGCAAAGTGTGCGCAGCTGCATCGCCCTTGAAAAACGCAAAATGCTCTGCCCTACTACGACAAATACTAATAATGGACTGCCCCTGGCATGGTTGAACGTCTGCCCCCGTTGTATGCACTGCGCGCCTTTGAAGTGGCGGCGCGCACCTGTTCGTTCACCCGCGCCGGGGAAGAGCTGGCGCTGACCCAGAGCGCCATCAGCCGCCATATCCGCACCCTGGAAGCCCAGTTCGGTTGCCGCCTGTTCGAGCGCCACGGCCCGCGCCTGCGCCTCACCGATGCCGGGCGGCGTCTGGCCGAGCAACTGGGGGCGGGCTTTGCCCTGATCGAACAGGCCTGCCAGCCGTTTCGCAGCGCTTCGCGCCACCTGCGCCTGAAGGCGCCCTCCACCCTGACCATGCGCTGGCTGCTGGGCTGCATCCAGCGTTACGCCCAGGCCGACACCGTGCAGCTGGCAAGCGTGTGGATGGACGTCGACAGCGTGGATTTTGCCAGCGAGCCCTACGACTGCGCGGTGCTGCTGGGCAATGGGCAGTTCGGTGGGCAGGTCGAGGTGTGCAAGCTGTTCGATGAACGATTGATCCCGATCTGTGCGCCGGGGTTGCTGGGGGATGGCGTGTGGGATGCGCAGCGGCTGGCCGGGGTGGCGTTGCTGCACCCGTCCAATGACCGGCGGGACTGGCAGCGCTGGCTGCGCGAGGCGGGCCTGCTCGAGCAGGTCGACCTGCAGCGCGGCACGCTGTTCGATACGCTGGAGCAAGGGATTGCGGCGGCCATGGCCGGGCATGGCGTGTCGATCGGCGACCTGGCGCTGGTGAGCGACGATGTCCGCGCCGGGCGGCTGGCGTTGCCGTTCGAACAGGCGGTGGCAACGGGAGATGCCTACTACCTGGTGTGGCCGGTGGGCAGTGCGTGGCGCGAGAGCATCGAGCGATTGCGGGTGTACCTGCTGGCCTCTTCGCCGGCAAGGCCGGCACCTACAGACGGCGCAACCTTGTAGGAGCCGGCCTTGCCGGCGAAGAGGCCCGCAAGAGCGACCTCAGAACCGCGTCGTGGCACTCACCCCGAACGTCCTGCGATCCCCCCGCGCATCCCACGCCACATCGAACGGCAGCGGCACGCTGTCGGTCTTGTACTGCTTGTCGGTGAGGTTGTTCACGTAGGCGGTGAAGTCCAGGTCATACTGCCCGCCCACATGGTACGTGGCGCTGGCATTGCCCAGTGTGTAGCCACCCTGCGACACGCTGTGGTCGGCCTGCGCGGTGGGCAGAAAGAAGATCCGGCTCTGGTAGCGCCAGTCGGTGCCCAGGGTGATGTCGTCGCCGTTCTCCAGCGCAATGCGATAACTGCCCCCCACCGCCAGCGTGCGCGACGGCGAACGTGCAATGCGGTTGCCCGAGTAGTCCACCCCCCCCGACTCGAAGTCCTGCAACTCGGTGTGCAGCAGCCCCAGCGAGCCATGCAGTTCCAGGTTGGCCAAGGGCAGCGCCTGCAACTCGAACTCGGCACCGCGTATCACGCCCTGGCCGCTGTTGGTCAGCAACGACACCACCTGCCCGTTGCGCACCGACACCGCGTTCACCTGGATGTCCGAATAGTCGTAGTAGAACACGTTGGCATTGGCGATCAGGCGCTCGTCGAACCACTCGCTCTTGACCCCCAGTTCGTAGGCGTCGACGTTCTCCGGCGCCACCACCGAGGCCTCGGCCTGCACCTGCGCCCCGCCGCTGAAGCCGCCGGAACGAAAGCCCTTGGCATAACGAAAGTACACCCGCGCGTTGTCGTTGAGCTGGTATTCGGGGGTGAAATCGTAGGTCAGCTTGTTCCAGGTGCGTTTCTCGTCCTGCACCACCGTGGTCGCCAGCGGCCCGCTGTAATGCTTCCACCAGTCGTTGCGGTTGCTGAAGTCGACACTGGCAGCATCCGGCGCGGCCACCCGGCGCAGGTCGATGTCCTTGGTTTCGCGGGTCCAGCGCAGGCCGGCGGTGAAGCTCAGGTCGTCGGTGGCCTGCCAGGTGCTGCTGCCGAACAGCGCGAAGCTGTCGGTCTTCTGGTCGATGTCGGTACGCCCGAAGTCGGCCACGCCGAAGGCCTGGTTGTAGGCTTCGGGGAACAGCGCGTTGCTGTTGTGGCTGTCGAGCTGTTCGTGGAACAGGTGGGTGCCGACGATCCAGCTCACCGGCTGGTTCTTCGCCGACGACAGGCGCAGCTCCTGCGACACCTGCTTCCAGCGGTCGTCGTTATAGCCACGGCCGAACTCGTAGATGCTCATGTTCGGGCTCTGGGCCTTTTCGTGCACGTCGTCGAAGGCGGTGATCGAGTCCAGTTGCAGCTCGCCCAGGTCCCACTTGAGCGCCAGTTGCAGGCCGTTGTGCTCGATGCGGTCATCGGCCTTGCCGGTGAAGGCGACCTTGTCGGAGGCAGGCTTGGGCGCAGGCCCGAACAGCGTGCTGCCGCCCGGCCCGGCACCCCAGGCGCGGGCCACGATACCTTGCCCCTTGTAGTCACGGGCGTGCAGCTGCAGGGTGGCCTGCAGGTCGTCGTTGACCTGGGCCAGCAGTTGCAGGCGCAGGGCCTGGTCGTGGATGTCGCCGGCAGTGTGGCCATCTACCTCGTTCTTGAGCTGGCCGTCGCTGCTCTGGTCGATGAACGCCACCCGCGCGGCCAGGCGGTCCTTGACCAGGGTATCGCCGTAGGCACCTTCGTACAGGCGCGAATTGTAGTTGCCCAGGTCGAGCTTGAAGTAGCCGTTGGCGCCGTCTTCGAAGCTTGGCTTGCGCGACACGAAGTTGATCGCGCCACCGGTGGTGTTCTTGCCCCACAGCGTGCCTTGCGGGCCGCGCAGCACCTCGACGCGCTCCATGTCGTAGAGCGGGAAGCCGGTGGCCACGTGCGGGTCGATGTACACGTCATCGGTATAGATGCCCACCGGGTACACGGTGGTCGAGGCCATGTCGCCCGAGCCCATGCCGCGGATGTACCAGCGCGGGCGCTGGTGCCCGGCGAACTCGGGGGCGATGGCGTTGGGCACGTTCTGCAGGGCCTTGCCGGCACTGAAGCCGCCGCCGCTGCGGTCGATCTGGCGGTCACTGACCACCGAGATCGCCGAGGGTACGTCCTGTACCGATTCTTCGCGCTTCTGCGCGGTCACGGTGACGGTGGGCAAGGCGTCGGCGGGCGGTGCGGCGGCAAGCGCAGCGGCGCCGTGCAACGTGGCGGCAATGGCCAGGGCAAGGGGTAGATAGGCGGTAGGGGCAGGCATGGCGGGGGTTCCGATGAGTCAGGGTAAGCGGACTATCGCAAGCGGCGTGCCAATGAGACATGTACTTGATTTATATGAGTTTTATGGATAAACAGCGAGCGTACTGCTGGCCAGGCAACAGTGAGGCAGCAGTGGGTTGTGTGCCAGGCATCAGGGCCTGTTCACCGGCAAAATGCTGCCCTGCGACAACGCCTTGATTTAAGGTAGGCGCTTGCTGCCACCCACCAGGAGCCTGCCGATGATCCGCCCCGCCACCGCCCACGACGTTGCACCTGTACAGGCACTGATCGAGGCTGCCTATGCGCTGTACATTCCACGCATCGGTGCCAGGCCGGGGCCGATGCTGGAGGATTACGCCGCGCTGATCGCCCAGGGTCGGGTCGAGGTATTCGAAGAGCAGGGTCAGGTGCTCGGTGTGCTGGTACTGATCGCCCAGGCCGATGGCCTGTTGCTCGACAATGTCGCGGTAAGCCCGGCCGCTCAGGGCCGCGGGCTGGGGCGACAACTAATGGCGCATGCCGAAGCGCGGGCCCGGCAGTTGGGGCTGGAGGTGGTGCGGCTGTACACCAATGAAGCGATGAGCGAAAACCTGGGGCTGTATGAGCGGCTGGGTTATCGCGAAACCCACAGGGCCGAGCAGGCGGGGTTTCGGCGGGTGTTCATGGAGAAGCGGCTGGGCGACTGAAGTGCCTGGCCGGCAAGGCCGACGTCTACAGGCGTAGCGCTGAACCTGTAGGCGCCGGCCTTGCCGGCGAAGGGGTGTCTCAGTCTTCCAGCGGCTTGGGCGGCGCAGCCGGCTTGGCGGGCTTGGCCGGCTTGGCATGCTTGCCCGGCTTGCCCTCTGGCGCAGGCTCGGCGGCGGGCGCTGCGACCGTCGGCGCCACAATGGCCTTTTCGCTGGCCGGCAACTGGTCGACCGCCGCGAAGATCTGCTCCGGCTCCACCGTGCCGTCATGCTCGATGATGTGCTTCTCTCCGTCCTTGCCCACCAGCACCACCTGGGTGCCCTTGCGCGCGCCCAGGCTGAGTTCGCGAATCAGCGCCATGGTGGTCTGCTGCTCGAGGTTCTTGTCGTCACGCTTGCCGACCATGCCCGCCACGCTGTAGAGCACCAGGTTGCGCTCCTCGAACTTGCTCTTGGTCGCCGGGTCCTTGAGGGCCTCGTTCAGGGTGCGCAAGGTCGGGTCGGCGGTGCTGGGGGCAATCACGATCAGGGGTCTGGACTTGCCCAGGTCAACGGCCAGGGGCGCGTCGTCGGCGAGCAGCGGGCTGGCGACTGCCAGTAGGGTGGCGAAGGTCAGTGACCGAACAAGCATGTGCATCTCCTTCTTGTTTCCATGCACCAAAGACTACAGATCAAAGCGAAAGATCCGAGCGAGCCTAAACGACTGCCCGCGTGTGTGGACGTTTACAAAAGTAACTTTCGGTTTCAAGGGTAGCTGTGCATGTGCAGAGGATAGCTGAAGGTCAGGGATGTGTCGGGCCACTGGCCCCTCCGCCGGCCAGGCCGACTCCTGCAGGTTCGCTCAATGGTGGTGTGCAGGGGCGCAACAGCCCCATCAGAACAACCCCATCTGCCGATCGATCAGGGTGCTGAAGTTATCCCCCACAAACGGCAGTATCGCATCGGCCACCGGCTGCAGCTGCCGGGTCAGGTAATGCTCGTAGTCGATGCCGTTGCGCCGGTTTTCCAAAGGCTCGGGCCCGGCCAGGGTCATCACGTAGCTGATCCACCCGCCATTCTGGTACTGGCGTGGCCGCCCCTGGCTGTCGTTGAACTCGTCGGCCATGCGTGCCGCCCGCACATGCGGCGGCACGTTGCGCTGGTAGTCGTCCAGGGGCCGGCGCAGGCGCTTGCGGTAGACCAGCTGATCGTCCAGCTCGCCGGCCAGGGTGCGCTGCACGTAGTCCTTCACATAGGCCTGGTGCGGCCTGCGCTCGAAAATGCGCTGGTACAGCTCCTGCTGAAAGTGCTGGGCCAGCGGCGACCAGTCGGTGCGCACGGCCTCCAGGCCCTTGTAGACCATCTCGTCGGGCCCGCCCTCGCGGTGCACCAGGCCTGCATAGCGCTTCTTGCTGCCCTCCTCGGCACCGCGGATGGTGGGCATCAGAAAGCGCTTGTAGTGGGTTTCGTACTGCAGCTCCAGCGCACTGTCCAGGCCGTACTCATCGCGCAGCTGCTCGCGCCACCACTGGTTGACCTGCTGCACCAGGGCACGCCCGATCTCCCCGGCCTGCGCCTCGTCATGGGCCCGCTTGAGCCACACGAAGGTCGAGTCGGTATCGCCGTAGATCACCGTGTAGCCCTGGGCCTCGATCAGCTCGCGGGTACGGCGCATGATCGCGTGCCCGCGCATTGTGATCGACGACGCCAGGCGCGGGTCGAAAAAGCGGCAGCCACTGGAACCAAGCACCCCGTAGAAGGCGTTCATGATGATCTTCAGCGCCTGCGACAGCGGCGCATTGTGTTCGCGCTTGGCCTGCTCGCGGCCCTGCCACACGCGCTCGACGATGGCCGGCAGGCAATGCCGGGTGCGCGAGAAGCGTGCGCCGCGAAAACCCGGCACCGAGTGTTCGTCATCCGGCTCGCGCAGGCCCTCGACCAGGCCGATGGGGTCGATCAGAAAGGTGCGGATGATCGACGGGTACAGGCTCTTGTAGTCCAGCACCAGCACCGACTCGTACAGGCCGGGGCGCGAATCCATCACGAAGCCGCCGGGGCTGGCCTCGTCCGGGCGCCCGCCCAGGCTTGGGGCGACGAAGCCCTGGCGGTGCATCAGCGGTATGTACAGGTGACAGAACGCCGCCACCGAACCGCCGCTGCGGTCGGCCGGCAGGCCGGTGACCGTGGCGCGTTCGAGCAGAAAGGTCAGCAGCTCGGTCCTGGCGAAGATGCGCGTGACCAGCTCGCAGTCCTTGAGGTTGTAGCGCGCCAGGGCCGGCTTGTCCTCGGCGAACATGCGGTTGATTTCGTCCATGCGCTGGTACGGCGTATCGATGGCCTTGCCTTCGCCGAGCAGGGTCTGGGCGACGTTCTCCAGGCTGAACGAGGGGAAGCTCCAGGTCGCCGACCGCAGCGCCTCGATGCCGTCGATGATCAGGCGCCCGGCAGCGGCGGCAAAAAAGTGCGTGCGGCTGCCGTGCTCGCGCCATTCCATCACCTCGCCGCCGCGCCCCAGGCGCAGCGGCACCTGCAACTGCTGGGCATGGGCGTGCAGCACGCGCAGGTCGAACTGCACCAGGTTCCAGCCGATGATCGCGTCGGGGTCGTGCCGGGCCATCCAGTCGTTCAGGCGCTCCAGCAGCTGGGCACGGCTGGCGCAGTACTCCAGGTCGAAGTCCACGCCACTGGCGTCGCCGTTGGCCGGGCCGAGCATGTACACCTGGCGCTGGCCACAACCTTCCAGGGCAATCGAGTACAGCTCGCCGCGCTCGGTGGTCTCGATGTCCAGCGACACCAGGCGCAGGTTCGGCCGGTAGTCCGGGGCCGGCTTGAGCTGGGCGTCGAGCAGCAGGCCGTCGGCATCGGGGCGGCCGCTGAACGTCACCGGGGCAGTGATGAAGCGCTCCATCAGGTAGCGCTCGGGCGGGCGGATGTCGGCTTCCAGCAGGTCGACGCCCGCGGCGCGCAGGCGTTTTTCCAGCTGCATCAGCTGGCGATGCTGGCGGCAGTACAGGCCCAGCACCGGTCGGTGGCGGAAGTCGCACAGCGCCAGCTCGCGCAGCTCGACGTCGCGTTCGGTGCGCAGCACCGCATCGACATGGGCACGCTGGGTGGCGGCGACGAACGCCACCGACGTCTGCACGGGCAGGCGCAACTGGCGCGGGCCCTGGTCGGTCGCCAGCCAGAACTCCACGCATGTGCCCTCTGGCGTATCCCGCCAGTGCCGGGTCAGGACAAAGCCCTGTTGAACCTCCACCGCTGCAACCTCGTACCCCTGTCAATGCGCCGATTCTACCTGATAGTGCCGGGCTTACCCGGCATTGCGCCGCCCCAGCGGAAAACCGTGCCGGTGCGAACGCAGGGTCAGGGTCAACGCCAGCCCCACCAGCGCCAGCAGCAGCCACGGGAAACTCTGCACGCCCCAGTGGCTCAGCAGCACGCCGCCCACCAGCCCGGCCACGGCGATGGCCAGGTTCCACACGGTGACGATCATCGACTGCGCCACGTCCGCGCCCTCGCCCGCCGCATCGGCACTGGCGGTCTGCAGCAGGGTGCCGGCGCCGCCGAAGCTCAGGCCCCACAGCGCCACACTGAAGTACACCAGCAGCGGCGCACCGGTAGCCAGGCCCAGCAGCACCGACGCCACGCCGAAACCGACCAGGCTGCCCAGCACCAGCCGGCGAAGGTGGCGGTCGATCAGCACGCCCACCACGCCAATCCCCACCAGCGCGGCGCAGCCGAACAGCAGCAGTACCGGGCCGGTGCTGCCGGCCATGCCGCCGGCCTGCAGAAACGGCACGATGTAGGTGTACAGCACGTTGTGCGCCAGCACCCAGGTGAAGATCACCGCCAGCACCGCGCTCACCCCGGGGGTGGCCAGCACCTGACCGATGGCGGCACGCCTGCCGGCCGGCAGGCCGTCGAAGTCCGGCACGCTGAGCAGCACCCAGCCCATCAGCCCCAGGGTCGCCAGCGACACCAGCACGAAGGTGCTGCGCCAGCCCAGCAGGTCGCCCAGCCAGGTGCCCGCCGGCACCCCCAGCGACAGCGCCAGGGGCGCGCCGATCATGGCCACCGCCATCGCCCGGCCCTGCTGGCTCACGCTGACCATGCGCCGTGCGTACCCGGCGATCACGCCCCACGCCAGGCCGGCCGCCACCCCGCACATGAAGCGCGCCGCCAGGGTCAGGCTGTAGTGCTCGGACACCGCCGTCACCGTGTTGAACACGCCGAAGCCGAGCACCGCCAGCATCAGCACCCTGCGTCGGCGCCAGCCCTGGGTCAGGGTCACCAGCGGGATCGCCGCCAGCAGCGAGCCCAGCGCATAGGCCGTGACCAGTTGCCCGGCCATCGCCTCGCTGACCTGCAGGCCGCTGGCGATGTGCCCCAGCAGGCCGGCCGGCAGGGTCTCGGTGAGAATCGCGATGAAGCCGGCCATCGACAACGCCAGCAGGCCGGACAACGGGAACGCCGGTTCGGCCTCCACCCCTGCTGCGGCCTGGGCCGGGCAACTGCTCTGGGACATGGTGCAAACTCCTGAAATAAAAAAGTGACTGCACGGTAATCCTTCCCGCCACTGCGGAAAAAGACGGGTAGAATTCCGCACAATCCGGACACACCTGTCCGCAATCGGAGAACGACCATGGACAGCCTCAGCGGCTTCGTGGTGTTTGTGAAAGTGGCCGAAACCCGCAGTTTCGTGGCCGCCGGCAAGGCCCTGGGGGTCAGCGCCTCGGCGGTGGGCAAGCGCGTGGCGCGGCTGGAGAGCCGGCTGGCGGTACGCCTGTTCCACCGCAGCACCCGCAGCATCACCCTCACTGCCGAGGGCGCGCTGTTTCTGGAGCGCAGCCGGCGCATCCTGGCCGAAATCGAAGCCACCGAAGCCGAGCTGTCCCAGGCCAGCCAGGCCCCGCGCGGCAAGCTGCGGGTGAGCCTGCCCCAGGTCAGCAGCATGATCGTGCCGCTGCTCAGCGACTTCATCGGGCAGTACCCGCAGATCGAACTGGACCTGGACTTCAGCGACCGCATGGTGGATATCGTCGGCGAAGGTTTCGACGTGGTACTGCGGGCCGGCGAACCCTCCGATTCGCGTCTCAATGCCCGCCGCCTGGGCGACTTCCGGCATGTGCTGGTGGGCTCGCCGGCCTACTTCGCCGAGCACGGTACACCGCGCCATCCCCGCGAGCTGGCCCGTCACGCCGGGCTGCACTACCGCTTCCTGACCACCGGCAAACTCCAGCGCTGGCCACTGCGCCGCGCCGACAACGGCGCCGACCACGAGGTGCCGGTGTCGATGGTGTGCAACCACCTGGAAACACGCATCTGCTTTGCCATGCGCGGCCACGGTATCGCCTGCCTGCCGGACTTCACCATCACCCAGCAACTGGAACGCGGCGAATTGGTGACGGTACTGGATGAACACCTGGACCACGGCGGTTGTCTGTACCTGTTGTGGCCATCGGGGCGACAGATGTCGCCCAAGCTGCGGGTATTCATCGACTTCATGGAGCAACGGCTGTTTGCCCCGGTGCCGCCAACCGCTAGAATGCCGACCCAGGAGCCCCACCCAACCATGGATAGCCGGATACCGACATGACCAGCGCTGCCCTTTTTTCGCGGATGGAACGTTAACGTGTTTTCTGCCTGTCGCTACATCAGCCTGCTCTGTCTGCTGCCCGCCCTGGCCCTGGCCGATGAGGTGCGCATCGACCCCCACGCCGACCTGCTGTACCGCCAGGCCCTGCCGTTTCTGGAGCAGGCCGATGCACGCAGCCGTGCCCTGCCACTGACCCCCGAGCCCGGCGACCAGGAGCTGATCGGCGAGGTCGAGGCGCTGGGGCGCATCCTGGAACCGGCGGTGGCGCTGCTGCGCAAGGCGGCCGAACTCGACCACCCGGTGGCGCAGTACCGCCTGGCGCTGTTCTACATCACCTACCTGCCGCAGAACGACATCGCCAGGTCCGCCTGCCCGCTGCTCGAAGCCAGCATTCGCCAGGGCTTCGCCCCGGCCGCCCTGGGCATCACCACCTGGTGCCCGGCTTTCAGCGACAGCGCCGACTACCGCCAGGCGCTGGAACGCATACCGCTGAACAACACCCTGTACGCCCCCTATTACCCGCAGCCGGCGGTGCGCCTGGAATGCAATCGCCAGCAGCCCCAGGGGCTGAACATGCAGTGGGGGCGCCAGCGTGACTTCCAGGCCGAGGTCTACCGCCTGCTGGGCACCATCGACCCGGGTCAGCGCCTTACCTACTACCAGAAGGCCGTCGACATCAACGGCTGCCTGCCGGCGCAGCGACGCCTCACCAGCCAGCGCTGAAGTACGCGGGCACCGCAAGATCGTACAAGGCAAGCGCCCACGGCTCTGGCATCCTGTGCAACCGACCCCAAGCGTGTGTTGTCATGTCCCGTTCTGCCGTTGCCCGCACTGCCTACATCCAAGGCGCGATCGCCTGCCTGCCGCTGTCGCTGGCGGTGGCCCCCTGGGGGCTGCTGGCCGGTTCCATGGCCATCGAGGCCAACCTCACCCCGCTCGAAGGCCAGGGCCTGTCGGCCATCGTGTTCGCCGGCGCCGCGCAACTGGTGGCCATTGGCATGCTCAAGGGCGGCGCCAACCTGTTCTCGATCCTGCTCACCACCCTGCTGCTGACCTCCCAGCACCTGCTGTACGGCCTGTCGATGCGCCCGGTGATCGCCGACCTGCCGCTGCGCTGGCGGCTGGGCCTGGGCTTTCTGCTGACCGACGAATTCTTCGCCCTCACCAGCCAGTACGACCGCCAGCAGTTCAACCGCTGGTACGCGCTGGGCGTGGGCCTGACCTTCTACATTGCCTGGAACCTGTTCACCCTGGCCGGCATCGTGCTGGGGCGCAACATCCCGCACCTGGACCAGCTGGGCCTGGACTTCTCCATCGTCGCCACCTTCGTGGCGCTGATCGCGCCGCTGGTACGCAACCTGGCCACCGTGGTGTGCGTGGCGGTGGCCCTGTTCAGCTCGGTGCTGTTCAGCTACTGGCACTGGGAAACCGCGCTGGTGCTGGCCGGGCTGCTGGGCATGAGCGCAGGCTTCATCTGCCAGAAACTGACCGGAGCACGCACATGATCATGCTGCTGATCGTTGCCATGGGCCTGCTGGTGTTTCTCAACCGCTACGCCTTTCTCGAACCCCGCCTGCCGTTGCGCCTGAGTTCCAATGCGCGGCAGTTCCTGGGGTTTGCCGTGCCGGGCATGCTCACCGCCATCTGCGGGCCGATCGTGTTCATGCCTGACCACCAGCTCGACCTGAGCCTGGCCAACCCCTACCTGCTGGGCGCGATCGTGGCCGTCGTGCTGGTGCTGTGGACCCGCAGCGTGCTGCTGAGCATGTTGCTGAGCATGGGGTTGTTCTTCGTGCTGCGCTGGTGGTTGAACGGTGCCCCATGAAAACCGTGCTGCGTGAACAGACCCGCCTGTGGCAGGCCCAGGCACTGGGCGACATCGAGATGCTGCATGCGCGCTACGTGCAGCAGCGCTTCGCCCCGCATGTGCACGAAGGCTACGTGATCACCATCATCGAGTCCGGTGCACAGCGCTTCTGGCACCGTGGCAGCGAGCACCTGGCGCCCGAGGGCAGCATGGTGCTGATCAACCCGGACGAGCTGCACACCGGTGCCAAGGCGCATGCCCATGGCTGGCGCTACCGTGGCTACTACCCCGAGCAGGAGCGCATCACCTCGGTGCTGGACGAGCTGGAGCTCAAGCGCGGCGGCCTGCCCATCTTCAAGGCCAGCGTGCTGCACGACCCGCAGCTGGCGCGTGCCTTCAGTGGCTTGCACAGCCTGGCCGAGCATGGCGCCAGTGCGCTGGAGCAGCAGACCGCCTGGCGCGAGGCGGTGTTGCTGCTGGTGCAGCGTCATGCCGGGGCGCGCGAGGCGCGGGCACCGGGGCAGGAGCCGCAGTCGGTGGCCAGGGCCAAGGAGCTGATGGAAAGCCGGCTGGCCTACCCGCCGTCGCTGGAGGAGTTGGCGGTTGCGGTGGGCTTGTCGCCGTTTCATTTTGCCCGGGTGTTTCGCCAGGCTACCGGCCTGCCGCCGCATGCCTGGCTCAAGCAGCGCCGGCTGAGCCGTGCGCGGGAACTGCTCAAGGCTGATTGCCTGCCGTTCAACGTTGCGTTTGCGCTGGGGTATTCGGACCAGAGTCATCTGAACCGGCAATTCAAGCAGGCGTACGGCGTGACGCCGGGGGAGTATCGGCGGGCGTGTTCGGTGTGAGGTGTCGGGCTGCCCCCACGACCTGGAGCCAATGCAGGAGCCGGCCTTGCCGGCGAAGGGATCAGCCCCTCACCCATGCACCCAGCGCCGATGCAGCCCTCGCGCCAGTGCATCCAGCATGAAGCCCAGCACCCCGATCACCAGCACCATCGCCATCAGCTCCGAGTACGCCAGCCGGTCGCGGGTATCCAGAATGAAATACCCCAGCCCCGCACTCACCCCGAGCATCTCGCACGGCACCAGCACGATCCACAATATGCCGATGGCCAGCCGCACGCCGGTCAGCACATGCCCCACCACCCCCGGCAGGATCACCTTGCGCAAGGTCTCCCAGCGCGTGGCGCTCAGGCTGCGGCTCAACTGCAACCAGCGCGGGTCGAGCTGACGCACACCCGCCGCCGTGTTGAGCAAGATCGGCCACAACGCGGCAAACGCCAGCAGGAAGTAGATCGGCGCATCACCCACCCCCATCAGCATCACCACCACCGGCATCCACGACAGCGGCGAGATCATGCGCAGGAACTGGAACGCCGGGGTGGTCGCCGCGTCCAGGCGCCGGTAGCTGCCCACCAGCAAACCCAGCGGCACGCCCACCAGCAACGCCAGCACCAACCCCACCAGAATGCGCTTGAGGCTCACCGCCACATGCTCGTACAGCTCGGCATGCCCCAAAAGCTCCAGCAGGCTGGCAAAGGTGGCCTGCGGCGCAAACCGCAAGGCCAGCCCGTCACCGCCGAACAGCACGATCCCACCCCACCACAGCAACAACAGCACCAGCAGCCCGGCGATACCCAGGGCCGCGTGTTTGACTGGCTTGACCATCAGACCGCGAACTCCTCGCTGCGCTCGAAGCTGTCGGGCAAGCCGAAGGCCTTGAGCCCGCCAACGGCACCGATGGCGTTGCGCACGAAGCGGTCATCCACCAGGTCGCGGGCGGTCTGTTGCGGGTCCAGTGCGGCCAGGAAGCCCTTGTCGCCTTCGATCAGGGTGTCCTTGAGGCGGCGCACCAGTTCCTCGGTGTAGCTGGGGAACGGGTACGGCTGGAAGTCGATGCGCTGCTCGTCCCACTGCGCATGCCGGATCGCCCCGCTCTGCACATACTGTTCGCGGCTGTCGGCAGCCGGCGTGAGCACCCGGCCCAGCACCTCGGGGGCATGCGGGGTGTAGCGGTTGGCACCGCTCTTGGACAGAATCTGCGCCGCCTCGGCGCGGTGGTCGCGGGTCCACAGCTGGGCCTTGACGATGGCGTTGACCACCTTCTGCGACCACTCGGGGCGGTTGTTCAGGTCGTGCTCGTGCATGAACACCACGCAGCATGCATGGTTGCGCCACACGTCCCCGGTAAAGCGCTGCACGCGCCCGACCTTGAGTTCCTCGGCCAGGGCATTGAACGGCTCGGCGACGATGTAGCCGGCAATGCGCTTGCTGGCCAACGCCGGCGGCATGTCCGAAGGCGGCAGCACCACCAGGTTGACCTCGTTGGCCGCCACCGCAGCCGCCGCCCGCGACACCGGCTCCAAGCCGTTATCACGGAACAGTTGCTGCACCACCACGTTGTGAATGGAGTACCAGAACGGGATCGCCACCGTCTTGCCGCCCAGCTGCTTCACCTCGGTGATGTCCGGGGCCACGGTCAGCCCCGAGCCGCCCACGTGGTTCCAGGCCACCACCTTGGCCGGCACCTTGCTGCCGTAACGCGCCCATACGGTCATCGGCGACAGCAGGTGGATCACGTTGACCTGCCCGGAAATGAACGCCTCGATCACCTGCGCCCAGCTGCGCAGCAGCACCGGGCGCTCGGCCTTGATGCCCTCGGCCTCGAACAGGCCGTTGTTGTGCGCCACCAGCAGCGGCGTGGCGTCGGTGATCGGCAGGTAGCCGATGCGCACCGGCGCATCCGGCTCGGCGGCGGCACGCGCCTGCAGGCTGCTCAGCAGCGGCATCGCACCGGCGGCACTGAGCACCGCGCTGAGTTTGAGAAAATCACGACGAGTGTGGGTGAAGTCGTCCAGGCACATGGGCAGTCTCCGACGGCGTAGGCAAAGAATCGGTTGGGGAAGTGTGGGTGCGGCTCGCCCGCCGAAGGGTCTTGAGAATCTCGATGCGCAACGCGCCCAGTGCCTCGACCTGCTGCTCACGCGGGTGCGCCAGGTCGATGGGCCATTGGCCGAGGGTCCGCGCCGGGTGGTCGCCCAGTAGCAGGATGCGGTCGGACAACAGCAGGGCCTCGTCGATATCGTGGGTGATCAGCACCGCAGCGGTGCCGTGTTCGGCGATCACGCTCAGCAGCAGTTGCTGCATGTCGGCGCGGGTCACTTCGTCCAGCGCGCCAAAGGGCTCGTCCAGCAGCAGTACATGGGGCTGGCGCGCCAGGCAGCGCGCCAGCGCGGTGCGCTGGGCCATGCCGCCGGACAACTGCGCCGGGTAATGCTGGCGTGCATGCTGCAGGCCCACGGCGGCGATCGCATGGTCGATGCGCGCCTCGCGCTCGGCCTTGGCCAAACGCGGCTGGCGAGCGAAATCCAGGCCGAAGGCAACGTTGCTTTCCAGGCTCAGCCAGGGCAGCAGGCTGGGGTCCTGGAACGCCACCGCCACCCGTGGATGCGGGCCGTCCAGCGGCTCGCCGAGCAGGCTCACGCGACCATCGCGCGCCGCCTGCAAGCCGGCCAGTACCCGCAGCAGGCTGGACTTGCCCACCCCGCTGGGGCCCAGGATCGACACCACTTCGCCCGGCGCCAGGTCCAGGTCGAAGCCTTCGAGCAGGGTTTGCCAGCCCTGCTCGCGGGCGTAGCCCAGGCTGATACCGCGGGCCTGCAGTACCACCTTGCTCATGCTGCGCGTGCCTGGCGTTGCAGCTCGGCGCGCAGTTGCACCAGGCTCGGGGTCACGATCGGCACGAACGCCGACTCGCGCCAGCGCCGCGCAAAGCCTGCGCCGTACTCGCTCAGGTAGGCCTTGCCGCCGCTGGCCTGCAGCTCCAGTTGCAGCGCCTCGCCAACGATCTCGGCCAGGCTGATGCGCACCTTGAACAGCGACGCCGGGTTGCCCAGGAAGCGCCCGTCGAGCAGGCCGGCCTTGAGCTCGCTCACCACATCGGCCAGCAGCTCGCGCTGCGCCTCGAGGGTTTGCGCCAGCACCGAACGCACCCCCTGCAGGTGCCCCTGCGCTTCCTGCAAGGCGCGCCGCGCCAGGCCGATGGCCATACCGCACTGCAGGCCCAGGAACGCCGGGCGCACCGCCGGCAGGAACTGCCGGGCATCCTCATGCAGCAGCCAGTCGCGGCCCAGGGCCACCTGATCGAAATCCAGCGCGGCGGTATTGCTCGACTGCAGGCCCATCAGTTGCAGGTCGGGGGAGCGCTGCACCCCCGCGATGCCGTCGGGGATCGCCACCACGAACGGTGCACCGCCTTCGGCGCGGTCGATGGCGGCCGCCACCACGAAGCCGCCCTTGCGCAGGTTGGTGACCCAGTGCAGGCGCCCGTTGAGCGCCCAGCCCTGCTCGCCGCGCGCCGTGGCGCTGACCTGCAGCGACTCGATGCCGGACAGAAACTTCATTGCGTTGGAGAGCCCGGTGGCACCGGCCAGCTCACCGCTGAGCAACGACGGCAGCAGGCGCTCGCGCAGGGCGCTGTTGGGGCTGTGCAGCAGGTATTCGATAAAGGCCCGCTGGCCCCAGAACACGAAGGCGGCGGCCAGCGAATAGCTGGCAACGCTGGCCACGGTTTCCACGGCGTCGGCCACACTGGCGCCGCTGCCGCCCTGACGCGGGTCCACACCCACACCCAGCACCTTGGCTGCGGCCAGTTGCCCCAGCACCTGCTGCGGGTCGCACCGGCCCTGGTCGAGCGCCTCGGCATTGGCCTCCAGCCAGTGCTGCAATACGGGATCAAGCATGTTCTTTCCTCCTTAGAACAGGGCGCCAGCCACACACTGGCGCCACGGGGCTCACTGAGCGTCGGCCTGCCAGCGGTACTTGGCCAGCTCGTCATTGAGCGGCGTGCGCGCAAACACGTTGGCGAAATTGCACAGCGTGGCCAGGCTCACCCCCAGGATAACTTCCAGGGCATGGCCTTCGGTGTAACCGGCCTCGCGAAACTCAGCGTAGGTGGCATCGCTCACATTGCCACGGGTGGCAATCACTTCGCGGGCAAACTTGGCCAGGGTTTCGAGCCTGGGCGATGGTAACTCGCCGCGCGCACGCAGGGCCTGCACCACTTCTTCGGGCAGCTTGGCCTTGTTCAGCGCCACCGCCGTATGGCCGGCCACGCAGAAGTCGCAGCCGTGCTGGGTGGCGGCAATGAGCTGCACCACTTCGCGCTCGGCCAGGCTCAGCTCGGCCTTGCCATTGAGCGCCGAAACCGTCACATAGGTTTCCAGCGCGGCCGGCGCGTTGGCCAGCACGCCCAGCAGGTTGGGAATGAAGCCGGAATTCTTCTGCGCGTTCTCCAGGAACGGGCGCGCGGCTTCCGGGGCGCTTTGCACGGTGTGTAGAGTGATGCGTGACATGGCGTGGTCTCCTGCATACTGAAGGTGTTCGCCAAGTCTGTTGGTTATAAGAAAACCGATCCATATTCTACAGTCGCGATTACTTGCTCCTGAGTGTTTCCATTAGATGATTTCTTCTAGCGTTTTGGTCGATTGGTTATTAGAGCATCTGGAACTGGACGCCAGCCTGTTCCATGTGGGGCGCTACTGCGGTGGCTGGCACGCCAGCACCCAGGGCCTGGCCCGGGCCAGCTTTCACGTGGTGGTGCAGGGCCACTGCTGGCTGCACATCGACGGCCAGCCCGAGCCGCAGCGGCTGGAGGCCGGCGAGGCGGTGTTCCTGCTGCGCGACCTGCCCTATCGCCTGTCCGACAGCGCCGACAGCGACACCGCGCGCTGCCAGCCGCGCATCCCGATGCAGGCACTCGACAGCCAGGCGGCGGATGGCGTGGGGCTGGTGTGCGGGTTCTTTCACTTCCAGCCGGGGCTGTCGTCGCTGATGGCCGAGTCGCTGGCCGACTGGATCATCCTGCGCACCGGCGACCCGTCGCTGCAGGCGGCGCGGGCGCTGTTCGAGCTGATTCTGGAGGAATGCCAGCGCACCCCCGCACCCTCCTCCACCCTGCTGGAGCGCCTGAGCCAGTTGCTGTTCTTGTACGTGCTGCGCCAGCAGGTGAGCGACAACCAGGACCTTGGCGGCCTGGTCGCCCTGGCCCGTCACCCCGCGTTCGCCCCGCTGCTGGAGCAGTTGATCGAACACCCCGAACAGCCCTGGTCGCTGGAGAGCATGGCCGCCTGCACAGGGCTGTCGCGCTCGGCCTTCTTCAAGCGTTTCAACGAGCTGGCCGGCCAGTCGCCGGGCCAGGTGCTGCTGGCGCTGCGCATGCGTCACGCCTGCCAGTTGCTCAAGGCCAACAACACCGTCGAGCAGGTCTGCGCAGCGGTGGGCTACCAGTCCATCGCCGCCTTCACCCGGGCGTTCGGCAAGGCCATCGGCGTGCAGCCCGGCGCCTACCGCCGCCAGCACGAGGGCCGCTGAAACAAAGGCTGTGCGGTAATCGAACAGAACCCGTCGTCGCCCCCTAAAGTCATGCGCCACGCCTCCGATAGCAGCCTACCCACCGCACAGAGTGGGGGTATTTTTTACTGCCAGGAGTAATGCCCGCATGCTTGCCGACCTCAAGATCCGCACCGGAATGTTCTGGGTGCTGCTGCTGTTCAGCGCCACCCTGCTGTTTTCCACCGTCAGCGCCTGGCGGGCGGCGGTGGGCAGCGACGCGCAGATCAACGAGCTGGACCAGACCGCCCAGCAGTCCGACCGCCTCAACAACGCGCTGCTGATGGCGATTCGCGCCAGTGCCAACGTGTCGTCGGGCTTTATCGAGCAGCAAGGCGGCCACCTCGACAGTGCCAAGGCGCGCCTGGCCATGTCGCAAAAGCTGCTGGGCGACAGCCAGGCGCTGGTCGACGCCTTCGTCACCAACACCCATGAGCCGGCGCAAAAGGCCCTGGCCCAGGACCTGCAGCGCACCTTCGCCGACTACGCCAACGCCGTGGCCGGGCAGCGCGCCGCCACGCTCAAGGGCTCGCTGGACGACTACTTCACCGTCAACGTGGATGCCGGCAACGCCATGCGTGCCCTGCAGGCGCTGCGTCAGCAACTGGTGGCAGCCCTGGCCGAGCGCAGCCGGCAGATCATGGCCGAGTCCGACCAGCGCCTGGCCACGGCCCAGTGGCTGAGCGTGCTGCTGGGGCTGTTGACCCTGGTGCTGGCCGCCGTGTGCTGGGCCTTTATCGTCGCCCGTGTGCTGCGCCCGCTGCGCGAGGCCGGCGTGCATTTTCAGCGCATTGCCGGGGGCGACCTGAGCGTGCCGGTGACGGTACGCAGCCACAACGAGATCGGCCAGCTGTTCGCCGAACTGGAGCGCATGCAGCACAGCCAGCGCGATACCCTGGGGCAGATCACCGCCTGCGCCACGCAGCTGTCCAGCGCCGCCCAGGCCCTGGACAGCGTGACCGAGCAGAGCACCCAGAGCCTGCGCCAGCAGGACCAGGAGCTGGAACAGGCCGCCACGGCGGTTACCGAGATGACCACGGCGGTCGAGGAAGTGGCGCGCAATGCGGTGTCCACCTCCCAGGCGGCCAGTGCCTCCAATGCCTTGGCCGAACAGAGCCGCCAGCAGGTGGCCGACAACATCGACGGCACCCAGGCCATGGCTCGTGAAGTGGCGATCAGCGGCGAGCGCCTGCAACAGCTGGCGGTGCAGATTCGCGAGATCGGCACGGTGCTGGAGGTGATCCGTTCGGTGTCGGAGCAGACCAACCTGCTGGCGCTCAATGCCGCCATCGAGGCGGCGCGTGCCGGCGAGGCCGGGCGCGGGTTTGCGGTGGTGGCCGATGAGGTCAGGACCCTGGCCTACCGCACGCAGCAATCGACCCAGGAAATCGAGCAGATGATCAACAGCGTGCAACAGGGCACCCAGGCGGCGGTGGACTCGATGCAGGCCAGTACCGGCCGCGCGCAGTCCACGCTGGGCATCACCCAGGCGTCAGGCCAGGTGCTGGAGGGCATCTACACGGCCATCGGCCAGATCAACGAGCGCAACCTGGTGATTGCCAGCGCGGCAGAGGAGCAGGCCCAGGTGGCCCGCGAGGTGGATCGCAACCTGCTGAACATTCGTGAATTGTCGGGCCGCTCGGCGGCGGGCGCCGAGCAGACCCGCGTCGCCAGCCATGCGCTGTCGCAGCTGGCCACGCAACTGACCACGCTGGTCACGCGTTTTATCGTCTGAGGTGCGGCGCCGGTTCGCCGGCAAAGCCGGCGCCTACAGGGCACCGCGCCCCTTCAGAACCACTCGCGACGCTCCTCGAACGCGGCCCGGATCATGGTCACCAGCACCTGCACCAACGCCGCCTGCGCCGCACGCTCATGCACCGCCAGCCACACCGTGCGGCGCATCGGCGCCTCCAGCAACCCCGGCAATGCCAGCAGGCCACGGTCCAGCTGCGCCGCATAATGCGGCAGCAAGCCGATGCACGCGCTGCACTTGATCAACTGGCTGAACAGGTCGTAGCCCGGCACCCGCGTCACCCCCGCCTCGCGCTCGCTCAACAGGCGGTTCCACGGCGCCAGCGCCGCCACCTGGGCCTCGCCCTGCCACTGCACCAGCATGTAGTCGCGCAGGTCGTCCCGGCACACCGGCCGGTTGCTCTCGCGCGAATAGCGCTTGGCAATGTGCGGGTGATACTCCAGCTGCGCCAGGCGCGTCGGCGCCTCGCCGGCAAACCCCGGCAGCGGCACGCTGCCCGCCTCGTCATCGAGCCACAGCACCACATCGGCCTGCGCCAATCCCTGTGCATCCAGGCCGCTGACATCCAGGCGGATCCCGGCGTTCTGGCGCACGAAGGCCACCAGGTTGCGCGCCAGAATGTCCTGCATGATCGGCTCGGCCACCGCCAGGCGCACCAGCACCGGCGCATCCAGCGCGGTCATGGCCTGTGGCTTGCTGCTCAGGCTCGACTGCAGCAACGCCTGCAACTGGCGCCCCTCGCGGCTGAGCACCAGGGCATGGCCGCGGTTGACGAACAATGGATACCCCACCCGCGCTTCCAGCTGCGCCAGCTTCTTGCGCAACAGGGTGGACTTGAGGTTGAGGCTGCGCGCAGCCTGCATGAAGCAGCCGCACCGCGCACTGGCCAGAAAACAGCTGAGCATCTGCTCGTCCTGCACCCAGCCTAGCCCGGCCCGCACCTTGGCCAGCGGCTCGGCCGGCGGATAATCGGGCACGTAGTGCGGCATATCGAACATCGGCATCCTCGCCTCCTGCCGGGCCCCGGCCAGGGCCCGCTCTTCCTTGATCGACGCCGCCTAGCGGCTGGCGTCCATGACCTGATTGAGCGCAGCGCCATCGATACTCAGCGTCGCGCTGTTGAACATGCCGTCCACGTAGGCCCGGGCCACCTGTTCCTGGCGCTGGGCGCGCAACAGGTCGCGCAGGCTGTCGCGCACCTCGTCCAGGCTGGCCACACGCGGCGGCTGCACCTCGATGAGCTTGACGATGTGAAAGCCCGCCGCACTCTGCAACGGCTCGCTCACCGCCCCTTCCTTGAGCTGCGGCACCGCATCGCGCACCTGCGGCAGCAACTGGCTCAGCGGCTGCAGACCACTGTCGCCGCCACGCTGCGCACTCTCGCGGTCCTGCGAGTTGGCCCTGGCCAGCGCGGCAAAGTCGGCATTGGCAGCCTGGGCCTGCTTGCTCAGGGCCAGCGCCTGCTTGCGCACGCGTGCCACCGACTGCTCGTCCGGCACCGCCAGGAAGATCTGGCTCAGGTGATAGCGCGTGGGCAGTTGCAGGCTGGCCTTGCCGTTCTCGTAGGCCGCCTGCAGTTCAGCCTCGCTGGGGTAGTCGGCCGGTACCTGGCTAACCGAGTTCAGGTAGTCGCGCAGCACGATCTGCTCCACCACCGCATGGGTCTGCGCCTGCACATCGGGACGCTCCGACCAGCCCTGGGCCTGGGCCTGCTGGTACAGCGCCTTTTCCGCCAGGCGCGAGCGAATCCAGCCCTCCAGGGCCTGGCGATTGCCGCTCAGTTCCTCGCGCGCCGGCGCCGGCAGCTTGGCGAACAGCGCCTTGAGCTCCTCCACGCTGACCTGCTGGTCGCCCAGGCGCGCCAGCGCCGGCCCCGCATCGCTCGCCACAGCGGCAACCGCCGGCGCTTTCGCGCTGGCTGCCACCGGGTCATCCCCCGTGCGCAGTGCCAACACCACTGCCACGCCCAGAACGGTCAGCGCGCCCGCGCCGGCCCACAGCGTACGTCGAGTCACGAAGCGCTCACCGCTTCAGCCCCGGCCACCGCCTCGTCCTGCACCTGGGCCACGTTGCGGCTGTAGTCGCGCAGGTACACGATGAACTCCTGCAGCAGGCGGTCCCACAGCACCAGGCTGCCCAGCAGGTGCTTGTGGCTGACGCCGTCGGCCACCATCACGTCCATCTCCATCACCAGGAACTCGCCCTGCACCGACAGCCGCGCGAAGCGGCGCGACACGTTCCAGCGTTCGGCCAGCCCGGCCGGCAGCTCGCCCTGGATGCGCAGGGCGCAGCTGTAGGTGAAGTCGAGGAACTCGCCCTCGCGCTCGGCACGGTTGCCAAAGCGCACCGCATAGCCCACGCCCTGGCTGGCACTGAGCAGTTGCACCACGGCATTCTGCTCGCTGCGATTGACTCGGCAACCTGCATCCTGCAACAGGGTGGTCAGAGAGTCGGCGCTGACGGTTTCGATCAGTTGGTTGTCGCTCATGGCTTCGCTTCCTTGTGTCAATTGACTTGCGGTTTGCTGCCGCCCTGCGCGGCATCGAACTGGGTCTGGTACAGCTGATCGCCGTAGGCCTGGGCAAGTTCCTCGAACTTTACCCGGGCGCCCCCGGCAAAGGGTTGGCGCATCTTCATCACATCCGCCACATCGATCTTTTCGTAGGCCGCAAGAATCCCCTTGGCGACCCCGTACATCTGCTGATTCTTTGCCGAACACGCCAACACCTGCTGCTCGCGCTCGGCCAGGCTGGCGGCCAGGCGCGCACGCTCGGCTTCCTTGGCCTTGGCCATGCCCAGCAGCTCGTCGTAGGCCTGCTTGTACTTGCCCAGTTGCGCGTTGCTGCTGGCCACCAGCGCCTGCGCCTGGCCGTGCAGGGCCTGCTGCTGGCCCAGCAACTGCTCGGCCTGGCCACGGGCCTGGGCCAGTTGCGCGGTCAGTTGCTGCACCTGGGCCTGGGCCGCATCGCGTTGCTGCTCGGCGCTCTGGCGCGCCGCCGAAGCCTGCGCCTGTTCGCTCTGCAGCGCCTGCAACTGCTGGGTGGTACTGCGCAGCTGGGTGCGCAGGCGCTCTTCCATGCCTTCGGCCGCAGCCACCCCCGCCCAGCTCACGCCCAACGCCACCAGCAGGTACGAACAACAGGCCCGATAGGCTCGCTTGTTCATGCTCTTTCTCCCTGTGCGCGCCTGCTAGAAGCGCGTGTTGACTTCAAGTTGTAGCACATCGATATCGAACGGCGCGCCGTAGACCGCCTCGGTACTCATCCAGCGCGCCGTGGCGTACACGTTCTGGTCCAGGCCGTAGTTGGCACCGAGGATGTAGCCCTTGGCGTTGGTGCCGCCCAGGTGGAACGAGGAATCGTTGAAGCCGTCGGGCAAGGCATCGGGCTGGATGTGCTTGTAGCCGGCGAACAGGTTCCAGTCGCCCTGCTTTTTCAGCTCCAGCGCGTTGCCCAGGGTGAACTGCACCATCCACGCATTGGCACCGCTCTTGATGTTGCCGTCGCTGTCGAGGTTGTTGGCCAACTGGCCGGCCGAACGCTTGCGCATCTCGCCTTCGTCGTAGGCCAGGTTGTGGATGTAGTTGGCCTGGCTGCGCAGCTTGAAGTCGTGCGGCAGCTCGGTGTCCCATACCGCGTTCAGGTCCAGCAGGTTGAACTCCGACGCCAGCCCCACGAACTGCGGCTGCGGGGTGGCGGCCGGGTTGGCCGGGTTGGGCGTGATGTCGCGCAGCAGGAACAGCGTGTTGCCCTTCTGCATGAAGGTCGGGCGGCTGCCGTCACTGTCGCAGCCAGGGTCGCCGTTCCACGGCTCGCATGCCCCGGAGCGTTCGCCGGCAATGTCGTCGAAGCGGTAGTAGGCCAGCGCGCCCTTGAGCCGGTTGCTGTCGTTGATCTGCCAGTTGGCGCCCAGCTGCGCGCCGTACAGCCACTTGTTGTCGCTGCTTTCCTTGTCCAGCCCGTTGCTGCTGGCGGTGTCGGCGCTGTACTCCACCGGGAACGCGCCGAGGGTCCCGAACAGGCTCAGGCTGTCGCTCAGCGGCTGGTTGAACAGGGCCGCCACGCCGTCGAAGTTGAGGTCGTTGGAATACAGCATGTCGGTGGACATGAACGGGTTGGCGATACGCCCGCCGGTCAGGGTCACGCGCTCGCTGGCCACCCAGCTCAGGTAACCCTGGTCGAGCCACAGGTCCTTCTTGCCGAAGCCGCCGCCCAGGGTCTGGGTGGTGGACACCGGGCCGTTGTCGCTGCCGGTGCCGATGCGGATACCCGCCGTCCAGCTCGGCGACAGCACCGCCTTCAGGCCCAGGCGCGCGCGCAGGCGCAGCAGGTTCTCGCGGTCTTCGCGGGTATTGAGCAGCGGCGGCAGGTTGCGCCCGTTGTTGGGGTTGACGTCGTAGGGCCCGTCGGCGTTGAGCTTGGCGAAATCGATGATCTGGTTGCTGTTGTTGCCCGAGAAGTAGCGCGACTCGTCGCGCAGGCGCACGTCGCCATCGAAGCTGATGCGCGAGGCCCAGTCGGGGAAGGTGTTGGGCGCGGCCCAGTTCTCCTGCCTGGCCTGGGCCATCACCTCGGCCTTGACCTCGTCGCGGATCTGGTCGCGCACGATGGCCGGCACATACTGCACGCGCACCTCGCCATTGGCCGCCGGCACCGCCGCCACGCTGGCGCGGGCCTGCACCGCCTCGCTTTCGGCCTGGTCGATCAGGGCCTGGGCCTGGTCCTGCTTGAGCACACCCTGCTGCACCAGCAGGCGGATCAGGTTGATCGTCGCGTTCTGCGACGGCGCCGGGGTCTGCGCCACGGCCGGACCGACCGCCGCGGCGACCACCAGGCCGACTGCCAGGGTCAATCGGTTCACTGAGCACATCATGGATTTACCGCTCCTGTTGGTAAGTCGTGCGTCGTAGGGATCGGGCGCCGGGTTCATCCGCGGCGCCCCTGCAAGGCGATGCGCACCGGCAGGGTCAGGCTCGCCGGCGGGCGCTGGGTCATGGCCGGGGCGGCGCGCAATGCGGCCAGCACCTGGGCGTCCACCGCGGCATCGCCGCTGGAGCGCACCAGCTCGACGCGGGTCACCTCGCCGGTTTCGCTGAGCCAAACATCGCCCTGCAGGTTGAAGGTCAGGTTGCGCAGCTCGGGGTTGTCGCGCAGCAGGCGCTGGAAGGCATACGCCAGGAACTGGCCGTAGCTGCCGCTGCCCAGCCCGCCACCGCCGCCGGCCATGCCGCCGCCCTTGCCGGCACCGATGTTGAAAGCGTCCCCGCCCGCCTGTGCATCGCCGTCGATCTGCATCGGGTTGGCCATGTCATCGGCCGGGCTCGGCGGCGCCTCCTCGGCCGGCTTGACCTCCTCGGCCTCGGGCACCGGCTGCGGCTCGACAATCTTCTCTTCCACGGGCGGCTCCGGTTCCTTGGGGGGCTCGGGGGGCGGCGGCGGTGGGGGGGGCGGCAGCGGAATGATCGCGGGGATCTTCGGTGCCTCGCGGCGCACCCCGCTCATGTCGTTGGCCCACTGCCACAGCAACCAGGCCAGGCCCGCGCCCACCAGTGCCACGACGCCCCACTTGAGCAGGCGCCGGCTATCGAACTTCTGGTTCATGGGCATCCTCAACCCTGGTTCGGCTTGCCGGTCACCAGCCCGACCTGGGCCAGCTCCAGCCGACGCAACAGGTCGAGCACCTCGACCACCTTCTGGTACTGCACCGCCGCGTCGCCGCGCACGATGATCGGGAAGTCCGGGCTGCGCGCCTTCTCGCTGCGCAGGCGCTCTTCCAGTTCGGCCAGGGTCACCGGGTAGGCGTCGAGAAACACCTGCCCGGCATCGTTGACCGAGATCGCCTTGGTCTTGGGCTGGGACAGCGACACCGAGGCACTGGCCTTGGGCAGCTGGATCTGGATGCCCGACACCTGCGCGGTGGCGGTGAGGATGAACATCACCAGCACCACCATCAGCACATCCACCAGCGGGGTGACGTTGATGCTGTCGACGGCCGCGTCGTCGTCATCGTCGTGGGAAGCATTCATGGCTGCCATGGCGCTCTCCTCAGGCCGGTACGGACGGGTGGGCAGCGTGGGCAGCACGCCGGTGGCTGGCCTCGCCGGCCTGGCCTTCGCCATGCAGCTCGGCCAGGCGCGTGATGAACTCGTCGACGAACACGCGCATGTCGGCGCTGACCTCCTTGTTGCGGGTGATCAGGCGGTTGTAGCCAAACAGCGCGGGGATCGCGACGAACAGGCCCATGGCGGTGGCCAGCAGCGCCGCGGCCATGCCGGGGGCGATGGCGTTGATGTTCACGTCACCGGCCATCGCGGTGCCCAGGAACACCACCATGATCCCCAGCACGGTGCCCAGCAGGCCGATGTAAGGGCCGCCGGCAATCGCGTTGGACAGGCTCGACAGCTTCGAGCCCAGCGCCTGGTTCTCGCGGGTGCGCACTCCGTCCATCGAACAGCGAATGGCCTCGATGGTGGCCGCCGACACCGCCGAGGTGTCGAAGCCCTGGGCGCGGCGGGTACGGATCTCCTTGACCGCCACCAGGTACAGGCGCCACAGCGACGAATGCGTCAGGCGCTCGCCCAGGGTGGTGTCGTCGGCGAACATCTCCAGGCGCGTGCCGATGTTGGCGAACTGCTCGCGAAACAGCCGGTTGGCCTGGCTGACGTGGTTGAGGGTGCGGTTCTTGCGCAGCATGATCACCCACGACTGCACCATCATCAGCACCAGCACCGCGATGATGATCCAGGCGTCCAGCGGCACCGCCTTGAGCAGAAAGCCCAGGCTGCCGAAACCGAAACCGGACTGCTCTTCATCCACCCCGTACACCACCAGGCGCGACTCGGCGCCCTGGGCCAGCGCGTCGGCCTGCAGCACCGGCACGGCGCGGGCGATGCGCGACAGGCGCAGCTCGTCCATCGCCCCCACGAACGGCACATAGGCGCCGGCTGGCTGACCCTCGGCCGGCGGCAGGTCGGCGCCGATGGCCAGGGTCGAATTGAACGCCGGCACCGCCGCGGTCAGGCTGGCGACCTGGCGCCCGTCCACCAGCAGGCTGAGCGTACCGCCCTCGCCCACCAGCGCCAGGTGTTGCCACTGGCCGGCATCGAGCACCCGGCCGGCAGCGCTGCGCAGGCCGTTGACCTCGACGAACGGCAGGCCCTGGCTCACACCCAGCAGCAGGCGGTTTTCACCTTCATGGCGGGCCAGCAGCAACTGATCGCCCAGCAACTGGTCCTGGCGTACCCAGGCGCTGAAGGTGAAGGCGGCGCCAGCCGGCAGTTGCAGCGACGGGCTGGGTGCCAGCAGCAGCGGCTGGCCGTTGAACTGGATGGCGCGACCGATGATGCCCTCGATGCTCGCCGCACTGCCCTGGGCCTGGTTGCCGTAGGGGCTGGCGTCACGCGGTGCGGCGCCGTCGAAGTGCATCAGCAGGGTGTAGTCGGCATCGAAGGCCGGTTGCGCATTGGCCGGCTGCGCCTTGGGGTTGCCGTAGTACATCCACAGGTCCTGGCGCTGGCCGCCCTGCACGTCCGGCACGTCGACCCAGATCAGCGCCATGCCCATCAGCGGGTCGAAGCTTTCGATCTGGTGGTTGAGCACGGTCTTGTCGTCGCTGGCCACGAAGCGGATGTCCGCGCCGTTTTCATTGACCCCGTCAAAGCTGAAATTGCCGGTGTGCAGGCGTACCAGCAGTGCCGTGCGGCCCAGCGACTGGGTCAGCGCCGCGCCCTGGGGCGTGGTGTCGACGGAAATATGCTTGCGGAACTGCCAGTCGTCCTGCCACCAGGCACTGGCGCTGCCCGGCAGGGCAAAGCCCAGGCAAATGAGCAGGGTCAAGATGAGGCGTTGCATGGAATGTCTCCAGGGTCGATGCCGATGGGGTCAGAAGGTTGCCTGTACGCTGAAGTGCAGACGCGAGTGGTTTTTCTCGGTGTTCGCGCCGTCCTTGAGCGGCAGGCCCCAGTCCAGGCTGCCGGACAGCCAGTCGTTGAGGGTGGCGCGGGTGCCCAGGCCGACGCTGGCCAGGCTGAAGTGGTCGTCCTGCTCGGGCAGCGGGTCCTGCAGCGACAGCTGCGCGCCTTCGGCGAACACATAGAAGCGCCAGTCGCTGATGTAGCTGCCCACGTAGCGGCCCAGCGAGGGCGTGCGCAGTTCCTGGGAGAACAGCAGGCCGTCGTCGCCGGTGCGTTCGGCGGCCAGGTAGCCGCGCACCGAGGTGGCGCCGCCGGCAGCGAACTGTTCGTTGGACACCAGGGCCCCGGAGGCCAGTTGAAAGCCCAGCTTGGTTGCGCTCTGCCAGTCGCCGGCAAACGTGAAGGTGTAGTTCGCATCGCCCTTGAGCGCGGCGAAACTGGAGTCGGCGCGGTAGCGCTTGTAGTCGAAGGCCTCGTCGTCGCTGCCGTAGCCGAACAGCCGGCGTGTGCCGGCCACCAGGCTCAGGCCCAGCCCCAGCTGCGAGGCTTCGGTGTAGCGAAAGCCGTTGTAGGCCAGGGTGATCGGTGCGTACTTGAGCGGCACGGTATCGCGCTCGCCGCCCAGTTCGACCTGCTCGTCGAAGTCCTTGAAGTCGATGCCCACGGAAAACGAGTTGGCCCAGTTGCCGTCCGGCGCCAGTGAGTAGATCGCCGACAGCCCGTAGGAATGGCCCTTGCCCAGCACGTTGCTGCCGCCCACGGTGGCCACGCTGCTGTCGGACTTGTAGCCGCTGGCCTGCAGGGTCCAGCGCGGGTTCAGGGGCGCGCTGTATGAACCGGACCACACCTGCGCGTTGTCGGTGTCCTGGGGGGCGGTGAACCAGGTCAGCGACACGCTGTGACCCAGTTGCCAGAGGTTGTTGTAGCCCACGGTGGCCACGCTGCGCAGCTTTCTGGTGTCGGCGCTGTAGTCGTTGTTCAGGCCGATGCTGGCGTGCCAGGGCTGCTTGTCTTCGACCTGCAGGTCGACGTCCAGGGTGCCGGGGCGCTGGCCTTCGCGCACCAGTGGCATCACCTGGCGCCCGGGGCCGCGGTTGAGTGCGGCCAGTTCGCCCTGGACCTTGGCAAAGTCCGGCACCTGGCCCTCGCTCAGGGCCGGCACCTGCTCGCGGATCTCCACGGGCGAGTAATGCCTGGCGCCGACCACTCGTACCCGGCCGACCCTGGTTTCGCTGACCTGCAGGTACACCACGCCGCCTTCGACCTGCTGCTCGGGCAGCTCGACGAACACCGACTGATAGCCCAGCGCCTGATAGCGTTTCTGCAGGGCCTCGCGGGCGCCTTCCAGATCCACCAGGGTCTTCTGCGGGCCGAGGTAGGGGTACACCGCCTCCTCGATGGCGCGGGCATCGAGCACCGTGTTGCCGCGCACCACGTACTCGTTGATATCGACGCGACGCTCGGCCTGTTCGGCGCTTGCGTGGTGGGTTCCCAGGACCAGCAGCATCACTGCGCCGGCTCGCCACCCGTTGAAAAACAAATGCTCCACACCGCCCCCTCGTTCAAGGAAATCCGTCTGGCCCAGGGCCGTGTCTTATAAATGGTTGTCTGCGCCGCCGTGACCGGCGTGGCGGGCCAGCCAGCTGTGCAGCTGGGCCAGGTTGAGGCTGAACTCGGGCATCTGCGCCAGGCCCGCGTTGCACACCTCGTTGACGATCGACTGCAGCAGGCGCGTGGCCTGCTGGCAGGCCAGCAGTGCGTTGAGGTCGTGGCTGAACAGGTTGAAGCTCCACACCCGCGACTTGAGTTCCAGGCCCACGAACCAGCGGAACAGCAGGTTGTAGTTGAGCTGTTCGTAGAGTTGTTTTTCGCTGGGGACCGAATACAGCAGCTGCAACAGCAGCAGGTGCATCAGGGTGTGCGGGGCGATGCTCATCGCGTTGCGCCGGGCCAGGTCGGCCAGCTCCTGCGCGTGGGCGGCCAGCAGTTCCTCGACCCTGGGCTTGAGCATCACCAGCGAATGGCCTGGCGGGATGCAGCTGGAGACTTCCTTGAGCGCGCTTTGCCAGTCGTCCTGGGACACGATCCACACCCAGGGTGCGCCGTAGCGGTACACCGACACCGGTTGCTTGCGCGCGGCTTCGACGATCTTCGCCAGGCGTTGATCGAGTTCCTGCATTCCGACTTTTGCGTAGCGTTCCATGGTTCCCATCGCTCCACTCCCTTCGTCCCTGTGCGGCTGCGCAGTGACTGCACATACCCATGACGGGGGTGGCGCTTTGCTACCGAACTTTTGTCACTAAAGCTTCATGAACAAAGCAGGAGAGATTAAGGAAGGCGATGGGGCCGCGCCTCGGCACATGCAGCCGAGCACCGGGTTCGCTGGTGAACCCGGTTGGCATCGAGCAACGGGCACGGTTGCCTCCAACGGCATATGCCGCGTTGAAACGGCCCCGCTCAATCGGCCCAGTTACCGCGCTTTGATATGGCTGGGCACACTCGGCAGCTCGGCAAGGTCGCACTCAAGCTCTACCCGCGCAGAGGGGATCCAGACCCCGACGGTGAAGGCACCCCATGCCTCAACTGACAAGGTGGCACGTTGGCCTGTGAAGCGAACATTGACTTGCGATGGCGAAAAGGTGGGGTGGAGAAAAAACACGGCAAGCGCCCCCACCTCCATCGGCACATCCGGTTGTGCAGTTACACAACATGTGATGATCACCCAGCCCCGGCGCTTGGCAGTTTTGAAGGAGGCATCAAAGCGCAACCCTGCATCCACTGCGGCGCCACCAAACCTGCCCTTGTTCGGATCATCCAGAGGGCCTTTTTCACGGCCCAGTGCCGGGCAACCCAGCAACCCCTTTTCGGCAATGGGGCTGCGCTGATCGAGGCCAACATCCTTGTCGGGTGATTTGTCTCCAGCCCGCCCCACCGTAATGCTGTCCGTTTTCAGCGTGCCGCGGAACACAACGGTTGTGCCACGGCTATGCAACACTCCCGTAGAGCGTCGGTTGGGCAAAAGCAAGCCAAAGTCCCGGAGCGCCTTCAGATCACGTCGCAGCCACGAAAACGCGACACCGGCCGTGCGCTGCAAAGGAGATTCCCTTTTACAACGCGCCGCCACCTGTTTTATCAACGCACTCGTGCGGGGCGCGAGGGGATGCTGGTTGGACATATCCAGTTCGCAAAGCCACCCGATCATCTCGGTGAACAGTTGATTGGTATAGGCAAAGTATGGTGAGCCACTGACCTGGGCTTTGAGCAGATAACCCACCGCGCACGCCGCAGCATTCACTTGCGCAGCGCTGTCGTCACCGGCAGACGCAACGACCTGATGCGCTCGAATGACATGCGTGTCGTATGCCCAGCCACAGTTGGTTGAAAGAACCTGCACCCAGGCATCTTCAAGTTCGGTAAAAACTTCCGGGAAGCGCAGGGTCAAGAGCCCGTAGATAATCATTTCCCAAGGGCTGACATCCACCGACGCGTGCTCATCAAGGGTCTGGGCAGGCATCTGCACACCGGCCTTCAGGGCAACCGCCTCTTCGATTGCACCTGCCCCCAGCGCCCGTACCATCGCGCGAAGTCTGGGGTCGTTGGGCAAGATCTGGATGGTCACATCGGCGGGAGTGATCGGCGAAGGTGAGATATAGATCCTGGCACCGCCAGCGTACATGGGTACAAGACAACGCTCGATCCGGCTGCCCTCGATCGAGACTGAAAGCCGAACACGTGTCGAGGCCTCCAGGCGCGCCGCCAGCGGTTGTTGCACCTCGATCGTCAGCCCTTCACGCCCCAGTTCCAGACCTGCCTTACCCATGAATGGGCCATACGAATCCGGGCGCTCTGCTCCTCCCTGCGACAGCGCCACCGAAATGCGTTTTGCCACTGCGGGAAAGACCTCTGGTCTGCGGGGTTGGGTCACAGGCAGATCGACTGTCGGCAACGCTGGCATCTCGAGCATGGCGCTAGCCGACATCGGAACCCGTGCAGAGGTGCGATGGGTGGCGGTGTCGTAAAAGTTCGTATTGCTGCCGGTGGATGACAAGGCTGAAATTTCTGGAAGGTGGACCTTGTTCGCTTCGCCTTCCTTGACTTCAAACACAACGGCCTGCGGTGTACCGCCAGAGGGGGTGATTTCGACAGAATAGGTACCTGGCCTGACGTCCTCGCGAACGAAACTTCGCTGGTCTGGCGTGGCAATCCATTCGACCACCGTTTCCTCGGGGTCATCAATACGCACGCGGCCGATGGAAAGGTCAGATGGGCCTTCAAACTCCAACGTGGTTTTCATACTAGACCCACCAGTTGTTCCGACAGGGGTTCGGGCGTGAAGAACAGTGAGTACTTTCTATGTTCGAACTGGACGATCGCATAAAACGGACGCCTGGCAGCCGGCACCGATGTCAGCCATGCACCGGCATCGCCCGCAGCCCGGTGCTTGAGCCAGGGCTGGTCCAGGTCATCATGTTCACTGACGTACAGATCGCAGACCGCCATGCGCTCCATGGGGTCAATGATGACAAGTATGGGGACCTGATGCCCATCACACAGCACGATGGGGTAGAAGTCGTTCGGCGTCAGGTAGGCAATGGGCTCGAAGACGCGTTCTTTCCATCGACTGAAAAAGTGCCGACGAATTTTTCGCAGGTCGAGGATCAGTGCGGACGGTTCAACAAGCCATTGATTTCTATTCCAGCGGGCCGAAGCGCCGTCCAGCGCTTTTACCAGGACTTGAGTGAAACGCCCAAGACGTACACCGGGTTCGTCGAGCATCTGCTCATCAAAACTGGACTCGCCCTCCTCCTCATTGTGTCTTTCGCCATCGTAGGCCAGGTGGGCTTCGGATGCCGCGCAAATCAGCGAGACATTGTTACGTGTGTTGCGATTTGAAAGGGGCGCCGGAAAAAAGCGGCACTCCATCGCCATCCCGAGTTCGAACTTGGTAACAAACTCTGCACAGGCATCGGAGAACATGAACGCGTTGCCTATTCTGGTGTTGCGGCGCAGTGACTGAGCCAGTGTCCACATATTCAGGTGGACCCACGGGTTACTCTCGTCGCGGTTCAGATCCTCCAGAAAAAGCACTGGATGACCCGCGTTGATTGCCCCGTGACCACAACAATAAAAAAGTGCGATATCGCCAACCCGCTCATTCAGACGTGTCAGCCAGGCCGCCCCAGCCCTGGCAACATTGGCCGCCGTCGCGCCCTCAATCGGTACTGCCGGGTCCCACGCGTAGCGGCCGAGCGCGGTATCGGGGTCCGAGATAACCACTTCCACTGTCGCCAGCCTGGCGGTAAAGCGTTCGCGGTTGGCCACGATCCAGTCGCACATGAACTTTGCGCTGTCGGCAGCACTGGGAACATCAGCAACCGCTCGCAGCTCAGGCAGCACGCCGCGGCCCCTCTTGGCGTCGGGATAAGCGCCCACTCCCATCACAAAGGCATGAATTCGCGGTCCGTCAATCTGGGTCTCTTCGTATATAAGTGTCATGGTCGACCTATATAATGCCGAGCGTTTGCAGCCGCTTGCGCGTACGCGCGTAAAACTGTGGCCGTGAGAAGTAAGCGGTATGCGCAGATGCCAAACCCGTGATGGAGTTGAAGCGAAGATCGCTTACGCCATGGAAGATCATGTCCGTGCGAAACGCGAACGGGTCGATTGGATCGAAGACGTTCATCCAGTCCTGTACACACGCCGGCCGCGCGCGCTTTGCAACAGGCACGCCAGTGGGCGCAAGAAGATTCAACGCCCCGAAGAAACCGGGTTGGGAACCCACGGTTATCAGCGATGCCACGCTGAAGTCCTCCGGCAGGCCGACTTCCTCGGGGTTCAACAGCATATCCGTGAGAATTACGCCGCCAAGGCTATGGCCCATGAGCACCAACGGGCGGTTCTGCTGTCTGGCAAGCGTGTGCGCTTTCACTAACGCCTCGGCAATCCGCGAGCGGATGTTCGAACGGGTTTCACCGTCTTTCAGATAAGCGAACACATCACCCAGGAACACCCCGACCTGCGGCGCCAGTGCGCCACGCACCGCGTCAAAGCCAAGCGTCGAAACGGCGTTTCTCAGGCGATCTGTCACCGCCGCCACGGCGTCGCGCACAGAATCGACCAGGCTATAGGCGCTCACCCCATCGTCACTCAGGCGCTCAGCCAGCGTCGCGTCAGTGATGTCACCCGCAAACACTTCATGCGACGTGCCCTTGGCAATATGCTCGGCAGCCCGCTCGAACGCTTCCAGCTCTTCCGGTTTCAGTGCCCGGTCCTGTTGCGCGGCGTCCTCGATCAACGCGGCGAAAACAGCGTCAACCGCCGCTACCGGTAACTGCTTGCCCAACGCGCAGGCGGACACCAGAACGTCATCGTGCTCGCCATCCCCGCCTGCGTCGCCCAGGCCACCGAGGGCCTGCGGATCTACAGCGCCAAGTCGAAAGGTTTCGACTTGCTGATTGCTCGTGTCATACACCTGTTCGTTGATACTCGGCACGAGCGGTCCCCATAGCGGCGAGATGATATCCAGGGGGCGTCCCGCAAACAGAACGCGTCTGAGTAGCTCATCTCGATTACTTACTGCACGGTCATACTCGTTGCCCGCACGCGTTGCGACACCGTGAACAAAAACCAGGTAAGTCATTGAGCACCTCACAGTCATTTACCGACCTGGGCAGCGCTTGCCAGCCTCGGGCCGATTGCAGAGTTGATGTCGCACCTCATGGATGTCGCGACAGGCCGAACAGCCCTTTGAAGCGGTCGCTTTGCGATGAACCGACAAGATCGGACCAGGAATACCTGAAGGCGCGAACGATGGCCGGATACGGACCCCGATTGCCCTCTACCGTCCAGAGGATGCCGTTGGTGAAACTGTGGACAATGCCGACATGGCCTTGCCAACTTGTCTGCTTGGGCCTGATAGGGTCAATGCGTCGCCATACAATCACGTCACCCGGCTGGGGAGGATTGGACAGGGCTGGGGTATAGGCGTGACCAAGCTCGGACATGCGCCGATGGATATGCTGGGCACCCACCAGGTACCCCATCACCCCGTCATGCCCTAGCGCCTCATGGAAGCAGTAGCTGATGAATCCGGCACACCAACTGTCACCCTCGCTGGCGTGCCCCTTCAAATAACGCCGCACATCAGGCCCGTGGTTATCGGAGCCCGACTCGCCACAATTGGCCGTGGCTTCACGCAGCGCAATCGACAGCGCCTGGCGCCCGCTCCTGCTGCCCCCATCGGGTGGATCGGGAAGCTCGGGCGAGCCACGTATCAGCAACGTTTGAAGGCCGAGGGCGGCATCAATTGCCCAAAGCGTGTTAGGGCCAACCTTGCCATCCACCTTGAGCGGCTGGCCAGAGGCATCCACGTTGGAAACCTGAAAGGCTTCAACACTTTTTTTGACAGTTGCATCAAACCTGTCAGTTACCTCCAGTGCGAAGCCGAGTGTGCGCAATTGCGCGATAAGTGCGCGAACCTGGGGCCCCTGATCCATGTACTTGAGCATGCGTCATACCTCCTCCGATCCCTTGCTTCAACGTCCAGAGAGAGGCTTTGGCGCATTACGACATGCTGACTGTCGCTCATGATGCACTACTGGAGAACCAAGCAATCGGGTCGACGCAAGACGCGCTGAAGCACCTCAAGAACAATCCGGTGAGCGAATACCCCGATATAACGCACCCACATAGTCACTCTAGCGCGCCTCGGGAAGACTGCCAGTACTTAGCCAGCGAACATCGTGTTCGCCGGCCAAGTGTGTAAAGTGACGCATGTCGATGGGGGTGCGCCCTACCTACAACACCAGATTCCCGCGCTCCTCCTCCGTCAACCGCCCCCGCGCCTGCTCATCCAGCGCCCCGGCCCCCAGCACCTGCACCGGGCTCTGCGGGTTGTACTGCGGCCCCAGGCTCGCACCCTCCTTGCCCGGCACCAGGCGCTCGGTACCAAACCCCAGCACCTGCACGGTGATCACCGACGGCTGACGCTGGCGGGCCGCGGCCTGCTGCTGGCGCACCGCATCTTCGGCGGCCTGGGTCGCCGACGACGCCGCCGCACTCGCCGACGAGATCGCGCCGGTGTTCACCGCCGCCACCACCGGCATGCCCTTGGCATCACCCTGCACCTGGATGTTGGCCGCGTTCACCACCTGCAACGCGGCAATGTTGACGTTGCCCGACACCCGGATGCCCGCCTCCCCCGCATCGATGGTGCCCAGCGGCGCAATCAGGTCGATGTCCCCCGGCGGCACTTCCACCACCGGCGCCAGGGTGGCGATACCCGCACCGGTACTCGGCACCGTGGGCGACAGGCTGCTGTTGCCCCAGGTGTCGTACAGCCGGCGAGGCGGGGTGTAGACCACCGTGGTCTTGGAACCACGCCCGGCGTTGATGTCGCCCTCGGCCGACCAGCCCAGAATCGACCCGCCAAAGGTGGTCATGATGCGGCTCTGCCCCAACAGGATGCTGCCGCGCGCGTACAGCTGGATATCGCCGTTGCCCTGGGTGATCACCCCGGCACCGGCCGGCGGCGCCTCGCCCTCCACGCCGAACACCTGCTGGCCACCGGGGGTGAGCATCTGGATCGCGCCCCCCACCTGGGTACGTACCCCGGCCCCGCCGAACATCAGGATGTCGCCGTCGTAGCGGATCGGGTTGCCGGCCACGTCCTGCTCGGGGAACAGCGCCGCGATCGCATTGCGCCCGCGCAGGTAGCTGCCCTGGCGCGGCCCGCCCACGGTGTTGTACTCCAGGCCGCCGGCACGCAGCTCGGCAAAGTACACCTGGCGCGCAAACACCGCCTGCTCGGTCGCCGGCAGGCTGGCGAACCGCGCCCGCGCCTGGGCCGCATCGCCCTCGAAGGCGTAGCGCTCGGCCAGCCATTGACGCAACTCCTCGGCGTAGGTCTTGGCCACCTTGCCCGGCTGCGCCGCCAGGCTCTGGTTGCTGTCGGCAAGGTTGGCCGGGTTCAGGTACAGCTCGGCAAAGCGCGCATACCCTGGCCCCTGGGCGCCCACGCCGGCCTGCAACACCAGGCTTGCGCCGGGGCGGTTGTCGCCGGTGACGATGGCGCCCAGGCTGGTGATGGCTGCACGGTCCTCCTGGCGCAGGTCACGCCCGGCACTAACGGTGAGCGTGCCGGGGCCGGCCACGTTCAGGCCACTGAACAGGATGTCGCGCCCAGCCACCACCTGCGAGTGATCGGTGGCGTGGTTGTGCACGAACAGGTTGCCGCTGGACAGCGCCAGCGCACCGACGATGTCCGACATCATCGCCGGCACGTAGGTGGTCTCGCCAAGGCCGGTACCGCTGTACACGATGTCGCGCCCCGCCATCATCCACACCGGTGCGGCGCCCTCGTACCAGACGGCCCCATTGCGCGCATTGCCGAAGTTCAGGACCTCGCCCGAGCGCACCCCCACCAGGTCGCCGCTCACGGCGTAGATGCGCGCCGGCTGCAACTGCCCGTAGGCATTGGCGGTGCTGGTGCTGCCAAAGGCGAACAGCGGGAAGCGACCCGCTTCCAGGTCTGCCGCAATCCCGTCTGGCCTCTGGTTGCTGACGCTGTGGCCGTTGTAGCTGCCGATGAAACCCGGGTTGAACGGCGTGGCCAGGGCCGACGGTGCGGCGCCGGACTGGTTGATCGCATAGCCACCGGCGTAGATCGAACCCTGCGCCACCAGCTGCAACTGGGCATTGGCCGAAGGTGCCAGCAGCAACGAGTAGCCACTCGCGCCCTGCAGCCGGTTCTTCTCCCGGTACTGCGCGGAGTTCCCGTAGTACAGGTTGCCGGAGGCCGCCACCGCACGCAGGATCGACGGGTAGACAAAGCGCCCGTCGGTGGGCGAGGTATCCAGGCCGGACAGCGCATCACCGCTGACCGGCTGGGTCAATTCGATCAGTTGGGTGCTGGGGGTCAGGTCACCGCCCGCCGAGAACAGGTCGATGGCAGTGTTGGCCGTCCACAGGCTGAACCAGCTGTTGCCGCCCCCCGCCGCCGTGCCGAACGGCGTGGTGTTGAGCGTGGGCACACGGCCCGGGTCGGCCGCCGCCCCCAGCACCAGGTCGCCCCGGGTGCTCAGTTGCACCGTGGCGTCGCCGGGCACCACCACCAGGCCGCCTTTGGCGCTGGCCAGGGTGGCCTGGAACGGGTCGTACGCGCGGGTCTCGTGGCTGTCCTGCTGTATCCCGAGCGCGCCGTAGGCACGGTCGATACCGCCCAGGGCCGCTGCCGACACCTGCAGGTTGCCGCGCAGGTTGACCAGGGTACCCTGCAGGTCATGGGCGGCCACGCCCAGTACATCGGCGTTGTCGCCACGCCCCAGGGCCGCCTGGGTCGGGTTGACGGCGCCGCCGACCTTCAGGTTCAGGTCGCCGCCACCGCCCAGCGTCAGGCTGCCATCGCGGCCCACGCGGCCGGTGCTGCCCACTGCCAGCTGCAGGGCCTGGGTACGTGCGCTGTCGTCCCACTGCGTGCGGTACTGGTCAGCGGTATTGCCGATCACATCGAGGGTGCCGGCCTGCCCGCCCACCGTGACATCGAGGTTGCCCCCGCCCAGGGTGCCGAAGCCGGTGAAGCCGGCCACCACACTGTTGCGCTGGTAGCGCACATAGGTGCCAAAGTTGATCCACCAGGCCGTGGGTATCTGCTCGTCTGCCGCCAGCGCGTTGCCACTGCCCTGGCGCCACAGCCAGTTGCCGACCTGTGCAGTGGGCAACTGGTAGGCCAGGCGGGTCAGGCTGCCATATTCGCGGCTGAGGGAGTTGCCCGTCAGGTTGCCCCCCACCGTCAACAGCAGGTTGCCACCCTGCTCCGGGTACCAGGCCTGATACAGGCTCTGCGCGCCGCCATCGACCAGCGCCTCGTAGCCGCCGAGAAACTCCGGCAGCACCTGCCCGTCATTGGCCTGCCCGCGTGCCAGTTGATAGGCGGCTGGCACCGGGGTCGCCGTACCGGCGGTGTACACGCCGAACAGCGTGGTCATGTCCAGGTTGCCGGCGGCGATCAGGTCCAGGTCACCGGTACCGGTACGCAGCACGCTGTAACGCGAGGCGCCGCCGGGCACCGTGTCGTGCTCGGTGTTGCCCGGCGCGGTCATCACGCACCAGGTGGGGAACTCATCGCACAGGGTGGGGTAGCCAATCGCATCGAAGTCGATCAGATCGCCCGGCCTGGCATCTGCGCCAAACCCGTCGATGCCTTCCTGGGTCCAGGCCAGGCCACCGCCGGCGGCCGGTGCCCTGGCGCACCAGGTGGGGAACTCGTCGCACAGCGTGGGGTAGCCGATGGCGTCGAAATCGATCAGGTCACCGGGCCTGGCGTCCACGCCAAAGCCGTCGATGCCTTCCTGGGTCCACACCAGGCCGCCGCCGGCAGCCGGTGCCCGGGCGCACCAGGTGGGGAACTCGTCGCACAGCGTGGGGTAGCCGATGGCATCGAAGTCGATCGGGTCGCCGGGCTTGGCGTCCACACCAAACCCATCGATGCCTTCCTGGGTCCACACCCAGCCGGCACTGGCGCCTACCGCCAGCATGCCCACGTGGTGGTCGGCCAGGCGCAGGCGCCCGCTGGCGTTCGGGTCGGCCAGGCGCGGGTCGGCCGCCGTGGTATCGGCACCGGCCACCACGCGTAGGTTCCACGACTGCGAACCGGCCGGCAGCATGCTGGCGACCGCCCAGTTGGTGCCCTTGCCCTCGCTGCGCAGCGCCACCGAGCCCACGCCCCCCAGCTTGATATCGGTGCGCGGCGGAATGATCGCGCCGCGTTGCAGCACCAGGTTGCCCGCCAGCAGCACCAGGTCATCGGCGCCACCGTTCAGCAGGTGGCCCGGATCGGACGGCAGTGCCACGCCTTTTGGCCAGGTCATGGCCGTGACGGGCGTGTTGACCACCAGCCGCGTGCCGGCGCCCAGTTGCATGCCCGCTTCCAGGCGCAGCGGGGCCTCCAGGCGGGTGCCCGCCGCCAGTGCCTGGCTGCCGTCGGCGTTGTAGAGCGCCGCCGAGAGCACGGTGCCAGCCGGCAGCTCGATCGCGGCCGAAAGGGTTGCACGCACTGGCAGCACAGCGCCCGAGGCCAGCACGCGCGCCTGTATCGGCAGGTCGTAGTTGAGCACCTGGCCGGCCAGAAAACCGGTGCCCTCGTGCAACTCGACCCCGCCGTTGGGCACCACCACCTGGGCGCCATAGGCCAGGCGCCCTTCCAGCAGCACCCAGCCGCCGTCGTCCTGGGTCTCGGGTGGCGGCGCGAAGCCGTCGTTGATGCTGCCCAGCACCTCCACGTCGCCACCGGCACGCAGGCTCAGGCTGCCGGCCTCGCCCGAGCCGTACACCGTGCCGGTCTTGTGCACGTTGGGGTTGAGGCTGGCATAGCGGTAGCGCGACAGGTCGAGGTCGCCGCTGACCACCAGGTCGCCGTCGGTGATCACTTCAAGCCCCGGGCGCAGGTGGAACTGCTGGGCGTAACCCTTGACCAGGCCGGCGAGCTTGCCGTTGACCAGCGCCGTGTTGGCCAGGGCGCTGTCGATGAACTGCACGCTTTGCGCGTGGCGTGCGTCGAGGTAGGCCTGGTCGATCTGGACATAGGGCTTGCCGCTGACATGCGGGTCGACGCCCTGCGGGGCCGCATGATCGCGCGCCATGGCGAACAGGTCGATGCGCTGCGCACCAAGAATCGACAGCGCCTGCGAGGCGTCGATGGCGATGTCGCCATGGGTCGGGTCGTCGGCCCGCAGCCGCGGCGCATACAGCGCCAGGGTGCCGCGCTCGCGGCCATCGTGCTGGCCGGCGCCGCCGCCCAGTGGTGCGTCGGTGCCATGGCGCAGGTCGATACGCACGTCACGCGCCAGGGTCAGTTGCCCGGCACCGGCATTCAGCTCCACGGTAGCCCGGTTGGGGCTGTCGATGATCTTGCCGTAGCTGTCCACGCGCAGCACGCTGCCATGTGCATCGAGCACCGCGCCCTGGGCCAGGGTCAGGCCATTGCCGGCGGCCAGGCGAATGCTGCCGACACGCTCGCCGCTGGCATCGATCAGGCCGTTGACACGCAGATGGCCGTTGTCCAGCGACACCTGCACCTGGTTGGCGCGCACCCCGTTGCCGATCTGCAGGTCGCCCTGCTTGAACTGGAAGCGCCGGCTGCCATGCACGCCGCCGTCGTTCAGGCGCTGGTTGAGCGTGGCGAAGGCACTGCTCAAGTCACCGGCCAGCCCCTGGGCACGCAGGGTGAAACCCGCACCCGCGTAGGGCACCTGGGTGCCCCCGGCATCGTAGTGGCCGGAGCTTGCACCCAGGAGGCGGCCTTGCAGGTCGACCTGGCCGGCACTGGCGTCCAGCGCCACCACCTCCAGACTGCCGGCCTGGTTGTGTTCGGCGTGCAGGTCGATGATCGAGCCGGCCGCCTGGTGGATGTTGCCGTGCTGGCTGCGCAGGATCACGTCGCCGCCCCAGCTGTACTTGTCCAGGTCGTTGAGGCTGACCTTGCGCCCGGCCAGGTCCAGTTGCGCCGCCTGGCCCAGGCGCAGGTCGCCCTGGCTGTCGAGGGTCAGCTTGCCGCTGGGCAGTGCCACGCGGGTGTCGAGGTCGATGCGCTGCGCGCTGAACGACCATTCGGCGCCCAGCGCCCCGGCCTTGAGCTGCGCGTCGGCGGTGCTCGGCGCCGCCCCCGCGAGCATCTGCAGGGCACCGCCGACGCGCACCTGGTTGACCGAGCCGGCTTCACCGGTCACCAGCGGGGTGCGCACCAGCAGGTTGCCGCCGCTGTAGCGGTAGCCTTCGCCGGTCACATACTCGCCGCGTGACTGATACACCGACAGGCTGCCACGGTGGTTGGCAGTCAGGCGTTCGCTGGCCAGCAGCGCCACGTCGCTGAAGCCCAGCGCCAGGCGCTCGAACGCCGGCTGGCTGCTGCTCTGCGCCTGCGGGCCATACCCCAGTTCGATGCGCCGGGCTTCGATCTGCAGCCGTCCGCTGCCGGTGCCGGCACCGTTGCCGAGCAGGGCCGGCGCGGCCTGGGTGGCGCCACTCCAGATCAGGTTGCCGGTACGAATGCTGGCCACGTCAGTGGCCGCGCCATGCCCGTAGATCGCCGGGGTGCCCAGCACCAGGTTGCTCAGGCGCGACTTGCCGGTCGCCGGGTCGAGGGTGTCGAGCGCGGTGGTGCCGAAGAAGTTGAGGCTGTCCTGCACGGTCAGCGTCAAGGTTTCCAGGGCCGGCGCGCCACGGCGGGTATCGCCCTGCAGCAGGCGGTCGAGCACCTGCTGGTTGAGGGTCAGGCCGCTGGGCAGGTAGCCCGCCGCAGCGGCGGCGGCCAGGCTTTGCGCACTGCCGACGTTGATCGCGCCCACCGCCAGGGTCAGGTTGCGGGTGCCGAAGCGCACCTGGTCGTCGAGGCTGAAGCGGTTGTTGGTGGCGGCGGCAATGGTGCCTTCGGAATACAGCTCGGTCTGGCCGCTGCACCGCGTCAGGCAGCCGCCGATCAGGATGCTGCCCGGCCCGGTGATCGTCCCGCTGGGCGCTTGCGGCGCCAGCACGTCGACCCAGCCATTGGACACGATCAGCAGGCTGCTGTTGTGCGGGTTGTAGAGGTAGCCGTCGCGGCTGTCGTAGGCGGGTGCGCCCTGCCCGAGCGTATCGATGCTCGCGCCTTGCTCTATGTTGATGGCGCCGGCGATGCGCCCGGTAACCATCAGCACTTCGGCGGCCTTCAGGTGTGCGCCACCCTTGAGCACGATGCTGGTGCCCCTGGCATCACCGAACAGCAGCTGGTTGCCACCCTGCCCGTACACCCGCTGCCCGGCATGGCCGATGCGCAGGCTGCTGGCACCCAGGGCGTTGAGCTGCGACGCGGCAATGGCGGTTTCGCCGGCACCCGGTGTGGCGGGCGCGTTGTCGCCGTGGATCACCAGGGTGTCGCCGAACAGCACCGTGGCGATGCTGCCGTGGCCCTTGTCCGCCGGTTTGTTCAACAGCACGCCCTGCATGCTGAAGCCGGGCCGCGTGGTGTCGTTATGGCCCAGGTCCAGGGTCAGGCCCTTGGCATCGATGGGCAGCGCGGCACGCGGGATACCCAGGCGTGCGGCATCGTTGAGCAGGAACTGGCTGAAACTGGTTTCGTTGTACTGCGAGTACCGACGCAAGGTGTCGGCACCGGTCAGTATCAGGTGCTGCGACAGGGCATCGCCCAGCCCGCTGCCGGCGATCGAGCGCTTGCCGGTCAGGCCCCATGAGCCATTGCGCAGCGCCATGGCACCTGCCTGCGGCGCGCCGACGCTGGCCTGGCCGTTGACCTCGACACGGTAGGCCCCCGGCAACAGCGCATAACTGGCCGGCAGCAAGGTGTAGGTGCCGGCGGGCAGGCCTGGGATCCCGGCGTCCAGGGTGATCTGCTGGCCCACCAACGGCATCGAACCCGATGGCTCGCCCGCCACCGCTTCGGGCGCCACGCTGGCCTGCACACCGGGCACGATGGCGTACACCGGGTTGTCCGCCAGGCCCGGCAGGCTGAAGCTGCCATCGGGGTTGTTGCGCACCAGCGGGTGATAGCGGGCATCGGTGGAGCCGCCGCGCCCGGAGATGAAGCCGGCGCCGCGCACATCGCCACCGCCGGACAGGTCGATTACCGCACCGGGTTGGACCGCGATGCTGCCACCGCCCAGGGTCACGTTGAGCCAGCCGTTGGGCAGACTCTGGCCCAGCACCGTGCTGTTCAGCGACTGGCCGGCGAAGTTGTACACCAGGCCATCTACCGTGCCGCCATAAGGCATCACCAGGCCGGCGGCACTGACCGAAGTCAGGCTGCCAGGGCGCAGGGTCACTTCGCGGGTGCTGGCGGTGCCCAGTACCAGGGCGCCGAGGGGCGCGCGCAGCACGCCCTGCTGGTCGATGGTGTCGGCCTGTATCGACAGCGCGCCAAACAGCGAATAGGGCTGGGCAGGCGTGGCCGCGCTGCTGCGCGCAATCTTCACATGCTCGGCCTTGATCACTGCCACGGCATTGGTGCCAGGGTAGATCTGCGCCGCGCTCAGGGTCAGCGTGCCCGGCGCCACCAGCCGCGTGTCGTTACCGCCCAGTGTCTTGAGCAGGCGCAGATCGCCGCTGCTGTTCAGGCTGACCTGATGGAAGCCGCGTCGATCGATGCTCAGCGCTTCACTCACCCCCGTGCCGAACTTCAGGGTATTGCGTACGTCGATCAGCGCCGCATCCACCTGCAGCCTGGCCTGATCGGCTTGCGACGAAAGCGCGATACCGATTTGATTGTTGGTGAGGCCCGGCCCGGCCGGCGGCAGGCTGGTGTACCCGGCCAGACGCACATGCGCAGCCGACAGGCGCACCCGGGTATCGGCGCGAGCCCCTTCGGCCAGCCCCAGTGCACCGGCATACAGGTGCAGGCTGCGCGCCGGTTGCAGCGTCACGTCGTCGGTAAAGCTGATCACGCCGCGGCTGAACAGCGTCAGTGCATCGAACCCGCCCTGCGCCACCTGGGCCACGCTGAGGTGGCCATGGCCATGTTCCAGCTTACCGGCCTGGTTGGCGAAGGCTTCCCCGCGCGGGCTGATACGCAGCTCGCGCTGGCGGATGGCCTCGGCATAGGCCGGGGTGATCGGGTAGGTACCGCTCTCCAGCGCAAGGGTCAGGCTGCCGCCCGCCACGCCAGCGCCACCCGCCGCTGCACGCAACTCGCCGTCCACGTACAGGCCATTGATCGAACTCAGGCTGATGCTGCCGCCCTGGCTGGCCAGCCGAGTCGCGCCAACCCCGGGTACATCGACGCTCATCTGGCTGCCGGACGCATCCAGTACAGCGCCACGCTCGACCACCACGAACAGGTCGGGGGCCAGCGCGCCACCCAGGTTGGGGTCGAAGGTGCTGCCGATGACGATACTGCCGCCCTGGCGCAGCTCGCCATAGCGCTCGCCACGCGCGTCCACGGCGGTCACGGCTCGGGCCGATACGTCGAGCAGCGCCCCGGCGCCGACCCGGATCGCCCGTTGATGCGGCTCGAACCGCACCGCACTGGTCAAGGCCTCCTGCACAACAGTGTCAGCCAGGGTGATCTGCCCGCCGTGTGCCACCAGGCTGCCGTCAACTTGCAGGCCACCGGGGCTGCGCAACGTGATGGACTGCCCGTCATCGACCTGGATACGGCTGCCGCTGGCTACCTGCAGCCAGCGTGACGCCACCTGCTGGGCCGACTGGTCCAGCTCGCTGCCCGCCTGCAGCAGCAGGCTGGCACCGGCGCGCTGGGTCAGGACGCCCTTGGCGGCGTTCTCCAGGTACTGCGGTGGCGTCCACAGCTCCAGCGCCTCGGCCGCCGAACGGGCATCGCCACGCAGGCGATACACCGGCCGCGTCACCTGCACCTGGCTGTCGGCCGCCACCTCCAGGCGCTGGTTGCCCACCACCTCGTAGCGGGCAAAGCCCTTGGCGAAGAAATCGCTGCCCAGGTTCAGGCTGGCCGCCGGGGTATCGGCGCCGATGCTCACGGTGTCGCCGCGCAGGGCCAGCGTGCCGGCGCCCGTGGTGCCGTACCCGCGCAGCTCGCCGCCCAGCAGCAACTGCCCACCGGCCCCGCCCGAGGTCAGGCTGGCCAGGCTCAGGTCGCCACCGGCACCTCCGCGCCAGTTGCCGTCGGGGGTGCGCGCCGCGCCGCTTTCCACACTCAGCACACTGCCCTGGCCCAGGCGAATGTCGCCGGTGCCACGCAGGGCCAGCGAACCGCCGTCCAGCCAGGCCGACAGGTCGGCGGGCTGCGCATTGACGCCGTCCTGGCGCCGGCCGCTGGCCTCCACGCGAACCCCGTCGGCCACCTCGATACGCGCGGCCAGGCCGGCATTGCCGACCCGCAGGCTGTCCGAGCCGCGTTGCAGGTTGCCCAGCAGCAGGTCGCCGCCGTGGCTGACCAGGTCGGCGTTTATCTGCACCTGTGGCGCCAGCAGGCTCAGGCCGGCGCCGTCGGCCAGGTTCAGCGCCTGCTCCAGGCGGATGCTCTCATACGCGGCCACCTGCAGGCCGCCAAGCTCGCGCAGGCGCTCGGCCTCCAGGCGCAGGACGCCTTCGCGCTCGGCCTCGACCGGGGCGTCGAGGGTCAGTGAGCCGCCCTGCACCTGCGAGCCGATCACCACCTGGTGCAGGTTGCCCGCGCCGGCGTTGAGCACGCTGCCCGTGGCGGTGGGCCGGTAGTCGCCAACGATCAGCTGCGCGCCGCGGGCCTGGCTCAGCTGGCTTTGCCGGTAGCCGTCGAGGCCGGCCTGGGGGGCCTGCAGCTGGTGGTCGCCCTTGAAGGTTTCACCCAGGATGTCACCGCCCAGCTGCGCATTGGCGGTGCCGACCACCAGCCGCCCGGCATCGCGGCCAACGGTGTAGCCGTTCTCCAGGCGCTCGCGCGGGGCGATCAGCGGGCTGTAGAAGTAGCGGGTCTGGCCCCAGCGTGCGCTGTGCTGCTCGTAGCCCTTGTACACGCCCTGGTACAGCACGTCGCCAGGGGCACGCGAGAGGTTGTACAGGCGCCCGTCGGCGCCCTTGAGCCAGGTTTGCTTGAGGTAGCCGGTGGCCACGTCCAGCGTGCCGCCCGAGAGGTTGACCAGCGAGCCGGACTGGGTCACAAGGTCGCCCCCGGTGAAGCTCACCGTGCCGCCCTGGGCCAGCCACTCGCCCAGCCCGTGGCTGCGCGTGCCGAGGTAGCCGCCCACTTCCAGCAGGCCGCCGGCGGTGTACCAGCGCTCGCCCTCGTAGCCGTTGGTGCCGGCGGCCACGTGCACCAGCTCGCGGATGTCGACCCACACATCGGTGCTGTTGAGCGCGCCGCTGTCGCGGTTGCCCGCCGCGTCGCGCTGCTCGTTGCCCTGGATGTTGACCTTGATGCTGTTGCTGTCCATGGCCAGCTTGACCCCGACCGCGCCCGCCACGTCCAGCACCGCGCCGTCGCGCAGCAGGCTGCGCTGGCCGGCACTCACCGCCACCTGGCCGCCGGTGGCCAGGGTCAGCGAGCCGCCCTGGAAGTCCACCGTGCCGCCACTGACGATCTCCACCCGCGACAGGCTGCGGTCATCGGCCACCGCGCTGAGGTTGTCGAACGCGCCGCTGCGCTGGTTGACCTGCCCGCCCAGGTCCTTGCGCACCGCCTCGCGCTGGCTGTCCAGTGCGCTGCCGGGGTTGGCGTCGATGACGATGGCTGTGGTGCTGCCGGCGGCCAGGGTCACGTTGCCGGTGCGGTCGCTGGCCGCGTTGAGCAGGTGGATGGTGCCGCGGTTGTCGATCGAGCTGGTGGCCACGGCCACGCCCTGCTGGCGCACCTGATGCCCGGTCAGGGTGATGTCGCCCTGGCTGGCCTGGATCAGCCCGCTGTTGCTCACCGTGCCGGCCGTGCTGCCGGCCTTCAGGGTGGTGGCCACCTCGTTGCCGCGGGTGGTGGAGTACGGGTTGCCCGCCGTGCCGACGCCCTTGCGGATGTAGAAGGTATCGCCCGCCGCCAGGGTCGCCTGGCCCTTGGCGTTGATCAACTGGCCGGCGTTCTCCACCTCATGGCCCAGCAGCAGGGTGTAGCCACCGCCCTGGGTGGAGCTGGCCGGGGCGTGGGTCTGGATCAGCGCGCCGCGCTCGACCATGACCTTGCCGGCGGCATCGGTGAAGGTCGGCTGGCTGCCCAGGCTGTCCACGTACAGGCCGCGCTCGGTGAACTGCTGGTCGCTGATGGTGGCGGCGGCCGCCGTCAGGTTGCGCACGTTGATCTGGCTGCTGCCGCTGAACACGATGCCGTTGCGGTTGACGATCATCAGCGTACCGTCGGCCTTGATCGTGCCCTGGATCTGGCTGGGCGCGACGCTGTTGCCGACGCGGTTGAGCAGCGCCCAGTTGGCGTCCTGCTGGAAGGTCAGCTGGGTGTCGCGGCCGACGTTGAAGGTGTCCCAGTTGAGAATCGCCTTGTCGGCCGTCTGCTTGATCGTCACCTGGGTGGTGCCGCCCTTCTGCGTCTGTACCGGAGCCTCGGCGTTGGTGAACAACGGCTTGCCATTGGCATCGAGCAGCGGGTTCAGGCCATTGCCGCCCAGGCCGTTGTGGATGCTCGAGGGCGCCGCCAGCGCGGCGGCGCGGCCGGCCGCCTGGGCAGCCTGTTGCGCGGCGATGGCGGCCACGGTGTTGTTGAGGTTTTGCAGCGAACGCTGCAACTGGGCATTGGCACGCTGCTGCTGGGCCAGCGGCGGTGGCAGCCCCGGCAACTGCACCGCACCGCCCTGCCCGCCCGTACCGCCGGCCTGCGGCGCGCTGCCCTTGGCCGCGAACCAGGCCGAACTGAACGCCGCAGGCGCCGCCTGCACGCTGCCGGCCAGGGCCAGCAGCGCAATCACCTGGGCCAGCGGCTTGAGCCGCAGCAGGGGCATATCGGCCTGACGGTGGGTACGGTGGGAGGGCGAAGCAGCAGTGCCAAGGCGCATTGCAATCAATCCTTTTCTGGTCCATCGCGGTAATGGGGTGCCACACGCCGGTGCGGCCGGTGACCTATGACATAGGCGGTTGCACGGGCGGCAGACCGAACCTTTGTCACGCAAAGTTCATGTGATCGGTGGCGTTCTGAAACGCAAAAGCCGGTAACGGCGCGAGCCGTTACCGACGGGGTACAGCGACAGGCGTCGGCGCGGCTTAGGCCGGGCGACCCTGGGTGTTGCACACGCTGAGGTTGTTCACGCCCAGTGCGCCGGACTGGTTGGCGAACTGCAGGCGAACGGCGTTTTTCCAGGCTGGGCTCAACGGGATCAGCTTCTGCGCGATGATGGCCGCATCGTTGTTGGTGGTGGCGCCGTAATGACGGTTCAGGAAGGCGACGACGGCGGTGCCGTCTGCGGCGTCCTTGTAGCACTGACCGAAGATCAGGTTGGTGTAGGCAACGATGGAGTAGCCGGTGGCCGGGTTGGCCAGCACCGGGGCCCAGTTCTGCGGAATCGCGCGTGCGGCGGCGGTGGCCGGTGGCGCGGCGTTGGCCAGTGCAGTCTGCACGTTGCCGACGGTTGGCAGCAGGTTGTTGACGCGGGCGACCTTGGCGTTGTTGGTGGCATCCACGTCTTCAGGGCCTACATAGCCGATGGCGTCTTCGGTGCCGTACACCGAGGTCACGATATCGCCGCTCAGGGCAACACCCTGGAACGTGGCGGGCTCTGCACCGACCTGAGCGGTGGTGAAGGTGCTGCTGACGCCGAACTGGGTCGGGCACTGGCTGTTCAGGTGACGGGTGAAGATCTCGGAGGTGCCGCTGCTGCCGCTGCGGTAGAACACCTTGATGGCCTTGTTCGGGTAGCTGGCGTCGATCTGGTTCCAGTTGCTGATCGAACCCGAGAAGATCCCGCACAGCTGGGCGCTGGTCAGGTTCAGGTCGTTGACGGCAGTGCCGTTGGCCAGCTTGAGGTTGTACGGGATGGTGACCGAGGTGGCTGCCGACGGAACCTGGATCAGCGGGCCCCACTTGTTGGCGACGTCGTTGCCGGCGCTGTTGTGGTCCAGGTTGTAGGTGTTGATTTCCGCATCGGAAAGGATCGAGTCGCTGCCTGCGAAATCGACGGTCACACCGGCGGGCTTGTTGATATCGGCGGCACGGTTGAACAGGAAAGCCGACTTGCCTTTACCGCTGCCAACACCGGTGTAGGTGTCGAAACCGGCGCCCAGTACGCCTGGGGTGGTGTACAGGCCTTGTGGCAGGGTGGCACCGCCACCGACAACCGCTGCCATCGATTGAGCCGAAGCCAGTGCGGCAACAGCCAGCGAGGCTGCGATCATAGTGCGCTTAAACATGAAGAAGCTCCTTTCGTCGTGTTCGTACGTTGAGGTGAGTCGCGCTTGCATGTCACGGTGGCGTGGCGCAGCGCCTTGATCCAGAGGGCTTGCTGGCCGATCCACGAGGCTTAGGTTGGCAGTGCGCGGTGACAGTCAGAGGAAAAAACATCGGGAGCTTGGCGGGTAATTTCTCGGGTGTTTTCAAGGCCACAGTGCGGTCCTTCGCCGGCAAGGCCGGCTCCTACAGGGGTTGGTGTGATCCTGTAGGAGCCGGCCTTGCCGGCGAAGGCGTCAGCCGCAACACCGCAGCAACCTCCCGGATTCACCACCCGGCCGACTCGGGTGTTCACCCCGCGCAAGAAACAATTCACTGCACCAGCTGGTTGATCTCGATGATCGGCAGCAGCACCGCCATCACGATCAGCAGCACCACCGCACCCATCACCACGATCATCAGCGGCTCCAGCAATGCGGTCATGCCCATCGCTCGGCGCTCGATGTCCTTGGCCAGGCTCTGCGCCGCGCGGTCGAGCATCGGCGGCAGGTTGCCGGTCTTCTCGCCGCTGGCGATCAGGTGGATCAGCAAGGGCGGGAACACCTTCTCCACCGCCAGCGCCGACGCCAGCCCCACGCCTTCGCGCACCCGCGCCGTGGCCTCGCTCACGCACTGGTCGAGGCGGTCGTTGGCCAGGGTCTGGCGCGCCGCCTCCAGGGCCCGCAGCAACGGCACCCCGGCACTGCCCAGAATCGCCAGGGTCGAGGCGAAGCGTGCGGTGTTCAGGCCCAGCACGAAGCGCCCCAGCAACGGCAGGCGCAGCACCCGGCTGTGCCAGGCCAGGCGTGCCGACGCGCCGCGCAGGTACACACGCCAGCCCCATGCCCCGGCCACCAGCACGATGAAACACAGCCAGCCCCAGGCCCGGATGAAGTCGCTGGCGTTAAGCATCGCCAGGGTCAGCCCCGGCAGGTCCTGGCGCGCCTGGGTGAAGGCGCTGACCACCTGCGGCACCACGTAGCTGAGCAGAAAGATCACGATGCCGATCGACACCAGCCCGACCACGCCGGGGTAGATGAACGCGGTGAGGATCTTGCCGCGCAGGGTGTTGCGGTCTTCGATGTAGTCGGCCAGGCGCTCCATCACCTGGGCCAGGTCGCCGGACTCCTCCCCCGCCGCGATCAGTGCGCGGTAGATCTCGGGAAAGTCCCGCGGGCGCGCCGCCAGCGCGTCGGCCAGGCGCATGCCGCTGCGCACGTCGCCGCGCACCGCGCCCAGCACCTGGGCGATGTGCTTGCGTTCGGCCTGCTCCAGGGTCGCGCTCAGAGCGCCCTCCAGCGGCAGCCCGGCGGCCAGCAGGCTGGCCAGCTGGCGCGTGGTCCAGGCCAGGTCCGCATCCGACAGCTTGCTGGCGAACAACCCGCCGCCGGCACTGACGGCAGGCTCCGGCTCGACCTGCAAGGCGCTCAGGCCCAGCCCGCGCAATTGCCCGATCACCGCCGTCGGGCTGTCGGCCTCCAGCTGGCCACGGCTGATGCGCCCCTGGGCATCGGCGGCTTCATAACGGTATCGGCTCATCAGGCGTCCCGGGTCACACGCAGGATTTCTTCCACGGCGGTACTGCCGCTGTCGACCCAGCGCTGGCCGTCCTCGCGCATGCTCAGCATGCCGGCCTGGCGCGCTGCGGCGCGCAGGGCCTGTTCGTCGGCGCCCTGGTGGATCAGGCCGCGAATCGGGTCATCGATGCAGAACAGCTCGTGGATCCCGGTACGCCCGCTGTAGCCGGTGTGGTTGCAGCTGGCACAGCCGTGGGGGCGAAACTGGCCGGGGGCGTTCGGGTCGGGCTGACGGCAGTGCGGGCACAGCCGCCGTACCAGGCGCTGGGCCAGCACGCCGAGCAGCGCCGAGGCCAGCAGAAAGGGTTCCACGCCCATGTCGAGCAGGCGGTTGACCGCCGACACCGCGTCGTTGGTGTGCAGCGTGGCCAGCACCAGGTGCCCGGTGAGCGAGGCCTGCACCGCGATCTGCGCAGTCTCCAGGTCGCGGATCTCGCCGATCATGATGATGTCCGGGTCCTGGCGCAGGATCGCGCGCAGGGCCACCGCAAAGGTCATGTCGATGCGTGCATTCACCTGGATCTGGCTGATGCCCGGCAGGTCGTACTCCACCGGGTCCTCGACGGTGAGGATGTTGCTGACGCTGGCATCGAGCCGCGCCAGCGCCGCGTACAGGCTGGTGGTCTTGCCGCTGCCGGTGGGCCCGGTGACCAGCACGATGCCGTGGGGCTGGCGAATCAACACGTCCAGGCGGGCCAGCAGCGCCGGGGCCATGCCCAGGGTTTCCAGTTGCAGACGCCCGGCCTGCTTGTCCAGCAGGCGCATCACCACCCGCTCGCCATGCCCGGTGGGCACGGTGGACACACGGATATCGATGGGCCGGCCAGCCACGCGCAGGGCGATGCGCCCGTCCTGGGGCAGGCGTTTTTCGGCGATGTCCAGCTGCGCCATGATCTTGATCCGCGACACCAGCGCCGCGTGCAGCGCCTTGCGCGGCGAGACCACGTCGCGCAGGGTGCCGTCGACCCGGTAGCGCACCACCGAGTGGGTCTCGAAGGGTTCGATGTGGATGTCGCTGGCCTCGTCGCCGGCAGCCTGGGTCAGCAGCGCGTTGATCATGCGGATCACCGGCGCGCCGTCCTGGGTGTCGAGCAGGTCGGTGATCTCGGGCATGTCCTGCATCAGGCGGTCGAGGTCGACGTCGTTCTCGGCCGCGCCGACCGCCGCTGCGGCGCCGCCGTTGTCGCTGTAGGCGCTGGTCAGCAGGCGGTCGAGCTCGTCTTCGCTGACCTGCTCGGCGGCCTGCTCGCCGAACTGGCGGCGCACCTCGCCCAACGCCCAGGCCGGGGTCGAGGGGCACAGGCGCAGGGGCGCGGCGTGCTCGCCGGCCAGCAGCACCACGCGCTGGGCCTTGGCCCAGGCGTACGGCAGGCGGCTCACCGGGCAACCCCGATTTCATCCAGCGGCACGGCACGGATCGCCGCACGCGGGGTGTCGATGGCCGCGCCCGCGCGCGGTACGCCCTGCTCGGCGCTGGGCAGCAGCGGCATCTGCGCGTCCGGCAGCGCCCAGGAATGGGCCGGCTTGAGCCCGCCCTGGGCACGGCGGATGAAATCGTAGCGGTTGAGGGTGATGCTGCGCCCCACCTCGGCATCGCGAATGATGTAGGGGCGCAGGAACACCATCAGGTTGGTCTTGCTGGTGGCGCGGCGCTCGTTGCGAAACAGCACGCCCACCCCCGGCAGGCTGGAAAGAAACGGAATGCCGTCGTTGGCCTGGGTGTAGCCGTCCTGCAGCAGGCCGCCGAGCACCATGATCTGGCCGTCGTCGAGCAGGATGCTGGTGTCGATGGCGCGCTTGTTGGTGACCGTGCCGGCGGCACTGGAGGCGCGTTCGTCGACGCTGCTGACCTCCTGGTAGATGTCGAGCTTGACCGTGCCGCCTTCGGAGATCTGCGGGCGCACGTTGAGCTTGAGCCCCACCTCTTCGCGCTGGATGGTCTGGAACGGGTTGTTGCTGGTGCCGCCGCCATCGGTGACGTACTGGCCGCTGACAAAGGGGATGGTCTGGCCGACGAAGATGCTCGCCGCCTCGTTGTCCAGGGTCAGCAGGTTGGGCGTGGACAGCACGTTGCTGCCGCCCTTGCTGGTCAGGGCGCGGGCCAGCACCTTGAGGTCGAGCACCTCGCCGATGCCGGGGATGTTCACCGTGCCGTCCACCACGCCCACGCTCAGGCCGGGGGGCAGCGCGTCGATGCTGTTCCTGGCACCGCGATTGAACCCGGCACCGCCCAGGTTGGCGCCGCCGAACACGCCGTTCTTGCCCAGGTTGCCGGCCTGCCACTGGATGCCGAATTCGTTGGCGTCGTCTTCGCTGACCTCGACGATCAGGCTTTCGATCACCACCTGGGCGCGGCGCTGGTCGAGCAGGTCGATCACCTCGCGCAGGTTGCGGTACAGCGGGTCGGGTGCCGAAATCAGCAGGGTGTTGGTGGTGGCGTCGGCCTGGATGGTCACCCCGCCGGCGGAAAACGCGGTGTTCTGCTCGCTGCCCTGCGAACCGTTGCCATAGGCGTTGCCGGCCTGGCCGAGGCTGGCCCCGTAGGTGGCGGCTGGCGGGGTGGCGCTGGTGGTCTGCGCGGTGTTCGCCGCCGCGCCGCTGCCGTTCTGCTTGCCTGCCAGCAGGCCACCGCCGCTGAGCCTGGCGCGGGCGTCGTCACCGCTGCTGCTGTCGCTCTCGCCGGTGAGCAGCCCGCGCAGGGCCTGGGCCAGCTTGCCGGCCTGGGCGTTGCGCAGGTACACCACGTGCAGGTTGCTGGGGTTGTTCTGTGCGTTGTCGAGCTTGTAGATCAGGTCGCGGGCCAGTTGCGTGCGCTCGGGGCTGCCTGCGCGGATCACCACGCTGTTGGAGCGCGGGTCGCCGATCACGCTGATCTTCTGGGTGGGGTCGTTGCCCTGGGTTTCGAGCAGCTCCGAGACCATTGCCGCGATGTCGCTGGCGATGCCGTTCTGGATCGCCACCACGTCGGTGTCGATGGCGCTGGGGATGTCGATGCTGTCGAGCAGCCGGGCCACACGCTCGAGGTTCTCGGCATAGTCGGTGACCACCACCGTGTTGTTGCCGGGGTAGGCGTTGATCGGGTTGTTGGGCGACACGATGGGGCGCAGCACCGGGATCACGTTGACCGCGTTCTCGTATTGCAGGCGGAAGGTGCGGGTGAGCATGCCGGTGCCGGCATCCTTGCTGTTGATCGGCCCGCCCAGCAGCTTGGCGTCGGCCTCGGGCACCACCTGGCTGACGCCACCCACGTCGACCACGCTGATGCCCTGCATGCGCAGGGCCGCCAGCAGCATGGCGTAGGCACGTGTGGCCGGCACCTCGCCTTCGGACACCAGGGTCAGCTGGCCCTTGACCCGCGGGTCGACCAGAAACTGGCGCCCGGTGGCCCGCGACAGGGCGCGCACCACGGCCTGGATGTCGGCGTCGACGAAGTTCAGCTGCACCGGCTGGTCGCCCAGCGGGTTGCCCGGTGCGGCACTGGCGCTGCCATCGCTGTGGGGCCTGGCGCGGTGGGCAGGGGCACGCGGGGCCGGGCGCTGTGGCTCGACCCGCGCCTGCAGGCCGTGGCGTTCCAGGCTGGTCGGCCCGGGCTGCACGTTGGCCAGCGGTCGGCCCAGCTCGCTGCTGGCCAGTGGCTGCGCAGGCTGCTGGCTGCAACCGGCCAGGGCCAGTGCCAGTACCAGGGGAGCCAGGCCGGCCAGTCGGCGCGGCAGTTGGGTGCACATCATGACGATTCCTTAGCGCCTTGCGCCTGGTCCAAGCGAACGATTCCGGAGAACGACGCCGTGGCCGAGGGGTCGGCCAGCGGGTCGCGTTGCAGGCGGCTGTGCACCACCGTCAGGCCCAGTTGTGCGGGGGCCTGCAGCAGCCAGGCGGTGGCGGCCTCGGCGGGGGCCTGGACAAGATCGAGCTGCCAGCCGCCCTCCACCGCCTGAAGCTGGTAATGGCCGCTGAGCCCGGCGTGCTCCAGGCTCTGGCGCAGGGCCGGCGCCTGTTGCGCGGCGCCCGGCAGTGAGGGGGCGTGGGCAAGCAGGCCGTCGAGGGTTTGCGCCTGGCTGCGCAGCCTGGGCGTTTCGGCCTCCCAGTGGGCGATGCGCGCCAGTGCCGGCTGCACCAGCACCAGCCACCACAGCGTGGTGCCCAGCAGCAGTGCGGTCAGGGCCACGGCGCGGCGCTCGCGCGCACTCAGGCCGTGCCACCAGGGGCGCAGGCGGCGCAGGGGGTGCCGTGCCTTATTCAACATTGGCCACCTCCTCGCCCGTGGCGGTCGCCGGGCGCAGGGTCCAGCCGTGGTCGCTGCTGCTGGCCTCGATGCCCTGTGCCGCCAGCTGTGTTTGCCAGGCGTTGTCGGCCGGGGGCCGTGCGGCGCCGGGCAGTGGCTGCAGGTCGAGCACGCCGTCGTGGTAGGTCAGTTGCTCGACTGCGCCGGCCAGAAACGGCATGGCGCTGCCGGCGGCCTGCAGCAGGTGGTTGAAGGGTGCGACCGCGCCATTGTCGCCGGCGGCGAGCTGCTGGCGTACCTGTTGCAGCGGGTTGAGGATCACCTGCAACTGCGGGTAGGCAGCGCGTACCTGCTGGTGCATGTGCTGGCGCAGTTGCTGGCCGGTGTCGGCCAGCCGCGCGGCGTAGAGGTTCAGGCCCAGGGTCCAGATCATGGCGGCGCTGGCGCACAGGGCGAGTGCCCGTGGCCAGCCGTGCTGTGCGGCGCCAGGGGCGCGCAGGCCGCTGTGCAGGCTCGCCACCGGGCATGCGCCGGCCCTTGCCGGGGTCGGGTACAGGCCCCGGGGTTTGAGGCCGGCATTCGACAGCCACTGCGCCAGGCCCTGCAATGCCGCCTGCCCCAGCCATGCCACCGCCACCTTCCCGTCCGCTGCCCGGGGCCCGTGGGCGATATGCACGGCGCGCACATCGCCCAGTATCAGGCCCTGCGCCGCGCACTGCACCGCCGCCCCCAGGCGCGCCGCCGGCAACGGCGGCAGTACCAGCTCGGTGCACAGGCTGTCGTCCGGGTGCAGCCACGCCAGCACCTCGCGGCCCCGCGCCAGGCTCTTGAGCTGCGCCTGCGCCGCCTCGCCCTCGGCCTCGGTCCGGCCCTGGCGGTCCAGTTGCCGATAGCCGACCCGCGCCCCGTCCTCAAGCGCCGCCAGCCGCGGCAATGCCATGTGCAGTTGTGCCTTCATGCGCCCACCCGTGCCCAGACAACCTGTGCCAGGGGCGCCTGCCCGCGCAGCAGCAGCGCCTCCAGGCGCACCTCGCGCGAGCCGCTGCGGGCCACGCCGTGCAGGCGGAACCAGTCGCTGGTAATGCCCACCGGCACGCTTTCGAGCACCACGTGGGGCATCTGCAGGCGGTTGACGAAATCCCCGCGGTTGACGAACCAGCGCCCGCCGTCGCGCTCGGCGATCAGCTGGCGCGCCTTGTCTACGCTCAAGCCCGGCACCTGCGCCGCCAGCACCTCGGCGGACGCGGTGTTGCCATTGATCCAGGTGTTGGCCGGCAGCACCGTGGCCACTCGGCGCAGGCGCGCCAGCCCTTCGGCATCCAGCCCCGGCACGGCCAGCTGGTCGAGGCTGCGCAGCATCGGCCGGCGTGCCGGCACCGGGCGCGAAGCGGCACCCGGCGAGGTTGCGCGGCCACTGTCGAAGCCGTGCACTGCCTCGGCCACGGGCGCCTGCCGGCGCGGGTAGCCGTCGATCACCCGCGCCGCGATCGCCTGCGCCACCGGCGCGGCCAGGCCGATCAGTGCACACAGGCGCTCGAAGGTGGCCAGGGCCTGCGCGTCGGGTTGCTCCTCGACCACCAGGTTGCGCAGGTTGAACTTGCCCTGCTCGTCTTCCAGCCGGCCCTGAAACACCGCGCCGTGCTCGCCCACCGGCAGGCCGGCGATGGGGCGCGCCCAGCCCTGGTCGAGGCGTACCAGCGGGTCGACGCGGCGCTGCTCGGCCAGTACCTCACGGCTCCAGGCCAGGCCCGCCTGCAGCACGCCCTGCCCCTGGGCACGCTGCTGCAGGCTTTCCAGCTCACGGGTGAATACGCTCTGGCGGCTGATCATGCCCGCTGCTATCACCGCCACCACGGCGGCTATCAGCAAGGCACTGATGATCGCCATTCCGCGTTGCTGCGCGGACGGTCTCATCACGGCGCCTACAGCTGCCAGGAGCCGATATCGGCGTTCACGCCGTCGCCGTCAGGCTCGCCATCGGCGCCCAGCGAGAACACGTCGATCTCGCCGTTGGCACCGGGGTTGAGGTAGTGGTAGGGGCGGCCCCAGGGGTCGTTGGGCAGGCGCTCCAGGTAGGCGCGCCAGGTGCCGGGCTTGGCCGAGGAGGGTTTTTCCACCAGTACCTTGAGGCCCTGGGCGGCGCTGGGGTAGCTGCCGTTGTCCAGGCGGTAGAGCTTGAGCGCCTGCATCAGCCCGGCGATGTCCTGGCGGGCGGCGGTGGCACGCGCCTGGTCGGGGCGGTCGAGCACCTTGGGCACCACCATCGCTGCCAGGATCCCGAGGATGACCACCACCACCATGATCTCGATCAGGGTGAAGCCGCGTTGGCGACGGGGGGCAGAACGGCGTGGGCAGGTAAGCGACATCTCGGCATTCCTTGGCGGGATTCGGGGGCCGATTGTGGCAAGGGCATATGTCAGTGGTATTGAAAATCCTCGGGAGTTCCGGTCGCCAATCGGTCAGACAGACCCCCTAGGATGCAGCTTTGCCCACACCGAGATGCCCATGCGCAGACGCCGCCCGCAACAGGCCGGTTTTACCCTGATCGAAGTGCTGGTGGCGCTGGCCATCGTGGCCGTGGCGATGGCCGCTGCAGTGCGCGCGGCCGGGCTGATGACCCAGGGCAATGGCCTGCTGCGCGACAAGTCGCTGGCCCTGCTCTCGGCCCAGGCGCGCCTTGCCGAACTGCGCCTGGAAGGCCAGGCAACCCCGGGCCTGCGCCGCTTGGAGTGCGACCAGGGGCGCCTGCGCCTGCGCTGCGAGCAGCAGGTCGACAGCCGCCCCGGTGGGCTGCTGCAGGTGCGCCTGGAGGTGTTCGAGCGTGACCGTGAAGGCCCGCCGCTGGCGCGCCTGGAGAGCTGGCTGGGCCAGGCGCCTAGGGGCGAATGAGGCGCGGCAGCGCGGGGCCTTCGGGCAGTCGGGCGATGCCGATGCGGCTGCGTTCCCCGGCGCGCTCGATCACCAGCGCATCGGCTTCTATGGCCACCAGTTGCACCCCCTGCGCCAGTTGCTCGCCCACCCGCACGGCCTGTGGCGCGCCGCCGTTGAGCGAGACGATGGCCACCGCACCGGCACTGCCGGCCAGCAGCCCGCTGAGGCTGATGTCGACCTGCGCCGGCAGGTTGGCGAACCACTGTCCGGCGGCGGCCGGGGGTGCCGATAGGGTCTGCTCCATGGCAGCCGGCACTGGTTGGGGGGTGGGCGTCCAGAGCAACGTGCCCCAGGTCGCGAGCCCGGCCAGCGCCGCGAGCAGCGCCGCGCCCTGGACCAGTTGCGGGGCAGCCACGGGTTTGAATGCTAGTGCCATGGGGAACGGTCTCCGTGTGGTTCCTGGCCCGAGCATACGCGCCGATTCTCACGCTTTTGTTTCACACGACGATCATCTTCGCCGTGCACGCTGTCACCAGCCAAGGAGGCATCGCCCCATGCAACGCAGCCATCCACAACAGGGCTTTACCCTGATCGAACTGATGGTGGTGCTGGTGATCGTCGGCATCGCCAGCGCCGCCATCAGCCTGAACATCCGCCCCGACCCGGCCAGGGCCTTGCGCGAAGACGCCGAGCGCCTGGCGCAATTGCTGCTGGTGGCCCAGAGCGAGGTGCAGGCCGATGGCCGCGCCCTGCTCTGGCAGGCCGACCGCGACGGCTACCGTTTTGTGCGGGCCGGCGCGGCGCTGGACAGCGACCCGCTGCTGCGCCCGCGCCCCTGGCAGGCCGCGCCGGTGACGGTGCAGCGCACCCCGCAGCGGGCCGTGCGCATCGACCCGGAATGGATCGGCGAGCCGCTGACCCTGCGCCTGGTCAGCGGCCAGCAGCAGATCGAAGTGCGCCGCGATGCCGCCGGCCGCGTCGAGGTGCACCAGCCATGAGGCGCCACCCGCAAGGCGGGTTCACCCTGATCGAGGTGATGGTGGCGATCCTGTTGATGGCCATCGTCAGCCTGGTGGCCTGGCGCGGGCTGGACAGCGTCAGCCGCGCCGACCGCCACGTCAAGGACAGCACCGAACAGGCCCGCGCCCTGCTGCGGGTTTTCAACCAGCTGGAGCGCGACCTGGCCCTGCGTGCCAGCAGCGAACTGGCCGAGCCGGTGCTGGCTGGCATGGACCCGCCCAGCGAAAAACCGCTGCCTGCGGTGCGGGTGCAGGCCAGCGACGGGCGCCCGGCGCGCCTGGAGCTGATTCGCAGCAGCGCCGCCGACGACGGCCTGATGCGCGTGCGCTGGTGGTTGCAGGGTGGCACGCTGTACCGCGCCGCGGCGCCGGCACGCGATCGCTTCCCGCTACCGGCGCCTGCCGGCCGGGTGGCGGTACTGGAGGATGTGGCTGAATTCAACCTGCGGGTGTGGGAGCCGGGCAAGGGCTGGCGGCACCTGACCGGCGAGGCCCGGGACAATCCGCCGGGGCTCGAGATCGAACTGCTGCGCCAGAGCGCCCAGGGCCCGCAGCGTTACCGCCAGGTACTGGGGCCGCTCAACTGAGCAGCACCACGCCACCGGGCAGTTCGGTGCAGCGTGCGCCGTAGGCGTCGCGGATCAGCTGCGCCACCCCTGGCAGCTGCGCCAGGCTGAAGCGCGCCTGCACCTTGCGTCGCCCCAGGCTGGGGTTGAGCAGCACCAGCATGCCGGGGCGGTAGCGGTTGATTTCGTCGATCACCTGGCTCAGCGGCGCGTCATGGAACACCAGCCGCTGCTCGCGCCAGGCCATTACCTGTTCGGCATCGAACGGCTGCGCGCTGCCGGCGCTGCGGGCGTCGTAACGCAGCTGCTGGCCGGCGGGCAGCGGCAAGCTGCGGCCCTGCCAGAGAATCTGCACCTGGCCCTGCAGGCAGGTGACGCACACGGCCGAATCGGTGTGGCGCACATTGAAGCGCCCGGCCTGGGCCGACACCCAGGCCTGCCCGGCCTGCACCTGCACCGGGGCCTGGGCCAGCACCTCGACCTCGCCTTCGAGCAGGGCGATCGCTTCGCCGCTGCGGTTGATGCGGGTCTGGGTGTTGAGCTCCAGCGCGATGCCCTGGGTCAGTTCGATGCGCCGCTGCTCGCCGACGCCGGTGTGAAAGTCTGCCGCTGGCGTGCCGAGCCCGTCCACCAGGTTGCTGCGCAGCAGCACGAAGGCTGCCGAGGCCGCCAGCGCGCCGCCCAGGAACGCACGGCGCCCCAGGGTACGCAGGGGCACCACGCGCTCGGCCTGGCGCGCCGCCGGCTCCAGCTGCTGCCACAGCTGGCGGGCCTGCTCGAAGGCCTGGGCGTGCGCCGGGCTCTGTGCGCACCACTGGCGCAGGGCGCGTGCGTCGGCGACGGTGGCGCGCCCGGAGGTAAGCAGCAGCAACCAGTCCTGGGCCTGGCTGTGCAGGCTGGGTTCAGCCGAAGTCTGGGGTGTCATGGTCTGAGGGGCCTGCATCAAAATGGCGCTGTGTATTGTTCAAGACGGTTTTCCCGCACCGGGACCGAACCGCTGGAACACTTTTCTTTCCAGCCGCGTGGCGCAGTAACCCAGTGCGGCCTTGAGCTCCTTCTCGACCATGCGCGTGGAGATGCCGAAGCGCTGGGCGATTTCCAGGTGCGAGGCTTCCTCCAGGCGCGCGGCAATGAAGATGCGCCGGCGCCGTGCCGGCAGTTCGTAGAGTGCGCCGAGCAGGCACTGGATTTCCTGCTGGCCGCCGACAATGCGCGCCGGATCCTGGTCTTCGGCCACCTGCAGCAGGTCTTCGACCTCGGCGCCGGTGAGCAGCCGGGCGTCGGCCTGGCGCCGGTCGGCGGCGATGTTCAGGGCCATGCGGTAGAGGTAGGCGTTGGGCTTGTGCAGCGCGTGGGTGGCCTGCATGCGGTCGACCCGCAGGTAGGTTTCCTGGAGCACGTCGCAGGCCAGGTCGTCCGAACCCAGGCGGCGTTTGAGGCGCACCTTGAACTCGTCGTAAGAGGTCAGGAACAACGTGACCAGAGGTGTATTCATACTGCCTAGCCTCCATGCGATTAAGGGCAGTCCATGCGTGTATCGGGCAACAGCAGCAGCGTCACCGGTTGCGCCAGCGCCGAGGGCGGTGGCCGCTCCAGGCGCAGGGCGCGCAGGCTTTCGACCAGCGCGCTGTCACGCCGGTGATCGCCGGTGGAGGCCAGCAGGCGGCTCTGGGCCAGCACCCCGCGGGCGTCGATCCATACCTGCACTGCGGCCCGGTAATGGCCTGGGCGTGCCAGCGCGCTGGCACACAGCGCCTGTTCCACGGCGCGTTGCAGCGTGCGCGCATAATTGCCGGCCGCGCCGGCCCCGCCTGTGGCACGCGGGTTCGGCGCGGCTGCCGGCAGTGCCACGCGCTGCACGGTGAAGGCCTCGGCGCCGCTGTAGCGGGCCATCAGCCCGGTGCCTTCGAGCAGCCTGCGCAGGCCGTCGCGGGCGCTGAACGCGCCGTTCAGCGGCATCGAGCGCTGGCGTGCGGTCAGCTCCCGGTCCACCAGCACCGCCATGCCGCTCTGCTGGCCGAAGGCGTGCAGCGCCTCGTCCAGTGGCTGGGCCGGTATGTCGAAACGGATCGGGCCTGCGCCGTGCACCGGCATCGCCAGCACGGCCCACAGCAGCACGGCGATTCTGGCAAGGCAGTGGCGCAAACCGGTGTCTCCCCCGAAAGTCGCCATCGTGGGGCCTGTGTATGAATCTGATGTGACAGCGGTAGGCAAAAAACCTTAACGATGTGGGAATTCGCCTGGGGCTAGACTGGGGGAAACCGCTTCAGGGAGGGCATGGACATGGGCTGTCGAATCGCGGGGTTGTGGCTGGTTGCCGGTCTGCTGAGTGGCCTGTCGAGTGGCGTGGTGCAGGCGGGACAGGACGAGGGTTGCATCGACGTGCAGGTGGGCCAGGCGCGGGCGCTGGCGTACGACTGCCTGACGCGCCAGTTGCAGAACGGCAACGGGCAGCGCGCGGCGCAGGCCAACCGCAAGGCGATGGAGGTGGATGTGAGCCGGCGCGCGCCGAACCAGCTGGGGTTGTTCAACCAGTCGGCCACGGGGCAGCGCATGGGCAATGCGTTCGGGGTGTCGGTGCGGCCGCAGCGGCCGGGGCCGTGATCGGCGCAGTTGCATTCCTGCAGGCCATGGTTCGTTGCAGCCAATGTAGGAGCCGGCGTTGCCGGCGAAGCGCCGCGCGGGCGGCGCTCGGTTTTGGGAGCACCGGTGGATTCAAGACAGGCACCTTCCAGCCCGAATGAATTTCAAGGCTGATGATTGAAGGGGTGAGCGAGAAAACCAGCCAGCAATGGCGGTGGACGACTAGTGCCAACCGATGCCCTTGCAGCGCTCTCAGGATCGAGCGCCGCAAGCGCGGCGCTTCGCCGGCAAGGCCGGCTCCTACACGGGGCGGTATTGCCAGCCTCGGTGTGTTCGACACCCGATTGCAGTGAATCCACCTGACATCAGACTTGTCGCCCCTACCGCCCCCGCGGCAAGCAGATGCGAAACTGTGCCCCCCCCCAACGCCGACTGCCCCACCGTCAGGGTGCCACCCTGCCCCTCGATCACCCGACGGCTGATCGCCAACCCCAGGCCAAACCCGCCCGTGGCACGGTCCCGACTGCGATCCAGGCGGTAGAACGGCTGGAAGATGCGCTCGCGCTCCTCCTGCGGAATGCCAATGCCGTCATCCTCGACGGTCAGCACGCACGCGCCCTTGGCATCCACGCTCAGGCGCAGCAGGATACGCTGCCCGCAATAACGCATGGCGTTGCGGATCAGGTTCTGCACCGCCCGCGCCGTCAACCGCGGGTCCAGCACAAAGCGCGGCAGATCCGGCTCGGCACGCACCTCCAGGCTCACCCCGCGCCCATCCAGCTCTTCGGCATAGCTGCCCAGGATGCTGTCGACGAACTCGGGCAGCGCCACCTCCACCCGCTCGCCACCCTGGCCATTCTGCAAGCGGTTGTACGACAGCAGCTCAAGTACCAGCGCATCCAGCTCGCGCACGTGCCCCACCAGTTCCAGCAGGCGCTTGCGACTGGCCGGGGGCATTTCGTCGTACAGCAGCACCAGGCCGAAATCCAGGCGGGTCAGCGGCGTGCGCAGCTCATGCGACACCGCATTGAGCAACTCGCGCTGCTGGGTCAGCAGGCATTCGATATCCGCCGCCATGGTGTCGAACACCTTGGCCAACGCGCCGATGTTCGAGCGTGGCGAGATCAGCGTGCGCTCCGCCAGGTTGCCTTCGCCCAGGCGCTGCGCAGTGGCCTTGAGCCGCTGCAGGTCACGCCAGTGCGGGCGCACCCAGAACAGCAGGCAGCCCAGCAGCGCCGCACCGATCAGCACGGTGATGCCCCACGACAGCAGGTAGATGTCCGCCGGGTCCGGCGGGTTGCGCAGCACCACCATCCACTCGCTGTCCAGCGGCGCCAGGGCGGTTTCGTAATAGCCCCACTCCCCCAGGCGCACCACGTACTGGCCGGCCTGCAGGTGCGCCTGCTCCTCGGCGTTCAGGTCCAGGTCGGCGCGCCGGCGCAGCTCGATGCTGAGGGGGGCGAAATCGGTGTTCAGCGCCTCGGCCACCTGGGGCCAGCTGTCGCGGTGCTTGAGGTGGAACTGGTTGACGATCAGGCGCTGCACGCCCCGCGCCTGGTCCTGGTTGTAGGCGATGTAGCGGTCATGGAACACATGCAGGATGAGTTCGGGGATCAGGAAGATCGACCCGGCATACGCGACGATGGTCACCAGGTACAGGCGTACCAGAATTTTCAGCATGGCCGTGGCCGCTCCTCAGAATTCCCACTCGACTCGGCTGAACAGGTAGCCCTTGCCCCACACCGTCTTGATCTTGCGCGCCTCGCCGGCGCTGTCGTCGAACTTGCGCCGCAGCTTGGAGATGGCCACGTCCACCGAGCGGTCGGTGCCGTTGAACTCGATGCCGCGCAACTGCTGCAGGATGCAGTCGCGGCTGAGCACGCTGCCGGCATTGCGCGCCAGCACCACCAGCAGGTTGAACTCGCCGCTGGACAACTCCACCGTCTGGTCGCGCCACAGCACGGTGCGTTCGGCCAGGTCGATGCGCAGCCCGCCGATCACGATCAGGTCGCTCTCGAGATGCGGCTCGTTGATGCTGCTGCGCCGCAGCAGGGTCCGCACCCGCGCCAGCAGCACGCGCGGCTCGCACGGCTTGCTGACGTAGTCGTCGGCGCCCATCTCCAGGCCCAGCACCTGGTCGTGGCTGTCGTCGCGGGCGGTGAGCATGAGGATCGGCAGCAGCAGCGATTCGGCGCGCAGTTGCCGGCACACCTGCAGGCCGTCCAGGCCCGGCAGCATCAGGTCGAGGATCACCAGGTCGGGTTTGCTGCGCCGCGCCTCTTCCAGCACGTGGTCCCCCCGCGCAATCACGCTGACGCTGAAACCATTGCGTTGCAGGTAGCTGGCGATCAGTTCGCTCAGGGCGCAGTCGTCTTCGACCAGAAGGATAGTGGGCATGGGTAGTTTGAAAGGCCGGGAAAGTCAGGCAGGATATAGCGCTTATTCGCAGGTCGCGAAATTCTTCACACTTTTTCACACTCGCCCTACATAGCTTAACAACTGCCTGTAGCGCGGCTGCCTTAGCATTGCCGGGTCATTTATGGAAGATCCGCATGCCCAGTTCAAGCCCCGTCCGTCTGCGTACCCTGGCGCCCCTGTTGCTGCTGAGCCTGGCCCTGGCCGGCTGCGACAGCAAGCCGCCCGCCGAAGAACAAGCCCCCAAGCCCGCCGTCAGCGTCGAAACCGTGCACGAGCAACCCCTGGCCATCAGCACCGAGCTGTCGGGGCGCATCCTGGCGCCACGCATTGCCGAGGTGCGCGCGCGGGTGGCCGGGGTGGTGCTCAAGCGGGTGTACCGTGAGGGCAGCGACGTGAAACAGGGCGACGTGCTGTTTCGCATCGACCCGGCACCGTTCAAGGCCGACTACGACAGCGCCCGCGCCAACCTGGCCAAGGCCGAGGCCACGCGCTTTCAGGCGCGCCTGCAGGACCAGCGCTACGCCGAGCTGATTTCGATCGACGCGATCAGCCGCCAGGAGCATGACAACGCCCGCGCCGCCGCCATGCAGGCCGACGCCGAAGTGGCAGCGGCCAAGGCCGCGCTCGAGCGTGCGCGCCTGAACCTGGGCTATGCCACCGTGACCGCGCCGATTTCCGGGCGCGTGGGCCGTGCCCTGGTGACCGAGGGCGCGCTGGTGGGGCAGAACGAATCGACCCCGCTGGCGATCATTCAGCAGCTCGACCCGATCCATGCAGACCTGACCCAGTCGACCCGCGAGATCAACGCCCTGCGCCGTGCCCTGCGTGCCGGCGAGCTCAAGCAGGTGGGCCAGGACCAGGCCCGCGCCACGCTGATCCAGGATGACGGCACGCCTTACCCGCTGGCGGGCAAGCTGCTGTTCTCCGACATCAGCGTGGACCCGAGCACCGGCCAGATCACCCTGCGCAGCGAGTTCCCCAACCCCGACCTGGACCTGCTGCCCGGCAGCTTCATCCGCGTGCGCCTGGAACAGGCGGTGCAGCCCAAGGGCATCAGCGTGCCGCAGCAGGCCATCCTGCGTGACAGCGCGGGCCTGCCGCGGGTGCTGCTGGTGGACGCCGAGCAGCGCGTGAGCGAGCGCGCCGTGGTGCTGGGCAGCGTGCAGCAGGACCGCTGGATCGTCACCGAGGGCCTGGCCCCGGGCGATCGCATCGTCACCGAAGGCCTGCAGCACGTGAAGGTGGGTGACCAGGTGAGCGTGACCCCCGCCACCGACACGGCTGCCCCCATCGCCCAGACCACCGCCCAGTGAGGCCCTGATCCATGCCGCAGTTCTTTATTGACCGCCCGGTGTTCGCCTGGGTGGTCGCGCTGTTCATCCTGCTCGGCGGTGCGCTGGCCATCCCGCAGTTGCCGGTGGCCCAGTACCCCAACGTGGCGCCGCCACAGATCGAGGTGTACGCGGTATACCCCGGTGCCTCGGCGCAGACCATGGACGAGAGCGTGGTCAGCCTGATCGAGCAGGAGCTCAACGGCGCCGATCACCTGCTGTACTTCCAGTCCACCAGCAGCCTGGGCAGCGCCACGGTAACGGCGACCTTCCAGCCGGGCACCAACCCGGAACTGGCCCAGGTCGATGTGCAGAACCGCCTGAAGATCGTCGAGTCGCGCCTGCCGCGGGCGGTGACCCAGCAGGGCCTCCAGGTGGAGAAGATCTCCACCGGGTTCCTGATGCTGGTGACCCTGACCGCCGACGATGACCGCCTCGACGAAACCGCGCTGAGCGACTTTCTGGCGCGCAACGTGATGAACGAGGTGCGCCGGGTACCGGGCGTGGGCAAGGCGCAGCTGTATGGCTCGGAACGCGCCATGCGTATCTGGCTCGACCCGCAGAAGCTGATTGGCTTCAACCTCACCCCCGAGGATGTGAACCTTGCGATTGCCGCGCAGAACGCCCAGGTGGCCCCTGGCAGCATCGGCGACCTGCCCGGCAGCCCGACCCAGGAAATCACTGCCAACGTGCTGATCAAGGGCCAGCTGTCGACGCCCCAGGAGTTCGCCGACATCGTGCTGCGCGCCAATGCGGATGGCTCGCGGGTCACCGTGGGTGATGTGGCGCGGGTCGAGATCGGCGCCCAGGAGTACCAGTACGGCACGCGCCTGAACGGCAAGCCGTCCACCGCCTTCAGCGTGCAGCTGGCGCCCGGTGCCAACGCCATGCAGACCGCAACCCTGGTCAAGGCCAAGATGGACGAGCTGTCGCGCTACTTCCCGCCCGGGGCGGTGTACGACATCCCGTATGACACCTCGCCGTTCGTCAAGGTGTCGATCGAACAGGTGATCAACACCCTGATCGAGGCGATGGTGCTTGTGTTCCTGGTGATGTTCCTGTTCCTGCAGAACATCCGCTACACGCTGATCCCGACCCTGGTGGTGCCGGTGGCGCTGATGGGCACCTTCGCGGTGATGCTGACGCTGGGCTTCTCCATCAACGTGCTGACCCTGTTCGGCATGGTGCTGGCCATCGGCATCCTGGTGGACGACGCCATCGTGGTGGTGGAGAACGTCGAGCGGATCATGGCCGAGGAAGGCCTGCCGCCCAAGCAAGCCACGCGCAAGGCCATGCAGCAGATCAGCGGCGCCATCGTCGGCATCACCGTGGTGCTGGTGGCGGTGTTCGTGCCGATGGCGTTCATGCAGGGCTCGGTGGGGGTGATCTACCAGCAGTTCTCGGCGTCGATGGCGGTATCGATCCTGTTCTCGGCGTTCCTTGCCCTGAGCCTGACCCCGGCGTTGTGCGCCACCCTGCTCAAGCCGATCGCCAAGGGCGAACACCACGTCAAGCGCGGTTTCTTCGGCTGGTTCAACCGCAAGTTCGAAGGCATGAGCAACGGCTACCAGCGCTGGGTGATGCACGCGATCCAGCGCAGCGGCCGCTACCTGGTGGTGTATGGCCTGCTGCTGGTGGCGCTGGGCTGGACCTTCAGCCAGCTGCCCTCCTCGTTCCTGCCTACCGAAGACCAGGGCTACACCATCACCGACGTGCAGCTGCCGCCCGGCGCCAGCCGCAACCGTACCGTGCAGGTGGCCGAGCAGATCGAGGCGCACAGCGCAGGCGAACCTGGCGTGGGCAACACCACGGTGATCCTGGGCTTCAGTTTCTCGGGCAGCGGGCAGAACGCGGCGCTGGTGTTCACCACGCTCAAGGACTGGTCCGAGCGCACCGCCAAGGACAGCGCCGAGGCCATCGCCGAGCGCGCCAACATCGCCTTCAGCCAGTTCAAGAACGCGGTGGCCTATGCGGTGCTGCCGCCCTCGGTGGATGGCCTGGGCACCTCGACCGGTTTCGAGTTCCGCCTGCAGGACCGTGCCGGCGTGGGCCATGCCGGGCTGATGGCGGCGCGTGACCAGTTGCTGGCCCAGGCCGCGAAAAGCCCGGTGCTGGCCAACGTGCGCGAGAGCGCCCTGGCCGAAAGCCCGCAGGTGCAGCTGCTGATCGACCGCAAGCAGGCCAACGCGCTGGGCGTGTCGTTCGACGACATCGGCACGGTGCTCAACACGGCCATCGGCTCGACCTACGTCAACGACTTCCCCAACCAGGGCCGCATGCAGCGGGTGGTGGTGCAGGCCGAGGGCGACCAGCGCAGCCAGGTCGAGGACCTGCTCAAGATCCACGTGCGCAACACCAGCGGCAAGATGGTGCCGTTGTCGGCCTTCGCCCAGGCGCAGTGGGTATCGGGGCCGGTGCAACTGACCCGCTACAACGGCTACCCGGCCATTGCCGTGTCGGGCGAGCCGGCACCGGGCTACAGCTCGGGCGCGGCGATGGCCGAGGTGCAGCGCCTGGTCGATGCCCTGCCGCTGGGCTTTGGCCTGGAATGGACCGGGCTGTCGCTGCAGGAGCAGTTGTCCGGGGCGCAGGCACCGATGCTGATGGCGCTGTCGCTGCTGGTGGTGTTCCTGTGCCTGGCGGCGCTGTACGAAAGCTGGTCGATCCCTACCTCGGTGCTGCTGGTGGTGCCGCTGGGCGTGCTCGGTGCGGTGCTGGCGGTGACCCTGCGCGACATGCCCAACGATGTGTTCTTCAAGGTCGGCCTGATCACCCTGATCGGCCTGTCGGCGAAGAACGCGATCCTGATCATCGAGTTCGCCAAGAGCCTGGTGGACGAAGGGCATGACCTGGTCGAGGCCACCGTGCAGGCCGCGCGCCTGCGCCTGCGGCCCATCGTGATGACCTCGCTGGCGTTCATCCTGGGCGTGGTGCCGCTGGCGATTGCCACCGGCGCCAGCTCGGCGAGTCAGCAGGCCATCGGCACCGGAGTGATCGGCGGCATGCTCAGCGCCACGCTGGCGATCGTGTTCGTGCCGGTGTTCTTCGTGGTGGTGATGCGCGTGACCGGCTGGCGCCGGCGTGACGCCCAGGCCGACCCTGCGGTGGTCGAACAAAGCTGATGGACAGCCGCGCGGCGGTCATGGGATGGTGCTAGCCCGCTTATGGACTGGAACCCTGCAATGACCGCCGCCGTACTTCCCCCCTGCTCCATTCTTTTGCTGGCCGGCGGCCGTGGCCAGCGCATGGGCGGGCAGGACAAGGGCCTGCTGTCCTGGCAGGGCCGCCCGCTGATCGCGCACGTGCACGCCGTGGTGCGTGACCTGAGCGATGACCTGATCCTTTCCTGCAATCGCAACCAGCACGCCTATCGGGCGTTTGCCGACCAGTTGGTGGGCGATGCCGAGCCTGGGTTTCCCGGGCCGCTGGCCGGGGTGCTGGCCGGGCTTGCGGTGGCGCGGCATGCCTGGCTGGTGGTGCTGGCGTGTGATGCACCGCTGATCGAGCGCGGGTTGCTCGAGCAGCTGCTGAGCGTGGCGGTCACCGGGGACTGCGCGGCGATGGTGCGCCAGGGCCAGCAGTGGCAGCCGATGTTCTGCGTGATCCCGGTGCGCCAGCAGGCGAGCTTGCAGGCGGCATGGCAGGCCGGTGAGCGCAGCCTGCTGCGGGCGTTGCTGGAGCATCCGTTGCAGGCAGTGGAGTGTGCAGAGGAGGACCGGCGCCTGAGCAACTTCAATACGCCGCAGTGGTTGGGGCAATAAGGCTTTTGTGTCGTCTGTGAGGGCCTCTTCGCGGGCCAAGCCCGCTCCTACAGAGGCTTGCGCTACCCCTGTGGGAGCGGGCTTGACCCGCGATGGGCGGCACCGCCCCCCTCGAACACCACACACCGATTGCGCCCCGCCGCCTTGGCCGCATACAGCGCCTGATCGGCCGCCGCCACCAGCGTCAGGGGCGTTTCGCCCTGCCCCGCCATGCCTGCCACGCCGATACTCACCGACACCCGCCCCAACGGGCTGCCAGCATGCACGATGTTCAGCTCGGCCAACCGCGCCAGCACCGTCTCGGCCACCACCACCGCGCCCGCCACCTCGGTATTGGGCAGCACCATCGCCAGCTCTTCCCCGCCATAACGCGCCACCACATCCGTCGGGCGGCGCACGCACTCGCGCAGCAAGGCGCTCACCGCCTTGAGGCATTCATCACCGCCAATGTGCCCGTAGGCGTCATTGAAGCGTTTGAAATGATCGATATCGATCAGCAGCAGCGCCAGCGGCTGGGCCTCGCGCTGGGCACGCCGCACTTCGCTGACCAGCACCTCGTCGAAACGCCGGCGGTTGGCCAGCCCGGTGAGCGTGTCGTGGGTGGCCAGCACCGCCAGCTGCCGGTTGGTGGCCAGCAGTTCTTCGCGCGCCACCAGCAGCTGCGCATCCATCTCGGCACGATGGCGCATGTCGCGGATCAGCAGCCGGCCAATCACCGCAATCACCCCCTGCAACGCCAGCACCAGCCCCACCGTCAGCCACGCTTCCATGCGCCAGGCGTCCAGGGCCTCGCGCTTGCCGATGGCCACGGTGGTCACCAGTGGCAGGTGCTCGTTCTTGCGAAACGCATACAGGCGCTCCACCCCATCCAGGCTCGAGGCAAACGAAGCCGTGCCCACCGAGTTTTCCACCAGGTAGCGGGTGTAGATCGGCGACCGGGAAAAGTCGCGGCCCATGTCCTGCTCGCGAAACGGGTAGCGCACCAGGATGCGCCCACTGGTGTAGGTGAGCGCGATCGCACCGTCCTTGCCCACGTCGATCTTGCCGAACAGGCGTAGAAAGTTCTCCACCCCCAGGGTCACCGCGATCACCCCGGCGAACTGCCCCCCGGGCTGCTCGAAACGCCGGCTGACAGTGATTACCCAGTCCTGGGTGGAGCGGCTGCGGATCGGCGGGCCGATGAACACCTCGCGGGACGGGTTGTCGCGATGGTGGATGAAGAACTCGCGGTCGGCGCTGTTCGCACCGTCCGGAATCGGGCCGTTGGTCGACATCAGCCATTCGCCCGTCGGGCCATAGATGGTCAGCCCATGCAGTTGCGTCAGCAGTTCGTTCTGCTCCTCCACCAGCCCGGCCAGGCGCGCCAGTTGCTGCGGCCCGCCGCCATCGACTTCGAGCCGCTCGCTCAGGCCCAGCAGCATCATCGAGCTCTGGCGGATGATGCCCTCGGCATAGGTGTCCAGTGCCTGGGTCAGGTTGAGGCTGTGTACCTGAACCTCGTTCAGTGCGCGCTGACGTGCAGCCCATATCTTCCAGGCCGTCAGCGATGCCAGCGATACGCAGATCACCAGCAACAGCAGCACGGCCAGGCGCACGTCACGCTTGTGCGGCAGCGGCACCGGCAGTAAGGGGGTCGACATCATGAAACGCTCCTGCGATGCCACAACTGAAGGCATCCTGCCATCAGCTGTACTCCGGAATGCCCTGTACCGCAAGGGGCAGAGCATCAGGCGCGCAATCAAGCGGTGGGGGTCACGACGGGCTGCTGCAGAATCCGGCAGGCAGAAGTTGCAGGGCAGTGAAGCTGAAAGTGGGACGCAAGGCCGCCCGCTCCAGTGAGCAGCCTTGCGCATGCATGCAGGCAGGCCTTGCGGTGCGCCGCTGGCGCGGTTGCCCTTCAGTAGCGGAACTTGCCGCCATGAATGTCCTGCAGCACCTGATCGGTCACCCGCACGTAGGTTTCGGTGCCCGGCAGCCAGGCATACACCGGGTCTTCGCCGGTCTGGCTGGGGTCGAAGGCTTCGCTTCTGAGCTTGGTCTTCTGGTACTTGAAGGTGCCGGTGGTTTCCATGCAGGTCTTGACGCGCAGGAACATCGGCACCGCGTAGTGAGGCATCTGGCTCTTGACGAAGCGCAGCAGGTCGCAGAAATCCAGCTGCTCCAGCGGCGCCGACGGGGTGATGGCGGCCATCCCGGCGCGACCGTTGGTGTTCTTGATTTCCACCCCGTAGGCCACGGCTTCGGCAATGTGGGGGTGCTGCACCATGATGTTCTCGACTTCGGTGGTGGAGACGTTCTCGCCCTTCCAGCGGAAGGTATCCCCCAGGCGGTCGACGAACTGGGCATGGCCAAAGCCGATATCGCGAATCAGGTCGCCGCTGTTGAAGTAGCGGTCGCCCTTTTCGAACACGTCGTAGAGCACCACCTTCTTGCTCTTCTCCGGGTCGGTGTAGCCATCGAACGGGGCGTCGTCGTCGATCTTGGCCAGCAACAGGCCCTGACCGCCCTTGCCGACCTTCTGCATGAATCCGTCGGCGTTGCGCCGCGGTTCGCCGGTGTCGTGTTCGTACTCCACCAGCGACCAGGCGTTGATGGCAAAGCCGATGGTGTTCTCGAAATTGAGGATGTTGGTAAAGCCGATGTTGCCGTCACTGGCGGCGTAGAACTCGCAGACCCGCTCGATGTTGAAGCGTTTCTTGAAGTCGAGCCACACGCCCGGACGCAGGCCGTTGCCGATCATCTTCACCACCGGGTTGTCGCCATCGTTGCCGGCCGCAGGCTGATCGATCAGGTAGCGGCACAGTTCACCGACGTAGCAGATGGTGGTGGCCTTGAATTTGCGCGTGTCTTCCCAGAACTGGCTGGCGCTGAACTTGCGGCGGATGGCGAAGCCCGAGGCACCGGCCAATGCCGAACCCCAGCTCACGCACAGGCCGGTGCCGTGATACAGCGGCAAGGTGCAATAGACGATGTCATCGGGGCGCATGTCCAGGGCGATCATGCCGAAGCTGCCGTAGACCTTCATCCAGCGCCCATGCTTGAACACCCCGGCCTTGGGCAGGCCGGTGGTGCCGGAGGTATAGATGTAGAAGCAGGCGTCGTCGAGGTAGACCTGCTGGGTAGTCGCCGGATTGGCCGTAGCGTGCCCCTGACTGGCAAGGGTCAGGTTGACGTAGCCCTCGGGGGCGGTGCCGGCATCGCGCGTGGTGTCGGTGTCGGCCAGGAAAAAGGTGCGCTGCCTGTCGATGGCCACCTCGTCGCGCACCGCCTCGAACGATGGCACCAGCTCCTGGCCGACGATGATCGCCGACGGGTTGACCAGGCCCAGGCTGTGGATCAGCACGTTGTTGGTCTGCGAGGTGTTGAGCATGGCGCAGATGCCGCCGATCTTGCTCACGGCCAGTACGCTGACCAGCAATTCGGGGCGGTTCTCGATGAAGATGCCTACCACATCGCCTTTTTTCAGGCCACGGGCCAGCAGGTAGTGGGCGAAACGGTTGGCCCACTGGTTGACCTGTTCGTAACTGAAGCGTGTGTCCTTGTAGAGCAGCGCCGGCCCTTGAGGGTTGCGCGCCACCGCCTGTTCGAAGGCCCAGCCCAGGCCACAGGGCTGATCGGCCTTGAGTTTGGAAACCTTGAGGCCCCTGACGAGCCGAGGAATGGCCCGAGTGATCGAGGGAATTTTGCGCAGCATCATGCCCCAGGTAATCATGTCGCTATTACTACTCATGGCACCTCCTGGTGGATTGACCGTGGCCGCCAGGCGGTTCGACAAACGCCATGACCAGCCAATCGTTTTTATTGTTGTGCACGCCATGTGAAAAAGTCCTCGCGCAGCGGGGTGCGCGAGGACGCCTGGTGCCGATCAATCAGAACTCGTCGGCGACCGACTCGAGGATCTTGCCCATCAGGTAGACCGTGGTGCGGGCCACTTGCTTGACCGCCTCTTTTTCTTCGTCGGTCACGACCCAGCGGTCGATGGCGGCGTTGACCTGCTCGGAGTGCTTCTCGTCGATGATCGCGTGGGCGACGAAGAAGGTCAGTTGCTGGTCGGTCAGCTTGAGATGGTTCTTGCACACGTCCATCAGGGGTTCGAGGTGCTCATAGCAGTCCTCGGCCCAGAAGCTGTAGCCCAGGCGCGGAATGATGCCGCGGCATACGGAAACGAAGTCCAGGTAGCCGTAGAACGCCTCGGTGGCCGGCAGCATCGGTTTCTCGAACTCCGACGGGTCCACGCCAATGGCGATCAGGTCGTTGTACGCCATGTTTTCATGGCCCAGCTCTTCCAGCGCATGCTTCATCGCGAAACGCAGCAGGCCGACCTTCTTGTGGTCCTGGTTCCAGCACGCCACCGCCTGGTTGATCGCGTTGTTCTTGGTGTAGTGGTACACCTGGACAATCGACTTGATGTACAGCTCACGCTGCAGTTCGGGACGCTTCATCATCTGGAAAAAACGGCCGGCCTTGATCTTTTCCCATTCGGCGTCACAGATGGCTTTGAGCTCTTTGCGAAACGCGGTCACTTCAGTCATTTCACTCTCTTCCTTGGCGTGTTGATAAATCGTTCATGACACGTGTTATACGGTCAGGCGAATACGGCGTTACAGGCGCAGCACGGACTTGATGATGTAGATGAACTTGGAAAAGAAGCCCAGGCCTTCGATAGTGTCCCAGTGTTCCATCAGCACACCATTTTCAACACGGTAGATATCGATCACCTTGTAGTTCACCGTGAAGAACCTGTGCTTGGCCCAGTGCTTGGCATACAGGAAGACATAATCGCCTTCGGCGCAGACCCGCTCGATACTGGTACCCGACTCGGGGAACGTCTTGAAGAACTGCGTGAAGTAGGTCTTGAAGCCTTCGCGGCGCGGGGGAATGAACACGTTGTTGTGCTGCACGTAGTCCTCGGCAATCAAGGTATCGGCAACCGCCAGTTCACGCTGACCAAACATGCGCTCGTAAAATTCGATGACCACTTCTTTGTTCCTGGCTTCCATCTTGGATCAACCTCAATGTTGTCGTTATTGTGTGATGCTTATCCCGCCAGTGACTGCCTCGCGTGACGGGCGGCCAAGGTATGGCGAATCAGGTCATCGACGTCCTTCAGGTCTGCCGGGCAGCTGGGCAGGCCGAAGAAGGGCGTCACCGACGGCATCAGATCGCCCTTGTACAGGGCGTAGTAATGATCGCCACGGGCCTTGATCTGGAAGAAGATGCCGTCCTGATCGAACACGAAGCTGTCGAACTTCGGCGCCAGCCGTGGCTTCACATAGGTGATGAACGTCTTGTAGCCGCCTTGCAGGGCCACCAGCGAGGCACCGGTCATGGCCAGCCCGTTGACCACGTTCTTGACCGGGGCATGCTTGTCGACGATCAGGCGCGAAAGTTCGACGCACTCGTGCTCGTAGTTGGGCCCGGAGAACTGTACCAGTTGTTCATGGCTGATGAACTCACCCGACTCGTGAGGGAACGGCGTAATACGCTGAGTGCCGATGATTTCACCATCATGATAAAAGGCAAACACATAGGAACGCGGGTCGTACTCATCCAGGCACACGGTGTTGTCGACCGAGTTGCCAAACAGCGTTTTGTAATAGATCTTGCGCTGCCCATACAACCGGCTACGGGCACGAGAAAGTTCGATGAATTGCGCAGGCGTTACCACCTGCCTGACCTTTACCTTGTCAGACTGGCACAACTCCTGGAGGACTGAATCATAGAAACTGTAGATGGCCGAACCGGCGGAATCATCCTTGACCAACTGCATACTTGCCGAAGGCAAGTCAGCCTTGTTACTGGCGAGTGACGGCATGAGAAATCCCTTCTTATTGTGATCTGTAGTATTCAACTCAGCCCAGCGCACGACTTAAGTTTCCACAGGACAATACATAGCTTCGCCTCCTTGCGTAGATAGCCATAGGTTGTTGATTTACGGGCTGCGCACAGCCAGACACTCACCCGCTAGTGGCGGGCGTGCCGTTGAACCAGAGCGAGGTGCTGTCAGTTCGGTGGTAGCGAGGCCAAGGCTCGGCGGATCTGCTCGGCGCGCTCGCCCAGCACCTGTGGCGTGGCGATCGGGAGGTCCGCATGACCCAGGTTGAAACCGTCACCGACAAAGCGGGCCAGCACATGCAGGTGCGCGTGACCTACGGTCTGCCCGGCCACTGCGCCATCGCACAGCAGCAGGTTGATGCCTTCACAGGGCTGTTCTTCGAGGCTCAGGCCGCTTTCACGCAGGGCGGCCGCCATCCGTTGACCCACACGCATCATGTGGCCACAGGTTTGAGGAGGGATATCACCCAGGCCGCTTGCGTGGGCCTTGGGAATGACCAGGACATGGCCAGGAGTGATCGGCTGAATCGAGAGAAAGGCCAGGCACTGCTCGTCTTCGTAGACAACGGCGGCCGGTGCTTCTTTCTTGGCGATTGCACAGAAAATGCAGTTCACGGATAGCTCCCTCTATTGTTGTAGGTGCAACCCCGGTGGAGGCATGAAGATCCGGGATGCTACAGGCTGCATTCCATTGCAGAGTTGACCGCGCAGCTTGTAGGAGAAATTACCCCTGGCCTTCCTCAGCTGTACACGGGAGTTTTGAAATTTTTTGTATCTGAATCCCGTAAATTTCCTAATGGGTTGATTTGAATGGGTTTTCCCAAGGTAACTTTTTGTATCCGGGCTGCATGGGGGGGTCACCGGCCAGGGCCCTGAAGGCCGAGGACGGTGACGCGATCACCCACCCGCTGTGCGTGGGCTCGCCCGGCCTGAGCTACACGAACGCATCGGCATGAAAATGCGCGGACTCCAGCCCCCGCTGCTCGACGAAATCGCGTCGCGCCGAGTCGACCACGATCGGCGCACCGCAGGCATAGACCTCGAAGTCCTTGAGGCTATGGAAGTCCTGCAGCACCTGGCGGTGCACGAAGCCGGTGGCACCCTGCCAGTCGCAGGCCGGGCCCGGCTCGGACAGCACCGGGGTGTAGCGCAGCCACGGCAACTGCGCCTCCCAGGCCAGCAGCTGTTCATGCCGGTAGAGGTCCTCACGGCGCCGCCCGCCCCAGTACAGGTACACCGGGCGGCGGTTGTCGCCGCGCTCGCGCAGTTGCTCGAGCAGCGCCTGCACCGGGGCAAAGCCGGTGCCGCTGGCCAGCAATACCATCGGCCGTTGGCTGTCGCGCAGGTAGAACGAACCGAACGGCCCCTCCATGCGCAGGATCGCCCTGGGCTGCAACGCATTGAACACATGCCCGCTGAACACCCCGCCCGGCATGTGCCGGATGTGCAGCTCAAGCTGGTTGTCGCGCGCCGCTGCGGTGGCCATCGAGTAGCTGCGCCGGCTGCCGTCCTTGAGCAGCACCTGCACGTACTGCCCCGGCAGGTAGGCGAATGCGGTGCCCGGCGCGAGCATCAGGCGCAGCACCGCCACGTCGTGGCTGACCTTGTCTAGGCTGGCCACGCGCACGCCCATCTGCTGGATGCCGATGCCGCGCAGCTCGGTGACTTCCGGCGCGTCGATGACCAGGTCGGAACGTGCCCTGGCGCAGCAGAACAGCGCCAGGCCCTGGGCCCGCTCGGCTTCGCTGAGCACTGCCAGCGGGCTGTCGGCGTGGTCCACCTCGCCGCTGAGCACCTGGCCCTTGCAACTGCCACAGGTGCCGGTGCGGCAGCTGTGCTTGAGCATCAGGCCATCGGCCAGGGCAGCGTCGAGCACGCTCTGCCCGGCGTTGACCGGGCAGCTCAGGCCGACCGGCTGGATCTGCAGGGTGAAGCTCATGTGCGTACCCTCCGTCACTGCGCGCGTCCGGCGGCGGCCAGCAGGTCCAGCGCCACGTCGACGATCATGTCCTCCTGGCCGCCGACCATGCGCCGCTTGCCCAGCTCGACCAGGATGTCGACGGTTTTCAGGCCATAGCGCGCCGCGGCGATTTCGGCGTGGCGCAGGAAGCTGGAGTAGACCCCGGCATAGCCCAGCGCCAGCGATTCGCGGTCGACCCGCACAGGGCGGTCCTGCAACGGGCGCACGATGTCGTCGGCTGCATCCATCAGCGTGTAGAGGTCGGTGCCGTGGTTCCAGCCCAGGCGCTCGGCGGCGGCGATGAACACTTCCAGGGGCGCGTTGCCGGCGCCCGCGCCCATGCCGGCCAGGCTCGCATCGATGCGATCGCACCCCTCCTCCACCGCGGTGATCGAGTTGGCGACCCCGAGGCTGAGGTTGTGGTGGGCATGCATGCCGGTTTCGGTCTCGGGCTTGAGCACGGCCTTGAACGCGCGAAAGCGATCACGCACGTCCTGCATGTTCATCGCCCCACCGGAGTCGGCCATGTACACGCAGGTGGCGCCGTAGCTTTCCATCAGCTTGGCCTGGGCGGCCAGCTGCTCGGCCGGGATCATGTGGCTCATCATCAGAAAGCCCACGGTGTCCATGCCCAGCGCGCGCGCATACTCGATGTGCTGGCGGGCCACGTCGGCCTCGGTGCAGTGGGTGGCCACGCGCACCACGCGGGCGCCGGCGTCATACGCGGCCTTGAGGTCATGCACCGTGCCGATGCCGGGCAGCAGCAGGGTGGTGATCCTGGCGTGACTGATCACGTCGGCCACGGCCTCGATCCACTCCAGGTCGGTGTGGGCGGCAAACCCGTAGTTGAAGCTGGAGCCCTGCAGGCCATCGCCGTGGGCCACTTCGATGGAATCGACCCTGGCCTTGTCCAGCGCACGGGCGATGTCCTGCACGTTCTGCAGCGAGTACTGGTGGCGCACCGCGTGGCTGCCGTCGCGCAGGGTCACGTCGCTGATGTAGAGCTTCTTGGCGGGATTGAACGTCATGCGGGCATCCTCAGTTGTGCGCCATGGCCTGGGCCATGCGCTCGGCGGTCGCCATCGCGGCGGACGTCATGATGTCGAGATTGCCGGCGTAGGCCGGCAGGTAGTGGGCGGCGCCTTCGACTTCGAGAAACACCGAGGTCTTGAGCCCGCTGAAGCGGCCCAGGCCCGGGATCAGCAGCGGCGCCTGGGGCTCGATCACCTCGAACTGCACCTGCTGCTTGAGCCGGTAGCCGGGCACGTAGGCCTGCACCGCCTGGGCCATCTCGTGGATGGAAGCCTGCACGCGGGCCTGCTCGCAGGCTTCGGAGAGCACGAACACGGTGTCGCGCATGATCAGCGGCGGCTCGGCGGGGTTCATCACGATGATCGCCTTGCCCCTGGCTGCACCGCCGATGGCTTCGATGGCCTTGGAAGTGGTTTCGGTGAACTCGTCGATGTTGGCGCGGGTGCCGGGGCCGGCGGACTTGCTGGCAATCGAGGCGACGATTTCGGCGTAGTGCACCTTGGCCACCCGCGACACCGCGGCCACCATCGGGATGGTCGCCTGGCCGCCGCAGGTGACCATGTTGACGTTCAACTGCGCCAGGTTCTGCTCCAGGTTCACCACCGGCACGCAGTACGGGCCGATGGCTGCCGGGGTCAGGTCGATCAGGCGGATGCCGGGCTTGCGTGCGCGCAGGTAGGCGTCGTTGCGTACATGGGCGCCGGCCGAGGTGGCATCGAACACGAAGTCGATATCGGCGAACTCGGGCATGCGCGCCAGGCCCTCGACCCCTTCGTGGGTGGTGGCAACGCCCAGGCGGCGGGCGCGTTCCAGCCCGTCGGAGGCCGGGTCGATGCCGACCATCACGGCCATTTTCAGGTGCTTGCCGTGGCGCAGCAGCTTGATCATCAGGTCGGTGCCGATGTTGCCGGAGCCGATGATGGCGACATTGAATTTTGCAGGGTTCATACGGCTTCTCCGTAGACTTCGGCGAGGAGGATGACGCTCGGGTCGAGGCTGTCGGCGTACAGGCGCTGCACGGCCTCGGCGCGCAGGCTCAAGGCGGTGCGCTGGTTGATGTAGCCCTTGTCGGTGATCTCGCCGTCGTTGAGGCTGGGCGGCGAATCGAGGATCACCAGGCGCACGGCATGCTGGGACGAGGCCGGGTATTCCCGGGCCAGTGCCTGCAGGCCCGCGCACAGCGCCAGGCGCACCTCGGGCTGCAGCGCCAGCTGTGCACCGCTCATGTGCTGGCCCTCGGCGCCGAGCAGGTCGCGCAGGGCCTGGGACGGGTAGACCAGCGCGCCGATCATGTCGCGGTCATGCCCGCCGATCACGCAGTCGCTGGCATACGGCGCCAGCGCGCTGACCAGGCGTGGGCGCAGCGTGCCCACCGACACCCAGGTGCCGCTGCTGAGCTTGAAGTCCTCGGTCACACGGCCGTCGAACTGCACGCCCAGCTCGGGGCGCGCCGGGTCGACCAGGCGCCCGGCGTCGCCGATGCGGTAGAAGCCCTCTTCATCGAACGCCGCCAGGGTGCTGGCCGGGTCGCCCAGGTAGCGCGGGAACACCGAGGGGCCGCGCACGCGCATCTCCAGCTTGTCGCCGGCCGGCACGAACTTGAGCTCGGTGCCCGGTACCGGCAGGCCGATGATGCCGGCCTTGTCGGCGGCAAAATGCACGCTGGTGACCACCGGCGAGGTTTCGGTGGAGCCCCATTCGGTGGCAAAGAACAGCGGCGTGTCGCGCACCTTCCCGGCACACGCCACCAGCCGGCTCCAGCTGCTTTGCGGCAGGGCGGCAGCGGCATAGAACAGCATGCGCAGGCGCCCGAACAGGGCCTGGGCCAGCGCCGGGTCGCGCTCCAGGTGCGGCAGCAGCATCTCGTAGCCGCGCGGCACGTTGAAGAACAGCGTGGGCCTGACCGAGCGGATGTTCTCCAGCGTGCGGTCGATCTGCCCCGGCACCGGCAGGCCGTCGTCGATGTACAGGGTGCCGCCGTTGCGCAGCACCAGGTTGAAGTTGTGGTTGGCGCCGAACACGTGGCTCCAGGGCAGCCAGTCGAGCACGATCAGTTCGCCCTGCTCCAGAAAGCGCCAGCACTGGGCAATCGCCTGCTGGTTGGCGCAGAGCATGCCGTGGGTGTTGACCACGGCCTTGGGCGCACCGGTGGAGCCGGAGGTCATCAGGTAGCGCGCCGGGGTGTCGCCATCCAGGCGCGCGAAGGCGGCCATCACCGCCGGGGTCTCGGCCTTGTACAGGTGCGGCAGGGCCAGCGCACCGGGGATTTCCTGGGCGTTGCGCGCCGCCACCACCGGGCAGTCCGGGTCGACCAGGGCGATGGCGCGGCCATAGGCATCGCCGTCGTTGACGAATATCAGCCCCGGCTTGAGCACCTCGACAATCGCCTTGAGCTTGGCGCAGCCGCTGCCGGTATTGCGCGAGTAGGCCACCGAGATGGTCGACACCGGGATGCCCACGTGCATCGCCGCCAGGGTCAGCAGCGCCTGGTCCAGGTCGTTTTCCGAGAGCATCAGCAGCGGCCGGCCGGCTGCGATGTCCAGTTCCAGCAGGCCCTGGGCCAGGGCGCCGACGCGCTGGCGCACCTGCTCGTAGGTCAGGCTGAACCAGCCCGCGCCGCGCCTTTCGGCCAGGTAGGCACGCTGCGGCGCCTGCTCGGCCCAGTGTTCCAGCCACTGGCCGATGCAGCGCGCATAGGGTTGCAGCGGCTCGGGCGAGCTGAGCACGAAGCTGCCGTCGGCACGCGGTTCGTACAGCACCTGGGCGGGGGCCAGCTGGGTGGGGTCGTTGAAGAAGTCGTACATTGCACGCCCTCGTGAGCGCGGCAGGCCGTCGGCCCGCTGCTCACTGGTTTTATTGTTGTAGGTACCGGCGGTCGGTCAGGCCGCCGGGTTCAAGCCGGCACGGCTCAGGTGAAGCGACAGCTCACTTCGCCCAGGCGGGTCAGGCGCAGGCGCAGGCTGTCGCCCGCCACCACCGGCACCATCGGCCCCAGCGCGCCGGACAGCAGCACGTCACCGGCCTGCAGCGGGCGCCCGGCCAGGGCCATGGTGCGCGCCAGCCACAGGCAGGCATCCAGCGGGTTGCCCATGCACGCGGCGCCCACGCCGATGGCGGCCTGGGCACCGTTCTTCTCCAGCAGCATGCCTTCCAGGGCCAGGTCCAGGCCGTGCAGGCTGACCGGGGTCTTGCCCAGCACGTAGAGGCCCGAGGAGGCGTTGTCGGCCACGGTGTCGACCAGGGTGATCTTCCAGTCCTCGATGGCCGAGTCGACGATCTCCAGCGCCGGCAGCACATGGTCGACCGCGCGCAGCAGCTCGCCCAGGGTGGTGTCGGGGTCGGGCAGGTCGCGCCCCAGCACGAACGCGATCTCGCCCTCGGCCTTGGGCTGGATCAGCCGCGTGCTGTCGATGGCCTGGCCATCGTGGCATTCCATGTCGGCGAACAGCATGCCGAAGTCGGGCTGGTCGACGCCCAGTTGCTGCTGCACCGCCAGCGAGGTGAGGCCGACCTTGCGCCCGCTCAGGCGCCGGCCGGCGGCCAGCGCGGCCTGGGTGGCGAGTTCCTGCACGGCGTAGGCGTCGTGCAGCGACTGGATGTCGAAACGCTCGGAAATGCGCCCGCACGGGGTGCGGGTCGAGCGGGCCTGGGCCAGCGCTGCGGCGGCGGCCTGAAGGTTGGGGTGGGTCATGGGGTTGCTCCTGAACGGGTCCGGTTGGCTTACAACGCGCGCGCGCGACTCTGGCGATAGCCCTGGTGCAGTTCGTCGACCAGCTCGGCCACGCTGCAGGTGCGGGTGATCTGGCCCACGCCCTGCCCCGCCGACCACACGTGCTTCCACGCCTTGTTGGCGGTGGCGATGTCGCCGGAGAAGTCGATGCTGGGGCGGGTTTCGCTGCGCGGGTCGATGCCGGCCTTGTCCAGCGACGGCTGCATCCAGTTGGCCAGCACACCGCTGACCGCCTTGGTGGTGGTCACCTGGTCCAGCGAGCACTCCACCAGCATGTCGCGGTAGGCGTCCTCGACCAGGCTTTCGTGGGTGGCGATCAGGCGCGTGCCCACCAGCGAGAAGTCGCAGCCCAGCACCTGCGCGGCATGGATGTCGCGCCCGTTGGAGATCGCCCCGGCCAGGCCCAGCGGGCCGTCCCAGAACTCGCGCACTTCGGCGACGAAGGCAAACGGGTTGTAGTTGCCTGTATGCCCGCCGGCGCCGTTGCACACCAGCACCAGGCCATCGACGCCGGCGGCCACGGCCTTGCGTGCCAGGGCCGGGCTGATCACGTCGGCGATCACCACCCCGCCATAGGCGTGCACGGTGTCGAGCACGCGCTTGGGGCTGCCCAGGGCGGTGGAAACGATCGGCGGCTGGTAACGGCGCACCAGTTCAAGCTCGGCCTCGAAGCGGTCGTAGGTGCTGTGCACGATCATGTTGAGCATCCACGGCGCCCACTGTTCGCCACGCTGCTGCGCGGCGTCACGCTCGCCGACGATCTGTTCCAGCCATTGCTGCAGTTGCTCGACGGTGCGCGCATTGGGTGCCGGCAGGCTGCCGACGATGCCGGCCTGGCAGCTGGCGGCGAGCAGGCGCGGGCCCGACACCAGGAACATCGGCGCGGCCAGCACCGGCAGGTCGAGCCCGGCGAACAGGTTCAGGAGTTGCTGTTGCGGTGCACTCAGGCTTGTTGTTGTCATCACGCATCTCTCTTGTTCTGGTTATCAAGGCTCAGGCCTTGCGCGACCGCGTGGGGCCGGCGCTGCGAATCTCCCAGCCGCCATCGCTGTGGATGATGTTGGCGGTGGTCAACCCGGCATTCTCGCGCGAGGCCAGCAGCACGTAGTGCCCGGTGTGGTCCTCGGGCTCGGCAATCCGTTGCAGGGGCACAGCCTGCGCGGCACCGGCCTCGAACCCGGGGATCTGGTTGAGCGGTACGCTGCGGCTGTTCAGGCCATCCAGGCTTTTCATCGGCGTGTTGGTCGCCCCCGGCGCCACGCCGTTGACCCGGATGTCCGGCGCCAGCTCGTAGGCCAGCTGGCGGATCATGCCCACCAGCGCATGCTTGGCGGTGACGTACAGAATGCCACCACCGCCGGCATAAAAGGCACTGTTGGACAAGGTAAAGATCATGCTGCCACGGGTTTGGCGCAGCGCCTCGATCGACGCCTGCGCGCCGAGCAGGTAGCCCTGCACGTTGGTGGCGAAGAGTTTCTGGAACGCACCCTCGAAATCCTGCGGGGCGATGCGGTCCAGGCGGGTGAAATAGTCGAACACCGCGGCGTTGCCGACGAAGGTGTCGAGCCTGCCGAACGCCTCCAGGGTGGCGGCCACGGCGCGCTGGTTATCCTGATAGCGCGCCACGTCGCCCTGCACGGTGATCACCGCATCGCCCAGCTCGGCAGCCAGCGCCGCCAGTTGCGCCGCGTCGCGGCCCATTACCGCGACCCTGGCGCCTTCGGCCACGTAGCGGCGCACGATGGCGCTGCCGATGCCGCCGGTACCGCCGGTGACCAGTGCCACCTGCCCTTTCAACCAAGCCATGTGCAGGCCCTCATAGGAACGTGTTGATGTTCTTGCACAGCAACATCGCGTTGGGGATCAGAATCTTGCGCTTGAGCAGCTTGAGGCCCTCGGCCTCCAGGCGCAGCACGTCCTCGCGCCGCCCGGCCAGCTGGGCGTGTTCGTCCAGGCCGCGGCTGCGCACGTTGACGAAGCACGAATACGCCAGGTACTCGCCCGGCTCGGCGCCGGCGTACACCTCGATGTTGCTGACCAGGTGCACGTTGCGCGTGGGCGGGTTCTCGGCCCAGGCCGAGGGCTGCTTGAAGCGCGCCACGCGGCGCTTGAGCTCGCGCAGGCCGTCATCGAAGAAGGCCATGTGCTCCAGGCGGTAGGGCCCGGACTTGTCTTCGCGGCGACGGTTCTCGATGCCGGGCATCCAGTAGTGGATGGCTTCGCTCAGGCTCAGCAGCCATTGGTCCCAGCACTCGTTGTCGAGCAGGCGCGCCTCGCGCAGCAGAAACTGTTCGACCCGGCGGGCCTCGTCGATGGACACCGGGGTGTCCTGCAGTTGGTGTGTCATCTCGCCCCCTCAGCGCAGCGTGCCGTTGCGGTCTGGTACGTCGGCCCAGGTCGGTGCCTGCAGCAGGTCTTTCCAGCGCTGGTAGAACGCCCGCGCGTTGCATTCGTTGAGCTGGCCCTTGAACACGTTGCCCGGCAGTTCGCTGTCGTCCAGGCGGGTGTGCATGCCCAGGCCCACGTACAAGTCCTGGTAGCGCGTGACCACGCCCCGGCTGGTCTTGGTGCAGTACTCCCAGTTCTCGCCGTCGTCCATCTCGAACACGCCGGTGGGCGAGAAGGTCATCATCGCGCCACGGCGCCATTTGTCCTTGATGTCCTGCGGGGCGTTCTTGTTGACGATGACCCAGGTGAACAGCTCGATCTTGTGCGGGCCACGCGGCTGCCAGATGCGCACGGTGTTCTGCCCCGGCAGGAACGAGAAGTTGGGGAACACGGTGAACGAGGAGATCGCGCCGATCAGCTTCGAGCGGAACTCGCCCAGGCGCTCGGCGACCTTGGGGCGCAGCACATGCAGGTACTTGTTGATGTCCTTTTCGCCCAGGGTGGCGGCGTTGCCGACCACGTCGGTGGCGAACTCGTAGCCGTGGCCGTTCCAGTTCACCGAGTAGGATTCGGGCAGTTCGCCGACATTGGCCACCGGGCCGCCGAGCATGGCCTTGGCCGCCGAGTCGTGGGTCCAGCCGCCGTGCAGGATGTCGCCGACGAAGTTTTCGGCGGCGATCTTCCAGTTGCACTCGATGGTGGAGCGGATGCAGCCGCCCAGGAACTCGCTGCCGCCCTCGTCCATGTCGAGCATCACGTCCATGTACCAGGTCATCGGCCCGAGGTACTCCTCCAGGGTCGGCGCATCGCTGGCAAACGTGGCGAACACCAGGCCCTTGTAGCTGGCCACGCGGGCTTCGCGCAGGCCATGCCTGGACTTGTCGAACTGGCTTTCTTCGTAGCACTTGGATTCGTGCATGCCCATCAGGCGCCCGCCATCGGCGCCGAACGACCAGCCGTGGTAGTTGCAGATGAAGCCGCGGGCGTTGCCGGCCTCGGCAAAGCACACCTTGTTGCCGCGGTGCGGGCAGGCATTTAGGAACACCTTGATCGAGGCGTCCTTCTGGCGTACCACCAGCACTTCATCTTCACCCATCGAGGTGGTCAGGTAGTCGCCGGACCTGGGCAACTGGGATTCGTGGGCGACGAACAGCCAGCAGCGCGCGAAGATCTTCTCCAGCTCCTGCTCGTAGATCGCCTCGTCCCAGAACACCTTGCCCGACAGGCGCCCCTCCTGCATGTCGCAGAGGCGGTCGAGGTTGCCCAGGGCGGGCGTGCTTTCGAGGGTTCTGAGCGGTATGTGCTTGTTGTTATCCATGGTTCAGACTCACAGGTATGCGGTTGGACGGCGCCCGGTCAGACCGGGCTGTCGGCGTCGGCCAGCGCCTCGTCGGCTTCCAGGGCCGTGTCGGCATACACCTCGCGGTCGGTGACGATGACCTTGTAGGTGCGCAGGTGCCGTTCGCAGGGGAAGGTCACAGCCTTGCCGCTGGGGATATGGAACTGGCCCCAGTGCACCGGGCAGGTGATCAGGTCGTCTTCCATGTCGCCTTCGGCCAGCGAGGCGGTGGCGTGGGTGCACATGTCGGTGGTGGCGTAGAAGGTGCCGCCCAGGTTGTAGACGCACAGGGCATCGCCATCGCCGTTGGCGACCTTCTTCAGTTCGCCCGGCGCCAGCTCGTCACGCTGGCAAAGCAGTATGCGGCTCATGCCGGCTCCTCGTTGTTGAGTTGCACAAAGCCCAGGCCGGTGACCCAGGCGGGCACGGCTTCATAGGCGATCACTTCACCGCGCGGACGCTCCAGGGCGGCCATGGCGCAGGCGAAGTTGCGGATTTCCATCGCGCCGTTGCCGGCCCGACGCAGGATGTCTTCGTCGCGGTAGGCGCACAGTGCCTGCAGGTCGCCGTTGACCCCGTGGGCAAGGATTTCGCGGTCGAAGTCCTCGGCCACCTGGCCCATCTCGACGGTGCCTACCCAGTGGCTGATGCCGCCGCTGCCGATGATCACCACGCGCTCGTCGGCGTCGAACGCCTCGACTGCCGCGCGCAGTTGCCGGCCCAGGTCGGCCGAGCGCTCCAGCGAGATGTACGGGTCGACGCCGCACGCCAGGTACACCGGGATGCTCGGCAGCTCACGGCCCAGCAGGGCCTCGGCCGGCTTGACCACCAGCTGGTGCGGGATCGAGAACGAATGGTCGACGGTGAAGCTGCGCGCCACGGTCCAGTCCACGCCCTGCCCTTCACCGTGATGGACGATGTGCTCGGCCAGCGCCTGGTGGTTGCGCACCACGCCCCGGTCCAGGCCCGGCAGGCGGTCGATGGGGCCGTCCACGTCGCCGGTGCCGATCACGTAGCGCGGCAGGCAATGGGGGCCGAACAGGATGTAGTGATCGCAGCCGACGATGATCACCGCCGTGGGCTGCAAGGCGGCCAGGCGCTCGGCGCATTGGGCATAGGCGCCCCATACGGCATCGCGTTGTGCGGCCGGTGGCGCTTCGGGCGCCACGAACATCACCGGGTCATGCGGCATCCAGAAGCCGCCCACTATCTTGCCCATCGGTTCACCCCTTGAGCGCGGCGGAAAACCCCGCGCCTTGTTCATCGGTACAGCCCAGGCGCTGCTTGTAGACGCGCATGCTGCGTTGCGGCGAAAGCTCCTGCCAGAAGCCCATGGTCAGCATCGGGTTGACCCCGGCCGCCTGCAGGCCGGCCACGTCGAAGTCGAGGATCATCTGCGCCTCGTCGGGGGCCAGGGCAAAGCGCTGCACGAAGCCTGCGGCGTCTTCACGAAAGCGCTGCTTGGCCGCGCGCTCCACGCACAGCTGCCACAGCACCCGCTCCATCACGTTTCTGCTCATGCCGGACTACTCGCCGAGAAAGTCGCGAACCAGCGCGGCAAAGCGCCGTGGCTGCTCGCTCTGGACCCAGTGACCGCAGCGCCCGAACAGGTGCAGGTCGGCGTCGGCAATGCTGTTGGCGATCAGCAGCCCGCACTCCGGCGGCACCACACAGTCTTCGCGACCGTGTACCACCAGCGTCGGCGCCACGATCTTGGCCAGCGCGGCGGCGGGGAAGCCCTTGACCATCGTCTGGCCTTCGGCGGCGGGCTGCGGGATCAGCTTGCGCAAGGCGGCCTGGGCACCGGGCCGGGCACTGGCCTCGTAGCGGGCCTGCACCATGGCGTCGGTGATCAGCGCCTTGTCGTAGGGGAACAGCTCCATCAGCTGGCGCATGTTGGCCAGCGACGGCTCGTATTCCCAGGCGCCGCGCAGGCCGGGGGTCTGCACGAACTCGCCGGCCGGGGTGCCGAGCAGCACCAGCTTGTTGACGCGCTCGGGGGCGAACACCGCCAGGCCGATGGCCAGGGCGCCGCCGAACGAGTTGCCGATGAAGGAGGCCTTCTGGATATCCAGGGCATCCATGATGCCGATCAGGTGGCTGACCCACAGCTTGATGTCGTACCGGGCGTCATCCTTGAACTCGGTGAAACCGAAGCCGGCGATGTCCGGCACGATCACCCGCCAGCGGTCGGCGAACACCGGCACGCTGGCGGCCCAGTTGGCCCAACCCGAAACACCCGGGCCCGAGCCGTGCAGCAGGAACAGCGGCTCGCCCTGGCCGGCCTCGTGGTAGTGGGTGTTGTGCCCTGCTGCGAGCAGAGTCTTTGCAGTTGCGCTCATGTCGGCCTCCGGTTTTTATTCTTAACATACAGTTGTGTATCTGCATGCTATTTACCGTTTTGACCTGAGTCAATGAAAAAACATGACTATTTTCAAATAATGAGCAGCCGTACCTACACCTATGTACTGTCATGTATGGCAGGATGCGGACACCCGGCACTGGCCTTGTGGCCAATGCCGGCAATAGCTTCGCCGTTGCGGCGGGCGTTAGAATGACGGTTTGCTGCCAAGGCCAAGCGTCGAACCCTGCGCTGCCCTGGCGCTTATCCAGCTTGTTGGACAAGGCCCTACACAATGTCATCACGCACCAACCTCACGCGGGAAGATTGGATTCATGCGGCACAGGAAGTGCTTGTCACCAGCGGCGTCGACGCCGTGCGCGTCGACACCCTGGCCAAGGAACTGAAGATCACCCGTGGCAGTTTCTACTACCACTTCAAAAGCCGCGGCGAACTGCTCGAAGGCATCCTGGGCAACTGGCGCGCACGCGCCACCGAGGATGTGATCCTCAACCTGCGCACGGCCCACAGCTCGCCGCTGCAGCAGTTGCAGCGCCTGCTGGAGCTGCCTTCCCACGGCCAGACCGCCAAGGACGCCGCCTCGATCGAACTGGGCATCCGCGGCTGGGCGCGGCGCGACAAGCAGGCGCGCCAGGCCATCGACGAGGTGGACAGCCATCGCCTGAACTACATCGAGGGGCTGCTGATTCAGGCCGGCGTGCCCAGCGACGAAGCCCAGGACCGCGCCTACCTGATCTACGCCTACCAGATCAGCCTGTCGCTGCTGCACAGCGAAGACACCCCGCAACAACGCCTGGCGCGCAGCCAGCGCATGGCCGGCATCCTCCTCCCCGCGTGCAGCCACGCCCCGGCCTGAGCGCCTGTGCCGACCCGCTCGGCACATTGCAAATACACAAATGTATCTTTGTATATCCAATACCCGCCATCCAGCGGGTATTGGCACGCTCGTCTTGAAAAATATTTATTCAATAAATTCAAATAGATAATCGAATAAATCGGCGAATGCAGGCGCGCCGCTGCGGCGCCTGTTGACAAGCCGCCCACCTTCCCGCGTAGTCTATACATACACATGCACATGTGTATTTAAACGCCTTGCATGTTGCCCTGCCCCGGGCAGGGGCGCACCACAATAAGAATAGAAAACGAGTACTTCACTATGCACGCGCCTGCACGCTCTCGCCGGGTCCCGCCCTGCGCGCCCGACCCGTCACGCCCCCGGTACGGCACCGCCGCACCGACGCCGACCGCCCTCTGCGGCCGGCACCCCACCTCCCCCTTGCCCACTGCTCGCTGAGGCCTGCCCATGGATTTCTCGATACTGGCGTTTCTTGCCCAGGACGGCCTGACCACGGGCGCGATCTACGCACTGGTGGCGCTGGCCCTGGTGCTGGTGTTCTCGGTGACGCGCACCATCCTGGTGTGCCAGGGCGACTTCGTCACCTACAGCGCCCTGACCCTGGCCACCCTGCAGCTGGGCCTGATGCCCGGCACCGTGTGGCTGCTGCTGGGCTGCTCGCTGGCCGCCTGCGCACTGGACTGCACCGACGCCGCACGGCGCCGTCAATGGCGCCGGCTGCCGGGCCTGCTGGCGCGCTACCTGAGCCTGCCGCTGCTGTTGTGGGCGGTGCTGGGCAACCTCGACCTGGCGAGCCTGCCGGCGCTGCTGCAGATTCTGCTGACCCTGGCCCTGGTCACGCCGCTGGGGCCGTTGCTGTACCGCCTGGTGTACCAGCGGGTGGCCGAGACCTCGGTGCTGTTGCTGTTGATCGTGTCGGTGGCGGTGCATATCGCGCTGGTGGGCGTGAGCCTGCTGATGTTCGGCGCCGAGGGCGTGCGCACCGAGGCCCTGGCCGAGTCGGTGTTCATGCTCGGCGAGCTGCCGGTGGGCCTGCAGAGCCTGCTGGTGATCGGCAGCGCGCTGCTGCTGATCGGCCTGCTGTATGCCTTCTTCGGCCACAGCCTGTACGGCAAGGCGCTGCGTGCCACTGCGCTCAACCGTACCGGCGCGCAGCTGGTGGGCATCCCCACCCAGTTGGCCGGCAAGGCCGCGTTCGGCCTGGCCGCGCTGATCGGCGCGATCTCCGGGGTACTGATCGGCCCGCTGACCACGCTGTATTACGACTCGGGCTTTCTGATCAGCCTCAAGGGCTTTGTGGCGGCGATCTTCGGCGGCCTGGCCAGTTACCCGATAGCCGCGGCCAGTGCGTTTTTCGTCGGCGTGCTGGAGAGCTTCGCCAACTTCGGCGCCTCGGCCTACAAGGAGGTCATCGTGTTCACCGTGGTGATCCCGGTGCTGCTGTGGCTGTCGCTGAAAAACCCGCATCTGGAGGAGCAACACTGATGGCCCTGCGACTGATCCCTCTGTTGGCCCTGCTGCTGGTGGCGGGCCTGGCGCCGCTGGTGCTGCCAGCGTTTCACGTGACCCTGCTCAACTACATCGGCCTGTACAGCCTGGTGGCCCTGGGCCTGGTGCTGCTGACCGGCATCGGCGGCATGACCTCGTTCGGCCAGGCCGCATTCGTGGGCATTGGCGCCTACGCCAGCGCGGTGCTCACCACCCAGTACGGCCTGTCGCCGTGGCTGGGCCTGCTGGCGGGGCTGGCGATCACCCTGGTGGTGGCCACCAGCCTGGGCCTGCTGACCCTGCGCCTGGCCGGGCACTACCTGCCCATCGGCACCCTGGCCTGGGGCCTGGCGCTGTTCTACCTGTTCGGCAACCTGCCGGGCCTGGGCGGCTTCGGCGGCCTGCAGAACCTGCCGAACATCGAGCTGCTGGGCTGGCAGATCAGCGGCTCGGCCGATTTCGCCGTGCTGATCGGGTTGTTGCTGGCGGCCAGCCTGTGGCTGCTCGACAACCTGCTGCACAGCCGCCAGGGCCGTGCCATCCGCACCCTCAAGGAATCGGCCGGGATGGCCGAGGCGATGGGCATCGATACCGCACGCAGCCGCCTGCAGGTGTTCATCATCGCCGCCCTGCTCGCGGCCCTGTCGGGCTGGCTGTACGCGCACCTGCAGCGGGTGGTCAACCCCACGCCGTTCTCGGTGGTGATGGGCATCGAGTACCTGTTCATGATCGTGCTGGGCGGCGTCGCCAGCCTGTGGGGCGCGCTGCTGGGCGCAGCGTTGCTGACCCTGATCAAGCAGGTGCTGCAGGACGTGCTGCCGCAGCTGTTCGGGCATGCCGACAACGTCGAGATGATCTTCTTCGGCGTGCTGGTGATCCTGGTGCTGCAGTACGCCCGCGGCGGCCTGCTGCCGGTGCTGCGCAGCGTGCTGCCGGCCAGCCGCCCGCGCACCCTGGTGCTGGATGACGCGCCGGCCCTGCCCCGGCGCAGCATGCCGGCGGCCGGCAAGCCGCTGATGGTGGCCCAGGGGCTGCTCAAGCAATTCGGCGGGCTGGTGGCCAACAAGAACATGGGCCTGTCGGTGAATGCCGCCGAGGTGACCGCGCTGATCGGCCCCAACGGCGCCGGCAAGTCGACCCTGTTCAACCTGCTGTCGGGGGTGCTGACGCCCAATGCCGGGCAGATCACCTTCAACGGCCAGCGCATCGAAGGCCTGTCGCCGCGCGCCATTGCCCACCTGGGCGTGAGCCGCACCTTCCAGCACGTGCGCCTGCTGGGCGAGATGAGCGTGCTGGAGAACGTCGCCCTCGGCGCCCATGCCCGGGGCAAGGCCGGGCTGCTGCGCTCGATGCTGCACCTGGAACGCAAGGAAGAAGCCGCCCTGCTCGCCGAGGCCACGCGCCAGATCCAGCGGGTGGGCCTGGGCGAATACCTGCACACCCCGGCCGGCAGCCTGCCGCTGGGCCAGCAGCGCATCGTCGAGATCGCCCGCGCGCTGTGCAGCGACCCGTTGCTGTTGCTGCTCGACGAACCCGCCGCCGGCCTGCGCCATGGCGAGAAACAGGCGCTGGCGCAACTGCTCGAGCAGTTGCGTGGCGAGGGCCTGGGCGTGCTGCTGGTGGAGCACGACATGGAGTTCGTGATGGGCCTGGCCGACCACATCGTGGTGATGGAATTCGGCCAGCCCCTGGCCAGCGGCACCCCGCTGCAGATCCAGCAGAACCCTGCGGTGCTGGCCGCCTACCTCGGAGGTGTCGAATGAGTCGCCTGCTGGATGTGCGCAACCTGTCGATCAACCACGGCAAGGTCGAGGCGGTACGCAACCTCGACCTGCACCTGGAGGAAGGCCAGATCGTCAGCCTGATCGGCCCCAATGGCGCCGGCAAGACCACCCTGATGGCGGCGCTGATCGGCCTGCTGCCCTGCCAGGGCCAGGTGACCTACGCCGGCCAGGCGTTGCTGGGCCACCACGACGTGGCCCAGCGCATCGACCAGGGCATGGTGCTGGTGCCCGAGAGCCGCGAGCTGTTCGGCCTGATGAGCGTGGAGGACAACCTGAGCCTGGGCGCCTTCAGCCGCCACCGACGCGGTTTTCGCGACCATCAGCAGACCCTCGACGAGGTGTTCGGGCTGTTCCCGCGCCTGCTCGAACGGCGCCAGCAGGCCGCCTGCACGCTCTCGGGCGGCGAGCGCCAGATGCTCGCCATCGGCCGCGCGCTGATGGCCAAACCGCGCCTGCTGATGCTCGACGAACCGAGCCTGGGCCTGGCGCCGCGGGTGATCGGCGAGATCTTCACCATCTTCGACACCCTGCGCCAGAGCGGCGTGTCGATCCTGCTGGTGGAGCAGAACGCCCGTGCTGCGCTGAAGATTTCCGACTACGGCTACGTGCTGGAGGTCGGCGAGATCGTGCTTGAAGGCGACGCCCAGGCGTTGGCCTGCAACCCCCGGGTGGTCGAAAGCTACCTGGGCCGCGCACCCGCGCCCACCGCCACCACGGAGGTGATCAGCGCTACCGGCACGTAGCGCCCCGCAGCACTTGCCACACCCATAAAAACAATATCAGGAGCTTGCATGAAACCGATTCTTCCCTTGCTGTTGCTGGCCACGCTGTCGACCGCTGCACAGGCCGACATGACCGTCGGCGTGATTCTCTCCACCACCGGCCCGGGGGCCTCGCTGGGCATCCCCGAGCGCAATACCGTGGCGCTGCTGCCCAGGGAGATTGCCGGGCAGGCCGTCAAATACGTGGTACTGGACGATGCCAGCGACAGTACCGCCGCGGCCAAGAACGCGCGCAAGCTGGTCAGCGAGCACAAGGTCGACCTGCTGATCGGCTCGACCACCGTGCCCACCTCGGCAGCAGTCGCGCAGATCGCCAAGGAGAGCCAGACCGCGCAGATCGCCCTGGCACCGTTCAGCCCCGCCAGCGGCGAGCAGAGCTGGATCTTCACCATCGCCCAGACCAACACCCTGATGGCCCAGGCGCTGATCGAGCACATGCAGCAGAACGGTGTGAAGACCCTCGCCTACATCGGCTACAACGATGTGTGGGGCGAAGACTGGCACAAGGTGCTCAGCGAAATGGCGCCGGCGGCAGGCATCACGCTGGTGCGCGACGAGCGCTTCAACCGCACCGACTCGTCGGTCAGCGGCCAGGCGCTGAAGGTGATGAGCAGCAAGCCCGACGCGGTGCTGATCGGCGCCACCGGCACCCCGGCGGCGCTGCCGCATACCGAGCTGCGCCGGCTGGGCTACAAGGGCACCGTGTACCACACCCACGGCGCGGCCAACAGCGCGTTCCTGCGCATCGGCGACAAGGCGCTCAACGGTGCGATACTGCCGGTGGGCCCGGTGGTGGTGTGGGACAAGCTGCCCGCCAGCCACCCCTCCAAGGCCATCGCCAGCCAGTACGCGCAGGACTACCAGGCCAAGTACGGCGACAACAGCCTGTCGCCGTTCGGCGCCTACCTGTACGACGCCATGCTGCTGGTGCAGGCGGCCACCCCGGCGGCGCTCAAGGGTGCCGAGCCCGGCACCGCGCAATTTCGCCAGCAACTGCGCGACCAGCTGGAGCAGACCCGCGACGTGGTCGGCACCCATGGCGTGTACAACCTCAGCGCCACCGACCATTTCGGCCATGACCAGCGCGCGCGTGCACTGGTGAGCGTGCAGGACCAGCAATGGGTCCTGCTGCATGCCCCTGAATAAACCCCCACAACAATAATAAAAAAGGCAGATCCATGAGCACTCTGAAACGGGTCAACACCACCCTCGCCCTCGGCACCCTGTGCGGGCTCAGCCCGGCACTGCTGGCCCAGGGTTTCATCGAAGACAGCAAGGCCACCCTGACCGCGCGCAACTACTACTTCGACCGTGACTACAAGGGCGAATCGGCGCAGTCGGCGACACGCGAATGGGCCCAGGGTTTCATCCTGCGCTTCACTTCCGGCTACACCCCGGGCACCGTCGGCTTCGGCCTGGATGCCCAGGCCATGCTGGGCCTGAAACTGGACTCCAGCCCCGCGCGCACCGGCACCGGGCTGCTGCCGTTCGACCCCAGGGACCGCGACCCGCGCGACGATTATTCGGAGCTGGGCCTGACCGGCAAGGTCAAGGTCTCCAGGACCGAACTGCAGGCCGGCACCCTGGCACCGTTTTCGCCGATCCTGTTCGCCAGCCCCACGCGCCTGCTGCCGCAGACCTTTCGCGGAGTGCAGTTCAAGTCCCAGGACATCGACAACCTGACCCTCAGCGGCGGGCGCCTGGACCGCATGAACCAGCGCGATTCCACCAACTACCAGAAGATCACCGTCGCCGCGCCCAACCGGCGCTTCAATGGTGCAGCCGAGTCGGACAGCTTTACCTATGGCGGCGGCGACTATCAGTGGTCCGAGCAGCTGGTGCTCAAGTACTACCATGCGCAGCTGGAGGACATCTATCGCCAGGACTACGTTGGCTTCGTCGACAACCGTGCGGTGGCGAACGGGCGCCTGAAGACCGATGTGCGTTACCACATCAGCGGCGAGGACGGCCCGGCCAGGGCCGGCAAGGTCGACAACCGTACCTTCGGCGTGATGAGCACCTACAGCCTGGGCGCACACAGCCTGGGGCTGGGCTACATGCAATTGAGCGGCGATACGGCGATGCCGTACATCGCCGGGTCCGAGCCGATGGTGGTGAGCGAGGGCGCATTGAGCAGCGAGTTCCTCAACCCCAAGGAGCGTACCTGGCAGGTGCGCTATGACTACGACTTCGTCGCCCTGGGCGTACCGGGGCTCAAGGGCATGCTGCGCTACCTGGACGGCAGCCGCATCGAATTGCCGAATGCGCTGGGCGGCAGCGGGCGCAGCGAGAGCGAGAAGGACATCGAGTTGTCGTACGTGGTGCAGAGCGGCACGTTCAAGAACGTTGCATTGCGGTTGCGCCATGCGTGGTACCGCAATGACTTTGCCTCGACTGCGGCGTTCAGGGATGACAACGAGCTGCGGGTGAACGTGGATTACACCGTGGCGCTTTGGTAACGCGCTTGCATCGTGTGTAGATGAACAAACGCCCCGGCTTGCCGGGGCGTTTTGCGTTGGCAGCGTCGAATCACCGCGGTACCTGTAGGAGCCGGCCTTGCCGGCGAACGGGCGCGCTGCGCTCGCGGGGCAGTCAGGCCGCCTGTGCCGGTCCTGCTGGTGCTTCGCACCAGTTCGCGGGGCAAGGCCCGCTCCTACACGTCCGTTGCCGCGCCCTACCCCGTAACCACCTGCCCCACCTGCTCCTCCAGCTGCTGCGCCAACGCCCTCAGCTCATCACACGACTGGCGCGTCTGCTCGATGGTGCGCGCGCTCACCGTCGAGGCGTCGTGGATGCGCGTGACGCTGCGGTTGATACCGTCTGCCGTGGCCGCCTGCTGCTCCGCCGCACTGGCAATCTGCAAGGTCATCTGGCTCACCGTGGACGCCGACGCATCGATCAACGCCAGCGCCTGCCCGGCCCGCGCCGAGGCGGCCACCGGCTGCTGCGCCGACTCGACGTTGGCGCCGATCTGCGCCGCCGCCTGGCTGGCACCGGCCTGCACGCGGTTGATGATCTGCTGGATCTCCAGCGTCGACTGCTGCGTACGCCGCGCCAACGTGCGCACCTCGTCCGCCACCACCGCAAAGCCACGCCCGTGCTCACCTGCACGCGCCGCCTCGATGGCAGCATTCAACGCCAGCAGGTTGGTCTGCTCGGCAATCGCGGTGATCACGTCCAGTACGCGCCCGACACTGCCCGAGTCGGTGGCCAGTTGGTCCACCACGCTGCGGCTGTGCTCCAGCGCCTCGGCCAGCGCACCAATCGCCTCACCGGCATCGCGCACCGTGGCGCTGCCGGCCGTGGCCTGTTGCTCGGCATCGCGGGTGGCGCTGGCGGCGACGCTGGCGTTGTGCGCCACGTCCTGCACGGTGCTGACCATCTCGCTCATGGCCGTGACCACGCTGTCGGTCTCCAGTTGCTGGGCCTGCATGCTGCGCTGCGCCGCCTCGGTGATCTGCCCCAGGCTGTCGCTGGTGCTGGAGATGCGCTGGCTGGCCTTGGCCATGCTGCGGGTGACGCGGTGCGCAGCCTCCACCAGGCGGTTGAAGCTGTGCGCCACCTGGGTCAGCTCGTCGAAGCCGTCGGTGGGCAGGCGCAAGGTCAGGTCGGTGTGGCCATCGGTGGCGCGAGCCAGCGCCTGCACGGTGTGGTTGAGCGGCCGGGTGATGCTGCGAATCAGCAGCCAGGCGCATAGCGCCATGCCGAGCAACGCCACCAGCACCAGCAACGCCGGCATGCGCAGCACCGTGTTCACTTCGTGGCGCACGTCCTGCGGGTGGATGCCGCTGGCCAGCACCCAGCCCCAAGGCTTGAACAGCACCACCTCGGACACCTTGAATTCCGGCGCCTGCGCGGCTGCCCGCGGAAACCAGTACTCGACCGTGCCGCGCCCCTGGGCCACGGCCCGGTCGATCATTTCACGGGCGAACGGCTTGCCGTTGACGTCCTTGAAATCGGCCTGCGACTTGCCCACCAGGGCGGGTGCCTTGGGGTGCATGAGCATGCGGTGCTGCAGGTCGAGAATCAGCAGGTAGTTGTCGCCCAGGTAGCGAATGCGGCTGACCATTTCTGCCGCCTGGCGCTGCGCCTCGGCGCGGCTCAGGTGGCCTTCCTCGGCCTGCTTCTCATAATGCGCCAGCAGGGTGGATGCGGTGTCCAGCGCAGTGCCGACACCGGCCATCTTCTCCTGCAGCAGGCTGCGTTGCAGGGTCAGCCCCAGCCAGCCACTGAGCAACACGACAAACAGGGTGATACCGATCACCAGCACGGTGATGCGGGTGCTGATACGCAGATGTCTCAACCCGATCATAGGGGGCAATACCTCATTTTATTGTTATGCACGACGGCGCAAGGCGCACCGCGCACAAACATACACTATTGTATTTTAAAATGAAGATTGACCCGCTTCTAATATGTCATTTACCTCTTACAAAAAGATTCAGACATGTATTCGATCAGTAGGCGAATGCAGCCCGGTGCTTGCGCACGAAATCCACCCAGCGCACCGGCTCGCGGCCGGTGATGGCCTGGAAGTTGTCGAACACCTGGTCGACCCCGGGGATGGTGCCGGCGGCCATGCGCGTGAAGTTGTCGTGCACGCAGCTCATGTAGGCCATCTCGGCGCCGGCGGCGCGCATGTTTTCGAGAAACACGTCGGGTGATTGCGCGTCATAGCGAAACGGCTGGCCGAGTACCTCGCTCATCACCTGTGCCACCTCGTCGTAGGACTTCACGTCGTAGCCCAGGCGGTAGGTCTGCCCGGCATGGCGCTGCGGGTGCAGCAGGGCCTGCGCCGCCACCCGCGCCACGTCTTCGCCGTCGACCCAGCTGAACCGCGTGTGGCCGGTGTACTGTTCGATCACGCCGTTGCGCACGGCCTGGGTGCCGTCGTAGCTGAGCAGGTTCTGCATGAAGCACTCCGGGCGCAGGTGGGTGAAGCTGAAGCCGCACCATTGCACATAGCGCTCCACGAACTGGTGCCAGGCCCAGTGGCCGATGGTGGCGTCGTCATCGCCACAGGCCCCCAGGTGCACCACGTGCTGCACCCCGGCGTGGCGTGCGCGGTCGAGAAAGGCCTTGCTCTGGCGCAGCATGTCGACGCTGTAGCCGGTCACCAGCAGCACCCGGTCGACGCCCTGCAGGGCCGGCGCCAGGGTGTGCTCGTGGTCGAAGTCCATGATCACCGTGCGGATGCCACGGGCCTCGAAGGGCTGCGCCTTGGCCGGCGAACGCACGGCGGCCACCAGTTCGATGGTGTCGTCGCCTTGCAGAAAGCGCAGGGTGTCGCCGCCGATCTGGCCGGTGGCGCCGGTGATGAGGACGGTGGGCTTGGTGTCGTGCATGGTCGCAACCTGTTGTGCAATAGAGGTTGAATCAGGCTACTCGGGAACAAACGGCGTATTGGCGATATGTTTTACCGGGTAAAGTGACTGCAATTCATCAATGGGGTGGGCACATGTATTCTTCGGAACGCCTCAAGGGCATCGACGTGTTCGTCTGCGTGGCCGACCTGGGCAGCTTCAAGGCCGCGGCCGAGCGCCTTAACCTGACCGGCTCGGCAGTCAGCAAGAGCGTCGCGCGGCTCGAGGCGCGGCTGCACACGCGCCTGTTGGCACGCACAACACGGCGCGTGGCGCTGACCGAAGCCGGGGCGGCGTTCTATCGCACCTGCACCGGCGTGCTGGCCGAGCTGGAAGAGGCGGAGCTGGCGCTAAGCACCCAAGACGCCGAGCCACGCGGCCGGGTACGCATCGACCTGCCGGCGGCCTTCGGGCGCCTGCACGGGCTGCTGGCGATTCTGGCCTGCGTGCGCGAGCATGCACTGCTGATGCCGCACGTGACCTTCTCCGACCGCTTCGTGGACCCGGTCGAGGCCGGCATCGACCTGTTCGTGCGTATCGGCGGGCCGCAAAGCTGGCCGGCGGCGGTGGGGCACCATTACCTGGGCTCGCAGCGCGTGGTGTTCTGCGCCGCCCCCGCGTACCTGGAGCGCCATGGCGAGCCCGGCAACGAGCTCGAACTGGAACGCCACAGCTGCATCGTGTACGGGCTCAATGACGGCATGGTCGGCCCGTGGCACTTCCCTACCGCCCGCCCCGGGCATACCGAGCGTCGGATCATGCCGGCACGCATGGCGGTGGGCGATGCCGAGGGCCAGGTGGCCGCAGTGCTGGCCGGGCATGGCATCGCACAGCTGCCGACCTGGCTGATTCGTCGTCAGCTGGAAGACGGCAGCCTGGTGCAGGTGCTGGCGCCGCTGGCCACCGACGGCCTGCCGATTCACCTGGCGTGGCTCAAGAGCCGGCAGGCGCAGCCCAAGGTCGCGACGCTGCTGACGCACCTGCGCCAGTGCCTGTCGGGGGACGGTTTCGAGCCGCCGTCGCCGTCATCGTGTGGCAACGCGTCGCGCTCCCGGGCGAACGTTTCCAGATAATTCGTATACCATATCCCTAAATCCCCTCGAATGATTGCCACCGTGAACCTACCCAAACTCAACGCGCCGGACCTGGGCAACACGCCCTCCACGTCCGAGATCATCACCCGGCACCTGCGCGATGCCATCGTGGCCGGGCACTTCGACGAAGACGAGCCGATTCGCCAGGACGACATCGCGCGTCAGTTCAACGTCAGCAAGATCCCGGTGCGCGAGGCGCTCAAGCGGCTTGAGGCCGAGGGGTTGGTGATGTTTCAGCGCAACCGTGGGGCGATGGTCACGCGCTTGTCGGACTTCGAGCTGGCGCAGATGTTCGAGGTGCGCATGTTGCTGGAGGACAAGGTGTTGCGCCTGGCCATCCCGAACATGACCGAGGCCACGTTCGAACAGGCCGAGCGCATCTGCCAGGAGTTCATTGGCGAGAACGATGTGGGGCGCTGGGCGCAGTTGAACTGGGAGTTGCATGCGTGCCTGTACGAGCCGGCGCAGCGACCGTTTCTGGTGAGCATGATCCGTTCGGTGAACGACAAGCTGGAGCGGTACCTGCGCATGCAGATGAGCCTGTCGGCGGGCAAGGAGCGTGCCGACCACGAACACCGCGAGATCCTCGATGCATGCCGGGCGGGTGATGTGGAGCGCGCGGTGGGCTTGCTGGATGAGCATATTGCGGGGGTGTGCGAGACCTTGCTGGAGCACTTGCCGATGGCCAAGCCCCACCCCGGTCTGGAGCCGGGCCAACAGGGCTGACCTCTCAAAACCCCCAGGCCATGGCGCGTTGCAACAGTTCGGACATGTCATGGCCCTATGCCGATTTCGTCATCCACACCGCGCAATTCCATCAAGACGCCACCCCCCACCAACCGCCACCCTTGCGTCCATACCCCCCAACGGACGCGCCCCATGAAACGCATCACCGTGATCGACTCCCACACCGGCGGCGAACCCACGCGCCTGGTCACCGCAGGCTTCCCCGACCTGGGCCACGGCAGCATGGCCGAACGCAGGCAACAGCTGGCCGAACACCACGATCAGTGGCGCGCCGCCTGCATGCTCGAACCCCGCGGCAATGATGTGCTGGTGGGCGCACTGCTCTGCGAACCGGTCGACCCCAGCGCCTGCGCCGGGGTGATCTTCTTCAACAACACCGGCTACCTGGGCATGTGCGGCCACGGCACCATCGGCCTGGTGGTCTCGCTGGCCCACCTGGGCAGGATCGGCCCCGGCACCCACACCCTCGAAACCCCCGTGGGCAACGTGCAAGCCACCCTGCACGACGACCACTCGGTCAGCGTGCGCAATGTACCCGCCTACCGCTATCGCCACGCCGTCAGCGTGCAGGTGCCCGGCATCGGCGAAGTGACCGGCGATATCGCCTGGGGCGGCAACTGGTTCTTCCTGGTGGCCGAGCACGGCCTGCGTATCAGCGGCGACAACCTCGACGCGCTCACCGCCTACACCGTGGCCGTGCAGCAGGCCCTGGAAGATCAGGGCCTGCGCGGCGAGGACGGCGGCCTGATCGATCACGTCGAGCTGTTCGCCGACGACCCCGACGCCGACAGCCGCAACTTCGTGCTGTGCCCCGGCAAGGCCTATGACCGCTCGCCCTGCGGCACCGGCACCAGCGCCAAGCTGGCGTGCCTGGCCGCCGACGGCAAGCTGCAACCGGGCCAGATCTGGCGCCAGGCCAGCGTGATCGGCAGCCAGTTCGAAGGCTCGTTCGAAACCGCAGGCGATCGCATCGTGCCGACCATTCGCGGCCGCGCGCATATCAGCGCCGAAGCCACGCTGATCATCGAGCAGGACGACCCGTTCGCCTGGGGCATCCGCCTGTGACCCAGGGCCTGGCCGCCGATGTGATCGTGGTGGGCGCCGGCATCATCGGCGCGGCCTGCGCCCAGGCCCTGGCCCGGCGCGGCCTCGACGTGCTGGTGCTGGATGCCGGGCTGCCCGGCGCCACCGCCGCCGGCATGGGCCACCTGCTGGTGCTGGACGACAACCCCGCCGAACTGGCCCTGAGCCAATACTCGCTGCAACGCTGGCGCGACATTGCGCGCAACCTGCCCGAAGGCTGCGCCTACCGCAGCAACGGCACCCTGTGGCTGGCCGCCAACGCTGAAGAAATGGCCGTGGCCGAGCACAAGCACGCCAACCTGCGCGCCCATGGGGTGATCTGCCAGCTGGTCGGCGCACCTCGATTGCGCGAACGCGAACCATTGCTGCGCGAAGGGCTGGAGGGCGGCCTGCTGATCGAGGACGACGGCATTCTGTATGCCCCGGCCACCGCACGCTGGATGCTCGACCAGCCGCGCATTCGCCAGCGCCAGGCACGGGTCGCCGAGGTGGATGGCGCCCGGGTGCGCCTGGACGACGGACAGTGGCTGGCCGCCACGGCCGTGGTGCTGGCCAACGGTATCCAGGCCACCGAACTGTGCCCCGAACTGCCGATACAACCCAAGAAGGGCCACCTGCTGATCACCGACCGCTACCCCGGCCAGGTCACCCACACCCTGGTGGAACTGGGCTACGTGACCAGTGCGCACAACGCCAGCGGCCCGTCGGCCGCGTGCAATATCCAGCCGCGCCCTACCGGCCAGCTGTTCATCGGTGCCTCACGCCAGTTCGGCACCACCGACCCGCAGGTGGAAGGCTGGATGCTTGCCAGGATGCTCAAGCGCGCCACCGAATACGTGCCGGCGCTGGCCCAGCTCAATGCGATTCGCGCCTGGACCGGCTTTCGCGCCGCCAGCCCCGACGGCCTGCCGCTGGTGGGCCAGCACCCGCAACGCCCCGGCCTGTGGCTGGCGGTGGGGCATGAAGGGCTGGGCGTGACCACGGCCCCGGCCACCGCCGACCTGCTGGTGGCGCAACTGTTCGACGAACACCCGCCCCTGGCCGCACAGGCCTACCTGCCACAGCGTTTTCTCGGAGAACCGACCCATGCCTGAACTGACCCTGGACGGACGTGCCCTGCGCGTGGCCGAAGGCACCAGCGTGGCCGCTGCACTGGCCCTGGCTGGCGACGGCTGCACGCGTACCTCGGTGAGCGGCCAGCGCCGCGCACCGCTGTGCGGCATGGGCATCTGCCAGGAATGCCGGGTGAGCATCGACGGCCGGCGCCGCCTGGCCTGCCAGACCCTGTGCCGCGACGGCATGCAGGTGGAGACCCGCGCATGAGCGCCCATGCCGACGTACTGATCATCGGCGCCGGCCCGGCCGGCCTCAATGCCGCACTGGCCGCTGCCCCCAGCGGTGCACGCATCGTGCTGCTGGACGACAACCCCTGGCCCGGCGGGCAGATCTGGCGCGACGGCCCGCAGGCCAGCGTGCCGGCGCAGGCACAGCGCCTGCGCGAGCACGTGGGCGCCTTGAACAATGTGCAGCACCACCCGCAGACCCGCGTGATCGCCGCCACCGGCCCGCGCCAGTTGCTGGTGGAAGACGCCGAGCGCGGCTGGGTGATCGGCTACGACACGCTGATCCTGTGCACCGGCGCACGCGAACTGCTGTTGCCCTTCCCCGGCTGGACCCTGCCCGGCGTGACCGGTGCCGGTGGCCTGCAGGCACTGATCAAGGGCGGCCTGCCGGTGCGCGACCAGCGCGTGGTGATCGCCGGCAGCGGCCCGCTGCTGCTGGCCAGCGCTGCCACGGCGCGGCACAACGGCGCGCAGGTGGTAGGCGTTGCCGAACAGGCAACCCGCGGCGCGGTGGCGGGTTTTGCCGCACAACTGCCGCGCTGGCCAAACAAGCTGCTGCAGGCGTTCGGCCTGTTCGACCGCCACTACCGCACCGACAGCCATGTGGTGGAGGCACTCGGCAGCGAGCGCCTCGAAGGCGTGCGCCTGCGCCAGCACGGCAACCTGGTCGAGCTGGCCTGCGAGCGCCTGGCCTGCGGCTTCGGCCTGATTCCCAACAGCCAGCTCGGCCAGGCCCTGGGCTGCACACTCCACGGCCAGGCGCTGGCCGTGGATGCGTGGCAGGCCACCAGTGAGCCGGGCCTGTTCGCGGCGGGGGAATGCACCGGTTTTGGGGGCAGCGAACTGGCGCTGGTGGAAGGCACCATTGCCGGGCTGGCGGCCGTGGGCGACCGCCAGGGCGCCGCCCGCCACTGGCCGCAGCGAGCGCGCTGGCAGGGCTTCGCCAAGGCGCTCAACCACGCCTTCGCCCTTGCCCCGCAGCTCAAGCAACTGGCCCGCCCCGACACCCTGGTATGCCGCTGCGAGGATGTGCCCTACAGCAAGCTCGCCGGCCAGCGTGACTGGCGCGAGGCCAAGCTGAGCAGTCGCTGCGGCATGGGCGCCTGCCAGGGCCGGGTGTGCGGCGCCGCAGCGCAGCACCTGTTCGGCTGGCAGCCCTCGGCGCCGCGCCCGCCGTTCAGCCCGGCGCGCATCGAGACCCTGCTGTGCCTGGACGACACCCCGCCCGCATGAAACGCACCCCGGGGCTTTCGAGGCGGGCGCCGGATCTCTATGATCCCGAAGGTGCCCACCAGACCGTCAGCGCCATGTACGTATCGCTCAACAGCTTCCAGCCCTGCGACCTGCCCAGCCTGCTGAGCAGCCTGCAGCCGATCGCGCCGCTGCTCGATACGCTGAGCGACGTGGTGTTCTTCATCAAGGACACCCAGGCCCGCTACGCCTTCGTCAACCACACCCTGGCGCGGCGCTGCGGCTTCAGGCACAGCCACGAGCTGCTGGGGCTGACCGCCGACAGCGTGTTCCCCGAGCGCTTCGGCCCGCTGTACACCGCGCAGGACCGCCGCGTGCTCGACAGCGGCCGCGAGCTGGCCGACCAGCTCGAACTGCACCTGTACTTCGGCAACCAGCCGGTGTGGTGCCTGACCCACAAGCTGGCACTGTTCGACACCCAGGGCCAGATCGTCGGCCTGGCCGGCATCTCCCGCGACCTGCAGGCGCCCCAGGCCAGCCACCCCGGCTTCGATCGCCTGGCGGCGGTGGATGCGCACATTCGCGAGCACTTCGCACGGCCCGTGAGCCTGGCCGAGCTGACCGCGATTGCCGGGTTGTCTGCCGCGCAGCTGGAGCGCAACTGCAAGCGTGTGTTCCAGCTCACCCCGCGCCAGATGATCCACAAGGTGCGCCTTGAAGAAGCCTCGCGGCTGCTGCACCACAGCGACCTGCCGATCACCGAGATCGCCCTGCGCTGCGGCTACACCGACCACAGCGCGTTCAGCCGCCAGTTCCGCGCCCTCACCAGCCTGTCGCCAAGCCAGTACCGCGATACCCGCCGCTAGACGCGGTGTGTTCCTTTAGGGTGCGCCGCCGCACCCACTGCTCCCATATGTAACACCGCCGGCACCGGGCAGCGTTTCCTGCGCACCGCCCGCCTGCCCTGCCGGATTCAACGCAAGTCCTCTGGCTCAAGGGCCGCAAAGCAATTGCATCGCCCGGGCAAAAACAGGCACGCGCATTGCTATAAAAATATCGTATACGAAATTCACAATACGCCCGCTACCAGCACCTTCCGACAAACGAGGCTTCCATGAAAAACCCCGCTTTTGTTGTAGCTCTCAGCGCTGTGCTCAGTACCTCCTTCATCGCCACCGCCCAGGCCGACAAGCTCGATGACATCATCGGCTCCGGCAAGCTGCGCTGCGCCGTGACCCTGGACTTCCCGCCCATGGGCTTTCGCGACGACGCCAACAAGCCGGCCGGCTTCGACGTCGACTACTGCAACGACCTGGCGAAGGTCCTCGGGGTAGATGCCGAGATCGTCGAGACGCCGTTCCCGGACCGTATCCCGGCGCTGGTCTCGGGGCGGGCCGACGTGATCGTGGCGTCCACCTCCGACACCCTGGAGCGGGCCAAGACGGTCGGCCTCACGGTGCCCTACTTTGCCTTCCAGATGGTCGTGCTTACCCGCGACAACACCGGCATCAACAGCTTCGACGACATCAAGGGCAAGGCCCTGGGCAACACCAGCGGCACCTATGAAGCCATCGCACTGGAGAAGGACGTGAAGCAGTGGGGCAGCGGCAGTTTCCGCGCCTACCAGTCGCAGAACGACACCATCCTGGCCGTGGCCCAGGGGCACATCGATGCCACCGTGGTGACCAACACCGTGGCCGCCGCCACGCTCAAGTCGGGCAAGTACAAGAACCTGAAGATCGCCGGCAACGCACCCTACGTGATCGACTACGTGTCGCTGGGAGCCAAGCGCAACGAGTACGGCCTGCTCAACTACCTCAACCTGTTCGTCAACCAGCAGGTACGTAGCGGCCGCTACAACGAGCTGTTCGTCAAATGGGTAGGCACCGATATCCCGCCGACCGACCTGACCGTGCCGAAGGTCTACTACTGAGGTGCCCGGCATGTCCAGCCCTTCCACTGCCCTGAACGGGCGTAGCCTGGTCGATGGCGCGGCCAGTGGCGAGTTGCTGTTCGCCGACATCGGCCTGAGTTTCTGGGGCGGTGTCGACGCCTTCAGCGGCGAGGTCATCGACCGCCATCACCCGCTCAGCGGCGCACACCTGGCCGGCCGCGTGCTGGCCATTCCCAGCGGGCGCGGCTCGTGCACCGGCAGCAGTGTGATGATGGAGCTGATCAGCAACGGCCATGCACCGGCGGCACTGGTGCTGGCCGAACCGGATGAGATCCTGACCCTGGGCGTGCTGGTGGCGCAGTTGCTGTTCGGGCGCTCGCTGCCGGTGCTGTGCATCGGCCAGCAGGCCTTTGCCGCCCTGCGCGGCAAGGCCTTCGCGCAGGTGCAGGGCGAGCGCCTGGTGCTGTTCGACCAGGCCCCCGCCGAGGCGCTGCCGGCAGCCCCCGCCAGCCCGCCGGCGGCGACGCGCCCGACCACCCTCACCCTTACCGACCACGACCAGGCCTTGCTCGCGGGCGACCTGGGCAAGGCCGCGCAGGTGGCGATGCAGATCGTGCTGCGCATGGCCGAGCTGCAGGGCGCACACAGCCTGGTGGACATCAGCCAGGCGCATATCGACGGCTGCATCTACACCGGCCCCGCCAGCCTGCGCTTTGCGCAGCAGCTGGTGCAGTGGGGCGCCAGGGTGCGGGTGCCAACCACCCTCAACTCGATTTCCGTGGACCAGCGCCGCTGGCGCGAACTGGGTATCGACGCGGCGCTGGGCGAACCTGCCAGTGCGCTGGGCGATGCCTACATGGCGATGGGCGCGCAGATGAGCTTTACCTGCGCCCCCTACCTGCTCGACAGCGCGCCGAAGCTCGGCGAGCAGATCGTGTGGGCCGAGTCCAACGCCGTGGTGTACGCCAACAGCGTGCTCGGCGCGCGTACCCTGAAGTACCCCGACTACCTGGATATCTGCATCGCCCTGACCGGCCGCGCGCCGCTGATCGGTTGCCACCTGGAGGCCCAGCGCAAGGCGCGGGTGCAGATCGACCTGCCGGCGCTGACCCACCTGGACGATGCGTTCTACCCGCTGCTGGGCTATCACATCGGCGCCATGGTCGGCAGCCGGATCCCGCTGGTGACAGGGCTGGAGCGTTTTGCCCCGACCCACGACGACCTCAAGGCCTTCGGCGCCGCGTTCGCCACCACCTCGGCGGCGCCGCTGTTCCATATCGCCGGGGTCACACCCGAAGCGCTGGACCCGGCCCAGGCGGTCAGCGCGGGCGAGGTGCTGCCGGTAAAACGCATTGCCCTGGCCGACCTGCTGGTGAGCTGGCGCGAGCTGAACAGTGCCCGTGACAGCCAGGTGGACCTGGTGTCGCTGGGCAACCCGCACTTCTCCCTGGGCGAGTTCGCGCACCTGGCACAGCTGTGCCGCGGGCGCACGCGCAACCCGGCGGTCAGCCTGGTGATCACCTGCGGCCGTGCGGTGCTGGAGCAGGCCCGTGACGCCGGCCACCTTGCCCCGATCGAAGCCTTCGGCGCGGTGCTGGTGACCGACACCTGCTGGTGCATGCTCGGCGAGCCGGTGATCCCGCCCGCCGCCCGCACACTGATGACCAACTCGGGCAAATACGCCCACTACGCCCCCGGGCTGGCGGGCCGGGCGGTGCATTTCGCCAGCCTTGGCGAGTGCGTCGAGGCCGCCTGCACCGGCAGCGCCAGCGGTCGCCTGCCGGCCTGGCTGCAACCGGCCGCCCCACAGGAGAGCCCCGCGCATGTTTGACTACACCTTCCAATGGCGCTCGGCCCTGCGCGCCCTGCCCGACATGCTGGCCGGCGCCTGGGTCACCTTCGAGACCGCCGCGCTGTCGATGATCTTCGGCGTGCTGATCGCCCTGGCCTTGACCGTGATGCGTGAAGCGCAGCAGCCGGTGTTGCGCGGCATCGGCAATGCCTGGGTATCGATTGCGCGCAACACCCCTTCGCTGTTCCAGATCTACATCCTGTACTTCGGGCTCGGCTCGCTGGGGCTGCACGTGAGTTCGTGGTTCGCGCTGCTGGCCGGCATCACCTTCAACAACGCCGGGTACCTGGCGGAGAACTTTCGCGGCGGGCTCAAGGCAGTGCCGACCACGCAGATGCGCGCGGCACGCTCGCTGGGCATGAGCGCGTTCCAGGCCTACCGCATGATCATCGTGCCGCAGCTGCTGCGGGTGGTGTTCTACCCCTTGAGCAACCAGATGGTGTGGGCGGTGCTGATGACCTCGCTGGGGGTGATCGTGGGGCTCAACAACGACCTCACCGGCGTGACCCAGGACTACAACGTCAAGACCTTCCGCACCTTCGAGTACTTCGCCATTGCAGCGGTGCTGTATTACCTGATCGCCAAGCTGATCGTCGCGGTGGCCCGGCTGATGGCCTGGCGGCTGTTCCGTTACTGAGGAGCTGTCCATGTTTTCTACAAGCTTTACCTGGAACGACATGCTGTTCCTGCTCGACGGGGCCTGGGTCACCCTGCAGCTGACCTTCTGGTCGATCATGCTGGGCTCGGTGGCCGGGCTGGTGTTCGGCCTGCTGCGTGCGCTGCTGCCACGCGCCAGCCTGCCGCTGGCCTGGGTGCTGGATGTGTTTCGCAGCGTGCCGCTGCTGATCCAGTTCGTGCTGTTCAACTCGTTCAAGAGCATCGTGGGCCTGAACATCAGCGCCTTCAGCGTGGGCTGCATCGTGCTGGGGGTGTACGCCGCGGCGTACTTCACCGAGATCGTGCGCAGCGGTGTGCTGGCGGTACCGCCCAGCGTGCGCCGGGCCAGTCGGTCGCTGGGCCTGAGCTACCTGCAGGACCTGCGCTGGATCGTGCTGCCGATGGCCTCGCGGGTGGCCTTTCCGGGCTGGCTGAACCTGGTGCTGAGCGTGATGAAGGACACCGCGCTGGTGATGTGGATCGGCATCGTCGAATTGCTGCGCGCCTCCCAGACCATCGTCACACGGATTCAGGAACCCCTGCTGGTGCTGTGCATCGCGGGCCTCATCTATTACGTCATGAGCCTGGTGGTCGCACGCCTGGGCGCCCGACTGGAAAGAAGGTGGCAAGAAAATGATTGAGATCGACAACGTACACAAATCCTTCGGCGACCTGGAAGTGGTCAAGGGCGTGAGCCTGACGGTGAACAAGGGCGAGGTGGTGTCGATCATCGGCGGTTCGGGCTCGGGCAAGTCGACCCTGCTGATGTGCATCAACGGCCTGGAGCCGATCCAGAAGGGCAGCATTCGCGTGGACGGCATCGAAGTGCACAACCGCGCCACCGACCTCAACCGCCTGCGCCAGAAGATCGGCATCGTGTTCCAGCAGTGGAATGCCTTCCCGCACCTGACGGTGCTGGAGAACGTGATGCTGGCGCCGCGCAAGGTACTGGGCAAGAGCCGCGAGGAAGCCGAGGCACTGGCGATCCAGCAGCTGACCCACGTGGGGCTGGGCGACAAGTTCAAGACCTTCCCCGGCAAGTTGTCCGGTGGTCAGCAGCAGCGCATGGCGATTGCCCGGGCGCTGGCGATGTCGCCGGACTACATGCTGTTCGACGAGGCCACCTCGGCGCTCGATCCGCAACTGGTGGGCGAAGTGCTGGACACCATGCGCATGCTTGCCGAAGACGGCATGACCATGGTGCTGGTGACCCACGAGATCCGCTTTGCGCGGGATGTGTCGGACCGGGTGGCGTTCTTTCGCAACGGGCTGGTGCACGAGATCGGCTCGCCGGACCAGGTGATCGGCAATCCGCAGCAGCCGGAGACGGCGGCGTTTCTCAAGTCGGTGAAATAGCTTCAGACCCCTTCGCCGGCAAGGCCGGCTCCTACAGGGTTCTGCGCAGCCTGTAGGAGCTGGCTTGCCAGCGAAGGCCACACCATCAATCAGGAGCCAGGCAATGCGTTCATCAAAGGTGATTCATGTAGTCAGCTGCCACGCCGAAGGCGAGGTCGGCGATGTGATTGTCGGTGGCGTCGCGCCGCCACCGGGCGACACCCTGTGGGAACAGTCGCGCTGGATCGCGCAGGACGACACCCTGCGCAATTTCGTGCTCAACGAACCGCGTGGCGGCGTGTTCCGCCACGTCAACCTGCTGGTGCCGCCCAAGAACCCGGCCGCGCAGATGGGCTGGATCATCATGGAGCCGGCCGACACCCCGCCGATGTCCGGCTCCAACTCGCTGTGCGTGGCCACGGTGCTGCTCGACAGCGGCATCCTGCCGATGACCGAGCCGCAGACCCGCCTGGTGCTCGAAGCCCCCGGCGGCCTGATCGAGGCCGTGGCCGAATGCCGGGACGGCAAGGTTCAGCGCGTGGAGGTCAGGAACGTGCCCTCCTTCGCCGACCGCCTGGACGCCTGGATCGAGGTCGAGGGTGTGGGCTCGCTGCAGGTCGACACCGCCTATGGCGGCGACAGTTTCGCGATTGTCGATGCCCAGCGCCTGGGCTTTGCCATTCGCCCCGACGAGGCCGCCGACCTGGTGGAGGTGGGCCTGAAGATCACCCGCGCCGCCAACGAGCAACTGGGTTTTGTGCACCCGCTCAACCCCGGCTGGTCGCATATCTCGTTCTGCCAGATCGCCGCGCCCATCGTGATGGAGAATGGCGTGGCCACCGGTGCCAACGCGGTGGTGATCCAGCCCGGCAAGATCGACCGCTCCCCCACCGGCACCGGCTGTTCGGCGCGCATGGCAGTGTTGCAGGCCAAGGGCCTGATGCAGGTGGGCGAACGCTTCATCGGCCGCTCGATCCTGGGCTCGGAGTTCCACTGTCGCATCGATTCGCTGACCGAAGTGGCCGGCCGCGCCGCCATCTACCCGTGCATTTCGGGGCGCGCCTGGATCACCGGCACCCACCAGTTGCTGCTCGACCCCGCCGACCCGTGGCCACAAGGCTACCGACTGTCGGACACCTGGCCCGGCGCCTGATCGCTAAGCCCTTGATTCACAAACCCTAAGCAAAAAGACCAGCAAAAACCCCGAAATAACGCTGGTCTGCTTCACACACATAAAATATCGTATACGAAATACTAACAACCACCGGAGACAACCAATGAGCAAGCGCATCAACTGGAGTGGCGTGTTCCCTGCGGTCACCACCCAATTCAACGACGACTTCTCCATCAACCTGGAAAAAACCCACCAGGTGATTTCCAACGTGATCCGCGACGGCGTGTCGGGCCTGGTGGTGTGCGGCTCGGTGGGCGAGAACACCTCGCTGACGGCCGAAGAAAAGATTGCCGTGACCGAAGTGGCGGTGGATGCCTCGCGTGGGCGTGTGCCGGTGATCTGCGGCGTGGCCGAGTTCACCAGCGTGCAGGCCGCCAAGGTGGCCAACGCGGTGCGCAAGGTGGGCGTGGACGGGGTGATGCTGATGCCGGCACTGGTGTACGGCTCCAAGCCGTTCGAGACCGCCGAGCACTACCGTTACGTGGCCAAGCATGCCGACGTGCCGCTGATGGTCTACAACAACCCGCCGATCTACAAAAACGACGTGACCCCGGACATCCTGATTTCCCTGGCCGACTGCGACAACGTGGTGTGCTTCAAGGATTCCTCCGGCGACACCCGCCGCTTCATCGACGTGCGCAACGAGGTGGGCGACCGCTTCGTGCTGTTCGCCGGCCTCGACGACGTGGTGCTCGAAAGCATCGCGGTGGGCGCCGAGGGCTGGGTGTCGGGCATGTCCAACGTGTTCCCCAAGGAGGGCGAGACGATCTTCCGCCTGGCCAAGGCCGGACGCTTTGCCGAGGCCATGCCGATCTACGAGTGGCTGATGCCGATCCTGCACCTGGATGCCCGCGCCGACCTGGTGCAGTGCATCAAGCTGTGTGAAGCCATTGCCGGTCGCGGCAGCGCGCTGACCCGTCCACCGCGCCTGGCCCTGCCAAAGGACGACCGCGAGTTCGTCGAGCAGATCATGGCCAAGGCCCTGGCCAATCGCCCTGAACTGCCGGATGTCGGCCTCTGAGTGAGTGCCGGGCGGGCCTCTCTGCGGGGCCCACCCGGCGCGCCAGTTTTTCTGTCTTGCGCCTGCACAGGAAACGCCAGCATGAGCACTGCACACCCCTCTCCCCGCGCAACCACCGCCCCGGCGGGCCTCAAGCGTGTGGTAGCGGCCGCCATGGCCGGTACCGTCGCCGAATGGTATGAATTCTTTCTCTACGGTACGGCCTCGGCACTGGTGTTCGGCCAGTTGTTCTTTCGCCAGACCGACAGCCCCATCGACGGCATCATCGCCGCCTTCGCCCTCTACGCCGTAGGTTTTCTGGCCCGCCCGCTGGGCGGCCTGGTGTTCGGCCACTATGGCGACAAGTTCGGGCGCAAGCGCCTGTTGCAACTGAGCCTGGTGGTGGTCGGCATCACCACCTTTCTGATGGGCTGCCTGCCCGGTTTCGACAGCATCGGCTACGCCGCGCCCATCCTGCTGGTGCTGCTGCGCCTGATCCAGGGGTTCGCCTTTGGCGGCGAATGGGGCGGCGCGATCCTGCTGGTGTCCGAGCACTGCCCGGACAACCGTCGCGGCTTCTGGGCCAGCTGGCCGCAGGCCGGCGTACCGGCGGGCAACCTGCTGGCCACGGTGGCGCTGCTGGCGCTGTCGAGCACCCTGAGCGAGGAGCAGTTCCTGGCCTGGGGCTGGCGCGTGGCGTTCTGGCTGTCGGCACTGGTGGTGCTGATCGGCTACTGGATCCGCACCAGCGTGGATGATGCCCCGATCTTCAAGCAGGCCCAGGCCCGCCAGGCACAGCACAAGGTGCAGCAGCTGGGTGTGGTGCAAGTGCTGCGCCATCACTGGCGTTCGGTACTGGTGGGCATCGGTGCGCGGTTTGCCGAGAACATCCTGTACTACACCGTGGTGACCTTCTCGATCACCTACCTCAAGCTGGTGGTGCACAAGGACACCTCGCAGATTCTGCTGCTGATGTTCGGCGCGCACCTGCTGCACTTCTTCCTGATCCCGCTGATGGGCTACCTGTCCGACCTGGTGGGGCGCAAGCCGGTGTACCTGACCGGTGCGGTGCTGACCGCGTTCTGGGGCTTCGTCGGCTTCCCGATGATGGACACCGGCAACAACTGGCTGATCATGGCGGCGATCACCCTGGGCCTGGCCATCGAGTCGATGACCTATGCGCCCTACTCGGCGCTGATGGCCGAGATGTTCCCCACCCATGTGCGCTACACCGCCTTGTCGCTGTGCTATCAGGTGGCGCCGATTTTCGCCGGCTCCCTGGCACCGCTGATCGCCATCACCCTGCTCAACAAGTACAACAGCTCGACGCCGATTGCCTGGTACCTGGTGGGCGCCGCGGCGATTTCCATCGTCGCCGTCGGCCTGACCCGTGAAACCCGTGGCAAGTCGCTGCACCTGGTCGACGCCGAGTCGGCCGAGCGGGTTGCCGCCAGCACCGACACCGCCAGCGCTCGCGGCAACTCGCTGGCCTGAGCCCAACCCTTTCAACAGGAGGTCTGCATGACCGAGATCATCGGCCACAACTACATCGGCGGTGCGCGCAGCGCCGCCGGCAGCATCACCCTGCACAGCCATGACGCCACCACCGGCGACGCCCTGCCGTACCGTTTCACCCAGGCCACCGCCGAGGAAGTGGACGCTGCCGCCCGCGCCGCAGCGGCGGCCTACCCGACGTTTCGCAACCTGCCGGCCGGGCGCCGGGCGGAGTTTCTGGAGGCCATAGCCGAGCAGCTGGACGCGCTGGACGATGACTTCGTCGCGCTGGTAACCCGCGAAACGGCCTTGCCCACGGCACGGATCAAGGGCGAGCGCGGCCGCACCAGCGGGCAGATGCGCCTGTTTGCCCAGGTGCTGCGCCGGGGCGACTTCTACGGTGCACGCATCGACCGCGCATTGCCCGAGCGCCAGCCGCTGCCACGGGTGGACCTGCGCCAGTACCGTATCGGCGTGGGGCCGGTGGCGGTGTTCGGCGCCAGCAACTTTCCGCTGGCGTTCTCCACCGCCGGGGGCGATACCGCAGCGGCGCTGGCGGCCGGCTGCCCGGTGGTGTTCAAGGCCCACAGCGGGCACATGGCCACGGCCGAGCACGTGGCCAACGCGATCATTCGCGCCGCCGAGCGCACCGGCATGCCCGAGGGCGTGTTCAACATGATCTATGGCGCCGGGGTGGGCGAGGCGCTGGTCAAGCACCCGGCGATCCAGGCCGTGGGCTTTACCGGCTCGCTCAAGGGCGGGCGCGCGCTGTGCGACATGGCGGCGGCGCGGGCGCAGCCGATCCCGGTGTTTGCCGAAATGAGCAGCATCAACCCGGTGCTGGTGCTGCCGCAGGCGCTGCAGGTGCGCAGCGAGAAAATCGCCACGGAGCTGGCGGCGTCGGTGGTGATGGGCTGCGGGCAGTTCTGTACCAACCCCGGGCTGGTGATCGGGCTGCGCTCGCCGCAGTTTTCGGCGTTTGTTGCGCACTTGGCGGCGACGCTGGGCGAGCAGCCGGCGCAGACCATGCTCAATGCCGGCACCCTGCGCAGTTATGCCAGGGGCGTACAGGCGTTGCAGGCGCATCCTGGGGTGAGCCACCTGGCGGGCCGTGAACAACAGGGCAACCAGGCGCAGCCGCAGCTGTTCAAGGCAGATGTGAGCTTGCTGCTCGACGGTGATGCGCTGTTGCAGGAGGAGGTGTTCGGGCCGACCACGGTGGTGGTGGAAGTGGCCGATGCGGATCAGTTGCACAGCGCGCTGGCGAGCCTGCATGGGCAGTTGACCGCCACCCTGATTGCAGAAGCCGACGACCTGGCGCAGTTTGCCCAGGTGCTGCCGCTGCTGGAGCAGAAGGTTGGGCGGGTGCTGTTCAACGGCTACCCGACCGGTGTTGAAGTGTGCGATGCGATGGTGCATGGCGGGCCCTACCCGGCCACCTCGGATGCGCGGGGGACGTCGGTGGGGAGCCTGGCGATCGATCGGTTCCTGCGGCCGGTGTGTTACCAGAACTGCCCGGATGATCTGCTGCCGGCGGCGTTGCAGGATGGCAACCCGCTGGGGATTGTGCGGTTGGTGGAGGGTTGTAGCAGTCGCGAACCGCTCTGACTGATTTGGGGCTGCTTTGCAGCCCATCGCGGGCCAAGCCCGCTCCCACAGGTACACCACTGTGTTCATGGTCAGTGGAGACCCTGTGGGAGCGGGCTTGGCCCGCGATGGGGTTTCAGTTCAGCAATGCCTTGAGGTCGTTGTACAGCGCCTCGGGGATCTGCACGCCCTCCTCCAGGCTGCGCTTGCGCGCCTCGAAGCGGCGCTGTGACGGCAGCCGCGCACCCTGCCCCTCGATGCCCGCAAACACCGCCTCCGCCCGCGCCAGGTGCGCCTCGGCGCCCGCCCCCAGAAACCGCTGCGGGTCCAGCGCGAGGATCAGCTCGCCATGGTACGGCGAGGACTTGCTGCCCGCGTCATAGGCCAGCGACTCGGCACTGGTCAGGTCGCCGATCAGCGGCCCGGCAATCAGCTCGACCATCGCCGCCAGCGCCGAACCCTTGTGCCCGCCAAAGGTGAGCATCGCGCCACTGTCGAGCACCACGTTCGGGTCGGTGCTCGGCTGCCCCTGGGCATCCACGCCCCAGCCTTCGGGGATGGCCTTGCCGGCGCGCCGATGCAGCTCGATGTCGCCGCGCGCAATCGCGCTGGTGGCAAAGTCGAACACGAACGGGTTGGCGCCCGCACGCGGCCAGCCGAACGCGATGGGGTTGGTGCCGAACACCGGCTGGCTGCCCCCGGCCGGCGCCACCCAGGCATGGCTGGGGTTGCACGCCAGCACCACCAGGCCGGCCTCGGTCAGTTGTTCGATCTCGACCCACAACGCCGAAAAGTGCACGCAATGGTTGATGGCCAGGGCCGCGATGCCGTTGCTGCGGGCCTTGGCCTGCAGCATCGGCAAGCCGGCCTGGAACGCCAGCTGCGAGAAGCCGCCAGCAGCATCCACACGCACGATCGAGGGCGCCTGGTCGATCACCTGCGGCTCGGCCGCCGCCGACACCTTGCCGGCCTTGAGCGAGTTCACACAGCCGATCACCCGGTACAGCCCATGGGAGGCGCAGCCATCGCGCTCCCCGGCGACCACCGTGGCCGTCACGGCTGCGGCGTGCGCCGCGTTGAAACCGTTGTGCAGCAGGATCGACTCTGCCAGTTCATGGGCTTGGGTAAGGGTCAGTCGAATCATGGTCAGCTCCTTGGACAGACCGTCCATCGTGCCCCATCGACCGGGGCCGGGCTTGATCGATTCGGACCACGGGCATGACGAACTTGGCACAGTGGCCAACAGCCCCCCACGCACACCCAGAGAAGCTGTTCAGTTTGTAATCAAACTGACGCAGCCCTTGTGGTACGTAGCGTGTAGCGCTTTATCCACAGAGCTACCCACTTTTTTTGTGGATAGCTTCAGCGCAGTTCGACCGGTTGCAGGTCGGCCCAGGATTCCACCGGGCCGGGGTTGCGCGGGTCGCTCGCGCCGCCCAGGCACACGGCAATCTTGTTCACGGCATTGAGTGCGCTGGTGACCGCGCCCTCGGCCCAGCCACCGGTCCAGGACACGTCGTCGCCGGCCAGCACGAAGCCGTAGGGCGTGGCATCGCCCACCCCGGTCATGAACTGCGCGAAGAGCCTGCGCTGGTAGGCGTACTGCCCGGGCAGGTTCATCTTGAAGGCGCCCAGGTAGTGCGGCTGGTCCTCCCAGTTGAACTCGACGAAGGTGTTGCTGGCACTGTAGTGCGCGGCGAGGTCCACGTTGGGGTAGATGGCCTGCAGCAACGTGGTGCACAACTGGGCATGCTGCGGCGCCGGCCTGGCGCGGTCGCCCAGGAACTTCAGCGCATCGTCGTTCCAGGTGTACGACAGGAAGATGCCGCTGCCGCGGTAGCCGCTTGGCGCCTGCGCGTAATCGACCAGGTAGGTGCCACGGGTGAGGCCATCGGACAGCGTCACGCTCAGCGTGCGTTCCTGCATCGGCCCCGGTCGTTCGTGCCAGAAGGGCCGCCGGGTGGCCGCGAAGATCTTTGCCGACTGCATGTAGTGGGTGTATTTGACGGCCTCCCAGGTCGCGCTGGGCAGCAGCGCGTCCATGGCCTTCAGTTGCTGCACGGTGCCGCTGGCGCGCAGCTTGTCGAGCACCCGCAGGTGCGGGGTGTAGACCACGTGGCCGATGGTCAGCCAGGCGCTGGTATCGCGCTTGAGGTCGTGGACCAGTACCGAGAACTCACCGTTCGCCAGCGGGCTGATATGCCGGACCTCCTGGTTGAACGGCTCGGCGAATACCTGGCGGGTCATCGACTCGACGCTGCTGTCGCCCTGGCCGTTGGCGCAGGGGTCGCCCAACGCAGTGGGCGATTGCGTCCACAGCGCCCTGGGCAGTGCATCGGCGCCCTGGTACATGAGCCGGTGGCTGGCATCCAGCCCGGTGTACAGCACCCGCAGCACTTCGAGAATGCTGTTGGGGTAGTCGGTGTTCCAGCCACCGGTACCGAAGCCGATCTGGCCGAACAGGTTGATCTGCTCGCGGCTCCACCCCGACTCCTGCAGCAGGGCCTGGTAGAAGCTGACGTCGTCCCAGCTGCGGCCGGCGCCGCAGTGGACGATGGCATTCCACAGGCGCTTGATGGCTTTCTGGTCGATGCTGCCTTCGGTCATGGCGGTTTCCAGTTCATGGAAGTGGAACGGCGCGCCCGCCAGAAAGGTGTCGAAGAACTGCTCTTCGAGCTGCAGGTACTCCGGTGGCACGGGAAACACCGGGCTGTCGTGCTCGTAGTACTTCACGCGGCCCTGGTAGTCGACCACGGTGCTGACTGCGGCCGCTGTGCCGGGGTTGGGAAAGTCCGCCGACTGCGCGGTCATGCCCACCTTGTCGAAGTAGTGGAACAGCGCCTTGCCGGATACCGGAAAGCGCATGGCGCCCAGCTCGCAGATCACCTCGGCGCCGGGGTCGCCCATGACCCTGGAATACAGCCGCCCGCCGATGCGCTCGCCGGCCTCCAGCACCACCGGGTGCAGGCCCATCTTCAGCAGTTCGTAGGCCGCCACCAGGCCGGCGATACCGGCGCCGACCACCAGCACCTTGCGGCCCCAGCACTCGGGCGGCACGCGGCACAGCGGCTGGCCGGCGGCACGGGCGGCGGCGAGGTAGTCGGCGTAGTGGAACGGGAAGTCCGGGACCAGCGCGGTCACGTCCTTGTTGCGGGCAAGTGGCGTCCTGCGGGGGCTGCGCGAAGGGATGGCGGACATGGCAGTGGCTCCAGGGGCAATCGGGCTCTTGCGTTGAGGTCACAAAGACTGCCAGCGATGTGACTTCTTTCAGAAAAGACCAGACCGACCCGGAGCACCAACACGCACCCGACCGGCGGCCTGTGACGTACACAGGCCGCCGGTGCGATTCAAGGTGCGGCTTTGTGCCGCGCCATGTAGTCCTCGTACTCGCGCGACATCACGTAGAGCTTGATCTGCTCGACCTCCTCGGGCTTGAGCGAGTCGTCGAACGACGGCATGCCCAGTGGCTTGAGCGCGCCCAGCAGGACGATCTGCTGGAAGTGCTCGCGGGTGGCGTCGCTGGACTGGCGCAGGTCGGGAATCAAACCGCCGCTGATGGTGCCCATGCCGTGGCACACGCTGCAGAACTGGCCATACAGCTGCTTGCCGGCCTGCACCTGCTCGGGTGCTGCGGTGACGGGCTGGGGCACGCGCTCGACCTTGGCGGGCGCCGGGGGCGGTGGCGGCAACTGCGCCTTGCCATCGAGGGCGAACACCAGCAGACGGCTGCGGTTCTTCATGCCCGGCAGGTTCATCGACTCGCCGCCGGTCAGGGTGGCCACGCCGCCCCAGCCGGCCATGATCGCCACGTACTGACGCCCGGCCAGCTCGAAGGTCATGGGCGCGGCAACGATGCCGCTTTGCGCCTCGAACTGCCACAGCGCCTCGCCCTTGTCGGCGGAATAGGCATGCATCTGCCCCGCCGCGGTGCCCTGGAACACCAGGTTGCCGGCGGTGCTCAGGGTGCCGCCGTTCCAGTGCGTGGGGTACGGCACCTTCCAGGCGGCCTTCTGCTTGACCGGGTCCCAGGCCAGCAAGGCGCCGCTGACCACGGCGGCCGGCACGTCGGTGGCGTCGGCAAAGCCGGCGGCGGTGTTGAATGCCTTGCGGGTGACGAAGTCCTTGCCTTCGTTGCGGTACACACCGGGCACTTCCTGGTAGGGGATGTACACCAGACCGGTGCCGGGGTTGAACGACATCGAATGCCAGTTGTGCGCGCCGAAGGGGCTGGGCCACATCACGATGGGCTCTTTTTCGTAGCGCACCCCAGGGGCCTCGACCGGCCGGCCGGTGGCGAGGTCGACCTTCTCGGCCCAGGTGACCTTGCCGAACTTCTCGGCCGAGATCAGCTTGCCGTTGGTGCGGTCGAGCACGTAGAAGAAGCCGTTTTTAGGCGCCTGCATCAGGACCTTGCGCGGTTTGCCGTCGATGTTCAGCTCGGCCAGGGTGATCTGCTGGGTGGCGGTGAAGTCCCAGCTGTCGCCCGGGGTGACCTGGTAGTGCCAGGCCAGCTTGCCGGTGTCGGGGCGGATGGCGAGGATCGACGACAGGTACAGGTTGTCGCCACCGCCCGGGCTGCGCACCTCGCGGTTCCACGGCGAGCCGTTGCCGGTGCCGACGTAGAGCAGGTCCAGCTCGGGGTCGTAGGCCATGCTGTCCCACACCGTGCCGCCACCGCCGAGCTTCCAGTACTGGTCGCCCTGCCAGGTCTTGGCCGCTTCGCGCAGTTCGGGATGCTCGTAGGGCAGCGCCGGGTCGCCCGGTACGGTGTAGAAGCGCCAGGCCAGTTTGCCGGTGTCGGCGTCATAGGCCGAGACGAAGCCGCGCACGCCGTATTCGGCGCCGCCGTTGCCGATGATGACCTTGCCTTTGACCACCCGTGGCGCGCCGGTGATGCTGTAGGGCTTGGCCGGGTCGGTGGTCTGCTGGCTCCAGATGGCCTTGCCGGTCTTGGCGTCGAGGGCGATCAGACGCCCGTCCAGGGTGCCGACGTAGACCTTGTCGCCCCACAGTGCCACGCCGCGGTTGACCGCGTCGCAGCACGAGGTACGGGCATTGACCTTGGCCACCTCGGGGTCGTAGCGCCACAGCTCCTTGCCGCTGGCGGCGTCGACCGCGATCACCCGGCTCCAGGACATCGAGGTGTAGATCACCCCGTCGTGGAACAGCGGTGTCGCCTCCAGGCCGCGGGTGTTGTCCAGGTCCATGTACCAGGCCAGGCCCAGTGACTTGACGTTGCTGGCGTCGATCTGTTTGAGCGGGCTGAAGCGTTGTTCGGCATAGGTGCGGCCGTGGCTGAGCCACTCGCCGCCGGCCTGTTCGGTGGCGCGGATGGCGGCCTCGTCCACCCCGGCGGCAAGGGCTGCCAGCGGGGTGGCCAGGCACAGCATCAGCAATGAAGTACGCAAAGGTTTTTTCATGTTCGGTGTCCTCGGTGATGGCTGCAGGTGCGGGTCAGAACACCTGCATCAGGCGTACGTTGAAGCGGTCGCCTTCCTTGAAACCGTTTTCCACCGACTGGTCACGGCCATAGTTGAACAGCAGCTGGGTCTTGGGGGTGACGAACCAGCCTGCGCCCACCAGAAACTTGGCGGTGTCGGGTTTGTCGTGCTGGTCGACGCCGTCCAGGCGGGTTTCGCCGCCCCACAACCTGGAGTAGCCCACGCGCAGGTCCAGGCTCGGGGTGAGCTGGTAGCGCAGGAACGCCTGGCCCTGGTACAGCGCGGACTGGCGCAGGGTCAGGCCGGCGGAGGTGGCGTCGTCGTTCTTGCCGAACCAGGTGACGTCGCCGATCAGGTCCAGCCACCACTTGTCGCCCAGGCCCTGGATGTAGCCGGCCTGCAGCGCGAACTTCCAGCGGTTCTCGCCGATGTTGAGCGCGTCGTCGCGGTCGTAGCGGCCGGTGGGCACGTAGAGGAACGGGGTGATGCCGAAATAGGTCTTTTCTTCCGGGCGCTCCACCAGCCACACGGTGGAGGCCAGGATCAGGTCGCCGATGCCGCCATCGCTCTTGCCCAGGCCCGAGGTGTCGCGCTTGCCTTCGAGCTGGCCGAAGGGCAGCAGGAACTGCGGGTCGATGGTGAACCCGCCCAGCTTCATGAAGTGCACGCCCCTGAGAATGCCGATGTCGGAGTTCAGCCCGGCACGCACCGGCTGCTTGTGGCCACCGGAGTACAGCGAGCGACGTTCGGCATGCTGGTAGTAGACCATGCCCAGGTTGGTGCCTTCGGGCAACGCGGTGTAGTCCCCGGCGTCCACATCCACGGCGTGCGCCTGGCTGCCCAGGCAGCCGGCGAGGCCCAGCGTCCAGGCCTGTGCCCAGCCCAATGCAGTACGACGGCGGTGTGCCGGCACGCTTGACAGTACGGTCTTGCTCATCGAGTCACCTGTTTATTGTTTTTGTCGGATGAGCCACCCAATGGGCGGCACACAGGCCGTAGCAGGCTTCGTGCCAACGAAATTAATCCATTGATATCAATTGGTTGCGCTTTGAGGACGTCAACCTGCGGTGAGGTGCCCGGCTGCCACCTGCCGCGTTGCAGGCCCGGTTTGCAAGGCTTTGCGGGGTTTCTCAGGGGCGTCTCATGTGTCTCACCGTTTGTCTCGACCTAATACGCACAGAACCGGCTCAAGCCCTCCAAACCCCTGAAAAACAAGTACTTTGGTAGTAGAAAAAAGCTGGCACAAGGGTTGCTGAATGCCTCGGGTTCCTTTCAATAACAAGAGAGCCACACCCATGACCCATGCCTTCCCGGTTCACAGTGATACCCAGGCGTTCGTGCAGCGTCAGCACCGCATGCTGATCGGTGCCGACTGGCGCGGCGCCAGCGATGGCGCCACGCTGCAACTGCTCAACCCGGCCAACGGCCAGGCGCTGGCCCAGGTGCCTGCCGCCACGGTCGAGGATGTCGACCAGGCGGTACGTGCCGCGCGCCAGGCGTTCGATGACTCGCCCTGGAGCCGCATGCGCCCACGCGAGCGCCAGAACCTGCTGTGGAAGCTGGCCGACCTGATCGAGCGCGATGCCCAGGTGTTCGCCGAGCTCGAATGCCTGAACAACGGCAAGAGCGCGCAGGTGGCGCGGGTGATGGACGTGCAGATGGCCATCGACTCGCTGCGCTACATGGCCGGCTGGGCAACCAAGATCGAAGGCACCACGGTCGACCCGTCGCTGCCGCTGTTCGACGGCGAGTTCCATGCCTATGTGCGCCGCGAGGCAGTGGGTGTGGTGGGTGCCATCGTGGCGTGGAACTTCCCCCTGCTGCTGGCCTGCTGGAAGCTGGGCCCGGCGCTGGCCACCGGGTGCAGCGTGGTGCTCAAGCCGGCGGACGAGACCCCGCTGAGCGCGCTCAAGCTGGCCGAACTGGTACTGGAGGCCGGCTACCCGGCGGGCGTGTTCAACGTGGTCACCGGCGTGGGCGCGGTGGCCGGTGCGGCGCTGTCGGCGCACCCGCTGCTGGACAAGGTGACCTTCACCGGCTCGACCGAGGTGGGCAAGCTGATCGGCAAGGCGGCGATGGATTCGATGACGCGGGTGACGCTGGAGCTGGGCGGCAAATCGCCGACCATCATCCTGGCCGACGCCGACCTTGAGGTGGCCGCTGCCGGTGCCGCCAGCGCGATCTTCTTCAACCAGGGGCAGGTGTGCTGCGCGGGGTCGCGCCTGTATGTGCACCGCAAGCATTTCGACCGCGTGGTGGCCGATATTGCCGGCATCGCCAACGGCATGAAGCTGGGCAATGGCCTGGACCCGAGCATCGACATGGGCCCGTTGATCTCGGCCAAGCAGCAGGCACGGGTGGGCCGCTACATCGACATGGGCCGCGAGCTGGGCGCCAAGGTGGCGTGTGGCGGCGAGTATTACGGGCCGGGGTATTTCGTGCAGCCGACGGTGATTGCCGACGTCGACCAGCAGTGCCCGCTGGTGCAGGAGGAGATTTTCGGGCCGGTGCTGGTGGCGATTCCGTTCGACGACATGGACGAGGCGATTCGCCTGGCCAACGACAGTGCCTATGGCCTGGGCGCGAGCATCTGGTCCAACGACCTGGCGCAGGTGCACCGCATGGTGCCGCGCATCAAGTCGGGCTCGGTGTGGGTCAACTGTCACAGTGCGCTGGACCCGGCGCTGCCGTTTGGCGGCTACAAGCTGTCGGGCGTGGGGCGCGAGATGGGCGCGGCGGCCATCGAGCATTACACCGAGCTGAAGTCGGTGGTGATGAAGCTGTAGGCGGCAGTTGGGGCCGCTCTGCGGCCCGATCGCGGGTCAAGCCCGCTCCCACAGGAGGGGGCTTGCGCCGTGATGGGGTCAGCCCAGTACAGGGCGGAAGAAACTGCGCTCGTAGCTGATGATGCACCGGGTGTCTTCGGCGTACTTGAACGCGGCGATGCACTCGGCGTCGGTTTTCGACTGTTCGCGGTAACGTTCGTACGCTGCCAGGCTCGGGAACGAGAACATCGCCAGGGCGACGTTGTTGGCGCCTTCGCTGGGCAGGAAGTAGCCATGGTGCTGGCCGCCGAATTTCTCCACCAGCGGTATCCACATGCGCCCGTAGGCTTCGAACTCTTGCAGCTTGTAGGCATCGACGATGTAGCGCAGGTAGCAGGTAACCATTGCAGCACTCCATGAAAGGGACCGGCAGCGAGCCTAGTGGGCGTCACGGGCGGGCGTCAATACGCGACAGGTGCAGCGAGCATCAGCGCTCGCACCGTTGAACCCGCGTGCAGCCCTTCAGCGGGTCGGTGCCGCCGGCGCCTGTTCGATGTGGCGCAGATGGCTTGAAGGCACCCAGCCGGCCTGCGCGTCGCGCGGCCTTGTGCACCAGGACCAGCCGTTGAGCGACCTCACGCAGAGCACTTCATCGCCAATGTCCACGTCCAGCTCCCTGGCGGTGTAGTCCTCGCGCGCGCGGCCTGCCTGCTCGCCCAGCCTTTCGATCACCTGCGCCGGCACCCAGCCACCCTGCTGGCCGGGCGTGGTGCAGAAGTACCAGTTGTCCCATCCTTCATCGCCCTGGTACACATCCCCCACCTCCAGCACGGCCCCCTTGGCAAAGGTGATGGGCTGAGGGAATTCGCTGCGGTGCGCTTTAATCACGCGGTATTGCATGTGTCTTCTCCTTGGTGAACTGAAGCCGGTGCCCACCCAGCGGCGCGGCTGTGCGAAAATAGCGCCTTTGTTATCAACAGGTTGGAGATGTACGGTTTGGTTACACACTATTCGGCGAACGGCGCCAATGCCGCCTGCGGGCGTACCAGTCAGACCCTCAACAGCACTCAGGCAGCGGATCAGGTGTCGTGCAAGTCCTGCCTGCGCTCGCTGGCAGCCCCCGACTCCGCAGCCGTGGCCGCCAAGGCCAAGACCCCTTCGCTGGCCGAACTGCGCAAGCAGCGCCAGCAACAGGCCGCGCCGGCGCCGGTGCCCGCGTTCAGCGTCAAGGCCAGCTGGCAGGCCCGCCTGAGCAGCCAGGCCGACCGTTGCCGCCTGCCACGCGGTGCGCGCAAGCAGATCTGCGTGTGACCCCCGGGCAGGCCGGCTTGCTGTGGCAAGTCGGCCTGCCCGCCCTTGCCCTGCAACGGATAATCGAGCGGTTTTCATAACCCCGCGCCACCACCGCTTGCGCGCCTGACGACTTCAGGCCAGTGGCTGGATCACGTCGACCCACTGCGCGTTGACCAGGGTGGCCAGGCGCTCGGGCTCGATGCGCACCGCCGCATTGACCGCACCGCCGGCGGGGAAGACCACCTCGAAGTCCTTCAGCGACTCGTCGCAGTACACCCGCAGCGGCTGGCTCAGGCCGAAGGGGCACACGCCGCCGATGGGGTGGCCGGTGTGCTGCTCGACCTGCTCGGCCTCGAGCATGCGTGCCTTGACGCCGAACTGCTGCTTGTACTTGCGGTTGCACAGGCGCGCATCGCCGCGTACCACCAGCACGATCACCTCCTCGCCCACGCGCAGCGAGAGCGACTTGGCGATCTGCCCCGGCTCGACCGCCAGCGCCTCGGCGGCCAGGGCGACGGTGGCGGTGCTGGACGCCAGTTCCAGCACCTGCAGGTCGGGTGAATGGTGGGAGAAAAACGCTTTGACTGACTGCAGACTCATCTTCGCTTGATCCTCTGAAAAAACAGCCCTGGCGGGATACCGTTGCGTACCCTACCAGCTTGGGCAGGCAAAAAACTCAGTCGCCCAACGCGACGCCCTCGCGACGTGGGTCGGCACCGGCCGACCAGCCCTGCCCATCACGCACGATGACCTGCGTGCCGCTGGTCATCTCGATGGGCGATACCGCATGCCCGCGGGCCTTGAGCTGCTCGATCAGGGCGGGGCCGATCAGCCCGGCCTCCACTTCGGTGCCGACGTTGCGGCTGCCGAAGTTGGGCAGGTCGACGGCCTGCTGCGGGTCGAGGTTCCAGTCCAGCAAGCCGATCAGCGCCTTGTTCACGTACTCGATGATCTGCGAGCCGCCGGGCGAGCCGAGGGCGGCCACCAGCTGGCCGCTGGCCTGGTCGAACACCAGGGTCGGCGCCATCGAGGAGCGCGGCCGCTTGCCCGGTGCGATGCGGTTGGCCACCGGCTTGCCGTTCTCCTCGGGGATGAACGAAAAGTCGGTCATCTGGTTGTTGAGCAGAAAGCCCTTGACCAGCACATGAGAGCCGAACGCCGCCTCGACCGAGGTGGTCATCGACAGCGCGCCGCCCTGATCGTCCACCGCGACGATCTGCGAGGTGGAAATGCGCAACGGCGAGCGGTCAGGCGCCCATGCCAGGGGCATGCCGGGCGGCACACCGGCAGTGGCGACGCCCATGCTCCGGTCACCGATCAGCGTGGCGCGTTGGGCCAGGTACGCCTTGCTGGTGAGCCCTGGCACATTGACCGGCACCTGGTCGCCGTCGGCCAGGTACAGGGCGCGGTCGGCATAGGCCAGGCGCTCGGCTTCGGCAATCAGGTGCACGGCCTGCGCGGAGGGTTGCATGACGCCCCCGGGGCGAGCTTTTTCGGGTGCCATCGCGGCCAGGTCCAGTGCCGGTTTCTGGCGCTGCAGCGCCTCCAGGATGCCCAGCGTCTGCAGTACCGCGACGCCACCGGACGACGGTGGCGGCATGCCGCAGACCGTCCACTGCTTGTACGGCCCGCATACCGGCGCGCGCACCTTGGCCCGATAGCCTGCAATGTCGCTCAGCGACAACGTGCCGGGGTTACTGTGGGTATTGACCTGCTGCACCATCGCCTCGGCGATGGGCCCGTGGTAGAAGGCGTCCGGGCCCTGGTTGGCGATGGCCTCCAGGGTTTGCGCCAGCTCGGGGTTCTTCAGCAGCGTGCCCACGGGCAAGGGCTGGCCCTGGGGCGTGAGCAGGTAACGGGCCAGTGCAGGCGACTGCGGTATCGAGGTGGAGGCGGCAATCAGGGCGTGCAGCCGCGCAGACACGGGGAAGCCGTCGCGGGCCAAATCGATGGCCGGCTGGAACAGCGCGCGCCAGGGCAGCTTGCCGTGTTGCTGGTGCGCCATCTCCAGGGCCCTGAGCACACCGGGCACGCCCACCGAGCGACCGCCGATCTGGGCGTCCTTGAATCCCATCGGCGTACCGTCCGGCTTCAGGAACAGGCGGCTGTCGGCCCCATGGGGCGCCGTCTCCCGCCCATCGAACGCCTGCACCTGCTTGCCATCCCAGTACAGGATGAAGGCGCCGCCGCCGATGCCGCTGGACTGCGGCTCCACCAGGGTCAACACCGCCTGCATGGCAATGGCGGCATCGATCGCAGACCCGCCCTTGCGCAACATCGCCTGGCCGGCGGCGCTTGCCAGGGGGTTGGCTGCCGCGGCCATATGGTGCTGTGCCTGTACCGGGGCCATGCCTGTGCGGTAGCCCGAGGCGATTTCCGGGGCGGCGGGCAAGGCGGTGCTGGATGGCGCAGGCGGGGTTGCGCTGGTGCAGGCGCCGAGCAGCAACGCTGCCATCGAGAAGCCGAGGGCGTGCATCAGGTGTTTGCGGGTGGTTGGGTAACCGGTCAAGACCAACTCCATTGAGCGTTTGGGGAACGCGGGCAATGGTAGCGTGATTGACGCGAGTAGACCCGGCACTCACCGCGCCTTGTGCGGCGAATCCAATGCGCGTGCCCTGATTCTCGACGCGTAGGGTGCAGATTGATTAAGCTTCCCGCTTTAACGTTTCAGTTTGTTTCAAGGATTCAGATGACCATTCAGCAAGCGCCGCCACTCGCCTATTCCAGAGCCACCGTCGGCAAGATGGAAGCCGCCATGGCCCTGGGAAGTTTTGCCATCGGTACCGGCGAGTTCGCGATCATGGGGCTGATGCCCGACATTGCCAGCAACCTGCACCTGAGCGAGCCCCAGGTGGGCCATGCCATCAGCGCCTATGCCCTGGGCGTGATGGTGGGTGCGCCGGCCCTGGCGATTCTGGGCGCCAAGCTGCTGCGCAAGCACATGCTGCTGTTGCTGATGGCGCTGTATGCGCTCGGCAACCTGGCCACGGCCTTGGCGCCCTCCTTCGCCGGGCTGGTGGCGTTTCGCTTTATCAGCGGCCTGCCCCACGGCGCCTACTTCGGCATCGCGGCGGTGGTGGCCTCGAGCATGGTGGCCACCGACCAGCGCGCGGGCGCGGTGGCACGGGTGATGATGGGGCTCACCCTGGCGATGCTGCTGGGCAACCCGGTGGCGACCTTCCTGGGGCAGTTCTTCGGCTGGCGTGCGGCGTTCGTGCTGGTGGGCGCGATTGCGCTGTGCACCATCGGGCTGGTGTGGCGCTACGTGCCGCAGCGTCACGATGAAGTGCGCAGCGACCCGCGCAAGGAGCTCCAGGCGTTTCGCCTGCCGCAGGTGTGGATGGCGCTGGCCATCGCCTCGATCGGTTTTGCCGGCATGTTCTGCGTGTTCAGTTACCTGGCGCCGACCATGCTGCAGGTGACCAAGGTGTCGCCACAGTGGATTCCATTCGGGCTGGCGGCGTTCGGGGTGGGCGGCATCATCGGCAACATCGCGGGCGGCAAGCTGTTCGACCGCCTGCAGTTTCGCGCGGTGGGGTTGGTGCTGGTATGGTCGATTCTCGTGCTGAGCCTGTTCCCCTTCGCGGCCAGTTCGCCGTGGGGCGTGCTGCTGGGCTGCGGGCTGGTCGGCACCATGATCGCACTGGCCGCCCCCTTGCAGATTCGCCTGATGGACATTGCACATGAAGCGCCGAGCCTGGCGGCGGCATCGAACCATGCGGCGTTCAACCTGGCCAATGCGCTGGGGCCATGGTTTGGCGGCATGGCGATTACCGCGGGGTTCGGCTGGACCAGTACCGGCTACATTGGCGCGGCGACTGCGCTGGTGGGGTTGGGGATCTACCTGGTGGCGCGGCGGATGAAGGGCGGGCACTGAGGGCCTGCCAGGTTTTGCCAAAGGAAAGAAACCAACGTGAACCAGCTTTCAATCGCCAGCTTCAAATCGAAGTACAGCCAGGGCTTCTACTCGACCTTCGCCATCGATGGCGCGCCGCTGGAAGTCTGGCTGCCAACACGAGACCCCGCTGCACAGCTTCATCTGGTGGCAGCGCATGCCGGCCTCTACGGCGAAGACGATAATGAACTGGTGTGGGACCGCAGCTACTCCACTGCCCCTGGGTGGACCACCCTGGTGCCGCTGCTGGTGTGCTCCGATGACCTGGACCTGAGTTGCACGGTCATCGTCGTGGAGCAACACGCCCATGAGGATCACATACACTGGCGGCGCTTCGGCCTGCTGCACGAGGTGATCACCCTGGAGCAGCCCCGCGTCAGCTGGTTCGAGGCCGCGTGCACCGCCACCTTCGAACGCGCCGAATTCCACCACACACTGGATGAATTTCGCCGGCTGGAAGGCGTGGTGATGGCCTGGGACTAGGGTCTGTATGAAAAGTCTTGAGACGAAGGTCAGGCTGTTTTCAACGCAGCATCATCGAGTATCAAGGCTTTTCGTACAGAGCCTAGGCCGCTATCGAAGCCTGGACTGTTCGCATGCAGCCTTGAGGCGCTGCATGGCATCGGGCGCCATGGGCGCGGTCATCATGGCGTGATAGTTCATGCATTCCCGGGTTTGCTGCTCAGCCGTGGGAGCGCCGCTGGAGGTACAGCCGGCGAGGATGAACAGCGCAAGGGCCGTGATCAGTGGTTTCATTTATATATCCGCAACAAGTGACGCCATGGCCTCCAGCGCCTTGAGGCCTCAATGGTCACCATGGCCTGCGCGCATCTTGAAAAAGCGAACCTGCCGCTTATTGGTCAAGGCGGAAAATAATAATCACAAGCCCTGCAGATGAGCATCATGAGGGTGGCTAACGTTCCCATGAAATCAATTCAATTTAACTCGTTCGATGCCCGGACATAAAATACGCCCCAATTAAGGAACACTTCAAGACGCCCGAGCAAAAAAACCTACAACGAATCAAACTTGCCGAAGAGGGCAAATGTAGATTCGGTTTTTATCTCGGACCATCAGGGCACCCGATTAAAATGAGCACAGCATTTACATTCTCGATCAAGCGTATTCGTTTCGACGAACATTATCGCCCCGCTGAAAACACCCGCACGACCACCAACTTCGCAAACCTGGCGAGGGGGCAGCGTCGCCAGGAGAACCTGCGCAACACCCTGACGATGATCGACAATCGTTTCAATGCCCTGGCGCACTGGGACAACCCGAAAGGCGACCGCTACAACGTCGAACTTGAAATCATTTCCGTGGAAATGAACATGGATGTCGAGCACAGGGACACCGCCCTGCCGCTGATTGAAATATTGCAGACCACCATTGTGGATCGCAAAACAAGCGAACGCATCGAGGGCATCGTAGGCAACAACTTCTCCTCGTACGTGCGCGATTATGACTTCAGCGTGCTGTTGCTGGGGCACAACAAGAACCAGCAGGGGTTCAGTACGCCGGATGATTTCGGCGAGCTGCACGGCAAGCTGTTCAAGCATTTCGTGAACTCGAGCACTTATAAGGAACACTTCAAAAAACCACCGGTCATCTGCCTGAGTGTTTCCAGCAGCAAGACTTATCAGCGCACCGAAAACCAGCACCCGGTATTGGGCACCGAATACCAGCAGGACGAATATTCCCTGACCGATGAGTACTTCCGGAAGATGGGCCTGAAGGTTCGCTACTTCATGCCTGCCAACAGCGTGGCACCGCTGGCGTTCTACTTTGCTGGGGACTTGCTTGGGGATTACACCAACCTTGAACTGATCAGCACCATCAGCACGATGGATACCTTCCAGAAGATCTATCGCCCTGAAATCTACAACGCGAATTCAGCAGCAGGTCGATCCTATCAGCCGAGCTTGAATCACCAGGATTACTCGTTGACCCGCATTGTCTACGATCGAGAAGAGCGCAGTCAGTTGGCCATCGAACAGGGCAGGTTTGTCGAAGAGCACTTCATCAAGCCCTACCAGACCGTGCTTGAGCAATGGTCCGCCCAATACGCGCTTTGATCATTCAGAACATACAAGGTCATCTATCGTGAAAAAACTGCTACCCACCTCCACTGCTGGCAGCCTGCCCAAACCGTCCTGGCTTGCACAACCCGAGACGCTCTGGTCGCCCTGGAAGCTGCACGGCGAGGAGCTGCTCGAAGGCAAGCAGGACGCCTTGCGCCTGGCCCTGCAGGAACAGCAACACGCAGGCATTGATATCGTCAGCGACGGCGAACAGACCCGCCAGCATTTCGTTACCACCTTTATCGAGCACCTGAGCGGAGTGGATTTCGAGAAGCGCGAAACCGTCAGAATTCGTGACCGCTATGACGCAAGCGTGCCGACCGTTGTGGGCGCTGTTGCCAGGCAGAAACCGGTGTTTGTCGAAGATGCCAGGTTTCTGCGCCAGCAGACGAGCCAGCCCATCAAATGGGCCCTGCCCGGCCCCATGACCATGATCGACACGCTGTATGACAGCCACTACAAAAGCCGGGAAAAGCTGGCTTGGGAATTTGCCAAGATCCTCAATCAGGAAGCCCGAGAGCTGGAGGCGGCGGGCGTGGACATCATCCAGTTCGACGAGCCTGCCTTCAACGTGTTCTTCGACGAGGTGAATGACTGGGGCGTGGCCACACTGGAACGGGCGATCGAAGGGCTCAAATGTGAAACGGCCGTGCATATTTGCTACGGCTACGGCATCAAGGCCAATACCGACTGGAAAAAGACGCTGGGCTCGGAGTGGCGCCAATATGAGGAGGCCTTCCCCAAGCTGCAGAAATCCGGCATCGATATCATCTCGCTGGAGTGCCACAACTCCCATGTCCCGATGGACCTGATCGAGCTGATTCGCGGCAAGAAAGTGATGGTGGGGGCCATCGATGTGGCGAACCACGCCATCGAAACACCCGAGGAAGTGGCCAACACCCTGCGCAAAGCGCTGCAGTTCGTGGACGCCGACAAGCTCTACCCGTGCACCAACTGCGGCATGGCCCCTCTGCCCCGCGAGGTGGCACGCGGCAAGCTGAACGCCTTGAGCGCCGGCGCGGACATCGTGCGCAGAGAGCTCTTGAACCGATAAGGGTGCAGGAGGGGTTGCAGCGCTGATCGAGCGGCTTGCCCCCTCCCCACCGCCTTTGGATCCGCCCCTTCAGCCAGGACCTACCATGTCACGTTCCAGTACTGCCATCGAGCCATTGCGCTTTCGCGAAGCGCTCGGGCACTACGCATCCGGTATCACGGTGATCACGTCGCAGATCGAGGAGGAGCCGGTCGGCTTTACCTGCCAGTCGTTCTATAGCGTGTCGATGAGCCCGCCGCTGGTGTCGTTCAGCGTGATGGCCGGTTCGGCCAGCTACCCCAGGATCCGCCAGGCAGGCCGCTTCGCGGTCAACATCCTGTCCGGTGAACAGGTCGGGATCTCCAACCAGTTCGCCCGACGAGGTACCGACAAGTGGCAGGGCGTGCAATGGCAGGCATCGCCACTGGGCAACCCGATCATTGCCGGCAGCCTGCACTGGCTCGATTGCGAGATCCACGCCGAACACGTCGCCGGTGATCACCTGATCGTGATTGGCGAAGTGAAGGCGCTGAACCTGCAGCAAACTGCTGCCACACAGCCCTTGCTGTACTTCAAGGGGCAATACTGCAACCTCGCCGCCCACGGCGCAGGCTGACGAACAAGGGGCCTGGCCTTCTCAACAAGCCCCTTGCATCGCGGTATCGACCGCTTCCACAAGCATCTGCGCATGCTCTTCGGTAAACGCCAGCAGCGGACGGATTTTGAGCACGTTCTGGTGCGGACCAGCGGCGCTGATCAGCACGCCCTGCTCGCGCATCGCGTTGACCACCTGGCGGGCCTGCCTGGCTGCGGGTGCCCTGGTGGCGCGGTCGGTGACCAGCTCAACCCCAAGGAACATGCCGGCCCCCCTGACGTCGCCGATCAGTTCATGGCGCTGGGCAAGCCGTGTCAGGCCGTCCAGCAGGTAGCTGCCAATGTGATGGGCCCTCTGCTGCAGGTGTTCTTCACGGATGACGTCCAGCACCGCCTGACCTGCCGCGCACGAGACCGGGTTGCCGCCAAAGGTATTGAAGTAGCGCATGCTCCTGCCGAAGTGATCGACCACCTGGGAGCGCCCGACGATGCCGGCAATGGGTTGGCCATTGCCCATGGGCTTGCCGAGGGTGACGAGGTCCGGGCGCACGTTGTGCCTGGTAAACCCCCACATGTTAAGGCCGGTACGCGCAAAACCCGGCTGTACCTCATCGGCGATGTACAGCAGGCCTTCGGCCTGGGCCAGCGCCACACCCTCGGCGATACAGCCCGCCGGCCCGGGCAGCACGCCGTCGCTGGAGAAGATGCCATCCAGCAGGATTGCCGCCGGGCGGATGCCGTGCGCCTTGAGGTCATCGATTGCGGCGCGCACGTCTGCGGCGAAAATCGACGCCACGTTTTCGGCCCCCAGACGGTAAGCGTCAGGTGCGCGAACGGTGCGCACATGCGCCGGGAGCACCATGGCGCTGCCAAGCGATGGTGAAAGCTCGGCGATGTCTGCGGTGACGCCGTGGTAGGCGAACCGGGTGATGATGACGCCGGTGCCACCGGTGCAGTGCCTGGCGATGCGCAGCGCCAGATCATTCGCCTCGCTCCCGGAGCAGGTGAACATGACGCGATCCAGGTCATCGGTGAAGGTACCGAGCAACTGCTCGGCATAGTCGAGAATGCCCTCCTGCAGGTAACGGGTGTGCGTGTTCAGCACCTGCGACTGCCGATGCATCGCCTCGACCACCCGGGGATGGCAGTGACCGATGGAGGCAACGTTGTTGTAGGCGTCCAGGTAACGACGGCCCTGCTCGTCGAAGAGCCATACGCCCTCCCCTCGAACAGTGTGCAGCGGTCGCTCGTAGAACAGACGGTATGCCGGGCCCAGTAGCCGCTCGCGGCGCTCGATCAGGCGTCGCTGCGATGCCGAAAGCCGGGTGGCGTCGGCTGACGTGAAGCCGTTGATCATGCTCATGCTCGATTTGCTCGCAGGCAGGCCGAAGCAATTCGGTCCTCTGTTTCAGCGCGAGACAGCGCCGACAGTGCCTTCAGGCTTGCCCAGGCACGCTGGGTGTTTCGAAGGATGTACTGGCGATTGTCCGGATGCAGTTCGGCGCGCCAGGAGTTGATGCACAGGGCCAACGCCAGGCGCGTGGCCAGCAGCTCGGGCAGCAGCGCCAGCTCCTGCTGGTTCAGGGGGTTGCACTGGTGGTAGCCGACAATCACATCCAGGGCCGGCTCCAGTACATCGCCTACCTGCCCAAGGTGGTAGGAAGCGGCAACCGCGACCTCGTTGACCAGGGGCGCATGCACCATGTCACCGAAATCGAGGATGCTGCGCAGCACATCGGGGTTGTGGGCATCCACGATGATGTTGTGCGGGTTGGTGTCATTGTGAATGACCTGCTTGCGCAGCCCGGGGATGCTTGGCACCACCGCCGACGCGTACTGCTCGAGGCTGCGCTGCACCAGGCTTCGTCCGGGACCGGGTTCGATGTGCACCAGCAGCGGTCGAAGGTGCGCGGCGTGCTGCATGTCCCACAGCAGCGCATGCCCGGCGGCGGGGTGGGCAAACCCTTGCAGCGCCACGTCAAGCCGGGCGATGGACTGCCCGATGACCCGGCGAAACGTCGGTGTGGGGTGACTCACGCAGTGAAGGGGCATGCCATCTTCGAAGGACAGCAGCCGCGCCAGCATGCGCTGCCCGTCGATCTCGACGAAGGTGGCGTACTGGCCCTCAAGCGAGGGGTGCACGCGCTGAACCGCAAGCCCGGGATCGCGAAGCTCGATTCTTCGCATCGCCTGGTTGTGGAAGTCGACCACATCGGGGTTTTCAAGCGGGTGGGAGAGCTTGAACAACCGGGATGAGCCGCCTTCGAGCATCACGCGGAAATTGAGGTCGCGCTCGCCGCCCAGTTTTTCGAGCGTGCCGCTCAAACCAAATTGCTGGCGCAGCACTGCACACGCCTGCGCATCGGTGACCCGTGCCGGAGCAGCTTCGAGCAGGCTGTCATCGACAGCCAGATTTTCAAGGGGCATGACTCGCATCCTTATACGGCCTTTGAATGGCGCCCCCGGTTTCAGGGGCGCCATGCATCACTTGTTGACCCAGGCGTTGAAGCGTTCCTCCAGGTCCTCACCGTGGTCGATCCAGAACTCGGCGTCGGTGGCACGGGCGTTTTTCAGGTTTTGCGGGGCGGTGGGCAGTTTTTCGCCCACGCGCTTGTCCAGCAGGTCCATCGCGCCGGTGTTGCTGGGCCCGTAGGGGATGGCCTCGACGAAGTTCTTCTGTTGCATGGGCTCGCTGGCGAACGCGATGAAGCGCTCGGCCAATTCCTTTTTCGGCGCCCCTTTCACGATGGCCCAGTGATCGAGGTCGTAGAGGCTGCCATTCCATTGCATCGCGAACGATTGGCCTTCCTCCTGGGCAGAGGTGACACGGCCGTTGTAGGCGGAGGTCATGACCACGTCACCGGCGATCAGCCATTGCAGCGGCTGCGCGCCGGAGTCCCACCACTGGATGCTGGACTTGATTTCATCGAGCTTCTTGAACGCACGTTTGACACCCTCTTCAGTACCCAGCAGCGTGTAGAGGTCCTTGTTGTCTACCCCATCGGCCAGCAGCGCGAACTCCAGCGTGAACTTCGCGCCGCGGCGCAGGCCGCGCTTGCCGGGGTACTTCTTCAGGTCCCAGAAGTCGGCCCAGCCTTGCGGGCTGGAGGCGAGCTTCTTGGGGTCGTAGGTCAGCACGGTGGACCAGATGAAGATGCCGACACCACAGTCGCTGACGGCCGCAGGAATGAAGTCTTCCTTGTTGCCTATCCGGCTCCAGTCCAGCGGTTCGAACACCCCTTCGCTGCAACCACGGATGAGCTCGGGCGATTCGACCTCCACCACATCCCAGCTGGTTTTGCCGGTGTCGGCCATCACCTTGATCTTGGCCATTTCGCCGTTGTAGTCGTCGGCGGTGATGGCCACGCCGGTCTGGGCGGTGAAGGGTTTGTAGAACGCCTTCTCCTGCGCCTGGCGGTTGTTGCCGCCGAAGGACACCACGGTCAGCTTTTCAGCGGCATACAGCGGGCTTGCGATGGTTGCGAGCAAAAGTACAGCTGCGATTTTCTTATTCATGCGTCTCTCCAGGTCAGCTACGGGTCGTGGGCAGCTTTAAAGGGATGGCAGTTTTCTTGTAGTGGCAGCAATCGATCGAACGTGACGCTTCCCCGGTGGGGACGGGACGCATTAAAACACATAATAAATATGATGCATCATATTTTACGCTACACTTGCCCTCACCAATGAACAGGGAACCCGCCATGACCGATCAACGTACGCTGCTTCTCACCGGTGCCAGCCGGGGCATCGGCCACGCCACCGTGAAACATTTCAGTGCTGCGGGTTGGCGCGTGTTTACCGCCTCGAGGCAGGACCTGGGCGAAGGCTGCCCCTGGGCCGAAGGCATCGCCAACCACATTCACCTCGACCTGGGGAGCGTGGAGGACATACAGCGCAGGCTTCCGGAAATCCGGGAAAAACTCGGGGGGCGGCTGGATGCGTTGGTCAACAACGCCGGCGTTTCACCCAAAGGCCCGGATGGGGAGCGACTGGGGGTGCTGGAGTCCGACTACTCGACCTGGCTGAACGTGTTCAACGTGAACATCTTCTCGACGGCCCTGCTGGCACGGGGGTTGTTCGAGGAGCTCAAGGCGGCGAAAGGCTCGGTGATCAACGTCACCTCCATTGCCGGTTCGCGGGTGCACCCGTTCGCAGGGGTGGCCTATGCCTGCTCCAAAGCGGCGCTGTCGGCGCTGACTCGCGAGATGGCGCACGACTTCGGGCCCTATGGGGTTCGGGTGAACGCGATCGCCCCGGGGGAGATCGACACCTCCATCCTGTCCGCTGGCACCGAGCTGATCGTGGAGCGATCGATCCCGATGAAACGCATGGGCAAACCCGAGGAGGTCGCGGCGTTGGTGCATTTTCTCTGCACGCAGGGCGCTTCGTACGTCAATGGCGCAGAAATCCATGTAAACGGTGGGCAACATGTTTGAGTTACTCGATAATCGCTGCCGGTAGCCTCCCCTCTCCCGCCGGGCCTGCGCCGCACACGAGTACGCGATGAATTATCCGATTGAGCACCTGAAACACTCCTACCTTGGCAGCGGTATCTATGGCCTGCTGCGCGAAGCCCTGATTACAGGGCGCTTCCAGCCTAACGACCGGCTGCGCATACGCGACCTTGCCGAACAGCTGGGTACGAGTGTCACACCAGTGCGGGACGCGATTCTTCAACTGGCAAAGGAGCAGGCGCTGGTTCTGAAGACACCGCGGGACATTCGTGTGCCGGTACTGACTTCCAAGCAGTACCTGGAGATCAGGAGCATCCGGCTCTCGCTCGAGGGGTTGGCGGCCGAAACAGCTGCATCGCTGGCGACCGAGGAGCAAGTGGCGCGGCTGCAAACCTGCATTCAGAACAACCTGGTGGCGATCAAGGACAATGACTTGAGGTCCGCGCTGACCTTCAACCACGAGTTTCACTTCAGGTTGGCGGAAATCGCCGATATGCCGGTGCTGGTCAGCCTGCTGGATGGGTTGTGGATGCGTACCGGGCCGCTGATTGCCCGGGCCTACGGCGGGTTCAACGAGCGCATGGCGATTGATCATCACTGGGATGTGCTGGAGGCGTTGAAGCAGCGCGATGGTGCGGCGGCTCGCCTGGCGATCTGCAGTGACATTCTGGATGGGAGCCAGAAGATGCTGGAGTATGTTCAGATGGAGCATGACTGAAGGGGCGTGGTGCTGGCGATAACTCGGCATGCGACAGGCCGCATGCTGCAAGTGGCGCCGCTGGCGTTCTGAAACCGATTCTCACCCCTGTTCCGGCGTCCTGCCGACCGAAAAAATCCCCCTCCCCGTGCAATTCGTCGCCTCGGCTCGCCGTGCTCGCCCGACTGGATTACTGTATATGCAAACAGTATCCATATGGTGGCGGAAATGACCCAAGACATTGAAGACCTTGACGGCTTCGGAGCGCCCACTGAGCTGGAGATGTGGAAGCACCAGGTGGTGCTCATTACGAATGAGGCCGAATACCTGACCCGAGAGCTGGGCAAGGCGCGCAGGAACATTGCCAAGCTTGTGGCGATGAACCAGGGGCTGACGAAGGACCTGCACGACCTGCAACTGAAATCGACAGGGCGGGTGTTCCCCACGAGCTGCGCACTCAGTGGCAGCCCGGCACAGGAAATCGCGGAACTTCATAAAAACTCATAAGGCGTGTCGTCACCGTAAAACTTAGTGGGAAAGGCAGGAAACTTACACGGTGCACGACCCCATTAAAGTGAGAGCGAAACTTTTTTTGAACAAGAAATAAATTGTAACAATGACCTGTTGAAATATTTTAAATACCAGGAACCCAACCTTTATTGACCAAAAAATGTGAAGCCGTGCGTTTTTATAGCTGGATGGAAACCCAGTTCAATAAAACCTCACCCGATGGTAACGTATGCTTTCGCATTGCTCAGAATAATAAAAAACATGAGCAAACTTGTTGGTTGAATAAAGGATTAACGAATGACTATCGAGCGAGAGATTTTCTCGGCCCTTATCGCGCAGAACGCATTTCAAGGTGAAAAGCCGAGCGTACAAAGCTACGCCCAGCTAGCCGTAGACAAGGGTTTCAGAGCGCTTACGTCAAGGCAGCAGGCGGTGGTGAGCCCCTTCCTGAAGAAACAATGCGAGGGGATGAGAAAACCAAACGAAAAACACAACAACTGCCAAAACACGATAGCCGGTCGTGATTTGGTTGCAGCGCTTGAAAAAGCAGAAAGTTACAAGGGATGGCGCTGCGAAAGCTGCCGGAGTGCATCTTAAAAACCAGACAGCACCGCAAAAAGAGTAGCCCTCCAGAAAAGCTGTAAAGTAAAAAACACTACTGCACTCGCTACTCCTGACTGTTATTGCAGCAGGCCGCCATGGCCTGCTCGCAAGTTTTTCTTTTTAGGCCCTGATCAGCCCACCCGCCAATCGTCGTTCACTCGCCACGCACCTGAGCGCCTTGAAAAAATAGTGCACGAAACAGCCCGATTCTTTTGCGCGGCTAATTTTTTCAGAGAGAAAAATAGTGCCTGTCTACCAGGCAGCACTACTGGTTGTGCGCCGGGTCATCGCTTACAGTGAGGCCAGCATCCTCGACAGCGATGTTCGGTGCGGGCGGGCTGGCACTCGTAGCCAGACCAATTAGCGGGCCTACCAAGAGCTGGCGAGTGCTTCAATGACGACGCTGCCCGTCAGAGCATCAACGCTTCCGGTGCAGTTCGGGTGACCAGGCGCTGCTCAGGACGATAACCCCGAAGATCACCAGGTACAGCCAGTATTGGCTCGGGTACGAGAAAGAGCCCACTTGGGCGACCACAAACACGCCGCCACCAACAACTAACCGCTGCCGACGCGTGAACCTTTGCCTGAGCGCCACCAGCTTGCTTCTCCACCCCATTGCCACGCTCCCTGTTTGTGTAGTGGTCAACTAATCCCGGACACTGCGTTAAGTTTTTCTTCAACCACGGCGGGCGCTAGTCCGCCGTTGAATTGGTGTGGCCGTTGCCAGTTGTAGCGCTGCATCAAAAACCGACCAATATCCTGCTGTGCCAGGGAAGCACTCATGTATCCCACTGTTGGCACCCATTCTGTTTTCAAACTGCGAACCAACCGCTCCATCGGCGCGTTGTCGTGGCAGTTTCCCCGTCGACTCCTGCTCTGTTTGAACCGATAACGCCACAGCCACTGACGGAAGCTTCGGCTGCCGTATTGGCTGCCTTGGTTGCTGTGAAACAGCACGCTCTGTGGCCGACCACGCAGTTCATAGGCCATGTCCAATGCCTTGATCACCAGGTCGGCATCGGGCTTCGCTGAAAATGCCCAGCCCACCACGCGGCGGGCGAATAGATCGATGACGGCAGCCAAATAGTACCAGCGACCTTGAGCCCAGACATAAGTGATGTCACCGCACCAAACTTCGTTTGGTGCCGGTACGGTGAACGCTCGATCTAGCACGTTCGGGATATCTGGTCGCTCGACCGTCGCTTTTTTGTAGGCATGTGAACCGGGTTGCTTACTGATTAGCTTCATTTCGCTCATCAGCTTACGCACCTTGAAGCGCCCAATTTCTATGCCGTCCTCCCGCATCATGAACATGATGCTTCGGCTGCCCGCCGCGCTGCGGCTTTGGGTGAACAGTTCGTTCACTCGACTGCGTAAAACCAGCCGCTCAACGTCGGGAATTCGACGTTTTCGGCAGTGCGCGTAGTAGCAAGATCGGGTGACTTCAAATACCGAGCACAACAGATCAACAGGCTCTTCAGAGCGGAGCTGATCGATTAACGCGAACGCTCGTGTTCCTCGGCCATCAAGAGCGCGGTGGCCTTTTTTAGGATCGATTTTTCCCGTTCCAGCCGATTGATTCGGGCTTCTAATGCCTGGATTTTTTGCTGCTCGGGCGTCAGCGCCTTGCTGGTCGGAGTGACACCGCCTCGCTCTTACTGGAGCTGGTTGACCCATCGACGCAGGGCCGACTCCACCAAGCCGAGCGAACGGGCTGCTTCGATGTGGCTGTAGCCTTGGTCGAGCACCAGGCAGGCAGCTTCGCGTTTGAACTCAGGGGTAAAGGTACGGCGTTGCTTGGTCATCGGACACCTCTCTGTAGCGAGCATTCTCGCCTAAATGGGTGTCCGGAATCATTAGACCACTACAAACCTTCTTCACATGATGTTTGGAATGAACAAGCCAGAAGAGAAATTCAATATAGTAAGTTATGAGGATCATACAGATTTCCCCACAACGCTAAGGCGAGCAGCAGCGTCGCCATGCCAAGCAGACCTGGTGCCAGGAAGCGTAAAGCCACTCGCTGCAGAATCTGACGCAGACTTAGATCGGCCCCTGAAGCCCGCAGCATTCCCCTGATAGACCAGCCATACTCAGCAGCACCAACAGCCAAAGGGGCACATCGGCGAGCGCCTGATGCTCAGTGTTTATCTGTAGTCCTCAAATAGGTTCGGCCTCCATGACACTGTCATCCGCCTGATGCAAAGAGCCAGGTAAGGGGCCGAAAACGAAAAAGCACCGCACGATGGCTGGACTTGTATATGGGCACAAAAAAAACCCGGCTAGTTTGGCCGGGCTCTTGAAGGCGTCGCGATGCGTTCGCAGCAACACACGTTGCAATAGAAACAGGTTTATTCCGCGCGGAAAAGCTTTTCTTCAATCACTCGCCGCCGCCACCCTGAATGAACCCACATAAACATGTGTCTATTCACCAGACCGCTTACCCTAGCTCCCTTTTCAGGTGATTGAAGTCTTTGTTCGCAGCTTTATGCCCCTTCATATCTTCTACAAACTCCGGACTAAAGTTCGCGTTTATAAGAAACTCTTCAACCGATTCGCTGTTCTGGAAAGCATCATAAAGCCTTATCAAACCGACTCCTTTCGGCGAGTTATCTAAGAAATATTCGATCATTGGATGCTGTTCAAAAATTTTAAGCGATTTTTCTTTCAGAGCTTTATTTGAAGTGCTAATGATCTGTTCAAAATCATCTGGCTGAAGCTTAGACATGATTGATTCCGTGTAACTCTTAAGCACAGAACTCAAGTCTTTCAATCCAGACACTTGAACGGATAGTTCCTCAAGGTCATTATCTCGCTTTTTGCCAGCCAATAAATCCGCAAAAAGCCCAGCCCACTGATCCCTCAGCCAACTTGAAATATCATCAAAATTTTCAAAATCGCGCACTAAGTTATTTCGCTTTTGCGCGTACACCTCATCAACCAACTTAAATATGCTTACATTATCCACATGAGCGTACTTTATTGATTCGTTCGTACGGTTTTTTTTGTAGGTATGGTATTCCGAGTGCACATTTTTCTCTATAAAAATGTAGATCGGAATATCATTTTCCCTTGCAGTTTCATATTCTTTTTTTGTAACTGAATTATAAAAATCCAAACCAGAATCTATATCCGCATCTGATGCTGGACTACCATACCGCCCGCCTATAATTAGAACAAGTATGTTACAGCTCTTTATTTCATCATAGCAGGACACATCCAGTGGAGAGTCATGATGAAAAGGTATGTCACCTTGCTCATAGAGAACAGACTCATACCCTAAGTCCTGGATAAATATCTCTAAGCTATTACGAATATGCTTTAAGTCATAATAAGTTGATGAAACAAAAACCCTTGGCCTTGCCATGACATTCCATTCACTGACGAAGAATATTTGTGTGGAACGGAAGGACACCCCATCCGACTTAACCACCCTGAGCGCAATCGGAAGCACGCTATCAAAACGCCACCTGTTTGTCGATACTCCATACTTCGTCTCCATTAAGCTTTAAAAAATCCAAGCGAGAGGTCATTAACCACAAGACCTTGACTTTCGGAACCCTTGCCCTGCCTGCACCTGAAGGAAATCATGCAACATCCCGCATGCCTGTAACAGCCCAATCAATCCAAGCCGCCCCCGCTCTTACTAGCTCTCTTGCTTTCCCCTCACTCAGACCGTAGTGCTTGCCAACTCGCACCATCGGCCACTTGGCACCGAAGTACAATCAAATAACGTCCCGCATCTGCTGATCGCGAGCCGCAAGCCGGGCTACTGCACTGTCGATGACAAGTGCCCATTCATCGGTTATGCAATAGTTCTTGCTCACCGATGGCTGCGGTAATGCTTGCCGCATCAGCGCAAAGGTCGGCGAAGTGTAAATAGGCAGACCTGCCCCATCCATACGCCACCACCCCCATTACTCCAGCAGGTACTCGGTATCTCCAAATGGTCGGCCTGCCGGCTTACGAATCATCATGTTTTCAATCCCCTGTGTAATTTGTGCTGCCCGCCCCCAGGCGGTTCGATTCTTGGTATTGCTGCTGCGGGCCGACTACTCTGATCGGCCCTTTCAGCGCTTCAATTTGTCTCTGGGCATGCTGCAATTTGAAACTCAACTGCGTCACCAACTCCTCGAGCGGAAGCACCAACCTAGAACCCTCAACAACCCAACCTGAGCCATTGCAATCAGTGCAGACCAGCTCAAAGAAGACCCCTTTTGCAACCGCCCTACCCCTGCAGACCGAGCACTGAACGAGGTCCAGGCGCAGCCTTTTAAAGCCATGGTCCATGCCCTTTTTCACGTTCTGCATTCTCCCCTGTAACAAATTCGCCGATTGGGCTGCGCGCCTTGCGTACCTTGGGCTGCAGCGCGTTGTGAGGAATTGCGGATTGCACGCCCGTCAACCCGAGATATGGGATGCGGTCTATGAATGTGCTGTGCCTGAATTACGGGACACGATGGATTTGGCTTACTTGACGGGCCAGCGCCCGGCCGACGTACTTTCCATGAGGGCAGCGGACTGCATAGAGGGACACCTGCAAGTTTCACAGGATAAAACAGCAAAGAAACTGCGGATTGAACTCAGCTCCAGCAACCAGGCCAACAATTTAGGCTTGCTCGTGGAGAGGCTAATGAAGCAACGCAAAGAGCGTGGTGTTCGAAATCCTTATCTGATCACCACTGAGGACGGCCGCAACGTAACTGCTTCTATGCTGAGACTTCGCTTCGATGATGCCAGGAAATCTGCTATTGGGCATGCACTCAAAGCCCAGGATGAGCTTTTGGCACAGCAGATTCGTAAGTTCCAATTCCGTGATATTCGCCCAAAGGTGGCAAGCGAAATTGGTGATTTGACGCATGCCAGCCGGTTACTTGGCCATACTGACAAGAGGATAACCCTTACTGTATATCGCCGCGCAGGAGAAATAGTAAAGCCAACCCGCTGAAAAACCAAAACTGTAAATAACCCCAAAAAAACCCACAACACCGCCCAGAAACTTTCGCGAAAGACTCAAGGCATCAGGACTCACATATAATGTATAGGCCACGCCAACAAAAAAAACCACGACTGACAGATGATTTATGAAATTCAATCTTTTAATCGCCCTATCAATCAACCCAAGCAGCTTTCTTTTCGTTTCCTCCGCACTAACCCTAACCGCATCCTCGTTCTTTATAACTTCGTATCGCTTAAGCGAGCGCTGCACTTGTTCTCTTAGCGCGCAGTAAGCTTCACAATGAATATTATTAGCAACGAACGTCAAAAGAGAAACACTTAACAAGCCAGCACAAACAAATAGCAAGGGAAGCAGCTCTGGATTCCTTATCAAAGCCCCTACTGCAATTAAAGCCCCTGGTATAGCGAAAGCCTTGGACTGGCTAGAAGAAATCGAGTCATTGATTTTAGAAATATAGTCCGTCGACTTTTCCTCAATCTCAGAAAGAAGCTTATTTACAGAAAACTTATGCAAGTACACATCATAATTTTCTTGATACTTTTTTCTAAGCCTTCCTCCCTGCTTAAGTAGCCATGCAATCGAGGATCCGGCGTGATGTTCCTCCAAGAGTTCTGCAAGCGAAGCTCTCAGAACATCACGCCGTTCCTTTTGATGTCCGTCAGAGATAGCAATCATATCGGCCAAATGGGTTACATCTTTATCCTCACCCAGCCCCTTAAACCCTTCCTTAACTTGTTCTAACTCTATCCCCCTTGGATTTACTTCATACATTTTTGCACCTTTCTCGGTGCTGATGAAGTACAGAAGTGTCGAATCAGATCCGTCACCGCCCCCTCGATCTTTCAAAGAAAAAAGCAGGGACCTCCACTCAAGGTAATACGCTATAGATCCAATATCTGAGTTGGCCGGTTCTTGACCATTGAACGCCTGACTATCTAGAATATAAAACTTTTCAGGCATACCCTTTCGAAGTACATGCTGCCAGAAATCAAGCATGGTCGGAAAAAAAGGATTCTGCACTGGCCACGAGTCAACGCTCAAATTTAGCGATAAATAACAATTTCCGATAGCCCCCTCTACTCTGCAGTCATCCTCATATCCAAGGCTACGCACCGCTTCGTAGAGAGCGTCCAATTTGTCTCGATCTGAGTATACTTCTAGATACCCATTTTCAATTTCAAATTTGGCCTGCTTGAGCAGGCCAGCTACTTGTTGCATCTTAGCTCTCTTTTTCCCCAATCGCCGCACGAATATTATCACGATCTTCAGGGGATAACGGGATCATAATGTATGTCAAATTCTCATCAACTGTTACCGGCTTGTCTCCACCCGAATAACCTATCGACTTGGACTTAACAGAAACCGAATAATTATTTTGAAAATCCTTAATTTGGATCGACACCCCCTTATTCAAAGAGTACCTAGTAGCTTCAAATACAGAGTTTACCTGATAGCCGTTTTCATTAGCATACTCGGAAAACTGCCCAACCGCCTTGTGACCATCTGGCAACTGTTTATCAATGATATGCTGGATATCGACAAGCGCAACCTGCTTGCCTATATTCCTTTCAATATGCTCATAAACTTTTTCTGTGATTTTCTCTTGAACCCCAATTTTCAAGGAGTTATAAGATGAGAACTGCTTAATAGCCTCAAAAAGATTAGCAACACTTTGCTTGTTAGAGACCGCACTATCACAGCCCAACGCAGACTTGAAGAACTCTGACTTAGACCTACCTTCGATAAAATGAAGATAAGCAGCCCCTGTTTTTTCCGGATAAATAGCTGAGAACAATGTCAAATCAAACATTGCCGCCTGCCTCAACGCATCGGTATCTATGGGCTGCAGTCTTTTAGGCTCCAAACTCTCCTCGTCAAATTCAAACGCGCCTTTCTTGTCAACCATTACAACCATCAACCGGCCATGATCTTCCTCATCACCAGGAGTTTTGTAATGAATAAAAACAAGATTACCACCAGATAGTGACGCCCGCTCAGCCTCATTCGCAAAGCTTACGAGGAGCCTCATTTCTGCCTGTGCCAAATCATGAAATGGCAGGTCAGAGTCTATATATTTCTGCAAGTTCTGTGGCGTTTGATTGGAGGGCAAGCCGGAAAAATAACTATGGAACTTATTCTTCTTCCTGAACTTTTTCTCAATCTGCTCTATAAAATCAATGGCAGCTTTGTTTTTTAAATTCCAAACAGCCCCCATCAAATACTTAAATGGCTTCCGTTGAAGCTCTGGATCCTTCTCCAAAGATGCTGTTATGGCAGCAACCACTTCAATAGTTGGTACATTAACAGAGTTTTCGCTCTCAACGAGCTCCGGGATATTGGCATTGGTTGATGCGGAAAACGTATTCAATCAGATAGCCCCATGCGCAATGCTGTCCGACTCGGGCTGCGCTTAAGACACAACCCTGCCGCACAAGCTCGAAGTATTGACATGGAAACCAGAAACCAACTCTGTGCCGCTGACGTCCATGTCGTCTCCGACCTATATACACCTCAGATGCGTAATGGCCAAGAGGCATTACGGACGAGACTAGCACTGTATGGACATACAGTCAAAGGCGCGGCATGCAGGACTGCCCGAACCGTGACTTGCGGAAATAGAAGACAAAAATGCGGAAATCAAGGAACGGGGACTAGCTAAAAATTGGACCCCCAAAAACGCAAAAAGCCCTGACTAATCAGGGCTTTGAAGATGGCGGAAGCGTAGAGATTCGAACCCTTCTCTAAGGAGAGCCCCCTTATACGGGTGGTTCGCTCTTTTCACTGCTCACCTTGAAAACAAGCTTAACCCAATAAAACCGGGCCTTTCAAGCTTTTTCATTTTCTCGCCCAGAAAGACGCAACTAGTTGCAGCTTAGGGTGTTGCATCTTACCGAACGGCTAAACGCTTGACTGCGCCCCTCGGCATTAACGGAGCGCGAGATGATGGTCTTGGCTGGACATCTGGACATCTGCCCATCAGGTCATCACCTCGTTGCCAGCCCAATCGCGCACCTCTCAAAGGAAACGCTCCTAATCTATTCTCAGTAGCGTTCCATCGCGATAAGACGTACTGCTCTCGGCTGCTACACCCAGTTGGTTGAGGCCGCGATCCATTAAGTGTGGACTCCATCGGGGTTAAACCACCAACCCGGCTACCCCTCCCCCACCCCAGACAACAGGGAGAGATGTCTTGTCACGGCTTTCTTATAGATCCTCCCCTCCTCAGCCGAGGATCCCACTCTCAGGGCACTCATTGGGGCTGCCATGGGCTGAAATCAAGCTAGGCTCTGTACGAAATCCCGAGAAACCTAATCGGCGTCCCTCGGAAGCTGATTTTTTGTAAGGTTTCCAACCATCTACGGAAAGGAATCCTGTGATGGCAAAGCGTTACGAACTTTCGGATGAGGCTTGGGCTGTGGTTGCTGATCTCTTCACCGAAACCCATGGCCGGGGGCGGCCCCGCCTGAGCGACCGCCTGATGCTCGATGGCGTGCTCTGGGTGCTCCGCTCAGGTGCTGCGTGGCGAGATATGCCGGAGCGCTTTGGCCCGTGGTCAACGGTGTATCAACGGTTTCGGGTTTGGCGAAAA
>NZ_JANIAH010000015.1:0-88954 GCF_028682105.1 Pseudomonas sp. 8209
GCTGCAGGCCCTCGGTCTGTACGCAGACCGTGATAAGGTTCCCCCCAAAATCCGCACAGCCCAAGGGATGCCCCATGCCGCATGCAAGCACGCTTCAACCGGGATTCATGGTCGTTCACGGCAACCACCTGGATGAACTGCGTGGCCTGGTGGTGAGCCTGATGCGGCGTTATCCGCTGGCACCCCTGGAAAACGAGATGGTGCTGGTGCAGAGCAACGGTATCGCCCAGTGGCTCAAGCTGGCCCTGGCCGAAGACCCGCAGGACGATGACCAGGGCGGTTGCGGCATCGCGGCCGCCATCGATGTGCAATTGCCTGGTAGCTTCATGTGGCAGCTGTACCGCCGGGTACTTGGCCGCGAAGAGATTCCTGAAACCTCCCCGCTCGACAAGGCGCCCTTGACCTGGCGCCTGATGCGCCTGCTGCCGGAAGTGATCAATCAGCCGCATTTCGAGCCGTTGCAGCGCTTTCTTACCGATGACAGCGACCTGCGCAAGCGCTACCAGCTGGCCGAGCGCCTTGCCGACCTGTTCGACCAATACCAGGTGTACCGTGCCGATTGGCTGAAGGACTGGGCAGCCGGACGTCACGTGCTGAGCAACGCTCGTGGCGACTCCCGTGCGCTGGCCCCCGCCAACTGCTGGCAGGCAGAGCTGTGGCGTGCCTTGCTGCTGGATGTGGGGGAGGAAGGCATGGCCCAGAGCCGTGCCGGCGTGCACCAGCGTTTCGTCGAGCGCATCAATGCACTGGAACAAGCCCCCCAGGGCCTGCCGTCGCGGGTCATCGTGTTCGGCATTTCTTCGTTGCCGGCCCAGGCCCTTGAAGCGCTGGCAGGCCTGGCACGTTTCAGCCAGGTGCTGCTATGCGTGCACAACCCCTGCCGTCACCACTGGGCCGATATCGTCGCCGACAAGGACCTGCTGCGCCATCAGTACAAGCGCCAGCAGCGCAAGCAAGGCATGCCCAGCCTGATCGACGCCGACACCCTGCACCAGCATGCCCATCCGCTGCTTGCGGCCTGGGGCAAGCAGGGCCGGGACTACATCAACCTGCTCGACAGCTACGATGACCCGGGCAGCTATCGCAACGTGTTCAGTGACGGGCGCATCGACCTGTTCACCGAAAACGGGCAGGCCACTCTGCTCAACCAGTTGCAGGACGACATTCTCGAACTGCGCCCATTGGTCGAGACCCGCGCCTTGTGGCCCGCCGTCGACCCGGCCAAGGACCGCTCGGTGCGTTTTCATGTGGCCCACAGCGCGCAGCGCGAGGTCGAGATCCTGCACGACCAGTTGCTCGCCCGCTTCAGCGCCGATCCCGGTCTGCGCCCGCGCGACGTGATCGTGATGCTGCCGGACATCAACACCTATGCGCCCCACATCCGCGCCGTGTTCGGCCAGCTTGGGCGCAACGACCCGCGCTACATTCCCTTCACCCTGACCGACCAGGGCCAGCGCGGCCGCGACCCGCTGCTGATTGCCCTGGAGCACCTGCTCAAGTTGCCGGACAGCCGCTTCCCGGTGAGCGAGATTCTCGATCTGCTGGATGTTCCCGCCCTGCGTGCCCGCTTCGCGATCAAGGAAAGCGACCTGCCCACGTTGCACCGCTGGATCGAAGGGGCCGGCGTGCGCTGGGGCCTCAATGCACAGCAGCGTGCCGGCCTGGGCCTGCCCGATGACCTCGAGCAGAACAGCTGGCGATTCGGCCTGCGTCGCATGCTGCTGGGCTATGCGGTGGGCACGGGCGACAGCTGCGACGACATCGAACCCTATGATGAAATCGGCGGCCTCGATGCTGCCCTGATCGGCCCGCTGGTGGCCCTGCTCGATGCGCTCGAGGTGGCCCATGCCGAGCTCTCGCAGCCGGCACCGGCGGCGCAATGGGGCACGCGCCTGCATGCCCTGCTGCAGGTGTTCTTCCTGGCCGAAACCGAACACGATGACTACCTGCTGGTGCAACTGCAGGGCCTGTGCGAAACCTGGCTGCAAACCTGCGAGTCGGTCGGGCTCGAGGACGCCTTGCCGTTGACGGTGGTGCGCGAAGCCTGGCTCGCCGGCCTGGACCAGGGGCGCTTGTCCCAGCGCTTTCTGGCCGGCTCGGTGAACTTCTGCACCCTGATGCCCATGCGTGCCATCCCCTTCAAGGTGGTGTGCCTGCTGGGCATGAACGATGGTGACTACCCGCGTGCGCAGCCGCCGCTGGACTTCGACCTGATGGGCAGCGACTACCGCCCCGGCGACCGCTCTCGACGCGAGGACGACCGTTACCTGCTGCTCGAAGCGTTGCTGTCGGCGCGTGAGCAACTGTACGTCAGCTGGGTGGGCCGCAGCATTCGCGACAACAGCGAGCGGCCGGCGTCGGTGCTCATCGGCCAGTTGCGCGATCACCTCGCCGCCGGCTGGCGCAGCCCCAAGGCCAAGGCCGACGACCCAGTGGAGGGCGGTCTGCAACTGTTGCACGCCTTGACGCAGGAACACCCCCTGCAACCGTTCAGCGCCCGCTACTTCCACAAGCACAGCAACCTGTTCAGCTATGCCAGCGAATGGCGCGCCCTGCACCTGCCGCCAACGCAGTTGCCGACCGAGGCCGACCAACTGGAGCCTTTCGTGCCCGAAGAACCCCTGAGCCTGACCTTGCTCCAGGACTTCATGCGCCACCCCGTTCGGCACTTCTTCAGCCAGCGCCTGAAGGTGTTCTTCGAAGCCGCCGAAGCCCCCCTGGCCGACGAAGAGCCCTTCGTGCTCGACGCCCTGCAGCGCTACAGCCTGAGCGAAAGCTTGCTGGGCGCAGCCCTGGCCGACCCCACCAACAGCACCGACGCCCTGCAGGCCCAGGCCCGTCGCCTGCAACGCAGCGGCATGCTGCCGCTGGCCGGCTTCGGAGAATGCCTGCAGGCCGAATTGATCGAGCCATTGCCCGACCTGCTGTTGCGACACGCTCAACTGCTCGGCCAATGGCCAACCCTGATCGACAGTGCGCTGCCGATCAGCTTCGAGTATCGCCAGCTGCGGCTCGAAGGCTGGCTGGGGCGGGTGTACCAGCGTGACGACCAGGCGCTGCTGAGCATCACCACCTTGCCCAACGGCATCAGCAGCGGCAAATCACTCAAGTGGCACCGACTGGTGGCGACCTGGGTCATGCACCTGGCAGCGTGTGCCGTGGGGCACCGGTTGAGCAGCGCAGTGGTCGCCACCGACGTGACCCTGTTGCTCGACCCGCTGGAGCAACCGCGTGCCGCGGAACTGCTTGGCGACCTGCTGGTGGCCCGGCAGGCCGGCATGAATGCGCCGCTGCCGGTGGCGATCAAGACCGCCTTCACCTGGCTCGGCCAGAGTGACCCTGAAAAAGCCCTGACGGCCGCAGCCAAGGCCTACGACGGCGACGGCCAGAACACCCGCGGCGAGCGCAGCGAAAGCACCGCACTGGCCCGGCAGTTCAGTGATTTCGCGGCGCTGACCGCGAGTGAAGAATTCGAGGGCTGGTGCGAGGCACTGTACCGGCCGATGTTCGAAGCCGCCTGGCAACGCCTGGGCAGTGAAGAGGCGCATCCATGACTGCCCACGCACACCAGCCGCCGCTGGCACTGACCTTCCCGCTGCACGGCAGCCAACTGATCGAAGCCAGTGCCGGTACCGGCAAGACCTTCACCATCTCTGCCTTGTACCTGCGCCTGGTGCTCGGCCATGGCGGCGAGCAGGGCTTCGGGCGCGAGCTGCTGCCGCCACAGATCCTGGTGGTGACCTTCACCGATGCGGCCACCAAAGAGCTGCGTGAGCGCATTCGCACCCGCCTGGCCGAAGCGGCGCGGTTCTTCCGTGGCGAACTGCCCGAAGCCGACCCCTTGCTGGTGCAACTGCGCGAGCACTACGCCCCGGACACCTGGCCCGCCTGCGCCAACCGCCTGGACGTTGCCGCGCAGTGGATGGACGAAGCCGCCGTCTCGACCATCCACAGCTGGTGCCAGCGGATGCTGCGCGAGCACGCGTTCGACAGCGGCAGCCTGTTCACCCAGACCCTGGAGACCGACCACAGCGAGCTGCTCGGCCAGGTCATGCGCGACTACTGGCGGCGCTTCTGCTACCCCATGCACGGCGAGGCCCTGGCCTGGGTGCGCAGCCACTGGAGCAGCCCCGAGGCATTGCTGCCCAGGGTGCGCGCGCTGTTCGGCCGCACGCGGAGCGAGGAAGACAGCGCCGACCCACAGGCGCTGATCGAAGCGGTGGTGCAACAACGTGCCGAACGGCTGCGCCAGCTCAAGGCGCCCTGGGCACAGTGGGCCCAGGAACTGCTGCAACTGTGCCATGCCGCACATGCCGCCAAGCAGGTGGACGGGCGCAAGATGCAGCCGCGCTATTTCGAACCCTGGTGCGAGAAGATCGCGGCCTGGGCCCAGGACGAGCAGGCGGTGGAGCTGGATATTGGCACCGGGTTCACCCGCTTCACCCCGCAAGGCATGGCCGAAGCCTGGAAGGGCGAGCCGCCCAGCCACCCGGCGCTGGATGCCATGCCCGGCCTGCGCCTGGAGCTGCAGGCGTTGCCGACCCCGGACGCCCGCCTGCTCGAACACGCCGCCAACTGGGTGTCGAAACGCTTCGAGCAGGAAAAGCGCCGCCGCGCCGAAATGGGCTTCGACGACATGCTGCTGCGTCTCGACTCGGCCTTGGGCGGGACGGCCGGCGAGCGCCTGGCCGGGCTGATCCGCGAACAGTTCCCGGTGGCCCTGATCGATGAATTCCAGGACACCGACCCGGTGCAGTACCGCATCTTCCAGCGTATCTATCGCATCGAGGAGGACGTGCGCGAAACCGGGCTGTTCATGATCGGCGACCCCAAGCAGGCCATCTATGCCTTCCGCGGCGCCGACATCTTCACCTACCTGGGCGCCCGACGCGCCACCCACGGACGGCTGCACAGCCTGGATACCAACTACCGCTCAAGCCAGCCGATGGTCGATGCGGTCAACCATGTATTCATGCGCGCCGAACAGCGCGAGGCCGGTCGCGGGGCGTTCCTGTTCCGCGACGGCGCCGAGAACCCCGTCCCCTTCGTGGCGGTCAGGGCGCAGGGGCGCAAGGAGCACCTGCAGGTCGACGGGCAGCCCCTGGCAGCGCTCAACCTGTGGCACCTGGCAAGCGACGAGCCGCTGTCCGGCGCGGTCTATCGCCAACAGGTAGCCGCCAGCTGCGCCACCCAGATCGTCAGCCTGCTCAACGGCGGCCAACTGGGCACCAGCGGCTTTGTCCAGCCAGGCCAGGCGTTGCGTGGCTGTTTGCCATCGGACATTGCGATCCTGGTTCGCGACGGTCGCGAGGCCCAGCTGATCCGCGCCGAACTGGCCGCCCGCGACGTACGCAGCGTCTACCTGTCGGACAAGGACTCGGTGTTCGCCGCCCAGGAGGCACACGACCTGCTGGCGTGGCTCAAGGCCTGCGCCGAACCCGACAGCGAGCGCCTGCTCAAGGCGGCGCTGGCCAGCGTCACCCTCGACCTGCCGCTGACCCGGCTGGCCCAGCTCAACCAGGACGAGCGGGTGTGGGAACACTGGGTCATGAAGTTCCGCGACTATCGCCACCTCTGGCGCACCCAGGGCGTGCTGCCGATGCTGCGTCACCTGCTGCACGACTTCGACCTGCCCCAGGTACTGATGCGCCGCAGCGATGGCGAACGGGTGCTGACCAACCTGCTGCACCTGGCCGAGCTGCTGCAGCAGGCGGCCACCGAGCTGGACGGCGAGCAGGCGCTGATCCGCCACCTGAGCGAACACCTGGCCAGCTCCGGCCAGGCCGGTGAAGAACAGATCCTGCGCCTGGAAAGCGACGAGCAACTGGTCAAGGTGGTGACCATCCACAAATCCAAGGGGCTGGAATACCCGCTGGTGTTCCTGCCCTTCATCAGCACCGCCAAGCCGGTGGACGGAAAGCGCCTGCCCCTGGGCTGGCACGACGCCCAGGGCAATGCCCAGCTGACCCTGACCCCTGATGCCGAGCAGATCGCCCTGGCCGATGACGAGCGCCTGGCCGAAGACCTGCGTCTGCTCTACGTGGCCCTGACCCGTGCCCAGCACGCGTGCTGGCTGGGGGTGGCGGACCTCAAGCGCGGCACCGGCAAGGAGTCGCTGCTGCACCGCTGCGCGCTCGGCTACCTGCTGGGCGGCGGCGCTGTACTGCCGGCTTCCACCGCCCTTGAGGGCTGGCTGCAGGCATTGCAGGAAGGTTGCGCGACCATCCACAGCCAGGTATTGCCGATTGCCGACACCCAGCGCTACCAGGCCCCGCGCAACACCGCCGAGCTGCTTCCGGCCCGCCAGCCGCGCCGCCGCGCCGCAGAGAACTGGTGGATCGCCTCCTACAGTGCACTGCGCATCGGCGAGGAGCTGCTCACCGCCGACAGCTCCCAGGCCCAGCAACTGCTCGATGACGAACCGGCCGATCCGCAGGCCCTGCGCGAGGTCGTGGCGACGGGCGGCGACATCCACCGCTTCCCGCGTGGCCCCAACCCCGGCACCTTCCTCCACGGGCTGCTCGAATGGGCCGGTCACGAAGGCTTCGGCCAGGTGGTCGCGGCGCCCGAGCAACTGCACAAGACCGTGGCCCAGCGCTGCAACCGGCGCGACTGGACCGGCTGGATCAACACCCTCGGCAACTGGCTCGAACACCTGCTGAACGCACCGCTGCACCTGGCACCGGACAGTGCGCCGGTTGCCCTGGGCCAGTTGAGCCAGTACCAGATCGAGATGGAGTTCTGGTTCGCCAGCCATCAGGTCGACGTGCTGGCCCTCGACCGCCTGGTATGCACCCACACCCATGACGGCGCGGCCCGACCTGCCGCGCAGTCGGCGCTGCTCAATGGCATGTTCAAGGGCTTCATCGACCTGGCATTCGAGCACGACGGGCGCTACTACGTGGCCGACTACAAGTCCAACTGGCTGGGCACCGACGACCAGGCCTACAGCGAGCTGGCGATGGAGGGCGCGATCCTCGAGCATCGCTACGACCTGCAGTACGTGCTGTACCTGCTGGCCCTGCACCGTCAGTTGCGTGCCCGCCTGCCCGACTACGACTACGACCGGCATGTGGGCGGCGCGGTGTTCCTGTTCCTGCGTGGGGTGCACGCGGCCAGCCAGGGCTTGTACTTCATCAAGCCGCCGCGCGTGCTGATCGAGCGGCTCGATGCCCTGTTCAGCGGCGCAAGCGCACCGCAGCAACCTGATCTGTTTTCCGGAGACAGCGCATGAGCCGCACGTTCGACGACCTGTTGCCCACCCCTCTGGATGCCGGGCATCTGGCGGCCCTGGCGCCGTTGACGGTGGGCGCCGACCTGCTGGCGCTGCTCGATCGATGGGTCGAGCGCGGCTGGCTGCGAGCACTGGACCGCGCCTTCGTGGCCTTCCTCGGCGAACGCGACCCGCAGGCCGACCCGCTGGTGCTGCTGGCCGCCGCACTGGCCAGCCACCAGTTGGGGCACGGGCACGTGTGCCTGGACCTGGCCGAAACCCTGGCCGAGCCTGACTTTGCCCTGTCGTTGCCACCCGAGGGCGATGCCCTGGCCGGCCCCTTGCTGCTGCCTTCGCAACTGCTGGAGCGCCTCGATCTGGCCACCTGGTGCCAGCGCCTGCAAGGCAGCGCGCTGGTTGCCCTGGGCAGCAGCGAAGCGCAGGCTTCGCGCCCCCTGGTGTTGAGTGGGCAGCGCCTGTACCTGCGCCGCTACTGGGCCTATGAACGGCGCATCGACAGTGCCCTGCGCGAACGCCTGGAACAGGCCGAACCCACGCCCGCCGATTTGCGCGCCCGCCTGGATGCGCTGTTCGAAGGCTCGGCGCTGGCCGGTCAGGTCGACTGGCAGAAGCTCGCCTGCGCGCTGGCCACCCGCAGTGCGTTCAGCATCATCACCGGCGGCCCCGGCACCGGCAAGACCACCACCGTGGTGCGCCTGCTGGCCCTGTTGCAGGCCCCGGCCGTGGAGGTCGGGCGCCCGTTGCGTATCCGCCTGGCCGCACCGACCGGCAAGGCAGCGGCGCGTCTTACCGAATCCATCGGCCAGCAAGTGGAGCGGCTGGCCGTCAGTGACGCCGTGCGCAGCAACATCCCCAGCGATGTCTCCACCGTGCACCGCCTGCTGGGCAGCCGCCCGGGTTCGCGACATTTTCGTCACCACGCCGGCAACCCGTTGCCACTGGACGTGCTGGTGGTCGACGAGGCCTCGATGATCGACCTGGAAATGATGGCCAACCTGCTGGCGGCGATGCCGGGGCATGCGCGCCTGATTCTGCTCGGGGACAAGGACCAGCTGGCGTCGGTCGAGGCCGGCGCAGTGCTGGGCGACCTGTGCCGCGATGCCGAGGCCGGGCGCTACAGCGCTGCCACCCGCAGCTGGCTGGAGCAGGTCAGTGGCGAGTCGCTGGCCGGCAGCGGCCTGGTCGAGGGCGATGCCCAGCGCGACCCCTTGCCCCAGCAAGTGGTGATGTTGCGCCATTCGCGCCGCTTTGGTGAGGGCAGCGGTATCGGCCAGCTGGCGCGCCAGGTCAATGGCCAGCAGCCGGAGCAGGCCCGTGCGCTGCTCGAGCAAGGTCTTGCCGACGTGCACAGCCTGCGCCTGAGCGGCGAGCACGACCGCAAGCTCGACACCCTGCTGCTGCAGGGGCTGGGCCGCGGTGGCGACAGCCCGCAGGGCTATCGTGAGTACCTGCACCTGATTCGCCAGACCCGCCCGGCGCCGGATACCGCCGCTGACGATCCACGCTGGGAGGCGTGGGCACTGAAGGTGCTGCGCGCCTTCGAGCGCTTCCAGCTGCTGTGCGCGGTGCGCAAGGGCCCCTGGGGCGTCGAGGGCCTGAACCAGCGGGTCGGCAAGGTGCTGACGGCGGCCGGTCTGATCGATGGCGAACAGCCCTGGTACGAAGGTCGCCCGGTGCTGATGACGCGCAACGACTATGGTCTGGGCCTGATGAACGGCGATATCGGCATTGCCTTGCGCCTGCCGGACGCCCAGGCCTCCACACCGTTGCTGCGGGTGGCGTTTCCTCGGAACGATGGCCAGGGCGGCGTCAGATTCGTCCTGCCCAGCCGGTTAAGTGAGGTTGAAACCGTGTACGCCATGACGGTGCACAAGTCCCAGGGCTCGGAGTTCTCCCACACGGTTCTGGTGCTTCCCGACGCCTTGAACCCGGTGTTGACCAAGGAACTGATCTACACCGGCATCACCCGCGCCAAGGACTGCTTCAGCCTGATAGAGCCGCGCCAGGGCATTTTCGAGGAGGCGGTGCGGCGCAAGGTCAAGCGTATTTCCGGGCTGATGCTGGAACAGGTGTAAGGCGCCGGCGCAGCCGACGATTCGGCTGATCCGCCCTTGGAGGCGACCTCGCGGGAAAAGCAGGCGTTATGCTATCTTGCCCCCACGCAAGGCATGGTCTTAAGAGATTTCCTATATGAAGGTCGCCGCCCTTACACCGGGACGTGTAAAACGCTGGAGGCTCATGCTGCTGGCGGCGTTGGTGCTGGTACTTCCGCTGCACGGCATGGCCCAGGGCGCCGCAGCCGCCACACTGGCCGAGCAGCGGGCCAAGGCAGTGACCCAGGTGGTACTGGGTATCCTCAGTTACGCGCGCTGGCCGGTGGAACCCGAACAGCTGCGCCTGTGCCTGATCGGCCCTACCGAATATGCCGACGACCTGGTCAAGGGGACCACCCAGGCCACCGGCCGGCCGCTGACCGTACGTCGTCTGCTGGCGGGGGATCCGCGTATCCTCACCCAGTGCGACGCGGTGTACATCGGCAAGCTCAGTGGCGAGGCGCGCAGCCAGCTCATCAGCGCGATCAACGGCAAGCCGGTGCTGAGCATCAGCGAAGCGGATGACCCCTGTACGGTCGGCAGCCTGTTCTGTCTGCGGGTCAAGGACACCCAGGTGGCCTTTGACGTGAACCTCGACTCGGTGGCGCGCAGCGGCGTGCGCATCCATCCCAGCGTGCTGCAATTGTCGCGGCGCCGAGCGCTGCAGCCATGATCGGCTGGCTCAAGACACGCGAACGGACCACGTTGCGCGCGGTGCTCAGCCGCGGGCACCTGGGCGTGGCTTTGCTGGCCATCGGGCTGGCCGGCATCTCGCTGACCGTGCTGGGGGTGCTGGCATTGCGCGTCTATGCCAACCACAACCTTCACCTGATTGCCCGTTCGATCAACTACACCGTCGAGGCCGCGGTGGTGTTCAACGACAGCAGCGCCGCCAACGAAGCCCTGGCGCTGATTGCTGCGGCCGAGGAAGTGGCCAACGTCAAGGTCTTCGACGATGCGGACCAGTTGCTGGCCAGTTGGGAGCGCAGTGAAGGCGGCATGCTCGACCAGCTGGAGCTCAAGATCGCCCGGACCCTGCTCGAAGAGCCGATCCGGCTGCCGGTGGTGCACCAGGGCCAGCAGGTGGGGCGCATCGAGCTGGTTGGCCAGGGCGGCAGCCTGATGCGCTTTCTGCTCAGTGGTCTGGCGGGCATCCTGCTGTGCACGGCGCTCAGCGCGGTGAGTGCGCTGTACCTGTCGCGCCGGCTGTTCGCCGATATCGTGGGGCCCCTGCGCGGGCTGGCCAGCGTGGCCCATGCGGCGCGGCGCGAACGCAGCTTCGACCGGCGCGTGCCCTCCACCCAGATCGCAGAACTCAACGAGCTGGGCAACGACTTCAATGCCCTGCTCGACGAAATGGAAGCCTGGCAAAACCACCTGCAGAGCGAGAACGAGACCCTGGCCCACCAGGCCAGCCACGACAGCCTGACCGGCCTGCCCAACCGGGCGTTCTTCGAGGGCCGCCTGAGCCGCAGCCTGCGCAACGCGATCAAGCATGGCGACGGGCTGGCGCTGCTGTTTCTGGACAGCGACCGCTTCAAGGAAATCAACGACAGCTACGGTCATGCCGCAGGCGACGAGGTGCTGGTCGCCGTGGCCAGCCGGGTGCGTGCGCAGCTGCGCGAGCACGACCTGGTGGCGCGTCTGGGGGGGGACGAATTTGCGGTGCTGCTTACCCCTCTGCATCGCTTCGAGGATGCCCAGCGTATCGCCGACAAGATAGCCGCCAGCATGAGCCTGCCTATCCGCCTGCCGGACGGGCAGTGCGTCGTTACCTCGTTGAGCGTTGGCATCGCAGTGTTTCCCGATGACGGCCGTACCCCGGCCGAGTTGCTCAATGCCGCCGATGCGGCGATGTACCAGGCCAAGCGTCACACCCGTGACGGGCCCCAGTCGGCAGAGGCGGAGTTCTCTGCGTCCAGCGCAAAAACAGGAGCTGAACCGTGATTCACCTGACTCGATACCTTCGCTTGCACCTGGCCTTTCTGGCCCTGGCCCTTTTCGCCCTCGGCGGCTGCCAGACCCCGCCGCCCAAGGGCCTGACCCCCGAGCAGATCGCCGTGCTCAAACAGGAGGGGTTCACCCCCACCGACGAGGGCTGGACCTTCGGCCTGTCCGGCAAGGTGCTGTTCGGCAGCGACCTGGATGCACTCAACACCCAGAGCCGCGAGATCGTCGAGCGTATCGGCAAGGCGCTGCTGTCGGTGCACATCGAGCGGGTGCGGGTGGATGGCCATACCGATTCATCCGGCAAGGCCAGCTACAACGAACAGCTGTCGGCGCGCAGGGCGGCCAGTGTGGCCAGGGTGCTGGTGGGCGTGGGCATGCGCCCGGAGAACGTCGAGACCCGCGGCCTTGGCAGCCGCGAGCCGGTGGCCAGCAACGACACCGCCGCCGGGCGCACCGAAAACCGCCGCGTGGCGATCGTGGTCGCCTCCGACTAGTCGGCAAAACTCATCGTGTGCGACTCGCCCATCAGCAGGGGCGCGTTGCGCTCGGTCACGTCGCGGATGTAGTCCCACAGCAGCGTGATGCGCTTGAGCTTGCGCAAGTCTTCCCGGCAGTACATCCAGAACTGCCGGGTAATCTCCACTTCCCCCGGCAGCACCGGCACCAGCCGCGGGTCCTGTGCGGCCAGAAAACACGGCAGGATGGCCAGCCCGCGACCCTGCTGGGCCGCCACGTACTGGGCGATCACGCTGGTGCTGCGCAGGTGTGCGGTGGCGGTGGGCAGCAGGTTGGCCAGGTACAGCAGCTCGGAGCTGAATGCCAGGTCGTCCACGTAGCTGATGAACGGGTGTCGGGCCAGGTCGCTGCTGCGCAGGATCGGCTCGTGGTTGTCCAGGTAGTCGCGGGTGGCGTACAGGCGCAGGCGGTAGTCGCACAGCTTGCAGCACACATAGGGTCCGTGTTCCGGGCGCTCCAGCGCGATCACGATGTCGGCCTCGCGTTTGGACAGGCTGATGAAGTGCGGCAGCGGCAGGATATCCACCGAGATCGCCGGGTAGGCATCGACAAAGTGGCTCAACTGCGGGGTGATGAAGAAGCTGCCAAAGCCTTCGGTGCAGCCCATGCGCACATGCCCCGACAGCGCCACGCCCGAGCCGGACACCTGCTCGCAGGCCATGTGCAGGGTGCTCTCGATGGCCTCGGCATAGCTGAGCAGGCGCTGCCCCTCGGCGGTGAGCACGAAGCCGCTGGTGCGCGACTTTTCGAACAGCAACGTGCCCAGCGCCACCTCCAGCGAACTGATGCGCCGCGACACCGTGGTGTAGTCCACGCCCAGGCGCTTGGCCGCGCTGCTGGCCTTGCGCGTGCGCGCCACTTCGAGGAAGAACTTGAGGTCGTCCCAGTTCAGCGACCCCAGGGATGTGATGTTTTTTTGCATGTTGGTCCGGCTTTTATGTGCGTTCTTATTAGAAGTTTGCACATCTATACTCCAATTCAGCCCAGGACCCAAGCACCGTCGCGGCTGCCGCGTCGGCGTTTCTCTCCCTAACAATAAATCCAGGAGAACCCCTCATGAACGCATCCCTCACGCCCGGCCAGACCAAGGTCGACAGCGTCAAGCTGCTGATCGACGGCCAGTGGGTCGAGTCGAAAACCACCGAATGGCGCGACGTGGTCAACCCGGCCACCCAGCAGGTGCTGGCCCGCGTACCCTTTGCCACCGCCGAAGAAGTCGATGCCGCCATCGCTGCCGGCCAGCGTGCGTTCAAGACCTGGCGCGACACTCCGATCGGCGCGCGCATGCGCATCATGCTCAAGCTGCAGGCGCTGATCCGCGAACACTCCAAGCGCATCGCCGTGACCCTGAGCGCCGAGCAGGGCAAGACCATCGCCGACGCAGAAGGCGACATCTTCCGCGGCCTTGAAGTGGTCGAGCATGCCTGCTCCATCGGCACCCTGCAGATGGGCGAGTTCGCCGAGAACGTGGCCGGCGGCGTCGATACCTACACCCTGCGCCAGCCCATCGGCGTGTGCGCCGGCATCACCCCGTTCAACTTCCCGGCAATGATTCCGCTGTGGATGTTCCCGATGGCCATCGTGTGCGGCAACACCTTCGTGCTCAAGCCGTCCGAGCAGGACCCGCTGTCGACCATGATGCTGGTGGAGCTGGCGCTGGAAGCCGGTGTGCCGGCCGGCGTGCTCAACGTGGTGCACGGCGGCAAGCAGGTGGTGGATGCGCTGTGCACCCATACCGACATCAAGGCGATCTCGTTCGTCGGCTCCACCGAGGTCGGTACCCACGTGTACAACCTGGCCGGCCAGCACGGCAAGCGCGTGCAGTCGATGATGGGCGCCAAGAACCACGCCGTGGTGCTGCCCGACGCCAACCGCACGCAAACCCTCAATGCCCTGGTAGGTGCCGGTTTCGGCGCCGCCGGTCAACGCTGCATGGCCACCTCGGTGGCGGTGCTGGTGGGCAAGGCCCGCGAATGGCTGCCGGAGCTCAAGGCCCTGGCCGCCAAGCTCAAGGTCAACGCCGGCAGCGAGCCTGGCACCGATGTGGGCCCGCTGATCTCCAAGCGCGCCAAGGAGCGTGTGCTGGGCCTGATCGAAAGCGGCATCGAGGAAGGCGCCACCCTCGAACTCGATGGCCGCGACGTGCAGGTGCCCGGCTACGAGCAGGGCAACTTCGTCGGCCCCACGCTGTTCTCCGGCGTGACCACCGACATGCAGATCTACACCCAGGAAATCTTCGGCCCGGTGCTTGTGGTGCTGGAGGTCGACACCCTCGACGAGGCCATCGCGCTGGTCAACCGCAACCCGTTCGGCAACGGCACCGGCCTGTTCACCCAGAGCGGCGCCGCGGCGCGCAAGTTCCAGAGCGAGATCGACGTGGGCCAGGTGGGCATCAACATTCCGATCCCGGTGCCGGTACCGTTCTTCAGTTTCACCGGTTCGCGCGGCTCCAAGCTGGGTGACCTGGGCCCCTACGGCAAGCAAGTGGTGCAGTTCTACACCCAGACCAAGACCGTCACCGCGCGCTGGTTCGACGACGACAGCGTCAACGATGGCGTGAACACCACCATCAGCCTGCGTTAAGGAGTCGACCATGCGTATTGCATTCATCGGGCTGGGCAACATGGGCGCGCCGATGGCGCGCAACCTGATCAAGGCCGGCCATCAGCTCAGTCTGTTCGACCTGAACAAGGAGGTACTGGCAGAACTGGCCGAACTCGGCGGGCAGATCAGTGCCTCGCCCAAGGACGCGGCCAGCGCCAGCGAGCTGGTCATCACCATGCTGCCGGCCGCTGCCCATGTGCGCAGCGTGTACCTCAACGAAGACGGCGTGCTGGCCGGCGTGCGCGCCGGTACCCCGGTAGTGGACTGCAGCACCATCGACCCGCAGACCGTGCGTGCGGTGCATGCAGCGGCGGCCAGGCAGGGTGTGGACCTGGCCGATGCACCGGTGTCGGGCGGCACCGGCGGCGCGGCGGCGGGTACCCTGACCTTCATGGTCGGCGCCAGTGAGGCGCTGTTCGCCACCCTGCAGCCGGTGCTGGCGCAGATGGGGCGCAACATCGTGCACTGCGGCGAGGTGGGTACCGGGCAGATCGCCAAGATCTGCAACAACCTGCTGCTGGGCATCTCGATGATCGGCGTGTCCGAGGCCATGGCCCTGGGCAATGCCCTGGGCATCGACACCAAGGTGCTGGCCGGCATCATCAACAGCTCCACCGGGCGTTGCTGGAGTTCGGACACCTACAACCCGTGGCCGGGCATCGTCGAGACGGCGCCGGCATCACGCGGGTACACCGGTGGCTTTGGTGCGGAGCTGATGCTCAAGGACCTGGGGCTGGCCACCGAGGCGGCGCGTCAGGCGCACCAGCCGGTGATTCTGGGCGCGGTGGCGCAGCAGCTGTACCAGGCGATGAGCCTGCGCGGGGAGGGTGGCAAGGACTTCTCGGCGATCATCGAGGGCTACCGCAAGCCCGAGTAGAAAGCATCGCGGGTCAAGCCCGCTCCCACAGGGACTGTGCTGTACCTGTGGGAGCGGGCTTGACCCGCGATCGAGTGCGCAGCACTCGCCTGGCCCTCAAGCCCACCAGTACCGTACAAAGTGAAAGAACACCGGCGCCGCGAAACATACCGAATCCATGCGGTCCAGCATGCCGCCGTGCCCCTCGATCATGTGCCCCCAGTCCTTCACCCCGCGGTCACGCTTGATCGCCGACATCACCAGCCCGCCAAAGAAGCCCATGACGTTCACGGTCAGCGCCATCAGCGCCGCCTGCCAGAAGGTGAACGGGGTGATCCAGAACAGCGTCGCGCCGATCAGCGTGGCCAGTGCCACACCGCCCAGCAACCCCTCCAGCGTCTTGGACGGCGACAGCCGCGGCGCCACCTTGCGCTTGCCGAACAGCTTGCCGCACACGTACTGCAGTACATCGGAAATCTGCACCACCAGAATCAGCCAGGCGATCAACAGCAGGTTGCGCCCCTCGAACCCGGGGATATCCAGCGTCATCAGGGCCGGTACCGACGACAGGCAGTACACCGCGATCATCAGCCCCCACTGCACCTTCGAGGCCCGCTCCAGAAAGCGCGTGGTATCGCCGCCGAAACTGGCCAGGATCGGCAGCAGCAAGAACAGGTACACCGGGATGAAGATACTGAACAACCCGTACCAGTCCATCGCGATCAGCAGGTACTGCACCGGCAGCGCCACATAGAACGCCGCCACCAGTGCCGGGTAGTCGCCACGCCGGGTGGGCGTGAGGGTGAGGAACTCGCGCAGCGCATAGAACGACACGCAATAGAACAGCAGGATGACCCCCAGCTTGCCGAACACGAAGGCCAGGCCGATCACCAGCACCATCACCCACCAGGCATTGATGCGCGCATTGAGGTTGTCGATGACCGCGTGCGGGGCCGGGCCCGCGCGCCATTTGAGCAGGCGCCCGATCAGGCTGGCGAGCAGCAGCAGGCCACCGATACCGGCAAACAGCAGAAGTGTGTTGTGGTCCATCTCAGGATTCCTTGGGGGCCAGGGCCAGCAGGGCAAGGCGTGCCCGTTCCAGAAACGCGTGCTTGCTGTCATCGGGCAAGCGTTGCAGCGGCTCGCCGAAGCTCAGCGTGCACAGCAGCGGCAGGGGCAGGGCACGGCCCTTGGGCATCACCCGGTTGAGGTTGGCGATCCACACCGGGATCACCTCCACCTCGGGGTGGGCACTGGCCAGATGGAACAGCCCGCTCTTGAACGCCAGCAAGGGCTCGTCGCCCAGGTTGCGCGTGCCTTCGGGAAAGAAGATCAGCGAGTCGCCCTGCTCCAGCGCCGCATGGATCGGCTGCAAGGGGTCGCTCTGGGCCTCGCTGTGCTGGCGGTCGATCAGTACGCCGTTGAACACCCGGTTGATCAGAAATTGGCGAATGCCCGGTTTTTGCCAGTAATCGGCCCCGGCCACCGGGCGGGTGTGCCGGCGCAGTTCCTGGGGCAGCGAGGCCCAGATCAGCACGAAGTCCCCGTGGCTGCTGTGGTTGGCGTAGTACAGGCGTTGCACCGGCTGCGGTGTACAGCCCAGCCACAGGGCGCGGGCGCCCGTGATCAGGCGGGCCACCGAGGTGATGCCGAAGGCGGTGAGGGCGGCTAGCATGACGAGGTCCTTATCCGACGAGAGAAAGCCAGGGCAGGCACAGTATGCCGGCAATCGCCAGCAGTACCTGCACGCCAAGGCACAGCAGTTGCTGGCGCATCAGGCGCAGTGCGGCCCGGCTGCGCGCCTGCCAGTCGCGGTCGTCGACCGGGGCGGGCTTGAGCCCCAGGTCGAACAGCGCCTGGTCCAGCACGCGGGTAGTTGGCGACAAGGTTGCGGCCTGGGTGGCCAGGTGCGCGAACAGCTCAGCGTCCAGCGCAACACGCATGCCCCAGTATTTTTGCAGCAGGCCGGCTGCCAGCAGCATTACGCACAACAGGGCGCCAATCACAGGGGCCGGCGCGCCGGCAAGTGGCGCCAGGCCATAGGCCAGCGCCAGCAGGCTGATGCCGTCCGACAGGCGTTCCACCTGGCGCCCGCGCCGCAACAGGCTGGCCACCAGCGCCAGGTGGGTCTGGCTACTCACAGGCCGCCCCCCGCCGGCAGGCTGTCGATCACCTGGCGGTGCGCCGGGTGCAGCACGACCCCGGGGCGGGCCTGGGCGATCAGTTGCTGGGCCTGCTGCGCGTTCTGGCAGCGCCCGCCGAGTACCAGCCAGGCGGCCACGGCGCAGGCACTGCGCGAGTAACCCAGGGCGCAGCACACCAGTAGCGGGCCCTGCTGGCGCAGTCGCTCGATGGCCTGGGCCGCCTCGCGGCAACGTTCGGCACTGGGCACCACCAGGTCCAGGCAGGGCAGGCTGCAATAGGCCTGGCCCGGCGTGTGTGCCGCCGGCAGTTCTGCACACAGGTCGACCACCGCGGCAAACGATGCCGCCTGACCTCGTGCAGGCACCCGCCCCAGGTACACCCCCTCGCACACCTCGTCGGCCTGTGGATGGCGGCGCGTCCACCAACGCGAATTGAGCCAGGCGCCGATCAGGTACGGCGCCAGCAGCCAGCGCGCGGCATACGACAACTGACCGCTCGGGCCTTTCTGAAAGCCCTCGGCGCCCAACACGGCATAGTTGAGCGCCACCATCAGCAGTGCGAGGGCGGGCCACAGCAGCAACAGGGCGATACCGCCGGCATACAGCGCCAGCCCACCCAGCACGGCGCTGCCCAGCGCGTAGTACGCGGCCAGGCGCCAGCGCCGGCGGTCACGGGTCGGCTGCAGGCTGCCCAGTACCGGCCGGCCCTCCACGGGCCACAGCCATACACACAGCGCGCCTGCCACTGCACCACTGGGCACGTCGATGAAGTGGTGCTGCCAGGTGGTCAGCACCGACAAACCGATCAACCCCATCCAGCCATGCAGCAGCCAGCGCATCAGCCGCCCACGGGTGTGCCGGGCGAACATCGCCCAGATGATCACCAGCAGCGCGATGTGCAGCGAAGGGGCCTGGTTGAACGGCTTGTCGAAGCCCATCAGCACATCGAACAGCCAGCCGAACACGCCCTGCAGTTCAGGGCGCTCGAAGGTGAAGCGCAGCGGCCACAGCAGAAAGCCGGCGATGCAGATCAACTGTGCGCTCAGCAGGCGCAAGGCATGCCGGTCCATCTCCAGGCGGCTGAGCGGCAGCAGGAAGGACAACCCGTACAGCAGGTCGATGGACCAGTACGGCAGGATGGTCCACGGCCACAGCGGGATGCTGCTTTCCCAGGCGAACACCAGGCTGCCGACGTCGCTGCGCCCGGCGGTGAAGGTGTTGCTCAGGCCATAGCTCAAGAAGAACAGCGGCCCGAGCAACAGCAGCCAGAGCACGCCGCGCCGGATCAGGCCCGGCTCGCGCACTGTGCTCATTCAGCAACTCGCTGGGCCAGGCTGACGCTGAAGATGCCCCACTCGTCGATGCGCTGGCACACCTTGCGAAAGCCTGCCGCTTCCACCAGCTGGTCCATCTCCACCTGGCTGCGCCGACGCATCACCCAGGCCTGACCGGCGCGGTGGCTGGTCAGGGCGCGGGCGATCATCTCCAGCTGCGGGTGCCACGGCTGGCCGGTGTACACCAGGTAGCCGCCCGGCGCCACGGCCTGGGCCAGGCCGCCCAGCGAGTCGCCGACCATCTGGTTGCTGGCGAACAGTTCATACAGCCCCGATACCACCGCCAGGCTCGGGCGCGGTTCAAGGGTGGCCAGGCTCTGCGCATCGAAGGCATCGCCCTGCACGAAGCGGGCGATGTCGGCCAGGCCTTTGTGTTCGATCAGCGCCGTGCCTTCGCGCACGTTGAGCTCGCTGTAGTCGCGCAGCAGGATCGAATCCGGGCGCTGCTCCAGGCCCTGCAGGGCTTCGAGAATGTAGCGGCCATGGCCGGCGGCGATGTCGACGATATGCACCGGTGCGCCTTGTTCGCGCAGGCGCTCGATGGCCAGGCGCAACAGCTCTTCCACATGCAGCTTGCGCTGGCGGATGCCCTTCCAGCCGATGGCGTCGAGGTAGTTGCGGTCGATCATGCGGCCCAGCTTGCCCTTGCCGGTGGCCTGGTTGCGGTAGACGTAGTCCAGCGTGCTGCCCGAATCGAAACCGGTGTCGAAGCCCAGCTTGACCCCGCTCGACAGGCCCTTGCCCAGGCGCAGGCCGGCGCGGGTTGCGCGCCAGTACAGGTCGGCCGGCGAGTTGCGTGGCAGCGGCGCGGCCAGGCTTTCGGCCTCGGCGCAGCTGGCGCCGAGCTGGTCGGCATCGAGCAGCGACGGGCGCTGGGGCGCCACGCTGAAGCAGTGCTCCACGAAGCGCCGGATACGCGCCAGCGCATGCCCGCGATCACGCTCGCCGAGGGTGTCGTGGAAGAAGCCGGGCAGCACGTGCTTTTCCTTGTGTACGCTGCCCAGGCGCTCGAAGAACTGCTCCTGCGGCTGGCGCTTGACCACGAAGTCGGCGCCGGAAATCAGCAATTGGGTCGGCACCTGGATCGCCTGGGCATCGGCCACCACGCGATCGGCAGCTTCGTACAGCCCCAGCAGCATGTTCACCGAAATCGGCCGGCTGATCAGCGGGTCGTTTTCATACGAGGCGATGCGCTCGGGGTCGTGGCTGAGCAGGCGCGGCTTGACGTAGCTGTTGACGAAGAAGTTGCCGCGCCAGGCGCGCATCAGCTTGAGCCCCGGGCGGGCGAACGGCACGTACAGCTTGACCTTGAAGGCCGGCGAGGCGAGCACCAGGCAGCGCACCTTCGGCGCATAGTCATGCGCCCAGGTTGCGATCAGCACGGCGCCGACACTTTGCGCCAGCACCGCCATGTCCTGTTCGTCGATGGCATGCTCGCGGGCGATGTGCTCGATGAAGGTCTGCACATCGCGCACGCTGCACGCGAAGCTCGGGCTGTCGCCACGGGCCCCGGGCGACTCGCCATGGCCACGGGCGTCCCAGGCGAAGAAGTCATGGCCGGGCAGGTCGAGTTCATCCACCAGGTGGGCCATGCGCCCGCCGTGTTCGTGGCCACGGTGGAACAGCACCACGGCGCGGCGCGGCTGGCCGGGCTGGCGGTTGGCCGGCCAGTGGCGGTAATGCAGCTCTACGCCGTCATGGGTGGTGAAATGCAGGGATTGCGCGGTGCGCATGGCAAATATCCTTATCTGGCTCGGAGGGCTTCAGCGGGGTTGCGCCAGGCCTCGGCTCACCCGGTTGTAGAGGGTATGAAGCGACAGCAGCAGCACCACCAGCAACACGCCGTTGAGCCACGCTGCGCTCAGCAGGCCGGTGGCCACGCCGGCACCGAGCACACCGAACACGAAGGCACGGTCGCTCTTGCCCATCGGGCCGTCATAACGGCGTTCGGCGCCTACCAGGGGGCCCATCACCCCGGCGTATTCGCTCACCAGCGCGGCCAGCACCACAATCACCACCAGCGCCGGCGACACGCCCGGCAGCAGGGCGAAGGGCAGGTACAGTGCGCTGTCGGCGACCACGTCGCACAGCTCGTTGAGGTAGGCACCCAGGCGTGACTGCTGGCCGAATTCCCGGGCGAGCATGCCGTCGATGGCATTGAGCGCCATGCGCAGCAGCATCCAGGCCGGCACCAGGGCGAACAGCCAGGTGATGTGCGGTGCGGCGGCCAGCAGCAGGCCGAGCGCCACGCTGACCGCCGCGGCGGCGACCGTCACCTGGTTGGCAGTTATGCCGCGCTCGTACAGACGCTTGACCATAGGGCGCAGTAGCGCCTGGAAGCGCGGTTTCAACTGGTAGATCGACGGCACGGAAAACTCCCTTTACGGCTCGTAGGCACGGCATTGTCTTGTTACATAGCGGTGCGCGAAGGCGATTGTGGGTGGATTGTCCCTGCCGGGGCAATAGCGCCTGCCGACAAGCTTTGCAGAAGTGTGCGCGTGTGCCCGGGAAGCGCCGAAAAATTGCGGCTGCACAGGCGCAGCTGGCGTTGTGCCCAGGGTTCGTCCAGCGCCAGGCTGTGCAGCGCCAGTACCCCTTGCCAGCGTTGCACGGCAGCCTGCGGCACGATGCCCAGGCCTGCGCCATGGGCCACCATGCGTATCACCCCGTCGAAGCCTTCGGCACGTACCCGCACCTGCAGCCGGCGCCCCAGGTGCAGGGCCTGTTCCTCCAGGTACAGGGCCAGGGCGCTGTCTGCCTGCAGGCCGACATGGCCATGTTCAAGGGTGTCGGCAAAGCGCAGGTGCGGGTGGCTGGCCAGCGGGTGATCCGGCGCCATGATCAGCACCAGCGGGTCGTCGCGAAACGCCACGCTCTGCAGGTGCTCGCTGGCCACGGCATTGGAGATGATGCCCAGGTTGGCCTCGCCCTGGGTGATCGCCTGCACGATACGCAGGCTGGGCAATTCGACCACGTCCACGTCGATGGCCGGGTGGTGGGCCAGAAACGTCGCCAGCAGTTCGGGCAGGTACTCGGTCAGCGCCGCGGTGTTGCACAGCAGCCGCACCTGGCCCTGCATCCCCTGGGCATACTGGCCCAGGTCGAATTGCAGCCGCTGCACCTGCTGGCCGATCTGGCGCGCATGGTTGACCAGGGCCTGGCCGGCGGCCGTGGGGTGCACGCCGCGCCGGTTGCGCTGCAGCAGCGGTACGCCCAGCGAGCTTTCCATGGCGCGAATGCGCGCGCTGGCCGCCGGCAGCGACAGGTGGCTGCGCTGGGCGCCGGCGGTGATGTTGCCGCACTCCACGGTGTGCAGAAACAGTCGTAGGTCAATCAGATCGAAATGCATGAGCCTCTGCCTGGGCAATAGTCTGGCTTAGTATATGGCAACTGTTCAGGGACGTGCGGGCAGGGCAGCATGGGCCCATGACGACTTTACTCGGCTTCTATCAGGCTATCGGCCCGGCGCTATCGCTGCTGGTTGTGCTTACCTTCGTGCTGGCAGGCACGGTCAAGGGCGTGATCGGCCTGGGCCTGCCCACCGTGGCCATGGGGTTGCTGGGGCTGGCTATGTCACCGGCGCAGGCTGCCGCGCTGCTGATCGTGCCGTCGACGGTCACCAACCTTTGGCAGCTGGCGGCGGGTGGCCACTTGCGTGCATTGCTGCGCAGGCTCTGGCCGATGCAACTGATGATCTTCATCGGTACCTTGCTGGGCAGTGTCTGGCTGGGCATCGACAGTGGCGCGTGGGCGGCGCACGCATTGGGCGCGGCGTTGCTGGTGTATGCGCTGTACGGCCTGTGCCACCCAGGCCTGCACCTGGCCCCCCGCCACGAGCGCTGGCTGGGCCCGCTGTGCGGGTTGGTGACGGGCATCATCACCGCCGCCACCGGGGTGTTCGTGATACCGGCCGTACCGTACCTGCAGGCCCTGGGCCTGCACCGTGAACAGATGGTGCAGGCGCTGGGCCTGTCGTTCACCGTCTCGACCCTGGCGCTGGCAGTGGGCCTTGCCGGGCAGGGCGCACTGGGCGGCGAGGCGCTGGGGGCCTCGCTGGTGGTGCTGATACCGGCATTGCTGGGCATGTGGCTGGGCCAGTGCCTGCGTCAGCGCATCAGTGCCGTGCTGTTCAAACGCTGCTTTTTCATCGGCCTGGCGCTGCTGGGCGCCCATCTGGCGCTCAACGGCTAGCCGAGGACGGGCTGAGCATCTCGATCAACTGGATGTCGAAGTCGCGCTCAAGGTATTCCATGCGCCGCTCGGCAAACTGCTGCATGTGCGGCAGCGCCGAATGCACATCCAGTGCGGCCTTGCTGGCCCAGATTTCGTAGAACACGAACAGGCTCGGGTCCTGCCGGTCGCGCAGCATGTGGTACTCGATGCAGCCGGGCTCGGCACGGCTGGGTTCTACATAGCTGCGAAACAGCGCCTCGAACTCCTCGGCCTTTTCGGGGCGGGTCTTGGCTTTGAGGATGAAACCGTAGGGTTCGCTCATGGGGAGGCTCCTGTAAAAAGTGAGCCAATCTTATTTCAACAATAAGCGCTGAATTCGTGCTTTTTGGTCAAAAGCGTTTTGCCCGCGCGAGGGTATTTCCGCTGCGCTGAACTGATTAATCTGCCGCCATCACATTCACCGGGCCGCCCCTTCTGTTGGCCGCCCCGAACACACATGAGGCAGATGATGAAGAAGATCCTGTTGCTCAACGGCGGCAAGCAGTTCGCCCACTCCGATGGCCGCCTGAACGAGACCCTGCACGAGGCCGCGCTGGCGTTTCTCGACCGCGCCGGTTTCGACGTCAGGAGCACCTACATCGATGGCGGCTACGACGTTGCCGAAGAAGTGCAGAAGTACCTCTGGGCCGACGTGGTCATCTACCAGATGCCCGGTTGGTGGATGGGCGCGCCGTGGACCGTCAAGCAGTACCTGGACGAAGTGTTTACCGCCGGCCACGGCAGCCTCTACGCCAGCGACGGGCGCACCCGCTCCGATGCGTCGAGCAAGTACGGCAGCGGCGGCCTGATCCAGGGCAAGCAGTACATGCTGTCGCTGACCTGGAACGCACCGCAGGAAGCGTTCGACGATCCGGCGCAGTTTTTCGAAGGCAAGGGCGTGGACGCGGTGTACTTCCCGTTCCACAAGGCCAACCAGTTCCTGGGCATGAGCGGTCTGCCGACCTACCTGGCCACCGACGTGATGAAGAACCCCAACGTCGAGGCTGCCGTGGCCGGCTACGAGCAGCACCTGGCCCGGGTTTTCCACACTGGCGCCTGATGAAGGGTTGCGCGGGCAACGCCAAGCGGCTATCTATCACGGCTGAACGCCACACCAGGGAACAGCCGTGAAAGCCAGGTCCGATGAATTGCAGATGTTCGTCTCGGTCATCGAGTGCGGCTCTATTTCCGCCGCCGCCGAACAGGGCGGGCAGACCCCGTCGGCCATCAGCCGCAGCCTGTCGCGGCTGGAGGCCAAGCTGGGCACCACGCTGATCAACCGCACCACGCGGCGCATGGACCTCACCGAAGAGGGGCGGTTTTTCTTCGAGCGTGCCAAGGCCATCCTGCAACAGATGGACGAACTCGAAGAGCGCCTGAGCCTGCACCGCCAGACCCCGTCCGGGCGCCTGCGCATCAATGCGGCGGCGCCGTTCATGCTGCATGCCATCGTGCCCTGGGTGGGGGAGTTCCGCCAGCTGTACCCGGATATCCAGCTGGAGCTCAACACCGACGACCTGATCATCGACCTGCTCGAACAGAGCACCGATATCGCCATCCGCATCGGCGAGCTGGCCGACTCCAGCCTGCACGCCCGCTCGCTGGGGTGCAGCCCGCTGCATGTGCTGGCCAGCCCCGCGTACCTTGCGCGGCGCGGTACGCCACGGCATGTGGAGGAACTGGCCGGGCATTCGCTGCTGGGCTTCACCCAGACCGAAACCCTCAATCACTGGCCGCTGCGCCACACCGAAGGCGACCGCCTGGCGATCCGCCCCGACCTGTGCGCCTCCAGCGGCGAAACCCTGCGCCACCTGGCGCTGGCCGGCGAAGGCATCGCCTGCCTGTCGCACTTCATGACCCACGAAGACCTCCAGGCCGGCCGCCTGCAACTGGTGCTGGCCGAGGCCAACAGCGGCTATCGCCAGCCGATCAACGCGGTGTACTACCGCAACTCGCAACTGGCCCTGCGTATCCAGTGCTTTCTGGATTTCATCCAGCACAAGCTGTCGATCTACGCCTGCTGAAAACCGCAGGCGGCATTTGAAAAATCCCTGGGCATGCGCCTTAATGGTTGTTCGATAAAAACAACACCAAGGAAACCCGCATGCGCACTCTGATGTTTCGAACGCTGACCTTGAGCGCTGCGATCGTCGCCAGCTCATCAGCCTATGCCGTGACGCTGGACGGCGGCGCGGTGGCCGCGCCCGATCAATATGGTGCACAGGTCGCCGCCGACATCCTCAAGAAGGGCGGCAACGCAGTGGACGCCGCGGTGGCCACTGCCTTCACCCTGGCCGTTACCTACCCCGAGGCCGGCAACATCGGCGGCGGCGGTTTCATGACCCTGTACATGGATGGCAAACCCTACTTCCTCGACTACCGTGAAGTGGCGCCCAAGGCGGCCAGCCGCAACATGTACCTGGACGACAAAGGCGAGATCATCGAGAACCTCAGCCTGGTGGGCGCCCGGGCCGCCGGGGTGCCGGGCACGGTGATGGGCCTGTGGGAGGCGCACCAGAAGTTCGGCAAGCTGCCCTGGGCCGAGCTGCTGACCCCGGCGGTGGGCTACGCGAAGAACGGCTTCAAGATCGCCGCCAAGCAGTACCAGTACCGCGAAGATGCCCAGGGGCTGTTCAAGGACAGCACCAACTTCAACGACTATTTCGGCAGCATGAAGGTGGGCGAGACCTTCAGGCAGCCCGAGCTGGCGCAGACCCTGGAGCGCATTGCCGACAAGGGTGTGAGCGAGTTCTACCAGGGCAAGACCGCCGACCTGCTGGTGGCGCAGATGCAGGCCGACAAGGGCCTGGTCAGCAAGGAAGACCTCAAGGACTACAAGGCCGTGTGGCGTGAGCCGATGGGCATCGAATGGCGTGGCAACGTGGTCTACACCGCGCCGCTGCCCAGCTCGGGCGGCATCGCGCTGGCGCAGTTGCTGGGCATCAAGGAAAACCGCGCAGTCGACTTCAAGGGTGTCGAGCTGAACTCGGCACGCTACATCCACCTGCTTTCGGAAATCGAGAAGCGTGTGTTCGCCGACCGTGCCGACTACCTGGGCGACCCGGCGTTTTCCAAGGTGCCGGTGGCGCAGCTGATTGCCAAGGACTACCTGGCCAAGCGCGCGCAAGAGGTCAACCCGACCGCCATCTCCGACACCGCCAAGGTGCGTCCGGGGCTGGAGCCGCACCAGACCACGCACTTCTCCATCGTCGACAAGCAGGGCAACGCGGTCAGCAACACCTACACCCTGAACTGGGACTACGGCAGCGGCGTGGTGGTGAAGGGCGCGGGCTTCCTGCTCAATGACGAGATGGACGACTTCAGTGCCAAGCCGGGTGTGGCGAACGCCTTCGGTGTGGTCGGTGGCGATGCCAATGCCATCGAGCCGGGCAAGCGCATGCTGTCGTCGATGGCCCCGAGCCTGGTGACCCGCGATGGCAAGGTCACGCTGGTGCTGGGTACGCCGGGTGGCTCGCGGATCTTCACCTCGATCTTCCAGGTGCTCAACAACCTGTACGACTACAACCTGCCGCTGGAGAAGGCGGTGGCGGCGCAGCGTGTGCACCACCAGTTGCTGCCCAAGGACACTATCTACTACGACGCCTATGCGCCGCTCGATGGCAAGGTGGCCGAGGAACTGAAGAAGATGGGCTACACCCTGGAGGACCAGGGCTGGGAGATGGGCGATATCCAGGCGATCCGGGTGACGGGTTCGGCGCTGGAAACCGCGTCTGACCCGCGTGGACGCGGGGTGGGGCAGGTCGTCAAGTAAGGGCTGACAGCATCGCGGGCCAAGTCCGCTCCCACAAGGTTTCGCTGAACCTGGTGGGAGCGGGCTTGACCCGCGATGGCTACGCCGTCCGATTCGGTCAGACGCGGAAGTGGCTGACCAGCATCTGCAACTGATTGCCCAGGCGCGCCAGCTCGACGCTGGATGCCGCCGTCTCCTGGCTCGCCGCCGCCGTCTGCTCCGACACATCACGCACGTTCAGGATGCTGCGGCTGATCTCTTCGGCCACCGCGCTCTGCTGCTCGGCCGCCGCAGCGATCTGCTGGTTCATCGACTGGATGTTAGACACCACGCGGGTGATGTTCTCCAGCGAGGCACCCGCCTTGCGCGTCAGCTCCACGCTGCTGTCGGTCAGGCTGCGGCTGCCATGCATCACGTTGGCCACCTGCTGGGTGCCGCTTTGCAGGCCCGCCACCAGCACCTCGATTTCCTCGGTGGACTTCTGGGTGCGCTGCGCCAGGCCGCGCACTTCATCGGCCACCACGGCAAAACCACGCCCGGCTTCACCCGCCCGTGCCGCTTCGATCGCGGCGTTGAGCGCCAGCAGGTTGGTCTGTTCGGCCACCGACTTGATCACGTCCATCACGCTGCCGATCTTCTGGCTTTCCTGCTGCAACTGGCCCATGGCCTCGGTGGAGCGGTTGACCTCGACCGCCAGGCGCTCGATCTGAGCGATGGCCTGGGCCACTACGTGGTCACCGGCGCGGGCCTGGCCGTCGGCGTCGGTGGCGGCCTCGGACGCCTGCTCGGCATTGCGCGCCACTTCCTGCACGGTGGCCGCCATTTCGTGCATGGCGGTGGCCACCTGGTCGGTCTCGACCTTCTGGCTGTTGACCCCGGCGTTGGTCTGCTCGGTGACCGCCGACAGCTCTTCGGCCGCGCTGGCGATCTGGGTCACGCCGTCACGGATGCCGCCGATCAGGTCGCGCAGGGTTTCGCCCATGCGCTGGATGCCTTGTTGCAGCACGCCCAGTTCGTCACGGCGGGTGACGCGCAGGGTGTGGGTCAGGTCGCCGGTGGCGATCTTCTCCACCACTTCCAGGGTTTCGCGCAGCGGGCGGGTGATCTGGCGGGTGATGATGATCGCCGCCAGCACGCCGAACAGCAGCGCCGCCAGGGTGCTTGCCAGTTGCCAGGTACGCGCCTGGGCACTTTCGAGGTCGCGACGTTGCAGCTGGATGGCGTACAGCTCATCGCTCAGGCGCACGATGTCGTAGCCCTGGGTGGTCATTTCCTTGCGCGCCTCGCCGATCGCCGTGTTGGCGGCCTTGAAGCTGCGCACCGCTTCGGCGTAGTGCAGGGTGGCGGCCTCGAGCGGTCGGGCACGAGCATCGGTGGCGGCCAGCTGGCGGGTTTCGGCCAGGGTGGCGTCGAGCTGGCGGGCGGCGACCTGTTCGGTTTCCGGGGTGAGGTCGGCGATGTAGCCGCGCACCTCGAAGCGGGCCAGCAGCAGGTGCTGGCGTACGGTGGTCAGGCGCTTGAGATGTTCCAGGCGCTCGCTGTCACTCTGGCCAGAGGACAGGCTGTCGGCCAGCAGGGTTTCCATCAGGGCACCGGCCTCATTGGCCGTAACGCCCATGCTGCGGCGCGCTTCGCCACCCTGCTTGTAGGCGCTGCGCATCTTGGCCAGGGACACCTCGTAGGCGGCGACCACCTGCGCCTGTTCGCGCAGCAGCTTGACGTTCTCCGGGCTCTTGAAGGTGTTCAGCAGGTTCTGCTGGCGGGCCTTGAAGGTATCCAGCTTGGCCTGGACATTCTGCGCGAGCTTGTCGTCACCGTCGGCAATCATGTACTGCAGGCGGGCGATGCGCAGTTCGGTGAGCTCGTTGTTGAGCTGGGTGATGTCGCTCATCCAGTTGCTGCGGTCGATCAGACCGCCCAGGCTGGTCCAGCCGGTCAGGGCCAACAGGCCGGTCAGCAGCAGCACCAGGCCGAAGCCCAGGGCGAGTTTCAGGTTGACGCTGATATTGGCAAACCAGCTGTTCATGCGATCCCTCCAGGATTCTGTGCGCTCTTTGATCTAAATCGCTGGAGGTTGTTTTTCTTGGAGGCCAGCTGACGTGAGCTGCCTTTATCGGCGGGATGTTGCAGAGCTGAAACGCTTTTTCTCCAATTCCGACGAAAACCATCAACAAAATGTTTAGGGTGTTTGCGCGAGGCGGCAAACACCCCATTACAGGCGTCAGAGTCTGCTGGCGCCAAAGGTGTCGCACTGGTTGAGGTCGCCCTTGGCGAAGCCGGTCTTGAACCAGCGCACGCGCTGCGCGGAAGTGCCGTGGGTGAACGAGTCGGGCACCACGCGGCCCTTGCTCTGCTGCTGCAGGCGGTCATCGCCGATCGCGTTGGCGGCGTTCAGGGCCTCTTCGATATCGCCCGGCTCCAGCCAGTTATGGCGTTGCTGTGCCTGGTAGGCCCACACGCCGGCCAGGCAGTCGGCCTGCAGTTCCTGACGTACCAGCAGGCCGTTGTCGCCTTGCAGGCGCTGGCCGCTGCGACGGGCCTGGTCGATCCTGGCTGACACCCCCAGCAGGGTCTGCACATGGTGGCCGACCTCGTGGGCGATCACGTAGGCCTGGGCAAAGTCGCCCGCTGCCGCGAAGCGGGTTTCCATCTCCTTGAAGAAGCTCATGTCCAGGTACACCTGCTGGTCGGCCGGGCAATAGAACGGGCCGGTCGCCGACGAGGCAAAGCCACAGGCGGAGTTGACCTGACCGCTGAACAGCTTGAGGGTCGGGTCCTTGTACTGGCGCCCGGCCTGAGCAAACAGGGCGCGCCAGGTGTCTTCGGTGTCGCCCAGGATGCTGGCGACGAACTCGGCCTGTTCGTCGCCGGCCGGTGGTGCCTTGCGCTCGCCGGTGCTTGCCGGCGCGCTCTGTTCGCTCATCTGCCCGCTCAGTTGGCCAAGGATCTGCATCGGGTCCTGCCCGGTCAGCAGGCCGATCCCCACGATCAGTACCACCGCCGTCAGGCTCAGGCCCTTGCCGCCCAGGCGCATGCCACCACCACCACCGCCTTCTCCGCGAGCGTCGACCACGTTGTCGCTGCGCCTGCCTTTTCGCCAGAGCATGAGCGTTCTCCCAAGCTTGAAATATGAAGATAAAGATTAGTCCACCCGGCCCGGCGGCGTCAGCGCTTTGGACATAACCATACGGTTATGGGTTCAAGGATTCTTTTCAATGTTCGCCGGTGCATGCCTCGGCCACACTGCCCATCACTCCTGCCCGTACAGGCCTCCAAAAATCCAATAAGAGGAGAACGGCATGTCTGCACAAGACACCAGTCGTTTCGTTATCCGTGATCGGAACTGGCATCCGAAAGCCCTTACCCCCGACTACAAGACCTCCGTCGCGCGCTCGCCTCGCCAGGCGCTGGTGAGCATTCCACAGTCCGTCAGCGAAAGCACTGGGCCGGATTTCTCCCACCTGAAATTTGCCGAGCACGACAATGACCTGCTGCTGAACTTCAACCACGGCGGCCTGCCCATCGGCGAGCGCATCATCGTGGCCGGGCGCGTGTGCGACCAGTACGGCAAGCCGATCCCGCACACCCTGGTCGAAATGTGGCAGGCCAATGCCGGCGGCCGCTATCGCCACAAGAACGATCGCTATCTGGCGCCGCTGGACCCCAACTTCGGGGGTGTGGGGCGCGCGCTGACCGACAGCGAGGGCTACTACAGTTTCCGTACCATCAAGCCGGGCCCGTACCCGTGGCGCAACGGCCCCAACGACTGGCGCCCGGCGCATATCCACGTGTCGATCAGCGGCCCGTCGATTGCCACGCGTCTGATCACCCAGCTGTACTTCGAAGGCGACCCGCTGATCCCGATGTGCCCGATCGTCAAGTCGATCGCCAACCCGGACGCGGTACAGAGCCTGATCGCTCGGCTCGACATGGCCAATGCCAACCCCATGGACTGCCTGGCCTACCGCTTCGACATCGTTCTGCGCGGCCAGCGCAAGACCCACTTCGAAAACCGCTGAGGAGCCCCGCCATGCCTATCGAACTGCTGCCGGAAACCCCATCGCAGACCGCCGGCCCCTACGTGCACATCGGCCTGGCCCTGGAAGCGGCCGGCAACCCGACCCGTGACCAGGAAATCTGGAACCGCATGGCGCGCAGCGATGCGCCCGGCGAGCACATCCTGCTGATCGGTCACGTCTACGACGGCAACGGCCACCTGGTGCGCGACTCGTTCCTGGAGTTCTGGCAGGCCGACGCGGCCGGGCAGTACCACAGCGAATTCAACCTGGAACAACCGTTCAACAGCTTCGGACGCACCGCCACCACCTTCGATGCCGGTGAATGGACGCTGCAGACGGTCAAGCCCGGTGTGGTCGCCAATGCCGCCGGCGTGCCGATGGCACCGCATATCAATGTCAGCCTGTTCGCCCGCGGCATCAACATCCATCTGCACACGCGGCTGTACTTCGACGACGAGGGCCAGGCCAATGCCAAGTGCCCGGTGCTCAACCTGATCGAACAGCCACAACGCCGCGAGACCTTGGTCGCGCGGCGCTGCGAAGTGGATGGCAAGCTGGCCTACCGTTTCGATATTCGCATCCAGGGTGAAGGCGAAACGGTGTTCTTCGATTTCTGAGGCCGCCTAGCGGGGCACCGGGTTCAGGTCGAAGTGGTTGCGCTGGTACTGGAACAGCAGGCAAGGCTCCTTCTTGGCGGTCATCTTGCAACCGCTCTCATGTTCCAGCCCGGCCGGCAACTGGTAGTACGAACCGGCCGGGTACTCGGTCTCGACCAGCTTGCCGTTCTTGTCCTTGATGCGGGCGTAGAACACGCCGCTCAGCACCACGGTCGGCAACGTCTCGGTGTGGGTGTGGTAGCCATTGTTCACACCGGGACGGAAACTGACGAAGGCCTCGTAGGCACCATTGCCCAGGATGTCGCCCTGCACGTTGGCGTAGGTGACGTTGTTGTTGGTGCCCGGTACCACTTTCCAGGTCAGCGCATTTTTCGGCAGGGAGATGAGTGGGGCGGTGCAGTAGCAGACCGCAGCCACGGCGGTAGTGGCGCAAGCTGCCAGCAGCAAGCCGGCGGCGGTAACTCGAAGTGCTTTCATGGTTGAAACCCTCTGATGAACAATCGAAAGAAGGTTAATCAAACAACGAACGCACAAATACGGCAGAAGCAGCCCAGAACCTGTGTGCTTCTTGCACAGATCACATCTTGATTTCCCATCGTGGTTCAGCGTAGTACGCCCGCGCATACTCGACCAATGCCCGAACCTTGGGCGCCAGATAGCGGCTTTGGGGGAACATCGCGTACACGTGCCGGGAGGGCTGCTGCCATTCGGGCAGCACCTGTACCAGGCGCCCGTCGAGCAGGGCGTCATGCACGATGAAGCGGTCGAAGCTGGCGATACCCAGGCCGGCAATGGCCGCCGCACGCAACGCCATCGGCGAGTTGGCGCTCAGCCGGCTGGGCATTGCCACGTCCAGGCGCTGCCCGTCGGGCCCCTGCAGGCTCAGCCTTTGCGGCTGGGCCAGGCGGTTGTAGCCGAGCAACGCATGTTCGCCCAGGGTGTGCGGTTCGATGGGGGCCGGCCAGCGCTGCAGGTACGCGGGGGCGGCTACCAGCACGACTTCGCTGACGGCCAGTTGCCGGGCCACCAGGTTGGAGTCGGGCAGGTGGGTGGTCACCCGCAGGCACACATCGACCCCTTCTTCGAGCATGTCCACGAAGCGGTCGGTGCAGATGAGCTCCACCTGCAACTGGTCGAAGCGCTCGACGAAGTCCGGTAGCCAGCGCCCCAGCTCCAGTTCACCGAATGCCGTGGCCACGCTCAGGCGCAGGGTGCCTGTGGGTTGCTGCTGGTGTTCGGAAAGCTCCAGGCTCATGGCTTCGAGCTGCTCCAGCACCTGCACGCAATGGCGGTAGCACAGTGCGCCGGCTTCGGTGACGTGCAGGCGCCGCGTGGTGCGGCTGAGCAACTGGGTGCCGAGGTGGCGCTCCAGGTTCTTGACCTGGCGCGACAGCACGGTGTGCGATTGCCCGGTCAGGGCCGCAGCGGCGCTGAAACCACCACTCTCTACCACGCGGCGAAACGCCTGCATCGCGCTGATCTGGTCCATGGTCGGCTGGCTTTCATGAAGGAGTCGGGTCGCCAGTCTAGCAGCAGCCGGCGCGCCTACTCGTAGGCACTGACCCCGGCAATGTGCCGCCCGGCGATGTAGCCGAAGGTGGTCGCCGGCCCCAGATTGATCCCGCCCGCCGGGTAATGCCCGCCCATGATGCTGAGCATGTCGCTGCCGGCGGCATACAGGCCGGCAATCGGCTGCTGCTGTGCGTCCAGTACCTGGGCGTGGGCATTGGTCCTGAGCCCGGCAAAGGTGCCGAAGCAGCCCGGCTCCACCTTCACCGCATAGAACGGCCCCTGTTCGATGGGCGCCACGCACGGGTTGGGCCGGTGCAGCGCATCGCCCTGCTTGCGGTTGTAAGGCGTGCTGCCACGGCCGAACTGCGGGTCTTCGCCGTGGCGCGCATGGCGGTTGTAGTCGCTGAGCGTGGCACTCAGGCCCTGGGGGTCGATGCCGCAGGCGATGGCCAGCGCCTCGATGCTGTCGCCGCACTTGAGGTAGCCGCTGCGAATGAAGGGCGCCACCGGCAGTGGGAAGGGCCGGGAGATGCCCAGGCCGTAGCGGCGCTGGAAGGCGTGGCTGCAGATCAGCCACGAGGCCACCTGCTCGCCGGGCGCGCTGGCGACCATTGCACTCACGTAGTCGTAATAGCCGTTGGCTTCGTTGACGAAGCGCTTGCCGTTGGCCAGCACACCGATGATGCCGGGCTTGGCACGTTCGATGATGTGCGGGAAATGGCCGAAGCTGCCGTCCTTGTACGGCACTTTCGACACCGGGGCCCAGGCCACCGGGCTTGCCAGGTCGTCGACCACGTGTGCGCCCACGCTCTCGCCCAGGCGCAGGCCATCGCCGCTGGCGCCCAGCGGCGGCAAGGCCAGGTGCTCATGCCCGGTGGGGGTACGCGGGAACAGCGCCTTGCGCCGCTCGATATCGTTGGGGAAGCCGCCGGCTGCCAGCACCACGGCCTTGCGCGCATGAATGCTCACGTCGCCGTTGGCCGTCTGCACCACCGCCCCCGTCACCCGGCCAGCGTTGTGCAGCAGGCGCTGCGCCGGGGCCGATGCCCACAGCAGCACGCCGAGGTCTTCGGCCGACTTGGCCAGGCGCGCGATCAGGGCCACGCCGTTGACCAGCTGCATCGCCCGGCCGTAGCGTGCGAGGTCGAGCAGATGGCGTGCCAGGCGCTTGCCCACATGCAGCAGCGAGCGCCACGAACGGGTCAGGGTGAGAAAGGCGGTAAGGTCCTTGCCGGCCATGATCGGCATGCCCATGAATGAGGTTTCGCGCATCGTGCGGCGCAGCTGCCTGAGCAGCTTGCCGACCTTGCGCCCGTCATACGGGGCGGCGATCACCGAGCGCCCGCCCGTGCCGGCCCCGGGCGTGTCGCCGTGGATATCGGCAATGCCGTTGCCGTCGGCGAACTGCAGGGCGGTATGGCGTTCGAAGAACGACACCATGTGGGGCGCCGCCTCAAGGAACGCATCGATCATCGCCGGTTCGAAGCGTTCGCCCAGTTCGTGTTGCAGGTAGGTGCGCGGCAGCGAACGGTCCTCGACGATGCCGGCGCGCTGTGCCAGCGGGTTGCACGGTACCCACATCCAGCCGCCGGACCAGGCCGTGGCGCCGCCGAACACCGGGTCCTTTTCGACCACGATGACCTTCTGCCCGTGAAAGGCGGCGGTCACCGCGGCGCTCAGGCCGGCAGCGCCGGAGCCGATGACCAGGACATCGCAGTCCAACGGGCGGGAAGTAGGGGTGTGGGCAGTCATGCTGGGTCCTCGCAGTGCGCGCAATTATTATTTTGGAACGAAGTTCCATATTCTATGATTGCACGTCGGCTGCCAAGGCCGTCGCCTGCAAAGTTGGGCGAAGATCGAACAGTGGTTTGCGCTTTGCCCGGCGCTCTTTAGAATCGGCGAAATTTTCAGGGACCGTGACCATGGCCGGCAGTCAGATCGAACGTGCTTTCAGCCTTCTCGAAAGCCTCACCAGCGAGCCGCGCGGGCTGCCGATGCAGACCCTGGCCGAGCAGCTGGACATCCCCAAGAGCGCGACCCATCGCATGCTCGCCGAGCTCATGCGCCTGGGCTACGTGCGCCAGAACCCGGAAAACAGCCGGTACCTGCTGAGCACCAAGCTGGTGGGCATGGGCTTTCGCTACCTGGCCCAGAGCGGTGCCGACATCGTCCAGCCGATTCTCGACCAGTTGGCCGCGCAGACCGGCGAGCTGGTGCGGCTGGGGATCATCGACGGCGAGCGCCAGGTGTGGATCGCCAAGGCCCAGGGCGCCCGCTCCGGCCTGCGCTACGACCCGGACATGGGGCGTGAGGCGCCATTGTTCTACAGCGCGTCGGGGCATGCCTGGCTGGCCAGCCTGAGCGATGCCCAGGCGTTGCTGCTGGTGGAGCGCCAGGGCGTGGGCCGGCGCGAGGACTTCGGGCCGAACGCGCCAGCTTCCAATGCCCAGCTGCTGGAACGCCTGCGCATGGCGCGGGAACTGGGTTATGCGTGGGTGGCGGAGAGTTCGGCGCTGGGTACGTCGGCGTTGGCGGCGGTGGTGCGACACCCGCAGGATGGGCATGTGGTCGGGGTGTTGAGCGTGGCCGGGCCGACCGCACGCCTGAACGAGGCGCGCCTGCACGAGCTGGCGCCGGCGTTGCTGGCGGCGGCGGCCGAGCTGTCGGCGGCCAGCCCGGCGTCGGAGCTGTTTGTCTAGACGCTTCGCTGGCAAGCCAGCGAAGCGGCCCTCAGGCAAACCAAGGCAGTTTTGCGGAGCGCAAAGCTGTTTTTTTTGTACTTGCATTGAAATTGGAACTAAGTTCTAAATAATGCAAATACAACAACGCACCCGAGACTCCTCCATGAACCCACGTGTCATGTCCCTGGCCGCCCTCACTGTCCTTGAGCTGTCCCCACCCCGGATGGTCGAAGTCGCCGCCCGGGCCGGCTACAGCCATGTCGGCCTGCGCCTCGAGCCGGCCACCCCCGAAGAACACCACTTCCCGCTGGCAAGCGACGCCGGCCTGCGCCGGCAGACAGCCGAGCGCCTGCGCGACACCGGCATCCGGGTGCTCGATGTGGAGATTCTGCGGCTCAAGCCCGACACCCTGGTCGCCAACTTCGAGGCCCTGCTCGCGGTGGGCGCCGACTTCGGTGCCAGTGAGCTGCTGGTTGCCGGCAACGACCCGGATGAACAGCGCCTGACAGACAACTTCGCGGCGCTGTGCGACCTGGCCGCGCCGTATGGCCTGCACCCGCACCTGGAGTTCATGCCGTGGACCGATGCCAAGGACCTGACCCAGGCCACCCGCATCGTCGAAAACGCCGGGCGTGCCAACGGCTGCGTGCTGGTCGATGCCTTCCACTTCGATCGCTCGGCGTCGCGCCTGGAAGACCTGCGCCGCTTGCCGGCCTCGCGCATCCGCTACGCGCAACTGTGCGACGTGGCGGGCCCGCGCCCCGACGACATGGCCGAGATCCTGCGTCAGGCGCGTAACGAGCGACGTTTTCCAGGGGATGGGGAGTGCGACCTGAACGGGTTGCTGCACAGCTTGCCGGCCGACCTGCCGCTGAGCCTGGAGATCCCCACGCGCCAGTTGCTGGAGCAGGGGGTGAGTGCGCTGCAGCGCGCGCAGTGGGCGCTGGAGAAGGCCCGCAAGGTAATGAACGCCGGCTCCCTGTAGGAGCCAGCGTTGCTGGCGAAGGGCTGCATTGCAGCCCGGGCTTACGCCTCGACTGTCGGGATCCTGCGCGGTGCCATGAAATACATCCACAGCAGCGCGATGAAATACATCGCCGGAATCATGGTGAACAGCACGGTGTAGTTGTTGTTGGTGCTGGTCAGCACATGCCCCACGATCTGGGTCATGAACATCCCGCCGGTGGCCGCGCACATGCCGCCAAAGCCGAACACGGTGCTCATCATGTGCTTGGGCGTGTAGTCCATCACCAGGCTCCAGATGTTGGCGGTCCAGGCCTGGTGCGCGGCAATCGCCAGGGAGATGGCCAGTACCGCCACCCACAGGCTGCTGGCGCCTGCGGCGAAGATCACCCCGACGATGGTGGTGGCGAACAGCAGCATCGACAGCAGCCGCGCCTTCACCGGCGCCATGCCGCGACCGATCATGAACGAGGACAGGATCCCGCCACCCACGCTGCCGAAGTCGGCACTGAGGTAGATCACGATCAGCGGGATGCCCATCTGCGTGACGCTGATGCCCAGGTTGTACTGCTGGTTCAGAAACGGCGGCAGCCAGTACAGGTAGAACCAGAACACCGGCGCGGTGATCGAGTAGGCCAGGGCAAAGGCCCAGGTGCCACGCATGCGCAGGATACGGGTGAACGGCACTGCCGCCTGTTCAGGCTCGACCTCGCTCTGGATGTACGCCAGTTCCGCCTTGCTCACGCTCGGGTGGTTTTCCGGGTTGAAGTACTTCAGGCCCCAGAACGTGGCCCACACCAGGCCCAGCGCGCCCATGGCCATGAACGCCGCCTGCCAGCCCCACACGGTGAGGATCAGCGGCAGCAGCATCGGGGTGAACATGGCGCCGACGTTGGTGCCGGCGTTGAAGATGCCGGTGGCCACCGCCCGCTCGCCCGCCGGGAACCACAGCCGGGTGGTCTTCACGCAGGCCGGGTAGTTGGCCGCTTCGGTCAGGCCGAGGATGAAGCGACAGACCATGAAGCCCACCGCCGAGGTGGCCAGGCCGTGGGCGCCGGTGGCCAGGCTCCACAGCAGCACCGCGCAGAAGAACACGCGCTTGACGCCGATGCGGTCGATCAGCCGGCCCTGCAGCACGAAGCCGATGGCGTAGCCCACCTGGAACCAGAAGTTGATGTTGGCGTAGTCCATCGCCGTCCAGCTCATTTCCTTGGCCAGGATCGGCTGCATCACGCCCAGTGCGGCGCGGTCGATGTAGTTCAGGGTGGTGGCGAAGAATACCAGCGCCAGCATCACCCAGCGGGTCTTGCCGACGCCCATGGCGCCACGGATCTTGTCGCCGATGCCGGCGTGCGGGGTACTGGCCGATGGCTGGGCCAGGGGAGTGCTTTGGCTGTGGATCATGTGGTGATTACCCGTATTTTTATGTTTATGGGTCAAGCCAGGATGACACGCGGTACACCAGTCGACTACGGCAGGTTCGTCGGTGCTTTTGGCAAGATGCTCGTCTGCCTGGTGGTAGGAAATGGTGCGCATTGGTCAAAAAAGGGTCAATTGATCTGGGCGGGTACTGGGCGATAATCGCACACAAAACTAACCAGTTCGTACCTTTTGATTGAGCTAGGATAAACCCCAGCCAATAATTCGTGCAGCTGGGCACTGCCTGCCCGTTGGAGCCTGAAGATGCAGCGTTCGATTGCCACCGTGTCCCTGAGCGGCACCTTGCCGGAAAAACTCGAAGCCATTGCCGCCGCCGGATTCGACGGCGTGGAGATCTTCGAAAACGACCTTCTCTACTACGACGGCAGCCCCCGCGAGATTCGCCAGCGCTGCACCGACCTGGGGCTGGACATCACCCTTTTCCAGCCGTTTCGCGATTTCGAGGGCTGCCCGCGCGGGCGCCTGGCGCGCAACCTGGAGCGCGCCGAGCGCAAGTTCGAACTGATGCAGGAACTGGGCACCGACCTGGTGCTGGTGTGCAGCAACGTGTCGGCCGACGCGCTGGGCGGCCAGCAACTGCTGGTCGACGACCTGAGCCTGCTGGCCGAGCGGGCCGCCGCCCACGGTGTGCGCATCGGCTACGAGGCGCTGGCCTGGGGGCGGCACGTGAACACCTGGCAGCAGGTGTGGGACATCGTGCGCCAGGCCGATCACGCCAACCTGGGCATGATCCTCGACAGCTTCCACACCCTGTCGCTCAAGGGCGACCCCAGCGCCATCGCGCAGGTGCCGGGGGACAAGATCTTCTTCGTGCAGATGGCCGATGCGCCGATCCTGGCCATGGATGTGCTGGAGTGGAGCCGGCATTTTCGCTGCTTCCCGGGGCAGGGCGAGTTCGACCTGCCGGGGTTTCTGGCGCCGATTCTGCAGGCCGGCTATCGCGGGCCGCTGTCGCTGGAGATCTTCAACGACGGTTTTCGTGCCGCGCCGCCACGGGCCAATGCCGCCGACGGCCTGCGTTCGCTGCTGTACCTGGAGGAAAAGACCCGTCAGTTGCTCGAACGCACCGCACCGCTGGCCGACCCCGAGCTGCTGTTCGCGCCGCCGCCGGCCAGCAGCTGCGATGGCATCGAGTTTCTCGAGTTTGCGGTCGACGACGCCTCGGGCGCCAAGCTGGGCAACTGGCTCGAAGGCCTGGGCTTTGCCCGTGCCGGCAAGCATCGCTCGAAGAATGTGAGCCTGCTGCGCCAGGGCGAGATCAACCTGATCCTCAACGCCGAACCCTATTCGTTCGCGCACAACTTTTTCGAAAGCCACGGCCCGTCGCTGTGCGCCACGGCGATCCGGGTCAGGCACAGCGCCCAGGCGCTGGCCCGGGCGGTGGCCTATCACGGCCAGCCCTATCGTGGCCTGGTGGGGCCCAACGAACGTGAGCTGGCAGCGGTACGCGCCCCCGACGGCAGCCTGATCTACCTGGTGGACCAGGGCGCGGACGGACGCACCATCTACGACACCGACTTCAGCCTCAGCGAGCAACCCGCCCATGGCCTGGGCCTGACCCGCATCGACCACATGGCACTGGCCCTGCCGGCCGACAGCCTGGACAGCTGGGTGCTGTTCTACAAAAGCCTGCTCGACTTCAGCGCCGATGACGAGGTGGTGCTTCCCGATCCCTATGGCCTGGTCAAGAGCCGCGCCCTGCGCAGCCAGTGCAGCTCGATCCGGCTGCCGTTGAACATCTCCGAAAACCGCAACACTGCGATTGCCCACGCGCTGTCCAACTACCGCGGCTCGGGCGTGCATCACATCGCCTTCGACTGCCAGGACATCTTCGCCGCCGTCAAGCGCGCCAAGGAAGCCGGCGTGGCGCTGCTCGATATCCCGCTCAACTACTACGACGACCTGGCGGCCCGGTTCGACTTCGACGATCAGTTCCTGAGCGAGCTGGCCTACTACAACGTGCTGTACGACCGTGATGCCCAGGGCGGCGAGCTGTTCCACGTATACACCGAGCCGTTCGAGGAGCGCTTCTTCTTCGAGGTGCTGCAGCGGCGCAATGGCTACAGCGGTTACGGCGCGGCCAACGTCGCGGTGCGCCTGGCAGCGATGGCCAAGGCGCGCAGCGGCGGGCTGCGGCATGCCAAGCTGTAACGTGTCAGCGCCCGTCAGGCTTTCTTCTGGCGCACCCCGGGGCCATAATCGCGCGGTTAACCGACTGGTCAAGAGCCCCGTATGACGACAACTCCAGCACCCTTGGCGGCACCTGCCGAGGCGCCGCGCAAGAGCCGCAAGAACAATCCTGAGAAAACCCGCGAGAACATTCTGCAGGCGGCCATCAGCGAGTTCGTGCAGCAAGGCCTGGCCGGTGCCCGGGTCGATGCGATCGCCGAGCGCACCCAGACCTCCAAGCGCATGATCTACTACTACTTCAACAGCAAGGAGCAGCTGTATGTGGAGGTGCTGGAGAAGCTTTACGGCGATATCCGCAGCACCGAAAGCAACCTGCACCTGGCTGAACTGGAGCCGCGCCAGGGCATTCGCCGGCTGATCGAATTCACCTTCGATCACCATGATCGCAACGTCGACTTCGTGCGTATCGTGTGCAACGAAAACATGCACCACGGCGAGTACGTCAAGCAGTCGGCCGCGATCCGCTCGATGAACAAGACGGTGCTCACCGCGCTGGACGAGATACTCCAGCGCGGGGCTGCCGAGGGGGTGTTCCGCCAGGGCCTGACGGCGCTGGACGTACACCTGCTGATCAGCTCGTTCTGCTTCTATCGCGTGTCCAACCGGCACACCTTTGGCGAGATCTTCCAGGTGGATTTCGAGGACAAGGCGCTCAAGGACAAGCACCGCGAGATGATCTGCGAGTCGGTGCTGCGCTACCTGCAGGCGTGATGCCGGGGAGCCTCCAGTCGCCGGCAGGGCCGGCACCTGCGGGTTGACCACCCTGTACAGGTGCCGGCTAAGCGTTCAATCCCCCAGGCTGTTGAAGTGCCCGATCATGCGCTGTGCATCCGGCACCACGCCGCTGAACAGCTCGAAGGCCTTCACCGCCTGAAACACCGCCATGTTGGCCCCGTTGAGCGTGCGGCATCCCAGTGCCCGCGCCTCGCGCAGCAATTGGGTCTCCAGCGGGAAGTACACGATTTCGGCCACCCACATTTCGGCGCGCAGCAGCGCCCTGGGCACCGGCATGCCCGGCAGCTTGGCCATGCCCATGGGGGTGGTGTTGACCAGCCCGCAGGCCTGGCCCATGGCCGCTTGCAGGTCATGCCCGCAGCGTGCCGGGCTGCCCTCGAAATGCTGGTTGAGGTTGTCTGCCAGTGCCTGGGCCCGGGCGGGCTCCACATCGAAGAGCGTCAGCTGGGCCACCCCTTCGCTGAGCAGCGCATGGGCCACCGCGGCACCCGCACCGCCTGCCCCCATCTGCACCACATGACGGCGTGAAACATCACCCAGGCCACGCCTGAAACCTTCGGCAAACCCCAGGCAGTCGGTGTTGTGGCCGATCCGTCGACCGTCCTTGAGCACCACGGTGTTCACCGCGCCGATACCACGCGCCTCGGGCGACAGCTCGTCGAGCAGGGGCACGATCGCCTGCTTGCACGGGAAGGTGATGTTGAGCCCGGTAAAGCCCATGTACTCGGCCGCGGTCAGCAGTTCTTCGAGGGCGCTGCTGTCCAGCTTCAGCTGGTCCAGGTCGATCAGCCGGTACAGGTAGTTGATGCCCTGGGCGGCGCCTTCGTGCTCGTGCAGGGCCGGGGTACGCGAGGCCTGGATACCGGCGCCGATCAGGCCGGCGAGAATGCCGGAAGGGGGGGCCAAACTCATCGGTAAAACTCCATTGTTGTTCTTGGCAGGGGAAGGGAGCGTCACAACTAAAATGTACTGACTGGTTAATAGGGTCAATCGGGGCGGGCCGTGCATTGATCGTTTCTGTTCGCTGATCGAACAAGCTGTGCTAAACCTGTTGTTTTGCACGGCACCACGGAGGGCGACATGGCGGCGCAGTTCGAAGAGATGCGGGACGTTCACGACACCTGGCCGGGCCTGGCCAGCCTGACCCAGTCGGTTTTCGCCGGGTTGGGCGCCAGGGGCTTCAGGAATCCGTTCCGGCTCGAGCGCTCTACAGCCACCTGCCTGCTGTTGATCGATGGCTTGGGCTGGAACCTGCTCAAGGCGCACGCCGAGCATGCACCGTTCCTGGCCGCGCTGATGCAGCCCGACAGCCATTTCAAGGTCGGCTTCCCGGCCACCACTGCCGCCAGCCTGGCCGCCGTGACCTCCGGCATGGGCAGCGGTGCGCATGGCATCGTGGGCTGCGATTTCGCCCTTGATGCCCATTCGGTGTTCTCGCCGCTGTCATGGACCACTGCGGCCGCGCAGACGGGCAGCGTGCCGACCGCGGCGCCTGTCGCGGCCTCCTTCATCGTGCCGCAGACCGCCTGGGAAGACGCGGCCGCCCAGGGCGTACAGATCAGCACGGTCATGCTCGGGCGCTTTGCCGACTCGGACTTCACCCGTGCCATCTACAAGGCCGGCGGCATCCTTGCCGCGCCGGCCTACGATGCCTATCCCGAGCTGGTGCGTAGCGCACTGGAGGTGGAGGCGCCAGCCTTCTGCTTTGCCTATTTCGGTGACCTGGACTTTGCCGGGCACCTGTATGGGCCGGGCTCGCCCGACTGGTGCAGGCAACTGGAGATTGCCGATCAGCTGGCCCGCGACATTGCCGGGCGCCTGCCGCGCTCGGCGCGCATGCTCGTGATTGCCGACCACGGCATGCTCGACCTGGACCGCGCCCAGGTGCATGACTTCGATACCGACAGTGCCTTGCAGGACGGGGTGCGGGCGATGGCCGGGGACATCCGGGCGCGCTACCTGTACACCCACGAGCATCAGCAGGACCGCGTGCACGAGCGCTGGCAGAACCGCCTGGGGGATGAATACCGGGTGTTGAGCAAGGCGCAGGCGATTGGCGCGGGGTTGTTCGGGGACGTGATGCTGAGCCAGGCCGAGGGGCGTATCGGGGACCTGATCGTGGTTCCGACCGGGGCCGGCGGGATCATTCGCAGCGTGGAGGAGAAGCACCCCAGCCAGTGGCGCGGGCACCATGGGGCGTTGACGGACGCGGACCAGGTGGTGCCGCTGTTGATGTACTCAGATTAGGGCCATCGCGGATCAAGCCCGCTCTCACAGGTACCCCACTGCCCTTCAGAGCCGTGACATTCCTGTGGGAGCGGGCTTGACCCGCGATAGAACACCGCCGATCCGGGCCTAGCGCCGAACCAGCAGCACCCCGCTTTCCATATGGTGCGTATACGGGAACTGGTCAAACAGCGCACACCGCTCGATACGGTGCGTATCGCTCAACTGCTCGATGTTCGCCGCCAGTGTCTCGGGGTTGCACGAGATGTACAGGATGTTATCGAAGCGCCGGGTCAGCTCGCAGGTGTCCGGGTCCATGCCCGCGCGCGGCGGGTCGACGAACACGCTGCCAAAGGCATAGCTTTTCAGGTCGATGCCTTCCAGGCGCCGGAACGGCCGCACCTCGTTCAGGGCCTCGGTCAGCTCTTCGGCCGACAGGCGCACCAGGCGCACGTTATCCACGCCGTTGTCGTCCAGGTTGTGCAGCGCGGCGTTCACCGAGGTCTTGCTGATCTCGGTGGCCAGCACCTTGCGCACCCGCGTGGCCAGCGGCAGGGTGAAGTTGCCGTTGCCGCAGTACAGCTCCAGCAGGTCGTCCTCGCGCTCGCCCAGGGCCTCGTAGGCCCAGTTGAGCATCTTCTGGTTCACCGTGCCGTTGGGCTGGGTGAACGCGCCTTCTGGCTGGCGATAGCGGAAAGTGCGCCCGCCCACGGCCAGCTCTTCAACCGCATAGTCACGGCCGATCACCACGCGCTTGCCCTTGGAGCGCCCGATGATGCTCACGCCCAGGTCGGTCGCCAGTTGCCGGGCAGCGGCTTCCCAATGCTCGTCCAGTGGACGGTGGTAGCACAGGGTGATCATCGCGTCGCCCGCCAGGGTGGTCAGGAACTCCACCTGGAACAGCTTGAAGCTCAGCGCCGAACTGGCCTGCCACGCCGCCTTGAGCTGCGGCATCAACTGGTTGATGCGCTGGCTGGCGATGGGGAAGTCGTCGATCAGGATCGCCTGGTGCTTTTCACCCGGGGCGAACATCGCGTAGTGACGCTGCTCGTTCTCGCGCCACAGGCGAAACTCGGCGCGCAGGCGGTAATGCTCGCGCGGCGAGTCGAACACCGCCGGCTCCGGTGCGCCGAATGGCGCCAGCAGTGCGCGCAGGCGCTCGACCTTGGCCTCAAGCTGCGCGGTGTAGGTAGTCGGGTCGTAGACGGAACTCATGCGGCGTACCAGCCCAGCTTGATCACGAACAGGATGGAGAGCACCACCAGCGCCGAGTTCAGTTCATGCCGGCGGCCCGAGATCAGCTTGATCACGGTCCAGGAGATGAAGCCGAAGGCGATGCCGTTGGCAATCGAATAGGTCAGCGGCATGGCCAGCGCGGTGACCACCACCGGGGCGGCCTCGGTCACGTCGTCCCAGTTGATTTCCGCCAGCCCCGAGGCCATCAGCACGGCGACGAACAGCAGTGCAGGCGCGGTTGCGAAGGCCGGCACGCTGCCGGCCAGCGGGGCGAAGAACAGTGCCAGCAGGAACAGCCCAGCCACCACGATGGCGGTCAGCCCGGTGCGTCCGCCGGCACTCACGCCGGCCGCCGATTCGATATAGCTGGTGGTGGTCGAGGTGCCCAGCAGCGAGCCGGCCATGGCCGCGGTGCTGTCGGCGATCAGGGCGCGGCCCATCTTCGGCATGTGGCCGTCTTTGCCCATCAGCCCGGCGCGCTTGGCCACGCCGATCAGGGTGCCAGAGTTGTCGAACAGGTCGACGAACAGGAAGGCGAAGATCACGCTGATCAGGCCGACATCCAGTGCGCCCTTGATGTCCAGCTGCAGGAAGGTCGGGGCCAGCGAGGGCGGCATCGACACGATGCCGTTGAACGGGGTGTAGCCCAGGCCGATGGAGGCGACGGTGACCGCCAGGATGCCGATCAGCACGGCGCCGCGTACCTTCATCGCCTCGAGCGCGACGATCAGGAAGAAGCCCAGGGTGGCCAGTACCGGTGCCGGGTTGCGCAGGTCGCCCAGGCCCACCAGGGTGGCCGGGTTGTCGACCACGATGCCGGCGTTGTGCAGGGCGATCAGCGCCAGGAACAGGCCGATGCCGGCGGCAATTGCCGAACGCAGCGGCAGCGGAATGCTGTTGACGATCCATTCGCGGATGCGAAAGATCGACAGCAGGAAGAACAGCACTGCCGAAATGAATACCGCCCCCAGTGCCACCTGCCAGGTGTGGCCCATGTGCAGCACCACGGTGTAGGTGAAGAAGGCGTTCAGGCCCATGCCCGGCGCCAGCGCGATCGGGTAGTTGGCGATCAGCCCCATCACCGCCGAACCGATGGCGGCAGCCAGGCACGTGGCGACGAAGATCGCGCCCTTGTCCATGCCGGTCTCGCCGAGGATGCTCGGGTTGACGAACAGGATGTAGGCCATGGCCAGGAAGGTGGTGACCCCCGCCAGGATTTCGGTGCGCACGTTGGTATTGTGCGCTTTTAGTTGAAACAGCCTTTCCAGCATGCCAGCTCCCCGTGGCGCACTGCGGCGCCTTGAATGTTCGACCCCATCAGCAAAGCACAGACTGTACCGGACACGGGGTGCCGGACTGAGTGATTTTTGAATGGGCCGCAAAAAAGCCGCGCATCATATCAGCAAGACCGCCACTTTTGGACCAGGACCATGACCGTGCAGCTGATTCACTACGATGCGCTGACCCCGGCCCAGCGCGCAGGCCTGCCCGGCATCGAGGTGCTGGCGGCGCAGCGGGCGTTTTGCGGTGACATCGAGGGCGCGCTGCATACCCTGCTGAACCGGCCCGGCGACGATGTGCGCGGGCTGGCGCTGCTGGTGGGGGGCGTGCCGCAGGGCTTCCTGCTGCTCAAGCGTGGTGCACACCTGCCGCCGTGGGCCCGCCATGATGCGGCCACCTTGCATGCCCTGCAGGTGGACTGGCGGGCGCAGGGGCAGGGGCTTGGCCGCTGGTGCCTGGCGGCGCTGCCGGCGCGGGTGCGCGAAGTGTGGCCGCAGGTGCGTTGCCTGCAACTGTCGGTGGATACCGACAATCAGGCGGCGTTGAGGCTGTACCGCGCGGCGGGGTGGGTGGACAGCGGCGAGGGGTATCGCGGGCGGGTGGGGTATGAGCGGCAGATGACCCTGATGCTTTGATCTGGCTGGCCTCATTGCGGGTCAATCCCGCCCCCACAGATTCAGTGAGGCCCTTGTGGGAGCAGGTTTGACCCGCGACTGGGTGTGCGCGGTCAGCCCTTTTTCTGGGTATGCATGTGATCGCGCCCCGCCAGCGTCGGGAACAGCTTGATCCACACGCCCGTCACCACCAGCGTGCCCACCCCGCCCAGCACCACAGCCGGCACGGTGCCGAACCAGTGCGCCGTGACCCCGGACTCGAACTCGCCCAGCTGGTTCGAGGCGCCGATGAACAACCCGTTCACCGCGCTTACCCGACCACGCATCTCGTCCGGCGTCTCCAGTTGCACGAACGCGCTGCGGATCACCATGCTGATCATGTCCGCCGCGCCCAGCACCGCCAGCACCGCCAGCGAGAACCAGAACGAGGTCGACAGGCCGAAGGCAATGGTCGCCACGCCAAAGACCCCCACCGCCGTGAACATCACCCGCCCGACCTTGCGCTCGATGGGGAAGCGCGCCAGCCACACCGACATCAGCAGCGCCCCCACCGCCGGCGCCGAGCGCAACAGGCCCAGGCCCCACGGGCCGGTCAGCAGGATGTCCTTGGCGAACACCGGCAGCAACGCCGTGGCGCCGCCCAGCAGCACGGCGAACAGGTCCAGCGACACCGCGCCGAGCACGTCCGGGCGGCTGCGAATGAAGCGAATGCCCGCCAGCAGCGATTCCAGGCTCGCCCGGCCCCGGTTGGCCGGCTGGCGGGCGGCGCTCAGGCGCAAGGTCAGGCAGCAGGCGATCACGTACAGCACCACGGTCGGGCCATACACCCACACGCTGCCAAACGCATACAGAAAGCCCCCCAGCGCCGGCGCGACGATGGTCGCCGACTGCATGGCCGAGGCCGACGCGGCCACTGCCCGCGGGAACAGCGCCGAGGGCACCACGTTGGGCAGCAACGCCTGGGTGGCCGGCATCTCGAAAGAGCGCGCACTGCCCAGCAGGAACGCCAGCACGAAGATCAGTTCGCGGGTCACGCTGTGGGTGCTGCTGCCCACCACCAGCGCCAGGGCGATCAGCGCCTGGGCGAACTGGCACAGCGCTGCCACCCGGCGCCGGTCATAGCGGTCGGCCACATGCCCGGTGTGCAGCATGAACAGCACCCGCGGGGCGAATTCCACCAGGCCCACCAGGCCCAGGTCGAGCACGTTGCCGGTCAGCTGATAGAGGTGCCAGCCGATGGCCACGGTGAGCATCTGGAAGCCGCTGGCAGTGAAAATTCGCGCGCACCAGAACGCCAGGAAGGGGCGGTGATGGCGCAGCAGGAGCGGGGCATGGTCTGACATGTGCGATACAGAGCCTTTGCGGGGGCGGCGGGGCAGATTATCACCAGTTTGTAACAGCAGGTTGCGAAAGCCGTCATCCCTGTGCGGTAGGCGCACCGATTCGTGTGTGCGTAAAGGGGGTGAGGCAACCGGTCACGCGGCAAACCACCACACAACCATGCGGCCCGTTCAGGACTATGCTTTCAGGCAATCGTTGACCTGGATCAATTGTTGTTTTTGCAACTGTTTCAAATGCAACGATGTGGCCGGAGGGCCGAACTCCCTGCGATTGCAAGTTTTCAGAACAATTCCAACTCGCCGCACTCAATGACGTAGGGGCAGTTGGCGCCAAGGCCGTGACCCTGACGCCGGATAACCTGACAGAGGAAGCACTATGTTCGGATTAGAGGCTCTAGATCTCGCCCGAATCCAGTTTGCGTTTACGATCTCTTTCCACATCCTGTTCCCGGCCATCACCATCGGCCTGGCGAGTTACCTGGCGGTGCTCGAAGGCCTGTGGCTCAAGACCCACAACAGCGTCTACCGCGACCTGTACCACTTCTGGTCGAAGATCTTTGCCGTCAACTTCGGCATGGGCGTGGTCTCCGGCCTGGTCATGGCGTACCAGTTCGGCACCAACTGGAGCCGCTTCTCGGACTTCGCCGGCTCGATCACCGGGCCGTTGCTGACCTATGAGGTGCTCACCGCGTTCTTCCTCGAAGCGGGCTTTCTGGGGGTCATGCTGTTCGGCTGGAACAAGGTCGGGCGCGGCCTGCACTTCTTCGCCACCATCATGGTCGCCGTCGGCACGCTGATCTCCACCTTCTGGATCCTGGCGTCCAACAGCTGGATGCAGACCCCGCAAGGTTATGAAATCGTCAACGGCGTGGTGATCCCGGTCGACTGGTTCGCGGTGATCTTCAACCCGTCCTTCCCCTACCGCCTGGCGCACATGGCCACGGCAGCATTCGTGGCCACGGCCTTCTTCGTCGGCGCCTCGGCCGCCTGGCACCTGCTGCGCGGCAAGGACAACCCGGCGATTCGCAAGATGCTCTCGATGGCCATGTGGATGGCGCTGATCGTGGCGCCGGTGCAGGCGGTGATCGGTGATTTCCACGGGCTCAACACCCTCAAGCACCAGCCGGTGAAGATCGCCGCCATCGAAGGCCACTGGGAAAACGTCGGCGACGAGCCGACCCCGCTGATCCTGTTCGGCATCCCCGACATGAAGAACGAGACCACCCACTTCAAGCTGGAGATCCCGGCGCTGGGCAGCCTGATCCTGACCCACAGCCTGGACAAGCAGGTGCCGGCGATGAAGGAGTTCCCGCCTGAAGACCGGCCCAACTCCACCGTGGTGTTCTGGTCGTTCCGCATCATGGTCGGGCTGGGCATGCTGATGATCGCCGTGGGCCTGTGGAGCCTGTGGCTGCGCAAGCGCGGCACCCTGTACAGCTCGCGCCCGTTCCTCTACCTGACCCTGTGGATGGGCCCGTCCGGGCTGATCGCAATCCTGGCCGGCTGGTTCACCACCGAGGTCGGTCGCCAGCCGTGGGTGGTGTACGGGCTGATGCGTACCGCCGATGGCGTGTCCAACCACAGCTATGCGCAACTGGGCATCACCCTGGTGATGTTCGTGGTGGTGTACTTCGCGCTGTTCGGCGCGGGGCTCGGCTACATGATGCGTCTGGTGCGCAAGGGGCCGGAAACCGGCGAGGGCGACGAGCCGACCCATGGCGGGCCTGGCCAGCAACGCACCCCGGCGCGGCCGTTGTCGGCTGCCGACGACGACCATGCCGACGACCACGCCAGCCTGAGCAAGGGGAACTGACTCATGGGTATTGATCTTCCGCTTATCTGGGCCGTGATCATCATCTTCGGCATCATGATGTACGTGGTGATGGACGGCTTCGATCTGGGCATTGGCATCCTGTTTCCCTTCGTCAAGGGCGAGCGCGACCGCGATGTGATGATGAACACCGTCGCCCCGGTCTGGGACGGCAACGAGACCTGGCTGGTGCTGGGCGGGGCGGCGCTGTTCGGCGCCTTCCCGCTGGCCTATGCGGTGGTGCTCTCGGCGCTGTACCTGCCGTTGATGCTGATGCTGATGGGGCTGATCTTCCGTGGCGTGGCCTTCGAGTTCCGCTTCAAGGCCAAGGCCGACAAGCGCCACCTGTGGGACAAGGCGTTCATCGGCGGTTCGCTGGCCGCGACCTTCTTCCAGGGCGTGGCACTGGGCGCATTCATCGAAGGCTTCAAGGTGGTCGAACGCAACTACGCAGGCGGCTCGCTGGACTGGCTGACGCCGTTCAGCCTGTTCTGCGGGGTGGGGCTGATCGTGGCCTATGCCTTGCTCGGCTGCACCTGGCTGATCATGAAGACCGAAGGCCCGTTGCAGAGCAAGATGCATGACCTGGCGCGCCCACTGGCCTTCGTGCTGCTGGCCGTGACCGGTGTGGTGAGTATCTGGACGCCGCTGGCGCATCCGGACATCGCCACGCGCTGGTTCAGCCTGCCCAACCTGTTCTGGTTCCTGCCGGTGCCGATCCTGGTGCTGGTCACCCTGTACGGGCTGGTGCGGGCGGTGGCACGCCATGCCCACTACACCCCGTTCCTGCTGACGTTGGTGCTGATCTTCCTGGGCTACAGCGGGCTGGGCATCAGCCTGTGGCCGAACATCATCCCGCCGTCGATCTCGATCTGGGACGCCGCAGCGCCGCCGCAGAGCCAGGGCTTCATGCTGGTGGGCACGCTGTTCATCATCCCGTTCATCCTGGGCTACACCTTCTGGAGCTACTACGTGTTCCGCGGCAAGGTGACCCACGACGACGGCTATCACTAGGAGGGCCTGGCAATGACTGGCAAAGACACCTTCGAACCGGAGAAAAAGCCGCTGATGCAGCGCCTGGGCTGGCTGCTGCTGATCTGGGCAGTGAGCGTGGCAAGCCTGGCCGTGGTGGCCTGGCTGATGCGGATGTTCATGGCGGCGGCGGGCTTGAGTACCCACTGAGCCAAGGTATTTCCCATCCCGCCCTGGGCGGGTTTACACCCTGCGCCGCGTGAGCTGCGCAGGGTTTTTTTTGCCTGTCTCGGCCGCCTGGCGCAGGAGCCGCTTGCCGGCGAAGGTGTCGGCTCCGTACCCGGCCTACTTGCGCGCCTTGAGCACCACGAACTTCGGCGTGGCTGCCACCTGTTCTACTCCCCGGAACAATCGCGCCAACTTGCTGTGATAGCCCAGGTGCCGATTGCCCACGATGTACAGCGCCCCGCCCACCACCAGTGCCTCGCGTGCCTGCTGGAACATGCGCCAGGCGAGAAAGTCCCCCACCACCTGCTGCTGGTGAAACGGCGGGTTGCACAGCACCACGTCCAGCGACTGCGGCGCCTGCCCGGCCAGCCCGTCGTCGGCGCGAACCGTCACGGCTCGCTCGCCCAGCGCCGCCTGCCAGTTCTGCTCGGCCGACTGCACCGCCATGTACGACTCGTCCACCAGGGTGTAGTGCGCCTGCGGGTTGGCCAGCGCGCTGACGATGCCCAGCACGCCGTTGCCGCAGCCAAGGTCGGCCACCCGCGCATCGCCCAGGTCGCGGGGCAGATGTGGCAGGAAGGCACGGGTACCGATATCCAGCCCTTCGCGGCAGAACACATTGGCGTGGTTCACCAGCTCCAGCGGTGGTTGCTCCAGCTTATAACGGGTGGGGTAGGGCGAGGCTGCCGCCGCCCTGGGCTCGGCCGTGGCGATCAGCAGGCGCGCCTTCTTGCGCGCCAGCGATGCCTGCACCGGGCCGATGTACTTCTCCAGCAGGTCGCCGGCTGCCCGTGGCAGGTGCTTGATCATCGCCCCGGCGATTACCTGCGCGCCGGGTGCCAACTGGCCCTGCAGCCGGATCAACTGCTCTTCGAGCAGCGCCAGGGTCTTGGGTACGCGCACCAGCACCCGGTCGAACGGCCCCTGCCAATGCTGGCTGGCGGCGATGAAGGGCACACTGTCGAATGCCTGGCCATTGCGCACCAGGTTCTTCTCCAGTGCCAGCCGGGCCAGGTAGGAGTCGCCGCTGCCCAGCACCTGGGCATGGGCGCGCAGGCTGATGGCCAGCGCGCCGAAGCTGTCGTTGAGTACCAGTACCCGGCTCGTGGCAGGCAGCGCCTGCGCGGCCAGGTGTTCGAGCAGGTACTCGTCGGCCGCGTCGAAGGCCTGCAAGGGGTCGTTGGCGTATTCGGGCTGGCGAAGCAGCTCGAGCTCGGCGAAGGGGGTGATCAACAGGGGCATGGCGTAGGGCTCTGGGCTTTGGCGCGCGCTGGGGCTTGGCGCTGGACGGGCGCAGATTCTACAGCGTTTTTGCAGGTGGGGAGGGGGGTGTTGGCGAGCAGAACCTCAGATCAACCCGTACTGGGTGGCGATGGCGACCGCGCTGGTCTTGTTGGTGGTGTTGAGTTTGCTGGTGATGCTGCGGATATGAAAATTGACCGTGCTTCTGGACAGCGTGAGGATGCAACTGATGTCTTCGGCGGTCTTGCCGGCAGCGGTCCACTGCAGCACCTCGCGTTCCCGGGGCGAGAGTGCCTGCAAACGGGCCTTGGGCGGATGCAACTTGGCAACCATCAGGGTGTGCAGCAGGTTGCACAGCCACAGGGTCTGGGCCGACTTTTCGTACAGTTCCGCCATGCTCACTTCGCCCTGCCGGCGTGATACGCACAGCACGCTTTCGTTGCCGCGCAGGTCTTGGGTGCCCTGGCTCCAACCATGGCACAGGCCATGTTCGCACGCCGTCTGTCGCAACTCGGGGGCTTGCTTGTACAACTGCGGGGACCACAGCACCGGCATGTTCGAATGATGGCAATGCACAAGCACCGGGTCGATGCGCTCGTACTCGTTCTTCTTGTAGAGCTCGTTCCATTCGGCCGGGTAGTTGTTGAACATCATGACCTGCGGGCCTTCGGCGACCGTCCTGCCGTTCAGGCGGTATGCCAGAAACTCCATGTCCAGTTGCTCGGCCAGTGACAGTGCAGTGGCAAACATCTGTTGCTGGTTTTCCTCCTGCGTCAGTTGTTGCAGCTGCTCCTGCTTCCAATATGGCATTTGAGCCTCCGTGCACCTTTACAATTAGTCACCCTGGATCGAGTGTAGGAAAAGTCGCACGTTGTTCTAGGTTTTTTTTGCTATAGAAATGTTCCAGTGCTCTACATAAAAATAGGGTTGTACAACCCGCGTTACATGTTTTGTTACGTGGTTGAAACACATGAGCGTAATGCCATTACATCGCGGCGGTGTTTATCCCGTCAGCTTTGCGCGACACTGTGTTTACCTGAATTGTGGAGCACACCATGACTGCCAGTGCGGAGAAGTTCACCCGCCAGACCCTGCTCGATGTCCAGCCGCTGATCCCCAACCTGTTCAGCCTGCGCGTAACCCGTGATCCCGGCTTTCGGTTCCGGGCCGGCCAGTTTGCTCGCCTGGGCGTGACCCGTGCCGATGGCAGCGTGGTGTGGCGGGCGTACTCGATGGTCTCGTCGCCGTTCGACGAGTACCTGGACTTTTTCTCGATCGTCGTGCCCGGCGGCGAGTTCACCAGTGAGCTGAGCCGGCTGCGTGAGGGTGACCAACTGTTGATCGACCGCCAGGCGTTCGGTTTCCTGACCCTTGATCGCTTCGCCGACGGGCGGGACCTGTGGTTGCTGGCGACCGGTACCGGCATTGCGCCCTTCATGTCGATACTGCAGGACTTCGAAGCCTGGGAGCGGTTCGACACCATCAAGCTGGTCTATTCGGTGCGCGAAGCCAGGGAGCTCGCCTATCAGCAGGAGATCGCCGGCCTGGAGCAGCGCGACTACCTGGCCGAACATGCGGGCAAGCTGCAGTTCATTCCGGTGGTCACCCGCGAGCAACACCCGGGTGCGCTGAACGGGCGTATCACCACCCTGATCGAGAACGGCGAACTGGAGCGTGCGGCCGGCCTGGCGCTGACCCCCGAACATTCGCGGGTGATGCTCTGCGGCAACCCGCAGATGATCGACGACACCCGCCAGGTGCTCAAGGCACGTGATCTTCAGCTGAGCCTCAGCCGCCGGCCGGGCCAGGTGGCGGTGGAAAACTACTGGTAGACAGCACAACGGCGCCCGAAGGCGCCGTTACGGTCAGGCAGGCCCGGTTCAGGGCTGCTGGTTCTGCGCCTTGAGCAGGTCGCGGATTTCGCCCAGCAGTTCTTCTTCCTTGGTGGGTACCGGCGGCAGGGTCGGGGCCACCGCTTCTTCGCGCTTGAGGCGGTTGATCACCTTCACGCCCATGAAGATCGCGAAGGCCACGATCAGAAAGTCGATCACCGTCTGGATGAACTTGCCATAGGCCAGCACCACCGCCGGCGCGTCACCCTCGGCCGCCTTGAGCACCACCGCCAGATCACTGAAGTCCACTCCACCGATCAGCAGGCCCAGGGGGGGCATCACCACATCGCCAACAAACGATGAAACGATTTTGCCGAACGCGGCGCCGATGATGATACCGACGGCCATGTCGACCACGTTGCCCTTGACCGCGAAGGCCTTGAATTCACTGATCACGCCCATGGTTTATTCCCTGTAACAGATGAGATTGGTCATCGCAGTGTAAATCAGCTATGCGCTTCATGCTCCGCGTTGCAGTAAAAGACCCCGGCTATGCCGAATAGTTTTGTCGCCCAGGCGGCGCCCCGCAGCTGGGTCGGCTCGGCTATCATGGCCCCTTTTTCCAGGAGACTGCCCCATGGCCAAGGCCAAGCGCATGTACGGCTGCACCGAGTGCGGCGCGACCTTTCCCAAGTGGGCGGGCCAGTGCGGCGAATGCGGCGCGTGGAACACCCTGGTCGAGACCATGATCGAAAGTGGCGGCGCCGCGGCGCCTGCCGGGCGCACCGGCTGGGCCGGGCAACAGGCGCAGATCAAGACCCTGGCCGAGGTCAGTGTCGAGGAGATCCCGCGTTTCAGCACCGCCAGCGCCGAGCTGGACCGCGTGCTCGGTGGCGGCCTGGTCGATGGGTCGGTGGTGCTGATTGGTGGTGACCCGGGCATCGGCAAGTCCACCATCCTGCTGCAGACCCTGTGCAACATTGCCACGCGCATGCCGGCGCTGTACGTCACCGGGGAAGAATCCCAGCAGCAGGTGGCCATGCGTGCCCGTCGCCTGGGCCTGCCGCAGGATCAGTTGCGGGTGATGACTGAGACCTGCATCGAAACCATCATTGCCACCGCGCGGGTCGAAAAGCCCAAGGTGATGGTGATCGACTCCATCCAGACCATCTTCACCGAACAGTTGCAGTCGGCGCCCGGTGGCGTGTCGCAGGTACGCGAGAGTGCCGCCTTGCTGGTGCGCTATGCCAAGCAGAGCGGCACGGCGATCTTCCTGGTCGGCCACGTGACCAAGGAGGGCGCGTTGGCCGGGCCGCGGGTACTGGAACACATGGTCGACACCGTGCTGTATTTCGAGGGCGAGTCCGACGGTCGCCTGCGCCTGCTGCGCGCGGTGAAGAACCGCTTTGGTGCGGTCAACGAACTGGGCGTGTTCGGCATGACCGACCGCGGCCTCAAGGAAGTCTCCAACCCGTCGGCGATCTTCCTGACCCGTGCCCAGGAGGAAGTGCCGGGCAGCGTGGTGATGGCCACCTGGGAAGGTACCCGGCCGATGCTGGTGGAGGTGCAGGCGCTGGTGGATGAAAGCCACATGGCCAACCCGCGCCGTGTGACCCTGGGCCTGGACCAGAACCGCCTGGCCATGTTGCTGGCGGTGCTGCATCGCCATGGCGGCATCCCCACCCACGACCAGGACGTGTTCCTCAACGTGGTGGGCGGGGTCAAGGTACTGGAGACCGCGTCGGACCTGGCCTTGATGGCGGCGGTGATGTCGAGCCTGCGCAACCGCCCGCTGCCACACGACCTGCTGGTGTTCGGCGAGGTGGGCCTGTCCGGTGAAGTGCGCCCGGTGCCGAGCGGGCAGGAGCGCCTGAAGGAGGCCGCCAAGCACGGCTTCAAGCGCGCCATCGTGCCCAAGGGCAACGCGCCCAAGGAAGCGCCGCCGGGGCTGCAGGTGATTGCGGTGACGCGCCTGGAGCAGGCGTTGGATGCGTTGTTTGAATAAAATGTAATCAATTTGCCGTGATGGCAAATTGGCACCATTGTTCTGTCTCTCTACTATCGCGCCTTCGTTTTTTGCTTCCAGGGATGGGAAGATGGCGTTTTTGGTATCTGGCACAAAGCTGTCCTGCTTCTGGCTGTTGTTGGGCATCCTTGCTGGCCCTGTATCGGCCGCGAGCTTGCCGGGTGACCAGGAACTGATTCGCGAGCGTCAGGGGCGGTTGCTTGAAGAGCAGCAGCGGCGCCTGCAGGAACTCAAGGAGCTGCCTGGCAGCACCGCCCCTACCCAGACTGCACCGGCGCCGGCCGATGCCCGCTGCTTTATTAAATATGGAGTTCTGCGATGAGTCTTACTATCTTGGAGTTTGCAAGATCGTATGTAGCAGGAAGACTGACAGCCAAAGTTTTTTCTGAGGCGTATATTGAGCTTTGGAAAATTGAGCGAGATAGGAATGTCCTTCAGCTCGATGAGCCTTCGTTGAGCGAGTGCTTGTCCAGCATTTTTTGTGCTGCGGATATGTACGAGCCAGATGAATCAAGGGAAGAGTATGAGCTTGACGATGAAATGCTTAAATCTAAGGTCGCGAGCTTGATGCAAAAAATAGTCACTGATTAGTTTGTGCAAAAGCAACCTCTCCTCTCGCAACAGATCTTGGGAAGGCTTCATTTGATGCTGCTAATGGGGGCCTAACAATGTACTTCCCGAAAGTGACGATGAATGCCGGTGAGGTCATATTTGACGACTTTACTGTTGGTACATCGAAAGGTTTTATTGGCAATGGTCCCGGTGGGGCTGCCGAGTTAGTTGGACCGCTTAAAAAAACTCCTACAATATACCCAATCTCAAGGAGGCAAGACGGTCACTATTAAAGGCTGTTATGCATCAGAGGTAGGCGCAGCATTAGGGGCTGGAAAAGGGGGGAGCAGTTATCTTTTAGTTTTCCCCGCTACCAAAGAAGGTCTTAGAGATTTTTTGAAGGGTCTCAAATAGATGGGTCATCAAAAAACAGTATGCAAGCATCTTGAAAATATTATTGTGTCTGGTTGTGGAGATTATATGTCTCTCAGTTATGGTTTAAGTTAGGGGCGTATCGAATAGATTTCGACGGCGGCGTTTTGAAGTTATTTGAAAAGGATATAATTGTAAGTCGTCAGAAATAAAACATTGAAGTGTTGTATTCTGATATTTATAAAATTCGCTTTCCGATGGCCAACAGGCACACACAAAAAGGGCCGGTGCACGTGCACCAGCCCTTCCTCATCAACCGAGCACTATCAATGCTCAGCCACCGTCTCTCGCCTTACTACCTGCCCCCCATGCTCATCCTTCTCCAGCAACGGAATCTCCTTGCCCTCGGCATCGAACAGCTTGCCGTCTTCGAAGTAGTCGCCGTCACGCAGCCCGGAAATGTCCGAGTAGTTCAGCGTGCGCTCGGAGGCGGCCACGAACACCGACTGATGATCGGAGTTGCCGGTCTTGAAGTGGTTGAACACCAGGTTCAGCAGAATCGCCATGATCGCCGACGAGCTGATGCCGGAGTGGAAGATGGTCTCGAACCAGTTCGGGAACTGCGCGTAGAAGTTGGGCGCGGCAATCGGGATCATGCCGAAGCCCAGTGAGGCGGCCACGATGATCAGGTTCATGTTGTTGCGGTAGTCCACCTTGGACAGCGTGCGGATACCACTGGCCGCCACGGTGCCGAACAGCACGATCCCCGCGCCACCCAGTACCGAGGTCGGTACGGCGGCAATCACCCGGCCCATGATCGGCAGCAGGCCCAGCACCACCAGGATCACGCCACCGGTAGCCACCACGTAGCGGCTCTTCACCCCGGTCACGGCCACCAGGCCGACGTTCTGGGCGAATGCGCTCTGGGTGAACGAACCGAAGATCGGCGCCAGGATGCTCGAGGCCATGTCGGCACGCAGGCCATCGCCCAGGCGCTTGGAGTCGACCTTGGTGTCGATGATCTCACCTACCGCGAGGATGTCGGCCGAGGTTTCCACCAGGGTCACCATGATCACGATGCACATCGACAGGATGGCCGCGATATGGAAGGTCGGCATGCCGAAGTGGAACGGGGTAGGGAAGGCCACCAGCGGACCTTCGAGCACCTTGCTGAAATCAGCCATGCCCAGCGACCAGGCGATCAGGGTGCCGAACACCATTGCCAGCAGGATCGACAGCCGCGAGATCGCCGCGCTGCCCAGCTTGCTCAGTATCAGCACGATCAGGAAGGTCACCGCCGCCAGGCCGATGTTGGACATGCTGCCAAAGTCCGGTGCCTTGCTGTTGCCGCCCATGACCCAGCGCGCCGCGACCGGCATCAGGGTCAGGCCGATGGTGGTGATCACGATGCCGGTCACCAGTGGCGGGAAGAACTTGGTGATGCGCGAGAACACCGGGGTGATCAGAAACCCGATCAACGAGGCCGCCATCACCGCGCCCAGCACTCCCGGCAGGCCGCCGCCGCCCTCGCTGCTGAGAATCGCGCCCATGGTGGCCACGCCGGCAAACGAAACGCCCTGTACCAGCGGCAACTGGCAACCGAAGAACGGCAGGCCCAGGGTCTGCAGCAGGGTCGCCAGGCCACCGGCAAACAGCGATGCGGCAATCAGCAGGCCGATGTCGGCCGGGCCCAGGCCGGCCGCCTGGCCGAGAATCAGCGGTACCGCGACGATACCGCCGTACATGGTGAGTACGTGTTGCAGCCCGTACGCCAGGTTGGCGCCGAGCCCCAGGTTCTCGTCTTCAGGACGTGATGCCGTGGACGTGTCGGGGGAGGACGTAGTCATGGGAGCAGGTTCTCTGTTTTATTGTTGTGGCGCTACTGTAGACAACTCGTGCCATTCATTGCCAGAACAATTGTATACAATTTTTAGATTGGCACAGGAACAGTCAGGTCATTGGTTTGGGTGCAGGCGTGGATGCAGTTATCGTTCCAACACGCAGCACCAGGCCCGCCAGGGCTGGGTCCGGTGGCATGAACGGCTGTTTGAAAGCTGTCTGGGTGGACAGGAAGGCGGGGCGGGGTCAGGTCGGTAGCGGGCTAAAAGATTTCAAATGTCGATGAGTTGATGGAATTCGCGCTCCAGTTCGGTGCGATCGGCCAGGTTGAGCTCCACCAGGCGGCACAGGTGCTCCAGCGAATCGAGGTCGATGTGCTCGCAGATAAACCCCAGCTGGGTGTCGTCGACATGGCGCAGTTCCACCGTCATGGTGACAAACGCCTCTTCACCCAGGCGTATCTGCGCAGCGAACGGCCGCTCGAGGTCGGCGTCCCAGGCCTTGGGCGCCTCGATCAGCAGGCCCTTGAGCGACAGGTCGAGCAGGTTGACCGGCCAGCGTCGTTCGCCCTGGAGCAGTTCGGTCGGTGCATCGAAGGGTATGCGCTGGAAGCGCCGGCGTTCTGGGTGATCGCTCATGGTGAAGGCCCTTTGCAGTAGAACCTGGCTGGAACCTGACTGACTATAGCTCAGGGCTTGCCAGCATGATCGCGAACGCGCATAACGAGACTGTGGGCGGGGCTGCAGGCTCTAGACCAAAGCAAGTATGGCAATGCGCCAAGACTCGCCCTAGACTCGATGGGCGGTCTTTCATATCCACTAGCTGGAAGCAAACCATGAACAACAATAATAGCCTGCTACGCCATATACCATGGCTGCTGCTGGCAGTCCTGGGGGCCTGTGCGCTGGGTGTGGTTGCCCTGCGCCGTGGCGAAGCGATCAACGCCTTGTGGATTGTGGTTGCCTCGGTAGCCCTCTACCTGGTCGCCTACCGTTACTACAGTCTGTTCATCGCCACCAAGGTGATGCAGCTGGACCCGCGCCGGGCCACCCCGGCGGTGCTCAACAACGATGGTCTGGACTACGTGCCGACCAACAAGCACATCCTGTTCGGTCACCACTTCGCGGCCATCGCCGGCGCTGGCCCGCTGGTGGGCCCGGTACTGGCTGCGCAGATGGGCTATCTGCCCGGTACGCTCTGGCTGATCGCCGGCGTGGTACTGGCCGGTGCAGTGCAGGACTTCATGATCCTGTTCCTGTCCACCCGCCGCAACGGTCGCTCGCTGGGCGACATGGTGCGTGAGGAAATGGGCCGCATTCCCGGCACCATCGCCCTGTTCGGCTGCTTCCTGATCATGATCATCATCCTTGCGGTGCTGGCGCTGATCGTGGTCAAGGCCCTGGCCGAAAGCCCATGGGGCATGTTCACGGTGATGGCGACCATCCCCATCGCGATGTTCATGGGCGTGTACATGCGTTATATCCGCCCGGGCCGCATCGGCGAGATCTCGCTGATCGGTGTGGTGCTGCTGTTGCTGTCCATCTGGCTGGGGGGCCTGGTGGCCGCCGATCCGGTGTGGGGCCCGGCGTTCACCTTCACCGGCGTGCAGATCACCTGGATGCTTGTGGGCTATGGCTTCGTCGCCGCCGTGCTGCCGGTATGGCTGGTGCTGGCGCCGCGTGACTACCTCTCTACCTTCCTCAAGATCGGTACCATCATTGCCCTGGCCATCGGCATCCTGGTGCTGGCGCCCGAGCTGAAGATGCCGGCGCTGACCCAGTTCACCGACGGCACCGGCCCGGTGTGGAAGGGCACCCTGTTCCCGTTCCTGTTCATTACCATCGCCTGTGGCGCGGTATCGGGTTTCCATGCGCTGATCTCCTCGGGCACCACGCCCAAGCTGCTGGACAACGAAGTCAACGCCCGCTACATCGGCTATGGCGGCATGCTGATGGAGTCGTTCGTCGCGATCATGGCCATGGTTGCCGCCTCGGTGATCGAGCCGGGCGTGTACTTCGCCATGAACAGCCCGGCCGCGGTGGTCGGTGCCGACGTGGTGTCGGTGGCGCAGACAGTCAGCAGTTGGGGCTTTGCCATCACCCCCGAGCAGCTCGAGGCGGTCGCCCGGGACATCGGCGAGCACACCGTGCTGGCCCGTGCCGGTGGTGCGCCGACCCTGGCGGTGGGTATCGCACAGATCCTGCACCAGGTACTACCGGGTGAAAACACCATGGCGTTCTGGTACCACTTCGCGATCCTGTTCGAAGCCCTGTTCATCCTCACTGCGGTAGACGCCGGTACGCGTGCCGGGCGCTTCATGCTGCAGGACCTGCTGGGCTCGTTCGTGCCGGCGCTCAAGCGCACCGAGTCGTGGGGCGCCAACCTGCTCGCCACCGCCGGCTGTGTGGCGTTGTGGGGCTACCTGCTGTACCAGGGCGTGATCGACCCGCTGGGTGGCATCAACACCTTGTGGCCGCTGTTCGGCATCTCCAACCAGATGCTGGCCGGTATCGCGCTGATGCTCGGCACCGTGGTGCTGATCAAGATGAAGCGCCAGCAGTACATGTGGGTCACCCTGGTGCCGGCGGTATGGCTGCTGATCTGCACCACCACCGCAGGCTTCATCAAGCTGTTCGACCCGAACCCGGCGGTGGGCTTCCTGGCCCTGGCCAACAAGTACAGCGCGGCGCTGGACGCCGGTCAGGTACTGGCCCCGGCCAAGGACATCGCGCAGATGCAGCACGTGATCTTCAACGCGTACACCAACGCGACGCTGACCGCGCTGTTCCTGTTCGTGGTGTTCAGCATCCTGTTCTTCGCGCTCAAGGTCGGTATCCGCGCCTTGAACAAGAAAGAACGTACCGACAAGGAATCGCCGTTCCAGGCCTTGCCGGACGCGTAAACCAAGAGGATTGCAGACATGTTCAACGATCTCGGTCGACTGGGTAAGTACCTGGGGCAGGCAGCCCGCCTGATGGTCGGCATGCCCGACTACGACAATTACGTCGAGCATATGCAAACCCGGCACCCCGACCTGCCGCCGATGACCTACGAGGAGTTCTTCCGGGAACGCCAGGAGGCGCGCTACGGCGGCAAGGGCGGGCCCAAGTGCTGTTGAAAGACGGCACCGCCCGCGTGTGACAAACCTGTGGGAGCCCGGGCAGCCGGGCTCCCACAGTCATTTCAGTGTTCAGGAGATTTTCCGTGCAACCCATTCCCGTCACCGTGCTCAGCGGTTTTCTGGGGGCCGGCAAGACCACCTTGCTGCGCCACCTGCTCAAGGCCGAGCACGGCCTGAAAATCGCCGTGATCGAAAACGAGTTCAGCGACGCCGGCATCGACACCCAACTGCTGGGCGACGAACCGGTGCAGGTCATGACCCTGGCCAACGGCTGCGTATGCTGCACCATCCACACCGACCTGACCAAGGCGCTGTTCCTGCTGCTGGAGCGTCTGGACAGCGGCGAAATCGCCTTCGACCGGCTGGTGATCGAGTGCACCGGCCTGGCCGACCCGGCACCGGTGGCGCAGACCTTCTTCATCGACGAAGAGCTGCGCGAGCGCTACATCCTCGACGGCATCATCACCCTGGTGGATGCCGCGCATGCCGACCTGCACCTGACCCAGACCATCGCCCAGGCCCAGGTCGGGTTTGCCGATCGCCTGCTGGTGAGCAAGACCGACCTGGTCGATGCGGCCGCGTTCGAGGCTTTGAGCCAGCGCCTGGCGCGGATCAACCGACGTGCGCCGATCCGTGTGGTGGACAACGGCAGGATCGACCTGGCCGAGCTGCTGGATGTGCGCGGGTTCAACCTCAACGCCAGCCTCAACCTGCGGCCTGTTGTGGCGGCGGGCAACAGCCTGGACCGGATCTCCAGCATGGTGCTGCGTACCGATGTGCCGCTGGATATCGACCGGCTGAGCGAGTTCATGAACCAATTGCTGGAGGCGCATGGCAAGCAGCTATTGCGCTACAAGGGCGTGTTGAACATTGCTGGCGAGGATCGGCGGCTGGTGTTTCAGGGCGTGCTGAAGCTCTATGGCTTCGACTGGGATACCGAGTGGGCCGAAGGCGAACAGCGCGAGAGTGTGATGGTGTTCATTGCCGATGACCTGCCCGAGGCGAAGATTCGCGAGGGGTTCGAGGCCTTGAGTCGCCCCTGAGGGCCCATCGCGGGTCAAGCCCGCTCCCACAGGTTTACTACCCATCTGGAGGGCTATGAAATCCTGTGGGAGCGGGCTTGACCCGCGATGCCACAAAAAAGCCCGGCTGGGAGCCGGGCTTTTTCACATCAGGTACCTGCGATCAGTTGCCGTACACCGGCAGCTTGGCGCAGATGGCCTTGACCTTCTCGCGAACGGCGTCGATCACCGCTTCGTTGTTCAGGTCGTCCAGGATGTCGCAGATCCAGCCCGCCAGTTCCTTGCACTCTGCTTCCTTGAAGCCGCGAGTGGTCACGGCCGGGGTGCCGAAGCGCAGGCCGGAAGTGACGAACGGGGAGCGTGGGTCGTTTGGCACGGAGTTCTTGTTGACGGTGATGAAGGCTTTGCCCAGGGCAGCGTCTGCGTCCTTGCCGGAGATTTCCTGCTTGATCAGCGACAGCAGGAACAGGTGGTTTTCAGTACCGCCCGACACCACGTCGAAGCCGCGCTCGATGAACACGCCGGCCATGGCCTGGGCGTTCTTCACCACTTGCTGCTGGTAGGCCTTGAACTCAGGCTGCAGCGCTTCCTTGAAGCAGATCGCCTTGGCCGCGATCACGTGCTCCAGCGGGCCGCCCTGGGCGCCCGGGAATACGGCGGAGTTCAGCTTCTTCTCGATGTCGGCGTTGGCACGGGCCAGGATCAGGCCGCCACGTGGACCGCGCAGGGTCTTGTGGGTGGTGGTGGTGACCACGTCGGCGAACGGCACCGGGTTCGGGTACACGCCAGCGGCGACCAGGCCAGCCACGTGGGCCATGTCGACGAACAGGTAGGCACCGACCTTGTCGGCGATTTCGCGGAAGCGCGGGAAGTCCAGCACCTGCGAGTAGGCCGAGAAACCGGCCACGATCATTTTCGGCTTGTGCTCGACCGCCAGGCGCTCGACTTCGTCGTAGTCGATCAGGCCGTTGGCGTCGATGCCGTACTGGATGGCGTTGTACAGCTTGCCCGAGGACGACACGGCCGCGCCGTGGGTCAGGTGGCCGCCGTGGGCCAGGCTCATGCCCAGGATGGTGTCACCGGCCGACAGCAGGGCCAGGTAGACGGCAGCGTTGGCCTGGGAGCCGGCGTGCGGCTGCACGTTGGCGTAGTCGGCGCCGAACAGCTGCTTGGCGCGGTCGATGGCCAGTTGCTCGACCACGTCGACGTATTCGCAGCCACCGTAGTAGCGCTTGCCCGGGTAGCCTTCGGCGTACTTGTTGGTCAGTACCGAGCCTTGAGCTTCCATCACCGCAGGGCTGGTGTAGTTTTCCGAAGCGATCAGCTCAATGTGCTCTTCCTGGCGCTGAGCTTCTTGCTCCATGGCGGCAAAGAGATCGGCGTCGTACTTGGCAATGGTCAAATCACGGCTGAACATGGCGGTCCTCAAGGATCGTGCTGAAATAGGCGGGCATTCTACCTCATCGGCTTTTGTCTGGCATATGAAAGGGCATCATGTCGCAGACAAGCGGGGCTCATTCAGGCTCGGTGTGAACTTATCGCGGGTCAAGCCCGCTCCCACAGGTCTGGTATCCGCTCTCGGGGGCCGAGAACATCCTGTGGGAGCGGGCTTGACCCGCGATGCGTCATTCGAACATGAACAACGTTTCGTTGCTGAACTGCGCCTCGAACTGGTTGGCCGGCATCGGCCGCCCGAACAGGTAGCCCTGCACCTCGTCGCAGCCGTGCTCGCGCAGAAACTCCAGTTGCTCATGGGTCTCCACACCCTCGGCGATCACCGCCAGGTTCAGGCTGTGGGCCATGGCGATGATGGCGCGGGCGATCTGCGCATCCTGCTCGCCCTCGGGCAGACCGTCGACGAAGGTGCGGTCGATCTTGAGCACGTCGATGGGGAACTGCTTGAGGTAGTTGAGCGACGAGTAGCCGGTGCCGAAGTCGTCCACCGCAATGCTCAGCCCCAGATTCTTCAGGCTGTCGAGGATCACCATCGCCTCGTTGACCTCGCGCATCAGGATGCTTTCGGTCAGTTCCAGCTCCAGGCACGCCGGCGGCAGCCCGGTATCGGCCAGGATGGTGGCGATGCGCGTGCCCAGTTGGCCATCGGAGAACTGGCGCGCCGAAATGTTCACCGACACCTTCGGCACTCGCACCTTGGCCTGGTGCCAGGCCTTGAGCTGGCGACAGGCTTCGCTGATGACCCAGTCGCCCACGTCCACCACCAGCCCCAGCTCCTCGATCACCGGGATGAAGTCGCCCGGCGGCACCAGCCCGCGGCGCGGGTGGCGCCAGCGCAGCAGGGCCTCGGCACCGGTCAGGCGCTTGCCGTCGCCGCTGAACTGCGGCTGGTAGTAGAGGATGAATTCGTTCTGCTCCAGCGCATGACGCAGGTCGCTTTCCAGCTCCAGGCGCTCCAGCGCACTGGCGTTCATGTCGGCCTGGTAGAACTGGAAGTTGTTCTTGCCGCGCTCCTTGGCGTGGTACATCGCGGTGTCGGCGTTCTTCATCAGCTGGCTCAGCTCGCTGCCGTCCTGCGGGCTGAGGGCGATGCCGATGCTGGCAGTGACGAAGAACTCGCGGTTCTCCAGCACGAACGGTCGCACCAGGCTGCCCAGGATCTGCTCGGCCACGTGGATCGCGCGGTTGAGCGCGATTTCGCGGGTGGCCTTGGGTTGCAGCAGCAAGGTGAATTCGTCGCCGCCCATGCGTGCCACGGTGTCGTCGTCGTGTACGCAGTCGAGCAGGCGTTCGGCCATGTCCTTGAGCATGCGATCGCCCGCGGCATGCCCCAGGGAGTCGTTGATCGGCTTGAAACGGTCCAGGTCCAGGAACATCAGCACCACCCAGGCCTTCTGCCGCTCGGCCTGCTGCAGCGCGGTGTGCAGGCGGTCCTGGAACAGCGTGCGGTTGGGCAGGTGGGTCAGGGCGTCGTAGTAGGCCAGGCGGTGAATGCGCTGTTCGCTGGCCTTGCGCTCGCTGATGTCGGTGAAGAAGCACACGTAGCTGGCCAGGTCACCCTCGTCGTCGAGTACCGCGGTGATGCCGACCCACGCCGGGTAGTGCTCGCCGCTGCGGCGCTTGAGCCAGACCTCGCCCTCCCAGGTGCCGCGCTGGTGCAGTTGCTTGAGCACGTAGTTGAGGTGGGCTTCCTGCTGTTCGTCGACGGTGAGCAGGCTCGGCAACTGGTCGAGCACGTCGCTCACCGCGTAGCCGCTGACCCGGCTGAAGGCTTCGTTGGCCTGCACGATGTAGCCGGCCGGGTCGGTGATCAGGATCGCCGAGGTGGAATGCTCGAACACCGTGGCGGCCATGCGCAGGTCTTTCTCGGCGCGGCGTTGCTGGCTGATGTCGCGGCCGACGCCCAGGATGCCCTCGAAATGGTTGTGCTCGTCCCACACCAGTACCACGCGCAGCTCGATCGGGATCTTGCGGCCGTCGGCGCGCAGACAGTCGAACAGGAACAGCTGGGTGGTCACCTCGGTGCGCAGGCGCTCCAGCGCGGCGGGTTCCTCGAGGGCCCGCTTGACCCGTTCGAACAGGGTGAACACGCCGGTCAGCTGCGCCGGGTTGGCAATGGTCGACTGCCAGCCGTTGGCGAAGATCCACGGCACGTCGTAGCCCAGTACCGTCTGCACCGAAGGGCTGACGTAGTTGAGCTGCAACTGCGGGTCGGTGGAGAAGATCACGTCGCTGATGCTCTCGGCGAGCATGCGGTAGCGCTGCTCGCTGTCGCGCAGCGACTCGCTCGCCTCGATCTGGTCGGTGACGTCCTTGCCCACCCCGATGATGCGCAGCACCGTACCGTCAGGGTCGCGGGTCAGGGCCTGTTCGCGAATGTCGTAGCGCCGCCAGCTCTGGTCGTGGTGAAGAAAACGCAGTTGGCAATGCAACTGCTCCACATAGCCGCTCTGGCGCTGCTGCTGGCGCATCTGGCGAAACAGCTCGGCGTCCTGCGGGTGCAGCAGCACTTCCCAGAAGTACTCGCCCATCTGCGCCAGCTCGCTGCGCGAATAGCCCAGGGTCTGGCCCAGGTGGCGGTTGCTGAAGATCATGCGCAGGCTGTGCACATCCTGCACGTACAGCTGGTCGGGCACGGTGCGCACCACGTCCGACCAGAAGCTTTCGCGCTCCAGCAGCGACAGCTCCACGCGCTTGCGGCTGGTGATATCGCTGATGCTCAGGATCACGGCCTGGTAGTCACGCCGTGCCTGGGGGAAGCGCACCATCAGCCACAGGTGCTGGTCCTGGCCCTGGGGGTCGCTGAGCCGCACTTCCAGCTCCAGCAGGCGCAGGTCCTGCACCACTGCCTCGACCAACTGCATGCCCACCCCGTCGGCGCCCGGCGAGTGGCCTTCGATCAGGCGCTGCCAGGCGCTCTCGCAGCAGCCGGCGCCCAGCAGTTGCAGGGCCACCTGATTGACTTCGGTAACCTTCAGCTCGCCCAGCAGGCTGTGGCGCAGCGATACATCCCGGGCCAGGCGCTGGGCTAGCTCGGCTGTGCTGCGCAGGCGCAGGCGTTCCAGCAGTTCGGTCAGCCCCGACAGGTCGAGTACGCACAAGGCCACGCCCGTGCCTTCGAAGATGTCCTGATAGCGTCGCCGACCTTCCTGCAGGGCGCGGTGGCGGCGGCGCATGCTGATCAGTGCCAGCAGCGGGATCAGCGCGCACACCAGGCCCAGCACGCACTTGCCGATCAAGGCCGGCAGCAGTTGCTGGCGGCTGTAGGCGGCATCGAACAGGCCGCGCAGTTGCCAGTCGCTGTTGTCCAGGTACGCCAGCAGCACGCTTTGCGGCGGCTCGATGCTGGCGTCGCGCGCATCGAGCGGCGGCGCGTGGCGATCGATGACCTGGGCCGTGCGGCTGTTTTCCAGCAGCCACAGCGGTGGCGCGGCGTGCTCCAGGGGTTGGCTCAGTTGCTGGTAGTACTCCGGGGCCAGGCGCAGCAGCCAATAGCCACGGGTGTCGCTGTCGGGGTGCTGCAGCAGCAGGTAGACCAGGCTGTTGTCGTCGCTGTTGCTGAAGTAGTACGGGCGCTCCTGGCCCAGGTGCAGCAGCTCCTGGAGCGCCTTGCGGTCGGCACTGATGCCCGCGCTGTCGCGCAGCAACGCGCCCTGGGCGTCCACCCACACCAGGCTGCGCAGGGCGGGCAGGCGTGCGTGCAGGTGTTCGAGCAGCGGCGGCAGGTCGGTGACGGCCGGTGCGGCGGGGTAGGGTTGCAGCAGGGTGAGGGCTTTTTGCGCGTTCAATGCCAGGCTCAGGTTGAGCTGGCTGGCCAGTTCGGCACTTGCATCCAGGCTCTGCTGGCGGCGATCGGCCTGGGTATGGCGGAACTGCTCGAACACCTGCCAGAACAGCAGCGCGAGCAACAGCAGCACCAGGATGGCCAACGCGCCTTTGAGCGAGCCACGCAAGGGCGAACCGGACGCACTCGTGGCTTTGCGCGGGGATGAAGGCTGAGTCAGATTGGTCAAACGCTGTTCCTGCGTGAGGCTGTGGCAGGTGATCGCTACGCAGCGACAAGCGGCGCAGTGTGCGGTAGTCCTGTCGCATCCCGGTTCCAGGCGCGCACTATAAGCTGCACGCCCGAAGGGCGGCTAGCATGCCTTGAAGTGTGGCAAAGTGCCAGTCCTGTTCGTCAGCGGAATGGTTTCCTGCTTTTTGATACAAATTGCACACGCTGTGTTGATTGCAATGTGCCATTTCCCTATCTAGGATGTGCCCCCTCACTTAAGGCAGCGAACCCACGGATGGGTGTTTGACGCTGTTTTGGTAGGCCCCGTGCCGCCTGGGCTTTTTCGGTCGGCGCGGGGCCTGCAGTCCAACTACAGGCCAAGGATGTCCTACTCAAGCAAGTTGCACGCTCGTTACCACGAGGTTGCCCGGCAGGCTGTATCACCAGACTGTTTTGCGGGCGAGGACGTGCGTTTTTCCAGTGAGTACGAAGCACTGGAAGGCGAGTTGAACAAGGCTCAGTCCGTTCACGAGAGCGGCCAGATCGACTGGCTCCGCGTGCTCGAGAACAGCGAGACGCTGCTGCGCACACAGTCCAAGGACCTGCGGGTTGCCGCCTGGTTGACGTGGGCGTTGTATCAACGCGAATCCTTCCCGGGCCTGCTGGCCGGCGTGGGGCTGTTGCAGCACCTGTGCGAGCAGCACTGGGCGCAGGTGCACCCGGCCAAGCCGCGCACGCGGGCCGCGGCCATCGGCTGGCTGGTGCCGCGCCTGGAGCAGGTACTGGGTGAAAATGTCGCGATCAAGGAGCAACTGGCGCTGTTCCGCCGCCTGGTCGACAGCCTGCAGGCGCTCGATGCAGCCCTGACCACGCACCTGGGCGATGAGGCGCCGCTGTTGCTGCCGTTGTGCCGACGCTTGTCGAGCATGGTGCAACGTGCTGCCGACAATCAGCCCGAACCTGGGGCCGTGGGCGCGGTCGTGGCCCAGGTCAAGCAGGCCGCCACCCAGTTGCTCACCCCCGGCGCCCCCGTCGACAGCGAAAAAGACGCGCACAAGGTGTTACGCACCCTGCAGGATGGCGCTCGACCGTTATCGAACTGGTGGCTCAAGCAGAAGGCCACCGACGTGCGCGCCTTGCGCCTCAACCGCACGCTGCTGTGGTTGCAGATCGACGCGGTGCCCGAGCGCAATGCCGAACAGGTGACCGTGCTGCGCGGGTTGCCGGTCGACCGCCTGAAGATCTACCAGGAACGCTTTGCCAACGGCCAGTACGCCGACCTGCTGATGGAGCTCGAGGCCAGCCTGGCCAAGTCGCCGTTCTGGTTCGACGGCCAGCGCATGGTCTGGGAGTGCCTGCTGGAGCTCAACGCCGAGCAGGGCATGCGCGAGGTGGAGTTCCACTTCGCGCAACTGCTGCAGCGCCTGCCCGGGGTGGTGGAGCTGCGCTTTCATGACGGCACGCCGTTTGCCGACCCGGCGACGCGGGGCTGGATCAACGCCAGCGTCATGCCGCACCTGCAGAGCACCAGCGCACCGCGCAAGGTCGAGACCGACCTCGCGACCAGCCTGCCACCCTGGGAGCTGGCCCTGGAGGCGGTGCTGCCCGTGCTGCGCAAGGACGGCCTCAAGCCTGCCGTGCAGATACTCAAGCAGGGCATGCAGGCGGCTCAAGGCGGGCGCGTGCGCTTTTTCTGGCAGCTCAGCCAGGCGCGGCTGTGCTTTCTGGCCAAGAAGTACGAACTGGCCAAGACCCAGCTCGAAGCCCTCGATCACGAACTGCAACAGGCCGGCCTGCATCAGTGGGAGCCGGACCTGGCACTGGAAGTACTGCGTCTGCTGCACAGCTGTTGTGAGCTGCTGCCGCAGAACCACGCCGTGCGCGAACGCAAGGATGAGGTTTATCGCAGGCTGTGCCACCTCGACCTCGAAGTGGTACTCGACTAGGCCCCCGGGCCGCAAACGCAAGGAGAAAAGCCATGGCCAAAGAAGGCTCGGTAGCCCCCAAGGAACGCATCAACGTCACGTTCAAACCTGCCACGGGCGGTGCCCAGGAAGAAATCGAACTGCCCTTGAAGCTGCTCGCGATCGGTGACTACACCCAGCGTCCGGACGAACGCAAGGTAGAGGACCGCAAGCCCATCAGCATCGACAAGATGACGTTTGACGAAGTGCTCGCCAAGCAGGAGTTGAGCCTGACCCTCAGCGTGCCCAACCGCCTGCAGGACGACGAAAGCGCCAGCGATGAGCTGGGCATCAGCCTGCGGGTCAACTCCATGAAGGACTTCAACCCGGCCAGCCTGGTCGAGCAGGTGCCAGAGCTCAAGAAGCTGATGGAACTGCGCGATGCGCTGGTGGCACTCAAGGGCCCGCTGGGCAACGCACCGGCTTTTCGCAAGGCCATCGAAGGCGTGCTCGCCGACGATGAGTCGCGCACCCGCGTACTCGGCGAACTGGGCCTGAGCGCCACGCCGACCACCGACGCTTGAGCCTCCCCCGTCAAGGAAGAACACCATGAGCACCAGCGCAGCACAGCAAACCAGCAGCACCGAAGGCGAGTACAGCATTCTCGACAACATCATCGCGCAAACCCGCCTGACGCCCGACGATGAAGCCTATGACATTGCCAAGCGCGGCGTGTCGGCCTTCATCGAAGAGCTGCTCAAGCCGCACAACGACGGCGAACCGGTCAAGAAGGCCATGGTCGACCGCATGATCGCCGAGATCGATGCCAAGCTCAGCCGCCAGATGGACGCGATTCTCCACCACCCCGACTTCCAGTCGCTGGAGTCGGCCTGGCGTGGCCTGCAGTTGCTGGTCGACCGCACCAACTTTCGCGAAAACATCAAGATAGAAATTCTCAACGTCTCCAAGCAGGACCTGCTGGACGACTTCGAGGACTCGCCCGAAGTCATGCAGGCCGGTCTCTACAAGCACATCTATACCGCAGAGTACGGCCAGTTCGGTGGCCAGCCGGTGGGCGCGATCATCGCCAACTACTTCATGTCGCCCAGCTCCCCCGACGTCAAGCTGATGCAGTACGTCTCCAGCGTTGCGTGCATGTCCCATGCGCCGTTCATCGCCGCTGCCGGTCCGAAGTTCTTCGGCCTCGAAAGCTTCACCGGCCTGCCGGACCTCAAGGATCTCAAGGACCACTTCGAAGGCCCGCAGTTTGCCAAGTGGCAGAGCTTTCGCCAGTCCGAGGACGCGCGCTACATCGGCCTCACCGTGCCGCGCTTCCTGCTGCGCAACCCTTATGACCCGGAGGAAAACCCGGTCAAGTCGTTCGTCTACAAGGAAACCGTGGCCAACAGCCACGAGCACTACCTGTGGGGCAACACCGCCTATGCGTTCGGCACCAAGCTGACCGACAGCTTCGCCAAGTTCCGCTGGTGCCCGAACATCATCGGCCCGCAGAGCGGTGGCGCGGTGGAAGACCTGCCGCTGCACCACTTCGAAAGCATGGGCGAGATCGAGACCAAGATCCCCACCGAAGTGCTGGTGTCGGACCGCCGCGAGTACGAGCTGGCCGAGGAAGGCTTCATTTCCCTGACCATGCGCAAGGGCAGTGACAACGCCGCCTTCTTCTCCGCCAGTTCGGTGCAGAAACCCAAGTTCTTCGGCATCAGCGCCGAGGGCAAGGCCGCCGAGCTGAACTACAAGCTCGGTACCCAGCTGCCGTACATGATGATCGTCAACCGCCTGGCCCACTACCTCAAGGTACTGCAGCGCGAGCAGCTGGGCTCGTGGAAGGAGCGCACCGACCTGGAGCTGGAACTCAACAAGTGGATCCGCCAGTACGTGGCCGACCAGGAGAACCCGAGCGCCGAGGTGCGTGGGCGTCGTCCGCTGCGCGCGGCCCAGATCATCGTCAGCGATGTTGAAGGGGAGCCGGGTTGGTACCGGGTCAGCCTCAACGTGCGCCCGCACTTCAAGTACATGGGCGCCGACTTCACCCTGTCGCTGGTCGGCAAGCTGGATAAAGAGTAAGCGGGGGCGCGTACATGAGCGGATATGGCAGCCTTTTCGAGCGTCTGGGCGGCGAAGCCGACAAGCGTCGCGGCTGGAGCCGCGAGAGGGCTGCCATGGCCTCGGTGGCGGTGCACCTGGGCAAGATGCTCAGTACCCGTGCGGGCAGCGTGCAGACGCTGCCCGATTACGGGCTGGCAGACCTCAATGACATGCGCCTGAGCCTGCATGACGCGCTGAGCCAGGCGCGTCAGGCCATCGAGCAGTTCATCGAAGCCTACGAACCGCGCCTGACCAATGTGCGCGTGGTGTCGCTGCCGCGTGATCACGATCAGCTCAAGCTGGCTTTCAGCATCGAAGGCCTGCTTGAGCTGGACGGGATCAAGCGTCAGGTCAGCTTTTCCGCGCGCCTGGAGGGCGGCGGGCAGGTGCAGGTCAACTGAGACGCGCACCGCGCTGTCGTCTCGCGAACAGGACGTTCCTGAGCATGCAAAACAGGTAACCGAGCATGTCCTTCAATCATTACTACCAGAGCGAGCTCACCGCGTTGCGCCAGCTGGGGCGACGCTTTGCCGAGCGCAGCCCGGCCCTGGCGCCGTTTCTGGGGCAGGCCGGGCGCGACCCGGACGTGGAGCGGCTGCTCGAGGGCTTTGCCTTCCTCACCGGGCGCCTGCGCCAGAAGCTCGATGACGAACTGCCCGAGCTGAGCCATTCGCTGATGCAGTTGCTGTGGCCCAACTACATGCGCCCGCTGCCGGCGTTCAGCATCCTGCAGTTCGACCCGCTGGGCCAGTCCGGCCCGCCCTTGCGGGTGGCGCGCGATACACCGGTCGAGAGCCAGCCGATCGATGAGGTGCGCTGCCGTTTTCGTACCTGCTACCCCACCGATGTCATGGCCCTGGACCTCACCGCGCTCAATTACTCGGTAAAGGGTGATGGGGCGCTGCTCAGCCTGCGCCTGGAGATGAGCTGCGACGGGCATGTCGGCGAGCTGGAACTGAGCCGCCTGCGCCTGCACCTGGCAGGCGAGCGCTACGTCAGCCAGATGCTCTACCTGTGCCTGCTGCGCAACGTGGAAGGCATCGAGCTGGTGCCGCTGGGGGGCGATGGCAAGCCGCTGGTGCGCGCCAGTGGCGAGAACGTGACAGTGCGCCTGGCTGGCAACCGTATCCAGCCGGTCGGCTTCGCCGAGGAAGAAGCGCTGATTCCCTACCCGCTGAACACCTTTCGCGGTTACCGCTACCTGCAGGAGTACTTCGCCTTCCAGGACAAGTTCCTGTTCGTCGACCTCGACGGCCTGGAGGCACTCAAGTCCCTGGGCACGGAAACCCTCAAGCAGATGCGTGGGCTGGAGATACGTTTCGACATCCGCAGGGGCGGTATCCAGCGCATGCGCCCCACGCTGGACAACGTCAAGCTGTACTGCACCCCTATCGCCAACCTGTTCCAGCACGATGCCCTGCCGATTCGCCTGGATGGCAAGCAGGACGAATACCTGCTGCTGCCCGCCGAGTACGACCTGGAGAACTGCGGGGTGTTCTCGGTGCACAGCGTGACCGGCTGGAAGCCCGGCGGCGTGGGCTACCAGGCCTATGTGCCGTTCGAGTCGTTCGAGCACGACCCCAGTTTCGACGTGCCGCAGACCAGCCCGCACTACAGCATTCGCCAGCGCTCCTCGCTGTTGCATGACGGCCTGGACACCTACCTGAGCTTCGGAATACGCGATACCCGCACCCACGAGACGCTGTCCATCGAGCTCACCTGCACCAATCAGAACCTGCCGCGCCGGCTCAAGCTGGGTGATATCGACCAGCCGTCCGAGCAGACCCCGGAGTTTCTCACCTTCCGCAACATCACCCCGGTCACGGCCAGCTACGCACCGCCCCTGAACCGGGATTTCCTGTGGAAGCTGATCAGCAACATGTCGCTCAACTACCTGTCGCTGGCCAACATCGATGCGCTCAAGGTGATCCTGGAAACCTACGACTTGCCGCGCTACTACGACCAACATGCCGAGAAGGTCAGCAAGCGCCTGCTCGGCGGGCTCAAGTCGATCCGTCACGAGCATGTCGACCGACTGCATCGCGGCCTGCCCCTGCGCGGGCTGCGCACCGAACTGACCATCGACCCGCAAGGCTACATCGGCGAAGGCGACCTGTTCGTGTTCGCCTCGGTGCTCAACGAGTTCTTTGCCCTTTATGCCAGCCTCAACTCGTACCACGAGTTGCGGGTCAGAAGTACCCAGGGAGAGGTGTACCAATGGACACCACGTATGGGCCTGCAGCCCCTGCTTTGAGCGGGCTGAGCCACGCAATACGCGAGTACTCGCTGTTTCAGGCCGTGCTGCTGGTCATCGACCGGCTGCGCGAGTTCCATCCGCACCTGAGCGAAGAGGAACTGTACGACCAGCTGGAGTTCCAGGCCAATCCGAGCCTGGGCTTTCCGGGCAGCGACGTCGATCGCGTCGAGTTCTTCGACGACCGCGGGCAGATGCGCGCACGCCTGCGCTTCAACCTGATCGGCCTGTGCGGTGCCAGCTCGCCGCTGCCGGCGTTCTACGTGGAGCAGGCGCTGGGCGATGGCGAGGACGGCAACACGACCCGGCAGTTTCTCGACGTGTTCCACCATCGGCTACAGCGCCTGATGCTGCCCATCTGGCGCAAGTACCGTTATCGCGCACGCTTCCAGAGCGGGGCGATGGACCCATTCTCGGCGCAGCTGTTCGCCCTGATCGGGCTGGGCGGCGAGCATATTCGCGAGGCCCGCGAACTGAACTGGAAGCGCCTGTTGCCCTACCTGGGCCTGCTGAGCCTGCGTGCCCACTCGGCGGCATTGATCGAGGCGGTGCTGCGCTACTACTTCAAGCATGCGCAGCTGGTCATCGAGCAGTGCATCGAACGTCGCGTGGTCATCCTGCAGGAGCAGTGCAATCGCCTGGGGCGCGCCAACAGCCTGCTGGGCGAGGACGTGGTGCTGGGCGAGCGGGTGCGTGATCGCAACGGCAAGTTCCGCATCCACATCACCCAGCTCGACTGGCAGCGCTTTCACGAGTTCCTGCCGATCGGCTTCGGCTATCAGCCGCTGTGTGCCCTGGTGCGTTTCACCCTGCGCGACCCGCTGGACTACGACATCCGCCTGGTGCTGCGCCAGGAAGAGATTCGCGAGCTGCGTATCGGCCAGGACAACGCCTGCCGTCTGGGATGGACGAGTTGGCTCGGTCACGAACGCGCCGATGGCGTGGTGACCCTGGGAAGCAAAATTCATTAAGGACCGATGGACATGATCACCGTAGACCTGCAACAACTCATCCAGGCGCTGGACGCCGACACCCGTCGTGACCTGGAGCGCTGCGCCGAACGTTGCGTGGCTCGTGGCGGCAGCAGGATCCTGGTCGAGGACCTGCTGCTGGAATTGCTCGATCGCCCCGAAGGCCTACTTGAACGGGCCTTGCACGACGCCGACGTGGCGCCGGGCGAACTGCGCTCCACCCTGCAGGTGCAGCTTGAACACAGCGCTTCGCGCAACCCGGTGTTCGCCCCCGAACTGGTGCAGTGGCTGCAGGATGCGCTGCTGGTGGCCAACCTCGAAATGGGCAGCAGCCAGGTCGAACAGGCTGCGCTGATCCTGGCGCTGCTGCGCAACCCCGTGCGCTATGCCGGCAGCCATTACCAGCCGCTGCTGGCCCGCCTGAACATCGAGCGCCTCAAGGGCTTCGCCCTGGCGTCCCGGCCGGTTGCAGCGCAGGGTGCCGCGGGCGGCCAGGGCGAGTCGATGCTGCAGCGCTTTACCCACAACCTCACGCAGCAGGCCCGCGACGGCCGACTCGACCCGGTACTGTGCCGCGATCAAGCGCTGCGCCAGATGATCGACATCCTTGCCCGGCGGCGCAAGAACAACCCCATCGTGGTGGGCGAGGCCGGTGTGGGCAAGACCGCCATCGTCGAGGGCCTGGCGCTGCGCATTGCCGCCGCCGAAGTGCCGCCGGCACTGCGCGGGGTAGAGCTGCTGGCGCTGGACATGGGCCTGCTGCAGGCCGGCGCCAGCGTCAAGGGCGAGTTCGAGCGACGCCTCAAGGGCGTGATCGACGAGGTCAAGGCCGCGCCCCGACCGGTCATCCTGTTTATCGATGAAGCCCACACCCTGATCGGTGCGGGCGGCAACGCCGGCGGTTCGGATGCGGCCAACCTGCTCAAGCCTGCACTGGCGCGGGGCGAGCTGCGCACCATCGCCGCCACCACCTGGAGCGAGTACAAGAAGTACTTCGAGAAGGACCCGGCCCTGGCCCGGCGCTTTCAGCCGGTACAACTGCACGAGCCGACAGCGGACGAGGCGGTGACCATCCTGCGCGGCCTGGCCCAGGTGTATGAGAAGAGTCACGGTATCTACCTGCGCGATGATGCGGTGGTGGCGGCGGCGCACATGTCGGCGCGCTACCTGGCCGGGCGACAGTTGCCGGACAAGGCGGTCGATGTGCTCGACACCGCCTGTGCCCGGGTGCGCATCAGCCTGGCCGCCGCGCCGCAACGCCTGGAACGCCTGCGTGCTTCGCTGGCCGAGGGCGAGCGGCAGGTGCAGGCGCAGCAGCGCGACGCCGAAGCCGGCGTGGGCATCGACCAAGAGGCGCTGCACCTGTTGCAGGCGCAACTGCTCAGCGACCAGGCCGACCAGCAGGCCGTGCAGGCGCGCTGGGAACAGCAGCGCGCGCTGGCCGAGCAGGTGCTGGACCTGCGCCGGCAGTTGGCCGAAGCCCGCGAGCAGGGCAATGCACGGGATGACGTGGCCGTACTGCAGGCCAGCCTGGAGACCACCCGCAGCCTGCTGGAAGCGGCGCAGGCCGAAGAGCGCCTGGTCAGCTTCGAAGTGTGCCCGCGCCTGGTGGCCGAAGTGATCAGTGCCTGGACCGGCGTGCCGCTGGAGCAACTGGCCCGCGAGCACAACGCCAGGATCATGCGCTTTGCCGAAGACCTGCGTGCGCGCATCCGTGGTCAGGAGCAGGCCGTGCAGGCACTGGACCGGTCGATGCGGGCCAACGCAGCCGGCCTGGCAAAGCCCGATGCGCCGGTCGGGGTGTTCCTGCTGGTGGGGCCCAGTGGCGTGGGCAAGACCGAAACGGCCCTGGCCCTGGCCGACCTGCTGTATGGCGGCGAGCGCTTCATCACCACCATCAACATGTCCGAGTTCCAGGAGAAGCACACCGTGTCGCGGCTGATCGGCGCGCCGCCCGGTTACGTCGGCTATGGCGAGGGCGGCATGCTCACCGAGGCGGTGCGCCAGAAGCCCTATTCCGTGGTGCTGCTGGATGAGGTCGAGAAGGCCGACCCGGACGTGCTGAACCTGTTCTACCAGATCTTCGACAAGGGCGTGGCCAACGACGGCGAGGGGCGCGAAATCGACTTTCGCAACACCCTGATCCTGATGACCTCCAACCTGGCCAGCGAGCAGATCGCGAGCCTTTGCCAAGGCGCCGAACGGCCCTCTGCCGAGCAACTGGAACAGGCCATACGGCCCGCCTTGAGCAGGCATTTCAAACCGGCCTTGCTGGCGCGCATGCGTGTGGTGCCGTATTACCCGGTGAGCGGCCCGGTGCTGCGCGAGCTGGTCGAGATCAAGCTGCAGCGCTTTGGCCAGCGGCTGCTGCGCCGGCAACTGGGTTTCACCTATGCCCCGGCGCTGGTCGAGCACCTGGCCGAGCGTTGCACCCAGGGCGACAGCGGCGCGCGGCTGATCGACCACCTGCTCGACCTGCACCTGATGCCGCAGGTGGCTGACCGGCTGCTGGCAGCGATGGCGGCCGGGGAGTCGTTGCAGCAGGTGCATGCCACGCTCGATGGCGATACGGGCGTGAGGTGCGAGTTTGCCTGAGGTGGGGGTGATGTTCACCCACGTGCCGCAGCCCTTGCGCTATGCCGAAGCCCTGTTGACGCACTTCGCCAGCCTGTCGCGTACGGGCCGGGAACCCGCGCTGCAGGAGCGCTTCGTGCAGGCGGTGGCCGAGCTCAGCGGTTGCGAGCTCAGTCAGCTGTACCTGCTCGATGCCACCCACACTTCGCTGAGCCTTGCCGCCGAATGGCTGGGCGGGGCCTTGCAGCCGCGTGCTGCCGCCAGCGTGCCGGTGGATTACAACGGCGAGCAACTGCTGCAGTTCGCGCTGTGCCAGAACCGTTCGGTAAGCCTTGCCGACCTGCCCGCCAGCCTGCTCGACACCAGTTTCCTGCCGGTGCTGCACAGCCCCTGGCAGTCGCTGCTGTGCGTACCGCTGCTCAACCCGCAGCAGGCCATCGCAGGCCTGCTGCTGTGTGCCAGCCGTACCAGCGTCGACCTGGGCGGCTTTGCCCAGTCGCTGGGACAGCTGGGGGCGTTCGTGCTGGTGCAAATGGAGTTGCTGCAACGCCTGCACCAGCCCGAAGCGGCGCCGGCGCCGCTGCCCGCCACGCGCGCCGGCGCCACCGACTACGGGCTGATCGGCAACAGCGCTGCGATGCGCCAGGCCTACCAGCTGATCAGCAAGGTGCTGCACAGCCCCTACACCGTCCTGCTGCTGGGCGAGACCGGCACCGGCAAGGAGGTCGTGGCCCGGGCGATTCACGACTACGGCCCGCGCGGTACCCGGCCGTTCGTGGTGCAGAACTGTGCGGCCCTGCCGGAAAACCTGCTGGAGAGCGAACTGTTCGGGTATCGCCGGGGCGCCTTCACCGGCGCATTGCGCGACCGCCCTGGCCTGTTCGATGCCGCCCACGGCGGCACCCTGCTGCTCGACGAGATCGGCGACATGCCGCTGTCGCTGCAGGCCAAGCTGTTGCGCGTGCTGCAGGAGGGCGAGATCCGACCGCTGGGTTCCAACGACACCCACACCATCGATGTGCGCATCATCGCCGCCACCCACCGCGACCTGGCGGTGCTGGTCAGCGAAGGGCGCTTTCGCGAAGACCTGTACTACCGCCTGGCGCAGTTCCCCATCGAGTTGCCGGCCCTGCGTCAGCGCGGCGGCGATGTGCCAGTGCTGGCCCGGCATTTCTCTGCCAAGGCCTGCGAGTTTCTGGGGCGCAAGCCCCTGCAGTGGTCGCCGGCGGCACTGGCCTACCTCGACGGGCTCGCCTGGCCGGGCAACGTGCGTGAACTCAAGGGCCTGGTGGAGCGCGCGGTGTTGCTGTGCGACGGCGAGTGCCTGCTGCCTGAGCATGTTGCCCCGGCCAGCGAAGTACCGTCGGGGGACAGCGGGCTGAACCTGCGCGACCGCCTTGAAAACGTGGAGCGCCACTGGCTGCTCGACTGCCTGCGCAAGAACGCCGGCAACCAGACCCTGGCCGCACGCGAGCTGGGCCTGCCGCGGCGCACCCTGCTGTACCGCCTGGGGCGGCTGAACATCAACCTTGGCGAGTTCGAAGGTTGAGCGGCCATGGCGAGCAATGCTGCATTTTCCCTTACAACCGTGCGCTGCCCCCGGCGGGCGGCGCCCCGTGCAATGCCCACCGATGGAGATCTGCAAATGTCTGTTCGTCACTGGCCCGCCTTGCTGCTGGCGCTGATCGTGCTCAGCGGCCTGGGCGGCTGTAGCGGCAATTACAAATTCAACGACGACACCTATCGCCCGCTGGGCGATCCGCAGGCAGCCAACCGCGGCAAGTGAGTGCAAGGAGCATCAACATGGAACTGGTTCTTGAAACGCAGGGACGCAGCAAGACCTTCACCCGTGCAGGCGGCGTGATCGGGCGCGACGAGGCGTGCGACTGGGTCATCAGCGACCCGCAGCGGCATGTCTCCAAGCGACATGCGCTGGTCACCTGTCAGGAGGGCGTGTTCTTCCTCACCGACATCAGCAGCAACGGCACCCGCGACGGACGCAGCGGTGCGCAGCTGCGCAAGGGGCAGGCGCAGCGAATCGAGCAGGACAGCGTGTACCTGCTGGGCGGTTTCGAGGTGCGCGCGCGCCTGGTCACCCGCACCGCAGCCGATGTCGAGGTCGGCCTGCCCAGCGCCGCGGGCAGCATCATCCCTGACGACGCCTTTCTTGAGCTGGACCCGTTCCATGCCCTCGACCAGCAGGACGTCGAGCCTTCGCCCCTCGACGCACTGAGTGCACTCGACACGGTTGCACCGGTGGCCCGCCAGCGCCCCGACTACGCGCGCATAGACATGGAAAGCCTGCTGGTACCCAACCTGGTGGCGCAGCCCGAACCCGACGATGAACCACAGGCGCCGCCGGCACCTGCATGTAACGAACGGTTCTGGGCAGCCTTTGGTACCGCCCTCGGGGTCGATCTGGGCGGGCTCGACCCTGGTGCCCGTGAAGCCCTGGCGATCAAGGCGGCCGGCCTGCTCAAGCAGAGCATCGGCGGCGTGCAGCAAAGCCTGCGCACCCGCAGCGAACTGAAGAACGAGTTGCGCCTGGCCCTGACCACCTCCCACCGCGCCAGCCACAACCCGTTGAAGTCGAGCGCCGATGCCGGCCAGGCGCTGGGCCTGTTGCTGCACCCGGCCGCGCCCGGCCAGCTCCCTGCGAGCCAGGCACTGACCCAGGCCTACCGCGACCTGCAGGCGCATCAGGTGGCGATGCTGACGGCCTGTCGCGCTGCGCTGCAGGGTGTGCTTGAGCACTTTTCGCCACGCCAGCTGGGCCTGCAGTTCGAGCGCGGCCGGGCACCGCTGCTGCGGACTGCCGGCAGCCAGTGGCGCGCCTACGTGCGCTACCACCAGGCCCTTGGCCAGGACGATGAATGGAGCGAGCGCCTGCTGGCGCGCGACTTCGCCCAGGCCTACGCCGAACAGGTTCGCCTGATCGGCACCCTTCACACCGACGCTCAAGGATGATCCCCATGCTGCGCTGCAAGACCTTTCTCTCCACCGGCCTGATGGCGCTGGCGCTGTTGCTGGCCGGTTGCTCCGCGCTGTCGCCGTACTCGGAACTGACCAAGTTGCAACTGACCCTCGACGCCGGTGACCAGCTCAACCCGGACCTCAATGGCCGGCCCTCGCCGATCGTGGTGCGTCTGTTCGAACTCAAGCACCCGGTGGCCTTCGAGCATGCCGACTTCTTCAGCCTGTACGAGCGGGCCAAGGAATCCCTGGCGCCAGACCTGGTGGTCAGCGAAGAGCTGGAGCTGCGCCCCGGTGAGCACGTGACGCTGCGCCTGAGCGTGGAACCTGGCAGCCGCTACGTCGGCGTGCTGGCGGCCTACCGCGACCTGGAGCAGACCCAGTGGCGCTACGTGGTCCAGATCACCCCGCAGGCACTCAACAGCGCCAGCCTGACGCTGGACCAGGCCGGCATTCGCAACAGCAACGCCACACTGGCCCGGACGGAAAACTGATCATGCATGTGCACAAAGTCATTTGGCAGGAAGGCATGCTGCTGCGCCCGCAGCACTTCCAGCACAACGATCGCTACTACGACTACCAGATGAAAACCCGAACCCAGCTGCTGGGCAGCTACAACTGGGGTTTTCTCAGCCTGGAGATCGACCAGCAGTTCCTGAGCATGGGCAAGCTGGTGGTCAGCCAGGCCAGCGGCGTGCTGCCCGACGGCAGCCTGTTCGAACTCAGCAGCAACATCGAGCCGCTGGCCCTGGACATACCGCCCAACACCGGCAACACGCCGGTGTACCTGGCACTGCCGTTGGTGACCGGCAACCACATCGAGACCCGGCGACTGGAGCAGTCCGATGTGCTGGCGCGCTACATCGCCTACGAGACCCCGGTCAGCGACTCCAACGCCGGTGACGACATCAACAGCGACATCAGCTGTGCACGGCCGGACTTTCGCCTGCTGCTGGGCGAGCAGCAGGGCGATCAGGCCTACGTCAAACTCAAGCTGTGCGCCGTGCTCGACACCACCCCGGACGGCGTGATCAGCCTGGACCCCGAGTTCGTGCCGACCTTCATCCACACCCACGCTTCAAGCTACCTGCTGTCGTGCCTCAAGGAGGTGATCAGCATGCTTGGCCACCGTGGCGACACCATTGCCGAGCGCATCCGTTCCAACGGCAAGGTCGGCGGCGCGGAGGTGGGCGACTTCATGATGCTGCAACTGATCAATCGTACCGAACTGCTGCTGCGTCACTACCTGGGCCTGGACCAGCTGCACCCCGAGGAGCTGTACCGCACCCTGCTGACCATGCTGGGGGACCTGGCGACCTTTGCCAGCGACACCAAGCGCCCGCGTACCGACAGCCGTTATCAGCACAGCGACCAGGGCGCGAGCTTTCGCCGGCTGATGGACGGCATACGCGAGGTGCTGTCGATGGTGCTGGAACAGCACGCCATCGAACTGGACCTGCAAACCCGCCAGTACGGCATCCTGGTGGCCGCCGTGCACGACCAGACGCTGCTCGCCTCGGCCTCGTTCGTACTGGCCGCCAGCGCCAACTGCGACAGCGAGACCCTGCGCACGCGCCTGCCCTCGCACCTCAAGGTCGGCCCGGTGGAACGTATCCGGCAACTGGTCAACCTGCACCTGCCTGGCATCAAGGTGGTGCCGTTGCCGGTGGCGCCGCGGCAAATTCCGTTCCATTCCAACAAGACCTACTTCCTGCTCGAATTCAACGCCGAAGACCAGGCCCTGCTGGAGCGCTCCGGTGGTTTTGCCTTCCACGTCTCGGGCGAGTTCGCCGAGCTCGAACTGAAATTCTGGGCCATCAGGAACTGACCGCATGCACAAGGACATCGAACACCGTCAGGACGACAAGACCGTGCTGGTGGACCGCCAGGGCCAGGCGCCCAGGCAGGTTCCGCTGACCGATGGGTTGGCCACGCCGCGCCTGGAGCAACTGGAAGACCGGATGATCTACTCGGCTCGCCTGGGCCCGGCCGAGGCCATCAACATCAGCCTCAACACCCTGGTGGCAGCCGCCTCGGACCTGCTCTCGCACGTGGTGCGGCTCAAGCACAGCGACAGCCGCGAAGACCTCGACGCCCTCAACCAGACCCTCACCCATGGCATCAAGCTGTTCGAGGCCCATGCGCTGCACAACGGCGCCGAGCCCAGCCAGGTGATGACCGCGCGCTACGTGCTGTGCTCGGTGCTCGACGAGGCCGTGGTCACCACCTCCTGGGGCAACGAGAGCGAGTGGGCGCAGATGAGCCTGCTCAGCACCTTTCACAACGAGACCTTCGGTGGCGAGAAGTTCTTCCAGCTGCTCGATCGTCTGTCGAAGAACCCGGTCAAGCACCTGCCGATGCTGGAGCTCATGTACCTGTGCCTGTCGCTGGGGTTCGAGGGCAAGTACCGCGTGATGGTACGCGGCATGCTCGAACTCGAAGGGATTCGCGACGCCTTGTTCCGCCAGGTGCGGCAACTGCGCGGGGATGCTCCGCGCGAACTTTCGCCGCAGTGGGAAGGGCTCAACGACCAGCGTCGCAGCCTGGTGCGGGTGGTGCCCTGGTGGATGGTCACGCTGTTCGCGCTGATCTGCCTGGTGGTGATGTATTCGGGGTTCGCCTGGGTGTTGGGCGAGCAGCGCGAGGCCGTGCTGCAACCTTTTCAGCAGCTTGACCCGGAAACGGTCCAGGCGCAGCAGTAGAACAGGGACGTGTGATGAAAAACTTCTTCAAGAAAGTCGGCGATTTTTTGCGCAAGACGTGGGTATGGACGCTGTTGCTGGTGCTGTCGCTGGTACTGCTGGTGTGGTTCGTGGGGCCGCTGCTGGCAGTCGACGACCACCGCTTCTGGGCCTCGGCCACCTCGCGCCTGCTGACCATCAGTGCGCTGTTCCTGTGCTGGGGGTTGGGCATGGTGTTCGCCAGTTGGCGCGCCGGGGTGCAGAAAAAGGCTGTCGAAGAGAGCGAGGACGGCCAGGAACGCCTGCGCCGTGAAGCGCGCATCGACGAGGACCACAAGGAACTGCGCAGCCGCTTCAGCGAGGCGTTGCGTACGCTCAAGGGCTCGAGCCTGTATGGCGGGCGCAGCGAGCGCTGGCGCAACGACCTGCCCTGGTACTTGCTGATCGGCCCCCAGGGCAGTGGCAAGACCAGCCTGCTGGACTTTTCCGGCCTGGAGTTTCCGCTCAACAAACTGGACCGCCAACTCACCCGCGACACCCGCGGTACGCGTCATTGCGACTGGTATTTCGCCGACCACGCGGTGTTGATCGACACCGCCGGACGCTACCTGACCCAGGAAACCGCCGAGGTCGACGCCAGTGCCTGGCGTACCCTGCTCAATCTGCTGCGTCGACGCAGCCGCAGCCGGCCGCTCAACGGCGTGCTGGTCAGCGTGCCGGTCGAGCTGCTGCGCAGTGGCGACGAGAAGGGCCTGGAAAACCTGGCGCGCCAGGTCCATGCGCGACTGCAGGAAATCCAGCAGACCCTGCATGTCCAGGTGCCGGTGTACCTGGTGCTGAGCAAAGCCGACCAGTTGCAGGGCTTCGACGATTTCTTCGACCAGCTCAGCCGTGAAGAAAGCGACCAGGTACTGGGCAGCACCTTCACCAAGGCGCAGAACGGCACCGATGTGGCCGTGCTGCGCCAGGCCTTCGAGGCGCTGCTGCGGCGCCTCAACAGCCAGGTGATCATGCGCATGCACCACGAGCGCGATACACAGCGGCGCGCGCGCATCCTCGACTTCCCGCACCAGCTGGCGCAGATCGGCGAGCAACTGTGCCTGTTCGTCGACATCGCCTTCACCGGCAATCGCTACCAGCGCGCCAGCCAGCTTCGCGGGTTCTACCTCACCAGTGCGCCGCACCTTGTCCAGCAGCTGGACCCGGACACCGCCAGCATCGGGGCCAGCCTGGGCCTGCCCAGCACGGTGCTACCCACCTTGCGCAGCGGGCGTTCGCGGTTCATCCATCACCTGCTCAGCCGGGTCATCTTCCCCGAGGCCGACCTGGCCGGCCTCGACCAGCGCGAGCGGCGACGCATCGACTGGGGGCAGCGCGCACTGTATGTCGGCGCGCTGGGCGTACTGGTGTGCTGCGGGTTGCTGTGGGCGGGCGGTTTCAGTGCCAACCACGACCGCCTCGAGCAACTGCGCGGGCTTGGTCAGGTGTGGGCCGGGCAGCGTGCAGCGCTGACCCCGCAAAGCGATGCCATGGCCGCGCTCAAGCCGCTGGACAGCAGCTATGCCGCGACCCAGGTATTCCCGCCTTCGGGTGATGCGTCACTGCATGAGCGCCTGGGCCTGTACCAGGGCGAGCAGAGCAATCCGTTGCTTCGCAGTGCCTACGAGCAGGACCTGCACACCCAACTGCTGCCACGGGTGGCCAAACAGCTCGAAGGGCAGATACGTGGCAACCTGCGCGACCGTGAGCGCCTGCTCAACAGCCTGCGTGCCTACCTGATGCTGAGCATGCCCGACCGCCGCGAAGCCGCCTGGCTGCAGGAGTGGGTAGCCGCTGACTGGTCGCGCCGCTACGCGGGCAACACGGCGGTGCAAAACGGGCTCAACGGGCATTTCGAACGCCTGCTGCAACTGCCATTCAGCTACCCGCTGGACCCGCAACTGGTGGCCCAGGCACGCAAGGTGCTGCGCAGCGAATCGCTGGTTAACGTGGTGTACCGGGTACTGCGCGAGCAGGCCAGCAGCCTGCCCGACTACCGTCTCAGCCAGCACCTGGGCCCCCAGGGCGGGCTGTTTTTCGGCACCGACTACGTGATTCCGGGGTTTTACACCCAGCAGGGCTACGAGCAGTATTTCTCGGTACAGGGCTCGACCCTGGTCAGCGAGCTGCTGCGTGACAACTGGGTCCTGGGTGAGGGCAGCGGCATCAGCGACATGGACATGCGCCGCCTGCTGGTAGGATTGGAACAGCTGTACTTTCGCGACTACGCCAACCACTGGAGCGAGGCTGTCGGCCAGGTCGGCCTGCAACCGTTCGGCGATGCCGGCGAGGGCGCCGATCAGCTCGCCGGGCTCACCTCGGCCAACTCGCCGGTACTTCAACTGCTGGTGCAGGTGCGCGACAACACCCGTTTCGAGCCCGTGCCGGGCAGCACCGATGAGCCCGCCGAGGCACCGGCCAGCGACCCGGCCAAGGGGGTCAAGCTGGGCAAGAAGGCCAACACGGCGGTCGCCGTGGCCGGCAAGGTCCAGGGCGCCCTGGCGAGCAAGCCCGCCGTGACGGCCAAGCCGCTGCCCGACACCGCGAAGAAGTCCCTGCAGCGGCGTTTCGAAGCCCTGCATCGGCTGCTGGACGAAAACAATGGCCCCTCCGCCGACCTCACCCCGGCGCTGCAGGCGCTCAACGACCTGCAACTGCAGATGGCCGGCCTCGCGCGCGCCAGCCAGCCGGAGCAGATGGCCTTCGAGCTTGCCAAGACCCGCATGGGGGGCCAGCGCGATGCGCTCAGCGCCCTGCGCAACGCCTCCGGGCGTCTGCCGCGACCGCTCAATGGCTGGTTCAACCTGCTGGCCGAAGACAGCTGGCGGCTGGTACTCAACGATGCCTACCAGTACGTCAACGAGCGCTACCAGAGCGAGCTGTACGGCTTCTACGGTGAGTCGATCCAGCAGCGCTACCCGTTCGATGCCCACAGCACCAGTGACGTGGCGATCAACGACTTTCGTGAGTTCTTCAAGGCTCAGGGCATCGCCGAGCGCTTCTTCGACACCTACCTGCGCCCGTTCATCAGCGGCGACCCGGGCAGCTACCGCCTGCGCAGCATCGACGGCCAGAGCCTGCCGATCTCGCGGGTCTACCTGGACCAGATGGCCAGGACCCAGACGATTCGCCAGAGCTTCTTCGCCGAGAACCCGGCGCAGCCGCAGGTGCAGTTCAGGCTCGAGCCCTACACCCTGGACTCGGCGGTGAGCCGCGCCGAGTTCCGCTTTGGCGATCGGCAGCTGGACTATCGCCACGGCCCGGTGGTGCCCATGACCTTCAACTGGCCGACCGATGCCCAGGACGGTCGCGCAAGCCTGGTGCTCGAACGCATGGTCGAGCGCCCGATCGGCATCGAGAAGAACACCGGGCCGTGGTCGCTGTTCCGCCTGTTCGACCTGATGCAGACCGAGTACCTCAAGGGCCGCGACGTGCTGGTGCTCAAGGCCGAAGTGGGCGGGCTGCGGGCCAACTACCTGCTCAGCAGCCAGCGTGCGCCCAACCCTTTCGACGTTGGCGTGTTACGCGGCTTTCGTCTGCCGGGGTCGCTCTAGATGCAGGTTGGAGCACGCTGGCGCAGCGCGGCGCGCACGGATGCTGGCAAGGTGCGCATGCGCAACGAGGACGCGTTTCTGGAGTGCCCGGCGCAGGGGCTGTGGGCGGTGGCCGATGGCATGGGCGGCTACCGCAGTGGCGACCTGGCCAGCCAGCTGATCGTCGCCAGCCTGGCCGAGTTGCCGGCCCATGGCAGTTTTGACGAGCGCCTGGAAGGGGTGCGCGGGTGCCTGCATTGGATCAACCGGCGCCTTGGCCAGGAACTGACCGTCACGGATGCACATCACGACAGCATCATGGGCAGCACGGTGGTGGCGCTGCTGCTCGAGGGCGAGCGTGCCGCGTGCATCTGGGCCGGTGACAGCCGCTGCTACCTGTGGCGCCAGCAGCGTCTTTACCAGCTGTCACGCGACCATTCGTTGCAGCAGCAGTTGATCGACCAGCGCCAGATGAGCGCGGAGCAGGCGCGGGCGCAACCGGGCGCTCGCGCCCTGACCCGCGCCCTTGGCGCCAGCGAGCAGCTGACCCTGGAGGTGCTGGAGCTGCAGGTATACCCGGGCGATGCGTTCCTGCTGTGCAGCGACGGCCTGTATCAGGAACTGAGCAGCGATGCACTGGGCAAGGCGTTGAGCCTGGCGTCGGCGCAGGTCGCGCTGGAGCGTCTGTTCGAAGGGGCATTGCGCGGCGCGGCGGGGGACAACCTGACCGCAGTGGTGATTCGCCAATGAGCAGACACCAGCCCGACCTCGGTGCCTTGCTGGCCACCGAATCCCGCGACGCCAACCTCACCTATTTCGCCTTCGTCAACGGCCAGTTGGCCGCCCCGGCGCCCGCTGCGGCCAAGCGCAAGGGGCGCCGCACAGGCAAGAAAAAGCCGGCGCCGACACCGCCGCTGGTGCCGCTGCCGCAGGTGCTGGCCGGGCGCTATAGGCTCGAACGCCTGCTCGGTGCCGGCGGCATGGGCATGGTCTATCGCGCCCGCGATCTGCTGCGCGAGCAGTTCGGTGACCCGCAGCCCTGCGTGGCGATCAAGCTCATGAGCGAGGCGCTGGCCGCCTCGCCGGATGCCAACGCGCTGCTGTTCAGCGAGTTTGCCCTGACCCGGCACGTGGCGCACCCGCAGGTGGTCAACCTGTACAGCTTCGAGATCGACCCGCCGAGCCAGCGCGCCTTCATCACCCTGGAGCTGCTGCGTGGGCCTGCACTGGACAAACTGCTGTGCGAGCAACCGCTGGGCCTGCACGGGCAGGCGTTGAACGCGATCGTGTTGCCTCTGCTGGAAGCCCTGGCCTGCTGCCATGCCCGGGGCGTGTTTCACGGTGACCTCAAGCCGAGCAACGTGATGCTCGGCGAAGACGGCGTGCGCCTGTTCGATTTTGGTCTTGGCCAGGCCGACGCCGGTGTGCTTTCGGGGCTGGCCCACCTCAGCCGCGAGCGCTTCAACGCCTGGACGCCCGGCTACGCTGCACCGGAACTGCTGGAGCACGGCACGCTGGGTGCGGCGGCGGATATGTATGCGGTGGCCTGCCTGATCTACGAGCTGGCCAGCGGCAAGCATCCCTATCGGCGCCTGCCTTCAACTCAGGCCCGCGCCGAGCAGCTCGATCGCACGCTGACGCGCCCGTCGAACCTGCCCGCGCACTGCTGGCCTGCGCTGAAAATTGCGCTGGCGTTCGACCCTGCCCAGCGCACGATCAGTGCGCGGCAACTGCAGGAGGCGCTGGCGTCGAAAGGGGGCTGTTGGGGGCGTGTTTTTTCGCTTTTCAAGCGCTGAAAACCTACCCTGCCGTTTTTACCAACTGCGCAACTTCTTGCGCACTCAAATGTGGATAACCCTGTGCATACATTTCCCTAGGCCTTTGGGATAAAGGCCTACAGACGAGT